>NZ_JBWKPY010000001.1:0-946020 GCF_059418485.1 Mucilaginibacter sp. GW821-FHT07H05
AATGGTTATGTTGGCATCGGTACAAGTACACCTCACGAAGCGCTATCCGTTAACGGCACAATTCGCTCTAAGGAAGTGAAAGTAGAAACAGCCAACTGGCCGGATTATGTTTTTAAGCCTGCTTATAAATTGCCATCTCTTACTTCACTAAAAGCTTACATAGACCAAAACCAGCATCTGCCGGATATGCCATCCGAACAGGAAGTTATAAAAAATGGTGTAAACCTAGGTGAGATGAATAAGTTGCTGCTGAAAAAGGTAGAGGAGTTGACCTTGTACATCATCCAGCAACAGGAGGAAATAAATATGATAAAAAGAAAACAGGAAGAAAGCAATGCTAAAAAACCTTGATCCGGACTTGCATAAATTAACTATTACCTTTTAACCCTTGCCTCTAACAACCACCTCTAACACACTAAAGCTAATGAAAAAGATAATCATATTTATACTTGGGTCGGTAACGTTTGTCCAGATAGCCACCGCGCAAAAAAACAGCAATGATTCTGCTTTAGTTCACCGCCCCGAAGCAATTAATTTAAAAATTAAAGACTTGGCATCAGTTGTGAAGCTTTCGCCCGAGCGAAAACAGGTATTAACTATTTTTTTAACTAAGGAGCAAAGGGCTTTAGACAGCGCGGTAGCACACGGGGCAACGATTAATCAATTAATGCCTTTAAAAGCAAAGTTTCATACTGAACTTGAAACTATTTTGACCAAAGAGGAGCTGGAAGCTTATGCGCTTAAGCGGAAACAAGCCCAGAATTATAAAGCAATTCTTCCATTATAAGCTAAAAATCAAGCACTAATCATATTACTAATTCAAAAATTCGCCTATCCTTATGAAAAAAATATTTATGGTATCATTTTGTATTCTTATATCGAGTGCAAAATTACTTGCCCAACAACCGCTTGGTTCGGATAAGATAACGTTCCTGAGCCCTAATGCCAGTAGTATCGGCATATTCGGAACGATTCCTGTTACATTGCAAAACGGAACTACAAATATATCAATACCAGTTTATCAACTATCTGAAGGAAAAATCAACTCTGCTATTTCCTTAAATTATCACTCTTCAGGTTTTAGGCCTGATGTTCACCCGGGAGTAGTTGGTAATGGCTGGGCATTAAATGCCGGAGGGCTAATTTCAAGGACGGTAAAAGGATTGCCGGATGATTACCGTCCGCATTATTTCTTTGAATTAGATTATGTGATGAGCGGGCGTATACCCCCGTTTGAATTGAGGTTAACTCCAGGCTTAATGTTCAACCGATCGTTATTGTTTTCTAATTCGGACGGAACTTACCCCCCGACGCCTAATACCGGTTGGGCACATGCGGCAAGTATAAAAACGCTTGCTCTTAAAGGGTTTGGTACAGCTGCAAGTGATATATTCAGTTCGGGGTATGATTATCAGCGCGACACCGAACCAGATGAGTATGTTTTTAACTTCAATGGCTATTCGGGTAAATTTGTTTATGATGTTTTAGCAGACAAGATTAAAGTGTTGACCGACCCCTCCATAAAAGTGGAATACGACGTTACTTACGAGCCTTCAACAAGCGTTTATGGTACCGATACCGTTGTTAACTATAACAACCTCTATTTCCCTCCCCCCGAAACAAACCTTCGCCCTCCTTTCTCGTACGTTGCTCATCGATATGATAACTATGGTGCGTACGATATGTATACCAGCATATTTGAGAAAAAAATTAAGGGCTTTAAAATAACTACGCCTGATGGTTTTGTTTACAAATTTGGTTTCTATGGCCAAACCTATAATTCAAATGCCGATAATTTACCGGTTGAAAGAAGCACCGATTTTTTTGCCCAGGGATATAATTATAAAAGCTTTGATAGCTGGTATCTGAGAGAGGTGGAATCGCCGGATAAAAAGAACACCGTTTTGTATGAATATGGTAAGCTGCCAAATGTTTGGGCACCCATCGTTTCACTTTCCAAATCAATCACAATGGATCAGTTTGATATACCTGACCACTCTTCAAAACAAGTATCAGATATGTATAGCGGCAGGCTCATTCAACCTGTTTATCTTACCAAAATCAAAACCAGCAATGAGGAAGTAACTTTTAATTATAGCAGGACGGTTGAACTTACCTACAATTATAATGACGTCGTCAATTCGTTGAACGCAAGGGCCGACGGCTATGATAAATCGATAACTGCTGTCAGCTATCGTGTTGGTTATTTAAAAGTTTATAGTGCATTAGGTAATGGCCCGTGTGATCTGAATTTTTCATGCGAACCACTTGATTTTACCCGGCTTCAATGGCTTCAATTAAATAATATTGATGTGAAAAACTTACGTACGGGGGCAAGCACTTTAAAATGGGGATTTCAGTATTCAAATGATCCTAAGGTGAGGTTAACCCTGCTTTCTGCCACCAAAACAGACAGTACATCAACAGCCCCCCAGTCTTACACGTTTCATTACGATAATTCCAAACCACTGCCTGGTTATTGCAGCTTTGCAACCGACCATTGGGGCTTTTATAACGGTAAAAGCTTTAGTACCAAGATCGGAGACTTTACCACAGCCGACTATACTGGGTATTATAGCTATAAAGAGCCTGATCCTGCTTTTCTTTACGCCGGATCGCTTGATCAGATTAACTATCCTACAGGCGGCTACACCAGGTTTGTTTACGAGCCAAATCAGTATGTTCGGGAGGTTTCCCGTTCGGCTTCAAGCGGCGCATTTAGCATAAGTTCACCCTCAACAGCGCAGTATGCAGGAGGGCTGCGTATAAAGGAAATTATAAACTATAACTGTGATGGCCAACAATTATCGAAAAAAAACTACGAATATACTGATGGTATTTTAGCAGGTAAAGCCCAATATTATTGGCCCAACAATACCGGGACAATTGTATGGAACGATTTAACAGAGGAGACTTATACGGAAAAGAAATTCTTCTCTCAAACCATCCTGCCAATGAGCTCGAATACGGTTGGGAGCCATGTAGGCTATTCAAAAGTTAAAGAAATTGAAACCGGAAACGGGTCTACAGAATACACCTACAGCAATTACGATATATTGGACGATAGTTTTATAGAGGCGTTGGGTACAGGAAACTTAAACACTTTCCCTTTGGCCAGCCGGGAAAATGAGAGAGGGTTACTCAAACAAAAAACAGTTTATGCCGAAACAGGTACCCCCTTACATTCAGAAACCTATACCTATACTGCCCCTAACACCAATGATTATGTCCGTGCCATCAGTCTTAGCCAAAATATCATAAAAATTGGCAACGCTACCGGGGCTGTTATCGGGGGGGCGTCTTATAAAATTTATAATTACCCTACTAAAGTTGCACAAGTTGTATCAACTGATTACCCCGATGGGACACACCCCGTTGCCCAAACGCATACTTATGCTTATGAGCCTAAATATGGCCTGTTACAAGAAGACAAGGCTGGTAACAGCAAGGGCGAACAGGCGATAACCCGGTACCGGTATCCGTTTGATCTGCTGACAACTACCCCCGTCCCTGATTACGGGAACTACCCGTTAAACGAGATGATAAAAAGGAATATGTTGAAGTATCCGGTTGAAACGTTAAATATTCTGAATAAGAACAGTACAGACTATATACGATCGGCAAAGGTAACCGCCTATAGCTTAATTAGCCGTTATAACAATAATTATCAAGGTATTATTTCAGATTTTGTAGCGCCGATTGCTGAATATGATCTGACTTCCACAGTGCTTTTGCCGCAACAAACTGTTTCAGGGTATAGCGACTTATTATATAACGAATCCGATCCTACAGTTTCGATATTATCGTACGATAATTTGAGTTATTCCCTTGCAAAAGCACGCTATGCTACAGTGGATAATGATGTTGTTGAACAGATGAACATTAGCGGCCGTTTAAAATTGCGTACATTTTATAACTACGATCTTCAGGGTAACCTGGCATCGGTTTCCAAGCCCGATTACAATAATCAGGTGTTAACAAAAAGCTACTTATGGGGATATAATAATTGTTATCCTATAGGCGAGGTAACCAATGCCCAGCCTATAGCCTATGGCACATCTTACGGCGAGGCGATGTACGAACCTTTTGAATTTAATAATCCTGGCGGCCTATGGTCAAATGGACTAACATTTGACAGGAGCCGCTCACACACAGGCAGCTTTTCGGCCCTGCTGGCCAATAGTGGCTCAACCGAAGTGAACGCATCGCGGCTGCTCGTAAATATAAACGCCGATACGTATTACCTCAAATTGTCCGGTTGGGTTTATTCCAACGGGCCGGCTGCGTCAATTGGATTGGATTTTAAGGATTATAGTGACGTTAGCCATGTAGAAAAAATATCAACAAGCCAAACCGGCAAATGGGTTTATCTTGAAAAGATAATACCGGTATACAGTTACTACGCCCACTACAATTTAACCTTATATAACGCGGGCAGCGGTAATGTATGGTTTGATGATATCCGCATTTGCCCTGCCGATGCATCAATGAGTACTTATACTTATGAGCCAGGTTTAGGTATCACCAGTAAAGCTGATGAAAGAGGCCAAACCACTGTTTATACCTTCGACGAAATGCAACGTTTAAAAAGCATAACCGATAACAACGGCAACCTGTTAAAACAGTTTACCTATAACTATAAAGGCATATGTGCGGCGCCGGTTTATCAGGCCCCAACTTTAGAAATCAATTGTGGCACAGTTGATAAAAAAGTAGTCAACGGCATTTGTGAAACAGGGATAAAAAAATATACCGGCTCGGTACCTAACGAAGATGGTACTTATTTATGTACCTATCATTACGTTTGGTCCGACAGTAGCGTTAGTGTGGATTATACCGAAACAAACTCAAATCCTTGTTCTATCGAGCTGTTGATATACTCGTCTACCCAAAATTAACAACCTAAGCGTTATGACAACAATTAACTACCGCATCCTTATTTGCTTAACATTGTTGCTGATGCCCTTAGTTGCATCGGCACAAACTTATATATCATCGGCAACACAAACGGTGCCGCTTACCTATGGCGAGTATTATAATGATAATAGTATTACCCTGGGTAACGGCTTCAGCTTTACAGCGCAACCGGGGCAATCATTGCATTTATTTATTAAAAGTACGTGCGCGCCCCTTGCTGCGCAACCTACACAAACCCTCAACTATATTATTACTTATACACCCAGGCAGGCGGGTATAACAAACCCGGCGGGTGCAGGCATAGCCACTTGTGATGTGATGGAAACTATTCAGTATTTTGACGATTTGGGCCGTCCATTACAAACAGTGCAGGTTAAAGGTAATCCCAAGGCCGACAAAGATATTGTGCAGCCGGTAGCTTATGATGCTTACGGCCGCGAGCCGCTAAAGTATTTACCTTATACCACCAGCGGCACACCGGGCAGCTACCGGGCCAACGCTTTAACCGGGGCGCAAAATACTTTTTATCAGCAATCGGGCGATTATCCGGTTATACCCAGTCCTTACGCTGGTACAGCGTTTGAGGCCTCGCCCTTAAATCGTATTACCGAGCAGGGCGCGCCCGGCAATCCGTGGCAACTTGCAGGCAGCGGCGTAACCGGGGCAGGACATACGGTAAAAACCGAATATACAGCAAACACGGCCAGTTATGGCGATTATAGCGCCCGGCTTTACACGGCCGATGAAATAACCCTGCCGGCCAATACAGGTGTTTTTAGTACTGTTTTTGATGAGATCCGCAGCAGGGTTTTAAATAGTACGGGATATTATAATGCCAATGAACTTTATGTAACCATTACCAAAGACGAGAACTGGCAGGCTACGGATGGTTTGGCAGGCACTGTGCAGCAATATACAGATAAAGAGGGGCATGTTGTTTTAAAGCGTACATTTAATAAAAAGACAGATAATACCCTGGAAACCTTAAGCACCTATTACGTGTACGATAATATAGGGAATTTAAGTTTTGTGCTGCCACCCGGGCTAAATCCGGATGCTGGTGGCCTAACGCCAACGCAGCTTGATGCTTTTGGTTATCAATATCGATATGACAGGGAGCAGCGCTTATCTGAAAAAAAATTGCCGGGTAAAGGCTGGGAAGAAATGATTTCCAATATCAATGGCCAGGTAATGTATTCGCGCGATACCAAACAAAGCCAAAGCAACCAGTGGAGCTGGTTTACCTATGACGCTATTGGCAGGCTGGCCAAATCGGGTGTATACGATGGTTCCTATGGTATATCATCACAAGATATCAGAATGGGGTATGATTATGTCGAGGGCGATGGTATTGGCATAGATCATTCATATATTAGCGACCCTGCAAGTCCCGGCTGCAAGGTATTAACTGTTAATTACTATGACGATTATGGTTTTTTAAGCAATATCAGCATTAACCCCGATGCAGCCGTATTTACCGCGCCCAATAATGCCGTCGGGCAGATAAGCAATCCCACAGGTTTGCCCACTGCAACGCAAACTAATATACTGGGCACCAATACCATGTTGTTTACGATGAGTTATTACGATGATAAAGGCCGGGTAATACAGTCTAAAAGCCGCAACCATTTGGGAGGTAACGATATTACCACAAACACCTACAGTTTTACCGATGAACTGCTGACCAGCGCGCGCCAGCATACCGGCACAGCAGGCAACGCGGTTACCGTAGCTACCCATTACACTTACGACCACATGGGCCGCAAGCTGCAAAGCTGGCAAAAAATGGACAGCGGCACCGATGTACTGGTTTCATCGCTTGAATATAACGAAATTGGTCAGCTAAAAACCAGGCAACTGGGCAATGGACTGCAAACTATTAACTATACTTATAATGAGCGGGGCTGGTTAACAACCAGCAGTGCCGGTTTATTTGCCATGCAGCTTAAATATAACGATGGCACAACGCCGCAGTTTAACGGAAATATTGCCAACCAGCTATGGGGCACCCCCGGCAACCTGAACAAGGCCTTTACCTATACCTATGATAGGCTAAACAGGCTCACCAGCGGTACAAGTTTGGCAGGAAATAACGAAAGCGATATTGTATACGATGTAATGGGCAATATAAAAGCGCTTAGCCGTTCGGGAACCGGCGCGGCTAACCTGGGATATAGCTACACCAGCGGCAACCAATTAGCCAGCGTAACAAATGGCGGCAACCCTTATCGCAGTTACGGATATGATGTAAATGGCAATGCCACAACCGACGGGCTGGGCAACACTATTAATTATAACCAGCTTAATTTGCCGGCTACCATACCCGGTAAAGGCTTAACTTACACTTATACAGCCACAGGGCAAAAACTAAAAAAGGTATCGGTACAGGGCAGTACTACCACCACTACCGATTATGTTGGCGGCATACAGTATAACAATAACGCTATAGACTTTGTACAAACAGAGGCCGGCAGGGCGTTAAAAAATGCAGGTAGTTGGAATTACGAATACACACTATCCGATCATTTAGGGAACACGCGCGTTACCTTCGACCAAACATCAGGTACAACGCCAAAAGAAACAAGTGATTATTATCCATTTGGCCTTCAAATAGCCGGTGGCCTTGTATCCAGCCCGACAAATAAATATCTTTATAACGGTAAGGAGATACAAGAGGAACTGGGGCAGTATGATTACGGCGCGAGGTTTTATGATCCGGTGATCGCAAGGTGGGCGAGCGTGGATCCGTTGGCGGAGAAGATGCGCAGGCATTCTGTTTATAATTATGGATTTGATAATCCTATGCGATTTACAGACCCGGATGGGATGGGGCCGGCATCAATCCATGTTGATAAGTATGGTACCGTACTTAAAAAGGTTGATGATGGGGACAATCATGTTTATGAACATGATGATGCTAAGACTGAGGCCGATATAAACAAAAAGTACAGTTCCAAAAACACAGGAGCGGGGGGACAAAATATAGGGACATTAGGTGGAGTAATTGATGTAAATATAATTTTGGATAATCTATTGGCAAGAGATGGTAAAATTGCACAAGGACTAAATAGATATCAATGGACTTGGCGCGTTGATAAAGGTAATGAATGGGATCTTAAAGCTAACAAAAATACTATTTTTGGATTAGCATGGGAAAACGATCAAAAAGTTAAATCAACTAACCCAGGCACAGATAATGATACCTTTTTCATGTATAAAAATATGAGTAGCAGTGCCTATGGTATCCCCAAATTTACCGCTGCTGACATTGGAAGTCTCCATGCTGGCTATACTGGAATAGCCGTCGGTATGGGACGAGTTTCTCAGTATAGATTAGCTGGTCTGGGAGAAATATTAACACCTTTCAATGATAACTGGAAAAAGATAAAAGAGTTTTTTACAGATTCTGGTGCAGTTGGGGATAAACCCGTTGATTATTTGTGGAATACAACAGGAATGAATATGGCAACTCAAGCAGGTTTGAATCCTTAATTTGATAAATTTTATATGTGCAGATTTATATTTTTATTCCTGATAACGGCATGCTGTTGCAGTTGTTTCAAAAGTAGAAGCAACCTTAATTATACCGTACCATTATCTAATAATAACTGTAATTGTAAGCTCTATGTCGAGGTCTACAACGTTTGGTTCAATACATTGAGGGCGTCTTATGTAACAGATTCTATAAACTTTAGAATGTATGCAGGGACTTATAATGATGAAAACGAAATTATATCTTTCAAATGTGATCGAGGAATGTTGTTAGTGGAAAAAGACACAAAAAGTCAATTGCTTACAAATGATACGATTACAATCGGAAATAAACGAGTATCGTCACCGAATGTTTCCTCTTCTACTAAAACATCGAAATGTTATTACAAACTAAACGATTTAATAAGCAATCATAAATTTGATTAAAAGAAGGCAGCTAATACAAAGCCCCAGCCTGGTCTAAGTTTAGCGTAGCGTAACTTCGACTTATAATATTGTAAGCTTCCAGCATACCGAGCCCAGCCTCCTCACCGCTACCGCAAGCTTCCTTCGGTTGTGGTACGTAAGATGAGTATGCGATAAGTTAACCCAAGCCCAGTCGCAAGCTGGGCTTTTACTTTGAGTAAGCTTTCTTAGCTTTATAATCCCGTAGTAAAGCATCCACTACGGCATATAGTTGTTTCTGCCCATCATCCGAATATATAAAGGAGCTTGATATGATTTCAGATATTTAAGGTATATTCATTTGTATCAAAATCTTTAATCAATTGAAAACGAATTATCTTAATTTTGCCATCATCGCTTTAATAATGAGTCTTTTAAGCTGCAATGGACACGATAAGTCTAAAGCGTCTGAAACGAAAAATAAAATGGCTGTTATAGCTGATGCTCACATAACCCTTGACACTTTAAAGGATAAGCAAGAGATTCAAAAACTTATCAGAAACGTACTTGTATGGGCCGAAGATGGAAAAAGAGTTCCTGATCTGCTACCATACGTGGTAAACAAAAAAGATAGCTTAGTTACCGGGTTTGACCTTTACAGACTGAAAGGAATTGATGACAGTTTAGGAATTACCGGCTTTTTCTCAAAGGAATTTATCGATAACTATAACCAAATCATCCGAGTACTCGATAGGCGGATGAAAGATAAGGAGATCGCGCCTTTCTCAACAGGAGAAATACCACCTTTTGGTTTCGATACAGATGCTGACCCATGGTGCAATTGTCAGGAAGTGCCTTATGACCATCCTGATGCTTACGGTTTAGTTGATGTGCATATTATTGAATTAAACAGCGAAAGTGGCAAAATGTACTGGACTTGGGGGAGTCTACCCAAAGACGTATCGCCCGATTGGAAAACCGTTACATATAAATTCAATGTGACAAAGGTGGGTGGTAAATGGAAAATATCTTATTTACAGGGGTTTGATATTAAAAAAGCTTAATGAATACTGAAAATGAAATGGAACGATACACCATCCTTCGGGCGATTATATCCGTAATTTGTAAGTACAAAAATAAAAAAGCTCTCAGAAATTAATCCGAGAGCTTTCTGTTTTTTTTTAAAATTGACCACGTGGTCTTTTCTGTGGTATCAGCTGGGATCGAACCAGCGACACAAGGATTTTCAGTCCTTTGCTCTACCGACTGAGCTATGATACCGCCCGATTTGGGATTGCAAATGTAGTGTCTTTTTTTGTTTATCGAAATTTTTTTCGAACTTTTTTAGCAAAGAGCGAAATTGTTTAAGCAGTTAAAAGGCATAAAATGGGGTATAAATAGTTTAACTATTTAAAAATGTGGGAAATAGATTGCGCCATAAATACAACCCATATCTGTATTGCTGTTTTATTTTTTATTAACAAATAACAATTTCAACTTCTTTAATCTTTTTAACTGCAAATAATAAAGTATTTTTCTACTTTAGTTTCAAATTGCTATGCACGCATAATGATAGGACAAATCATATTCATCATCATATTAGGCTTTGCCGTTTACCTGTTCAGCCGTAACGCGGCTAAGGTGCGCCGTAACATATTATTAGGCAGGGATACCGATAGGAGCGACCAGCCAGCCCTGCGCTGGAAAACCATGGCTAAAATCGCGCTCGGTCAAACCAAAATGGTAAAGCGCCCCGTAGCAGCCGTAATGCACTTTTTTATCTACGTTGGTTTTATCATCATTAACCTGGAAGTATTGGAGATCATGATCGACGGGGTCTTCGGCTCGCACCGTATCTTTTCTAAGCCCCTGGGCAGTCTGTATGGCTTGCTGATAGGCGGTTTTGAGGTATTGGCGGTGCTGGTGCTGGTATCCTGCGTGGTTTTCCTGGCCCGGCGTAATATCCTGCGTTTAAAACGTTTCAGCGGGGTGGAAATGACCACCTGGCCAAAATCAGATGCTAACTATATCCTGATTACCGAGATCCTGCTCATGACCGCCTTCCTGACCATGAACGGCGCCGACTATAAATTGCAGTTACAGCACTTCGGGCATTATATTACCGCGGGCAGTTTCCCGGTAAGCTCGCTCATCGCGTCGCTGCTGCCCGAAAATGCCCGTGTACTGGCCGGTATCGAGCGTGGCTGCTGGTGGTTCCATATTGTGGGCATCCTGGCGTTTTTAAACTACCTGCCGTATTCCAAGCATTTCCACATCCTGTTGGCGTTCCCAAATACTTATTATTCTAACCTTAACCCTAAAGGTAAGTTTACCAATATGGCTTCGGTTACTAACGAGGTAAAGGCTATGCTCGATCCGTCTTTTGTACCCGAAACTACCGGCGAAGTGGCCCGTTTTGGTGTAAAGGATGCCACCGACCTCACCTGGAAAAACCTGATGGAGGCCTATACCTGTACCGAATGCGGGCGCTGCACGTCGGTTTGCCCGGCTAATATTACAGGTAAGCTGCTCTCGCCGCGCAAGATCATGATGGATACACGCGACAGGATCACCGAAATAGGCAATAACATAGATAAGCAGGGTAAAGACCATGTGGATGGTAAAGCGCTGCTGGACGATTATATTACCCGCGAGGAGTTATGGGCCTGTACCAGTTGTAATGCCTGTGTAGAGGCTTGCCCGGTAAACATTAACCCGCTGGAAATTATTACCGAAATGCGCCGCTATGTGGTGATGGAGGAATCGCAGGCACCGGCCAGCCTTAACAATATGTTCGGCAACGTTGAAAATAACGGCGCGCCCTGGAAGTATAGCAATGCCGACAGGTTTAACTGGGCGGAGAAGTCTTAAGTTCTGAGTCCATAGTCGATAGGCCATGGACCATAGCAGTATTACAATTTATTGAAGAATCCCATAACTATGGATTATTACCTATAGATCATGGACAAAAAAATATCCTAAATGGAAAATCTGAAATCTGAAACCGAAACTCCAAAATCCGAACCGTTACATGTGCCCACTATGGCCGAAATGGTTGCGCAGGGGAAAACACCTGATATTTTATTTTGGGTAGGCTGTGCCGGTAGTTTTGATGAACGGGCGCAAAAAATAACCCGCGATATTTGCAAAATACTGCAGCACGTAGGCATGAGTTACGCTGTGCTGGGTACCGAAGAAAGTTGCACCGGCGATCCGGCCAAACGTGCCGGTAACGAGTTTTTGTTCCAGATGCAGGCCATGATGAATATTGAGGTGCTGAACGGTTACGAAGTGAAAAAGATAGTGACCGGCTGTCCGCATTGTTTTAATACCATCAAGAATGAATACCCGGGACTGGGTGGTAATTATGAGGTGATCCACCATACCCAGCTCATTCAGCAATTAATTGATGAGGGTAAGCTAAAAGCCGAAGGTGGCGAAAGCTTTAAAGGCCGCCGCATCACCTATCATGATCCCTGCTATTTAGGCCGCGGCAATAATGTTTACGAAGCCCCGCGACGCTCGCTGGAGATACTGGATGCCGATTTGGTGGAGATGAAACGCTGCAAAAGCAACGGCCTGTGCTGCGGCGCAGGAGGCGGGCAAATGTTTAAAGAACCCGAGCCTGGCAAAAAAGAGATCAATATGGAACGGATGGAAGATATCCTGCAATCGCAGGCAAAAGTAGTGGCCGCTGCATGCCCTTTCTGTATGACCATGCTGAGCGATGGCGTTAAACACAGCGATAAAGAAGGTGAAATACAGGTACTGGATATAGCCGAGATCACGGCAAGGGCAAACGGGTTATAATTTACCGGACTATTGATGTACTGTAGCAGGTAAGGTATTTTTAAAATAAAGTAAGGCAGTCCGCAGGCTGTCTACCTGCTCGGGTTCCATGTTTTTTACGGGGATGGTTAGGGTGGTGGCCATGGAATCAACATCGCCTTTGCGGTCGTTATAGGTTTGCACAATAATATCATCAGCTTTGGTGCTGATCCTGAGCAAACCGCTGGCGCTGCTGCCAATGTAATCCAGGTCGGTAAAACTGTGCAGCTGGCACGAGTAATATTCCTGCTTTCCGTTTTGATATGTTTTGCGTAAACGGAGGAAAAAGTCGTCGGTAACGGATAATTCCCATTTTTTAAGCTTCACTTCGGCCGAAGGATCGTAAACACGGGGGAGCAAACTGTTGCTCCAATTCAGCATTTGCTGGGTATCCGGCGTAGGTTTAAAGCTGTATATCAGCACGCTAAGCAATAGCGCCGGGAATAATTTCAGCGTTTTCTTCAGATTTGAGTTTACCATGACATCAAAAGCAGTACTAAGTTAATAATTTGATAAATTTGCACATGCATTTTTCCGAAAATTCAAGAGTATGGGTTTACCAGGCCGACAGGGAACTGTCTGCCGGCGAAGTTAGCGAAATACAACAACAGTTAAACAACTTTACCACCGGGTGGACTGCACACAACCATCAGCTAAAGGCCAGGGCCGAGGTGCGCTATAACCGTTTCCTGATATTGATTGTTGATGAAAGCCAGGCCGGCGCCAGCGGCTGCTCTATTGATAAATCGGTGCACTTTATGAAACACCTGGAGCAGGAGTTTGGCATTAACCTGTTCGACAGGTTTAACCTGGCTTATCGCGAGGGTGACGCTGTAATATCAGCCCCCCGCCACCAATTCGAGGAACTGATTAAACAAAACAGCATCAACAAGCAAACCATTGTGTTTAACAACATGGTACAAAACCTAAGCGAATTGCAAACTAAATGGGAAGTGCCTTTTAAAGATAGCTGGCATATACAGTTGTTTTCGTCGTTGATCGGCCATTGATTATTTAGCGTCATTTATTCAAGAAAAACACAATTTGTCATTGCGAGGAGCCTGTCGGGACGGTGCTTTGGGGGCGACGTGGCAATCCCATAGGCACGTCGAGTTTGCATGTCCTATGGGATTGCCACGCTATCGCTCGCAATGACAAAACTATTAAGGAAACAGCTTATTTTTGGTCAGGTGTGCTATGGTCTAATATTAACAAAATGTTATCCCGATTAATATTATCCACAAATCTTAATAAAAGATTAACTTAAAAGAATATTCAGATTAAACTGGTTGGTGATATTTGCGTTGTGATCAGGAAACGCATTTACCACCAAGTACATATATCATGAAATTGATATACCAGTGCAAGCAATATCTCCTCGCCTTATTGTTTTGCCTGGTCTTCTTCGCTCCGGTCCATTCTTTTTCTATCCTCGCTCACGAAGCTATTATCGATGCCGAATGGCTAAACCATATTCGTCCGCTGTTGTTAAAAAAATATCCGTCTGCTACAGCAGGCGAATTGTTAAAAGCCCATGCCTACGCTTACGGAGGGAGCCTTGTAGCCGATATGGGTTATATGCCTTTTGGTTGCCCTTATTTTACCAACCTGTTGCACTACGTACGCAGCGGCGATTTTGTAACCGAACTGCTTAGCCAATCGCAAAACTTGAACGAGTATGCTTTTTCGTTAGGCGCTATTTCGCACTATATGGCCGATAAGTATGGGCATGCATTGGCTACTAATGTTTCAATAGCCATAGCATATCCCCGGTTAAAAAATAAGTTTGGGAATTTAATTACTTACGATGATGATCATACATCGCACAGCAGTTTGGAGTTTGCCTACGATATTATTCAAACTTGTAAAGGCAACTACGCTACTGCCGCCTATCATAATTTTATAGGCTTCGAAATGGCTGCACCGGTTTTGGAAAGGGCTTTCCTGAAGATTTACGGGCAAAACCTGAATGCCATATTTCCCAATTTTGCATCGGCCATATCAACTTTTAGATGGGGCGTACGCGATTTTTTTCCTGAACTTGCCCGCATTGCCTGGCAATCAGACAAAGCCGGGTTGAAAATATCAAGGAAGGACATTACACAAAAGCGCTTAAGTAACCGGATGCCACAGGATGCCTTTGATGAGCAATTTGATGCAGAACACCGTCGCCCCGGTGTGCTTGCAAGGGTAGTGGCCGGTTTAATTCGGAAAATGCCTAAGATTGGTCCGCTTAAAAAAATGGGCTTCAAATACCCCGGCCTGCAATGCGAGGAGCTTTACCTGCGAAGCATGGACAGCATCATGGTTAATTATGAATATGCCCTGCAAAAGGCCGGTAGTAATGAGCTGGCTTTAGCTAATATTGATTTTGATACCGGGGCCCCATCCGTGTTAAACGAATACCGGCTGGCCGATGCAACTTATCAGGATTGGGTTTTAAAGCTTCAAAATGACCAATCGGCCCTTATTACACCTGCCCTTAAACAAAACATTATTGCTTTTTATAACAATGGTATGGCTGTTAATTTAATAGTAAACACCACCATAGGCGATGAGAAGCAATGGCCAGCCTGGCCCTTAGTAAGCAGGTTTAACCGTATGCCTGAATAGGGATAAGGGTTTACTCGCAAATCCTCTCTATGTCAATCCAACTGATAAATTAGCTTTTATTTAGGATAAAATCATTTAAAAATTAAGCCGATGTTAGTGGTTGATAAACCATGTACCTGCCGTTTAAAAAATGAAGAATTATCGTATTATACTGCAATTGATGTTGGTGCTGTTGGTAGCCAATACCCAGGCGCAATCACTTAAAGATGCCATGCAACCCGCTATAAAAAATGCCGGGTTTAAAATGGATGGCTATATTTTGTGGTGCTCAACCATTGTTAAGGTGGGCAATACTTACCACATGTTTGCATCCCGCTGGCCCGAGCAATACGGTTTGGGCGGTTGGACAACCTATTCGGAAATTGTAAGGGCTACATCCGATAATATTTACGGCCCCTACAAATTTCAGGAAGTGGTGATCCAAAAACGGGCGGATAACTGGGATAAGGAGCGCGCGCATAACCCTAAAATTGTAAAGACGGGCGATACCTATGTGCTGTATTATATTTCGTCGGCCAACAAAACGGGCTATGCCTGGTCAAAATCCATCACCGGCCCCTGGAACCGGACAGATTCTATCGCCATGCCTTTCTCTAATCCGGCGCCGTTGGTGCGTAAGGATGGCAGCATTTATGTGTTCGGGCGTAAATCGGTTAACAATATCCGTGTGGCGCAGGCTTATACCGCGCCGGCCTGGAACGGCAAATACACAATGTTGAGTAATAAGGAAAACCTACTCCCTGATAATAACCAACTGGAAGACCCTACCATATGGTGGGCACAAAACCAGTATAACGTGATCCTGACCGATTTTACAGGGACTTTAACAGGCACTACCAAAGCCGGCGCACAATATGCCTCGGTTGATGGGATCAATTATCAGCCAGTATCAAAAGATATTATATTCGGCAAAACCGTGATGTATGATGACGGCAGCACCCAAACCTTTAAAAGGCGCGAACGGCCATTTGTATACACCAACGAAAAAGGCGAGGTGATCGCACTATTTACAGCCTGCCTTACCGAGCAAGGCCAATCGTGGATAGTAGTAAATCCGGTTAAAAATTATATGCCGCCTAAAATTAAGTAAGATGAAGAAAAGTGTATTACTGATATTATGTGGCTTGATGGCCTGCAGCGCATCGGCACAAAAAAGCCAATGGGTGTATAAAGGCAAAGATGGCAAACTGGCCTATAAAATGACTCCGGCCGGCGACAGGATAATGGATTTTTCGCACGCGGGGTATATGGGCGGCGGCGTGGCTTTACCGGTGGTTGCCATAAAACGCACCGTAAAACCATCCGGCGGCGATGATACCAAACAAATACAGGCAGCCATTAACGAGGTAGCTGCCATGTCCCTGGTAAATGGTTTTCGCGGCGCCGTATTATTAGGTCCCGGTGTGTTTACCTGTTCGGCATCATTAACACTATCAGCCAGCGGCGTAGTATTGCGCGGAAGTGGCAGCGGGGCAGGCGGGACTACCATCAAAATGACCGGCGACAAACATACCGCCGTTGTAATAGGTATCAATAACACCAATGTGGCCCTTGGCCGCACTGAACAATCAGACGATAACGACGAAGGAAAACCAACTACCATTACGGATGCCTATGTTCCTACCGGGACAAATGCATTTACCGTAGCCGATGCATCGGGCTTTGCTGTGGGTGATACCCTGATCATTCGCCGCCCGGTTACCGGGGACTGGATCCACCTAATGCAGATGGATAATATGAAACGAGATGGTAAACCGCAAACCTGGATTAGCAAATCGGCCAAAGAGGTGATCAAACGAAAGATCATTGCTATTAATGGTAATAAGATCACAGTCAATATTTCCATGGCCGATTCTTATGATGTGCGCTATTTGGGTGCAAACAGCACAACGGTTGCCAAAGCCGCCAGATCAAACCGTATTACACAGGTAGGGGTAGAGGATCTGCATATCCAATGCCCGCCACTGGAGGTTGATTACGGCCATGCCCCTTATGCCGGCGTACGCGTAGGCGGCGATGATTGCTGGCTGAAGAATATCTATTGCGAGGAAACCATGAATACTACCGTGCTGGCCGGTAACCGCATTACCATGGAGCGGGTTGTGATCAAACATACTTATCCTAATTTGGGCGCATCCAAACCTGCCGACTTTAGTTTGGAGGGCAGCCAAAACCTGATTGACCGCTGCGATGTGACCGGCGGCAACACCTATATTGTATGGACATCATCACTGGTGCCGGGGCCAAATGTGGTACTCAACTGCACTTTTAGGGGCATCGGCAGCCGCATCCAGCCGCATCAGCGCTGGGCTACCGGTTTATTGGTTGATAACTGTACCGTAGCCGATGGCGGAATTGATTTTATGAACCGTGGCGTAGGCGGATCGGGCCATGGCTGGACAATGGGCTGGGGCGTAGCCTGGAATTGTATAGCAAAAACCTATATCATCCAAAACCCGCCTGGTGCAGCTAACTGGGCAATTGGTTGTATTGGCCAACGCCAGCAAACCGCGCGTTATTTCGATTCGGCACCCATTTTAGATGAGGGCTATTTTGATTCGTATGGTAAACCGGTAGCTATTCAAAGCTTGTACCTGGCACAACTGCAGGACAGGTTAGGCATAAAAGCTTTGCAAAATATCAAGTATGCCGGTAATACTTTGGCCCAATTTCACAACAAACAGGTGAAATTGACCCCGGTTAAAACCGATATCGATAAAGCCCTTGGCCTTAACCTGGCTTTAGGTCGCCCGGTGAATACCAGCGAAATCCGCGGTGCCACCCGCGAGTTTGGCGGCGAAAAGGCGCTTGATGGTAACCCCAAAACCTACTGGGCTATTAACGATGGTAAAACCACCGCCACCTTCGAGCTGGATATGGAAGGCCCGGTAGATATCAACGCTCTGAAAGTAAGCGAGGCCTTAGGTCAGCATATTGAGAGTTACAAGATAGAAGCCCAGGTACAAAGCGATTGGACGCTGCTATCCGAAGGAACAAGCATCGGCCCAAACCTGGTAGTGAAATTCCCGAAAGTAACCGCATGGAAAGTAAAGCTTACTGTTATTAAAGCAAAAGATTATCCTGCTATCAGCAGTTTTGGCTTGTATTTGGTGAAATAGAATCGACCACGTCATATATCAGACTTACGAAGTTTTAAAAACTTCGTAAGTCTTTAAGAAACTTTGTAGTAACTCCTCCCCAAACAGGATAAGATATCACAATAATTCGGCAAAAAAAGCAAGTCGGTTACCCCTTAATCACCGAACTTAGCGTTTGCCAATGATTACCGGGAAACCCATGCTATCAAAAAAGATATTTCTACTGTTTGCAGTTATCGCGTTAAGCGCTGCTGTAAAAGCCCAAAGTATTGCAGATTATAATGTAGTATGGGATAGCCAAAGCAAAAACTCGTCCGAGAGTATGCCCCTGGGCGGGGGAGACATTGGCTGTAACGTATGGGTAGAAAACAATGACCTGCTCATCTATATCAGCCGCAGCGGGACATTTGACGAAAATAGTTCGATGCTGAAATTAGGGCGTTTGCGGATCAGCTTGTCGACCAACCCCTTCAAAAACACTTTCAGGCAGGAGTTAAAGCTAAAGGAAGGCTATATTGAAATAGCCGGCGAAAACCATACACTGGTAAAGCTATGGGTAGAAGTTTTTAAACCGGTGATCCATATCGCTATTACCAGCGGGCAAAATTTTAAAGCTAAAGCCATTTTTGAAAACTGGCGCACCGAAGACCGCTCTTTAGCTGTTGATGAGCGGCACCAGGCTTACGGCTACAGTAATACCACGCCCGATAAAATTGGCGTTTTTACCCGTAAAGATACCATCACTCCGCAGGCATCATCGCTGGTCTGGTATCACCGCGACCGCAACGATGAAATGATCATCGACCGTGAGGCCGTACAACAACATCTTGGCGAGGTTAAAGCCCAGCTTTGGAACCCCATGAAAGACCTCATTTTTGGCGGCGAAATGCTGGCGCCCGGCATGAAGTTTATGGGTACAATAGACAGTATTTATGTAGCAGCCAAATATCGCGGCTGGATTTATCAAAGCGCCCGGCCGGTTGCAAACCAGCAAATAGATGTGGTGCTGCATACCGCGCATAGTACAACCAATGCTGCCTGGTTGAAAGGCCTTCAACAGGAAGTGAAATTAGCTGCCCCAACCGCCATAAAATGGGCAAAAACCAAAACCTGGTGGGCGCAATACTGGGATCACAGCCACATTTATATCAATACCGGTAAAAAAAATAGCGACGATAAGGGCTGGGAAATTGGCCGCAATTATAATGTGTTCCGTTACCAATTGGGCTGCAATGCTTTTGGCGAGTACCCCACTAAATTTAACGGAGGCCTGTTTGTTTTTGATGCCGACTTTGTGAAAGGCGAATACAAAAACAGGGTAACCCCCGATTTCCGCCGCTGGGGCGGGGGCAGCTTTACCGCGCAAAATCAACGTTTGGTTTACTGGCCCATGCTTAAATCGGGCGATTTTGATTTGATGAAGCCCCAGTTTGATTTTTACAGTCGCGCTTTAAAAAACGCCGAGCTGCGCACCAAAACCTACTGGGGCCACGATGGTGCGTCTTTTACCGAACAGGTAGAAAACTTTGGACTACCCGCCGGGCATACCTACGAGCGTTTGTGGGGTAAAGACCCGCTTAAGCCCCGATCAGATTCATCAAGCACCCGTGTATTGAAGAATGTGAAAGGCGAGGAGATGAAATTCATCGACTACGGCTTCCTGACCAATGTTTGGGTGGTTGATCATTACGATGGGCAGCTTGAGTTTGCAAAAATGATCCTTGATTATCAATTATACAGTGGTGCCGATATCAGCAAATACATGCCTTTTATACAAAGCAGTGTACAATTCTTTGATCAGCACTTTCAATATTGGTCAAAAAAACTAAACGGTTACCCGCTTGGTGCCGATGGCAAATTAATTATGTATCCCGGTACCGGGTTGGAAACCTATAAAGGCGCTACCAACTCCACCAGTACCATTGCCGGGATGAAAACAGTACTGGCAGGGCTGCTCAATTTGCCTAAGCCATACGGCAACATACAGCAACGCGCTTACTGGCAGGCTGTATTAAAACGCCTGCCCGAAATAGCTACCCGCGAAAAAGAGGGCAAAACAGTAATATCCCCCGCACAAACCTGGAACGGCAAAGCTATTAACAGCGAATTGCCGCAGCTTTACCCGGTGTTCCCGTATCATTTGTTTGGTGTTGGCCTGCCCCAATTGCAAATAGCTATTGATACCTGGCACCACGGGGCTGATAGTAAAAGCCAATATAGTATTGTAAGCTGGCACCCCGACCCGATTTACGCGGCCGATTTAGGCCTGACCGACGAAGCTAAAGACCTGACCACTCAAAAACTCTCCGATGCCAAATACCGCTTCCCTACGTTTTGGGGGCCGGGCCTGGATTGGGCGCCCGATCATAACTGGGGCGGCAGCGGCATGATAGCCCTGCAGGAAATGATGCTGCAAACCGTCGGCAAAAAGATCTACCTGTTACCCGCCTGGCCAAAGGATTGGGACGCGGAGGTAAAACTACACGCGCCGTACCATACCACCATCGAAGCCACCATTAAAAACGGCAAGGTAGAAAAGTTAAAGGTTACACCGCAAAGCCGGGCTAAGGATGTGGTGATAGTACCACCGCATAGTTCCTGAGTGTGTTTGTGATCAAAACTCCGTAGGAGTGATATGTTAATAGCATCGCGTAAACGAAGTTCAAGAGCTCCATCGGAGCGGCATGTTAATGTACATGCCGCTCCGATGGAGCTTTATAATGGAGTCTTAATTGATGCTATTAACATATCACTCCTGCGGAGCTAACTTCAATGACCTATATATCCGAATAATCCGTCGGCCGCACAAACAGCGTCACGTTTTTTGATACGTTGTTTTGGTATTGTGGCAGGACGCTTATTTTTTTGTATTCCGGCCCAAAATCGGCCCAGTGCTTGTCGCGGTCGGCTTTGTTCTCGAAGGTGGTGAGATACATCAGGTTGGGCATGTGGCTGCCAGAGATCGCTTGTCCGTAAAATACGGCGTTGAAATTCAGGTTATCAAAAATGGAGATCTCCCTATCGTTAAACATATTTATTTTGTTCAGCGATATGTTTTCGGTAGCGCTCTCGTAACTTCTTAATTCGTACACCCGTTCACTTTTTGGTGCGGCGAGTTTGGGCAAATGATACTCGGGTACGGCCCTGAAAGCTTTCAGGATGATCGATTCCAGCCGCAGGTAAGGGGGCTTATTATACGCCGCGTTCAGGTAATTTTTACCCGCCTCCAGGTATTGGGCATCTTTAGCCAGGGCATCATCCAAATTTAAAAAATCTGTTAACTTTTTAAAGGGGATAAATACGTAAACCAACTGCTCGGTGGTATCAACAGCTATCGGTTTAAACACGCCGACGGCTGGTATCCCCGCGCGGTGCATGGCCGGGATGTAGGCGTTTTGCAGATACTCATCAACCATATCCATTTGGGCTTTGCCTTTTAAATGGTAAACTTTCAGCTGGTAATAATAGGGCGATGCTTTGGCAAAGCTGTAAGAAGCCGTTAGTTGGAGCAGTATGAGTAAAATAATGACTTTGATTGATGGGGTAATATTGTTTTTCGGCATAAGATGGGTTTGTTTGGGTGCGAACAAATATAATTTATTTAAACCTTTAGTAAAAAAGGGCGTTGCTATACTAATAGCATTAAACTAAAGATGAGCGAATATGAATATCGAGGTAAAAGATCCCGCTACGGGTATATTAATGCAGCTAACAGCCAAACCCGAGCATTTTAACGGTATGCATGGTTTCCGGATATTACATCCTAATGGTTCCGGCTTTTTTATAGTAAACAAAGCGGGGGCCTGGCGTTCGGCCGATGACCATCATATTGATAGCGAGCTTTTAATTAACATAGGCCTTGCGCTGGAAGGGTACGATTTGATTGATCAGGTAACCAATAATCAATCCTAATATTACCATATTCCCGGTCTTTTTAATTTTATCTGATTTGAAAATAAACCTTTCAGGCTTTTCAGCATCTATCAGGTAAATAATCAGAAAAACCATGAAAAAATTAATTTTAATTGTATTCCTGCTGACCGGGATAATGGCAGGCGCCCATGCGCAAAATGCTAAAAAAGCACCTGCTAAATTACCAAAGGCCCTGGTAGGCAGGCTGGGCCTTACTGCCGACCAGCAAACCCAAATAAGTGCGATCCTACAAACAAAGGCAACTAAATTAGATAGCCTGACAGCTGCCCAGACTGATAAAAAGATTTTACATAAGGAAAAAAAGGCTGTAAATGATGAAGCGGTATTAAAAGTGGAGAGCTTATTGACAGCCGATCAAAAGAAAATGTATGCCGACTTTAGGGCCGAGCAACAACAGAAAAAAGCTAAAAAAGCACCTGCGGCCCCGGCAACCACAACGCCGCCTGCTCAGTAACCCATTTGTCATTCTGAACGTATTGAAGAATCTATCGTAAGCAGAGCGGTCATGCATTGGCGGTAGATTCTTCGTTTCACTCAGAATGACAATTAATCTGCCTCTACATTTTGCAGATACAGTTCGTCAATAGCCCCGGCGTATTTTTTCTCGATGATTTTGCGCTTGGGTTTCATGGTAGGGGTAATCTCGCCTTCATCCATGCTGAATGGTACGCGTTTGATCTTGAAGTTTTTAATCCGCTCAAATTTGGCTAATTCATTACCATATTTGCGGATATCCTGGGTTATCCAGTCTACCATTGCCTTATCTTCAATAAATATCTCCGGCTGTTCAAAAAACGCGTTATCCAAACCAAATGCTTCCTGGAATGCTTCCCTTGCGGGGATAATAATAGCGGTTACATATTCGCGTTTATCGCCAATTAAAAATACGGCTTCAATTTTGGGGCTTTTCAGGTAAGTGTTCTCCACCGGGGTTGGATAGATGTTTTTACCGTAAGCATTTACCAGCATATTTTTCAGGCGATCGGTAATTTGCAGGTTGCCTTTATAAAAACGGCCAATATCACCGGTGTGGAACCATCCTTCAGGATCAATAGCGGCTTTGGTTTCCTCGGGTTTATTAAAATAGCCCTTCATTACACAATGCCCGCGCACAATGATCTCGCCTTCTTCCGATACGTAATGCTCTTTAAACGTATGGTGCGTTTGTATGGTATAGATCTCTTTGGTATCTACATTCTGGATCCCCACTTCAATACCCGGGATAATCCGCCCAACTGTACCATACACTTGCCGGTGATATTCGGTAACAGCCATTACAGGCGATGTTTCGGTCAGGCCGAAACCTTCCAGCACCTTAATGCCCAGATCGCCGAAAAACTCGCCAATATTTTTAGGCAGCGCGCCGCCGCCCGATATCATAAACTTTAACCGCCCGCCGGTTTTCTCCTTTATCTTGCTGAAAACCAGCTTCTCGGCCAGTTTAAACTCCTGCTGCAATATCAGTCCCGGTTTTTTACCGGCTTCCAAAACTTCGCGGTGCTGGCGGCCAATCTTTAGCGCCCACAAAAATATTTTCGATTTAATACCGCCTGCATCTGTACCGTTCTTCATGGCCTTATCGTGGATGCGTTCCAATAGGCGGGGTACGCAGTTCATTACGGTAGGGCGCACTTCGCCCATGTTACGGGCCAGCAGGTCGAGGCTTTGTGCAAAGGCTATCTGGCAGCCCATGGCCAGGCAAATATGGTAAGTAGCGGTACGCTCAAACACGTGTGATAGCGGCAGGAACGACAAAAACAGATCGGTATACTCAATCACCGGGATCTGATCCAGGCTTACATTTACGTTTTCGGTAAGGTTATGGTGGGTCAGCATCACACCTTTAGGCGTGCCGGTAGTGCCCGATGTATAGATCAAACACGATAGATCGGACGGCATAATAGCCTCGCGCGCGATGTTAATGGCGGCTTTAAACTGCGGAACAAGTCCCTTACCTTCGGCAATCAGTTGCTGCAAGCCGATAATGCCGGCGTTCAGTTCAACTTTATCACTATACTTTTCAAAATCATCAAAAGCCGGTATAATGCGGATTAATTCGGGGCAGTTATTAGCTACTTTCAGCACTTTGCGCAACAGAAAAGGGTTGCCCACCAGCAGGGTTTTCGCACCCGAATCATTCAGGATATATTCAATTTCTGTTTCAGACAGGGTAGGGTAGATGGAGGTATTAACGGCGCCTATCTGTTGCAGGGCCTGGTCGTAATACACATAATCGGGGCCGTTCTCTATGATCAGGCCCAGGCGGTCGCCTTTGGCAATACCTATGTCCAGCAGCCAGGCCGATATGGCATCAATTTTTATTAATGCTTCTCCATAACTCACCTCTTTCCATACCTCGCCTACTTTGTGTTTTAAAAAAGTATGCGTGTCGGGATGGATATGGGCAACGGTATTGCGTATAAACTGGGGGACCGTGGTTGAGGCTACAGGCGGCTTCATTCAAAAATCATTTTATAATTAGTTAAAACAAACATAACCTTAATTTATATAAAACAAAAGATCACTTTTTAGCTAATAAACGGGCGAAAAATATCAGCATTGAACCCGAAATTAAAATAACAAGCAATACCCCTACCGAATTGGCGGCAACCTGCGGATATCCCAATTTGCCAGCATCCATAAAGGGATACGGATACAAACCGGTTAATGCCCCGCGGATTAAGGTGTATACCAGGTAAATAAGAGGCAGCCATAACCAGGGTAGTGTACTTTTATAAGATAAGCCGCCTTTGGGGATAAGCGTCAGCCAAAATATGAGGAATAATGCCGGGATAAAAACATGCATAATTTCGTTCACCCAAAATGCCAGTCCGGCTAAGTTTAGCAGGTTACGCAGCACGGTATTAAAAACAAGCCCTACTACCATAATATAAAGGGTGATGGCTGTTAAAACGGTATTGCGCGAAAAGAACCGGCCTGTTGCCGATGCGGGTATTAATAAAACAGCCGTAAGGCTGATGCTAACCAGCGCGTTGCAAATAACGGTAAAGTAACTAACAAACTGGACTAATACCCCCGGTATGGTTCTGCCGGGCTGATAATTGGTTAAGGTGATAGCTAACTGGGCGATAAGGCCAAACCAGGCCAGTAAAGCTATAAATAACATAAATGCAGATGCAGCCTTGCCGCGCTTGCTGATATAGATTATCGGACCGGTCATATATGATGAGATAGGTTTGATACCAAACCAAATATAACAAAAAGCCCCCCGATTATTTCGGAGGGCTTTTTTTGATTAGTAACGGCGATGGTCTCTGTAATGAGGGCGATGCGCCACAACTACCCGGTGATGATATACCGGGCGGCGTACTACCATCCGGTGATGATAAACCGGCCTGGTTACGATAACCGGGCGATGGTATGGCCTGTGCACCACAACGGTGCGATGCGGTACCGGCCTTGAACCTATGGTTGCATTTACACGTACTTGTGCTTCAGCGGCGCTAAAAGTAAACACGGTTACTAAAGCTATAAGGGCTATTTTTATAATTTTCATGATTTCTATTTTTTAACGGGTTAATTAATTGTTGATTTTTTAGTAACGCTTGTAATAATTGTTATGATCGTTATGATCATGGTTATTGTCATGATCCCGGTCGTGGCCGCGGCTGTTCCTTCTGTCATCATGTGTACGGTTACGGTTTTGCCTGTATCCAACCGCACAACTTGATAACAATACCGACGAAATAGCCAGCAGGGTTATCATTCTTATCATTTGCTTTTTCATGGCGTTCATTTTTATAAATTATATAGGTTTAACTAAAATTGGGGCACAGGGTTTAGGCCGGTGTTGAATTATCTGGTATATTGTTACAATGCATTACATTGTCAACAACCCGTAATTTGCTATGCATGCATTGCTTGCTTATGCTTGTTAATCGGTATCTTTGCCGCACCATAAACAAACAAACTATTTATGCTTAAAGGATTTTTTAATGCTCCGCAACCAACAAACGAACCGGTATTAAATTACGGTCCGCGCAGTTTGGAACGCGCAGCGCTGAAAGAAGCTTTGGACGCGGGCCGTGCAAAGCAAATAGATATACCCATGTATATTGGCGGTAAGGAAGTGCGTACCGGCAACACGGCCGAGATCCGTCCGCCGCACGATCATAAACACGTGCTGGGCGTTTTTCACCAGGGCAGCAAACAGCACGTTACCGATGCTATTAACGCAGCCCTTGCCGCTAAAGCCAATTGGGAAAACCTCCCTTGGGAACAACGCGCCGCCATATTTTTAAAAGCCGCCGACCTGCTGGCCGGCCCGTACCGTGCCCGTATTAACGCGGCTACCATGCTGGGCCAATCTAAAAACGCTTACCAGGCCGAAATTGATTCGGCTTGCGAACTGATCGACTTTTTGCGCTTTAATGTGCATTATATGACCCAGATCTACGCGCAGCAACCCCCTATATCGCCAAAAGGTGTATGGAACAGGGTAGAGCAGCGCCCGCTGGAAGGCTTTGTATTCGCGCTTACACCGTTTAACTTTACGGCTATCGCGGGTAACCTGCCCACATCTGCCGCTATGATGGGTAACGTAGTGGTTTGGAAACCGGCCAATACGCAAATCTATTCGGCCAATGTGCTGATGCAGGTATTTAACGAAGCCGGCGTGCCTCCGGGCGTGATCAACCTGGTTTATATTGATGGCCCTACTGTTGGCGAGGTGGTATTTAAACACCCTGATTTTGCAGGGATCCACTTTACGGGGTCGACCGGTGTTTTCCAGAATATCTGGAAAACTATTGGCGATAACATCCACGTTTACAAAACCTACCCGCGTATTGTTGGCGAAACCGGCGGTAAAGACTTTGTGCTGATACACCCAAGCGCCGATGTGGACGTAAGCAACGTAGCTTTAATCCGTGGCGCGTTTGAATACCAGGGGCAAAAATGTTCGGCTGCATCAAGGGCTTATGTGCCCGCATCGTTATGGCCGGCCATCAGCGAGCGCATGAAGCGCGACATAGCCAGCTTTAAAGTTGGCCCGGTTGAAGATTTTGAGAACTTTGTGAATGCCGTTATCGACGAGAAATCGTTTGATAAACTGGCTAAATATATCGACGCGGCTAAAGCCGATAGCAGTGTAGAGATCATCACCGGTGGTAATTACGATAAAAGCCAGGGCTACTTCATTGAGCCAACGGTTATTAAGGTAAACGATCCGTACTATGTTACCATGTGCGAAGAGTTGTTTGGCCCCGTATTAACCATTTACGTTTACGAGGACGCTAAGTTTAGCGAAGTGGTAGACATTGTTGATCAAACATCTATCTATGCCCTTACAGGCGCTATTATAGCGCAGGACAGGTATGCTATTGCCGAGATGACCCAACGCCTGCGCAACGCGGCTGGTAACTTCTATATTAACGATAAGCCTACGGGCGCGGTAGTTGGACAACAGCCATTCGGCGGTGCAAGGGGATCGGGTACTAACGATAAAGCCGGGTCGATGATCAACCTGTTGCGCTGGGTATCGCCACGCACCATTAAGGAAACATTCGATCCGCCGAAGGATTATAAATATCCGTTTTTGGCGAAGGAGGTTTAGCCCCCCGGCCCCCTAAAGGGGGAGTGAATGTGCAAATATGCAGATGTGCAAATGATTTTAAAAAGGAAAGCGGCCCAAATCGGGCCGCTTTCCTTTTATATACAAATTGTCATTGCGAGCGATAGCGTGGCAATCTCGTCGCATGCAGCGCAAACTACGGGATTGCCACATCACCCCATCCCACATTGCCTCGCTGCTCCTCGCAATGCACCACTTGCGCTCGTCTGTGACGAGTGCTTAAAATGGTTCAGCGTCTGCGACGCTTCTGCGTACGATACAATCGCAACGCAGTTTGAAGCACTCGTCACAGACGAGCGCAAGTTATTTAGCTATTGGCCCCGTACTATTAAACCTAAACACCTCATCCAGATCGGAGTTATTATGACTGCTGATCTTCAGATCGCGTATTTTGCCGGTGGCTACGCTGTAAACCCAGCCATGCACGCTTAATTGCCGGCCGGTTTCCCAGGCATTTTGCACAATGGATGTTTTGCACAGGTTGCGCACATTTTCAATTACGTTGTATTCTACCAGGCGGTCGCTGCGTTCGTTCAAATCTTCAATGGCGTTCAACTCGTCGGCATGCAGGCGGTAAACATCTTTAATGTGGCGCAGCCAGTTATCAATCAGGCCAAATTGCTTGTTGCTCATGGCGGCTATTACCCCACCGCAGCCATAATGGCCGGTAACAATTACATGCTTTACCTTTAAAACGGTAACCGCGTAATCCAGCACGCTGAGCATGTTCATATCGGTATGGATCACCATGTTGGCGATGTTACGGTGCACAAAGATCTCGCCCGGGGCGGTATTGGTGATCTGGTTGGCGGGTACGCGGCTATCGGCGCAGCCTATCCATAGCACCGGCGGGTTTTGTCCTGCGGCCAGCCGGGTAAAGTAGTCGGGGTCTTTCTCTAAAGTTTCGGCTACAAACCTTTCATTCCCTTTAATCAGGGCTTGATAGGTGATATGGCTGGTATCGTGAATATCTGGGTTAGTTTGTTTACTCATAGTAGGGCAAAGGTATGCAGGATACTGTAAATATGATGTTATTTTTTTCGTGCAGATAGCAGTTCGTCAATAATAGACGTTATTTCTAAAAAGAGGTAGGCCAGTTGGGTAATATCCTTTTCGATATTATTTTCATCAAGGCTTATCCAGCCCTCCATCAGCGTAAGCGGCCCAAAACCCAAATTTATATTTGGCCATTTAGCTTCAAACTGCTTAAACCTCAACCGGAAGGCTTCGGCAAAATCCCTGCTTTTAATGGTGTAACAGGTTAGTTCACGTAGTTTAAGGGCATGAATATTATAATATAGTTTACCCTGCCGGATGGTTTCGGCGTTCACCCATATCGAAAAGAAAATGGATTCCTGGAAAGGTTTAGCTGTTGGCGATAGGTTGACCCAGGCCTTTTTCTGAATTTTTAAAGCAACCGAATTTAGCCAGGTGCCCACTTTTAATTCCAGTTGTTTTTCGCGGAATAGCTCACCGTTTAGCCTTACCAGGCCATGTTGAAATTTATCAAGATAGTACCCCTTATCCATAAACTTTATTTGCCTGCCTGAAACATGCGCATAAACCGGTGCAACGCCAAAGGCGAAAGATCGTAATAAAGAATGGTCAGCAATATCACGGGGATAAAATAGAAGATGCGGAAATCGTACAGATCGAAAAAATAGCCGCCTGCTACACCGCCCATAAAATAAAAAGAAAGGATGGTGAGGCGGATAATGATCTTGTTTTTAATCGCGTCGGTAGCTTTGGTCTTGGGGTGTAACCAATCGGCCAGGTCCGAGCCAAGATCAGTGAACAAGCCTGTGAGATGCGAGGTTTTGATCAGTCCGCCTGATATGGCCGATACCAGGGCATTTTGTAAGCCCATGGCAAAAAGGATAGCGCCAATAATGGCCTCGCGCTCCAGCATGCTGTCATCATAAAAATGGTAACCATATATGGCTACAATGAGTAAGACGATGATCTCCAGTATCATGGGCGCGGCATGCGCGCGGTAACGGCTGCGGTCCTGTAACGACCGGATGATGAAGTTAGAGATAAAGGCCCCTGCCATAAACAGCATCAGCCATACTAAAAACACAATGATCTCTTTAAAATTCTGCTCAACCACATGTTTGGCCAAATTAGCCACATGCCCGGTAATATTTGATGTAAATGCCAAAAACGCCACCACCCCGGCCACATTAGTAACGCCGGAAACAAACGCTGTGGACGATGCCAGCAGCAGGTTCTCTTTAAGGGTTCGGTCTTCTTTGGCCTGGCGGAGCATGGGGATTACTGTTATTAATTAGCTAATGCGAAACTAATAGGAAGAGTGTATCGGTTCCTTACATCAGCTCCTTTTATTGAACCTGGGCGCCATTTTGGTGATGCCTTTATAACGCGTATGGCTTCGGCATCCAAATCTGGTGATACGCCCCTGACAACTTTTATATGACTTAATACACCATCTTTTTCAACCACAAATTGTATAAACACCTTGCCCTGAATGTGTTGTCTTCTGGCATCTGCAGGATATCTTATTGTTTTTCCCAAATAATTCATAAACTCTTGCGTACCACCGGGAAACTCCGCTCCAATGTCAACCGCGTTATATATAGTGGTATCTGCACTACTGCGGATATCGTTTGCGCTAAGAGGTGGCAAATTGCCGTTTTGAGCTTTCGCAAATATAAATGATAAGGTTAATAAGGTTGCAATCAGGTACTTTCTCATGCCCCGAATATAAACAAAAAAGGAGCCTTTTTTCAAAGGCCCCTTTTTACATAGGTAGGTTGATGTAGGGTCAGTATATTAATGGGCGGCTACGGCTTCGGGTTTGTTCACTTCATAAACATAACCCAGCGATGCAGGGCTGCTGCTGCTCACTTGCAAGTCTTTCACCAGGCCGCTTTTCAGGTCAATTACCCAGCCATGCACTTGCAAGTCGGTACGTTCTTTCCAGGCGTTTTGCACAATAGTAGTTTTGCAAACGTTATATACCTGTTCGGTTACGTTTAGTTCTACCAGGCGGTTTATTTTGGTTTCCTCGTCGGTAATACGGTCAAGCTCGTGGCTGTGCAGGCGGTAAACGTCCTTAATATTGCGCAACCAGTTATCAATCAGTCCAAATTGTTTATGGGTAAGGGCTGCTGCCACGCCGCCGCAACCGTAATGGCCGGCCACAATTACGTGTTTTACCTTTAATACGTTAACTGCGTAATCCAATACCGATAGCATATTCATATCCGAGTGTACGCACACGTTTGCAATGTTGCGGTGTACAAATACTTCGCCGGGTTTGGTGCCGGTTACCTCATTAGCAGGTACGCGGCTGTCCGAGCAGCCTATCCATAATACCTCGGGGCTTTGGCCTTTTGCCAGTTTGGTAAAGTAGTCGGCATCGCCTTCCAGTTGTTTCTTCACCCAATCGCGGTTGCCTTGCAGCAGGGCATTGTAGCCGGTGCGCAGGGTTAATTTACTATCTGCAGTATCTACTGCTATATTTCCGTTTTTATGATTTTTAATATTTTCCATGATGATAATTATTTAACGTCAAGAATTAGATCTTTTAGTTTAGGCACTTCGTAGTAGGTCTTAATATCCTTAAGCTCTACAATAATGGCCTTGGTATAAGCATTGTGTTTGTAATTATGGATGGTTTCCAGTACGTCCTGATCAATATAGCGCGAGTTGCTGCCATCAATAATTACGGTCGATTCCTTAGGTATATTAGTTAGTGTTACCTGTATAGCCGCCTTGTTCAGGAAGGAAACTTCCTCGGCCAGGCGTATGGTAATGATCTTTTTATTCCCATTTCTTTCGATATGATAGAAGTAAGGGTTACGCAGGTTGGTGCGCAGGATATAAAAGATGCCCACCATCATACCAATACCCACACCTATCAGCAAATCGGTAAATACAACGGCCACTATGGTTACCACAAAAGGGACAAACTGATCCAGTCCCTTATGCCACATGTGTTTGAACAGGCTAATGCGGGCCAGTTTATAACCGGTCATCAGCAGTATAGCTGCCAGGCACGAAAGCGGGATTAGGTTGATCACCTTTGGAATGGCTAATAAAGCTACCAGCAGCAATAGGCCATGCGTTACCGCGCTGGTTTTGGTACGTGCCCCGGCATTTACATTGGCCGATGAACGTACGATAACGGCCGTCATAGGCAGGCCGCCTAATAAACCGCTCACCAGGTTCCCGGCACCTTGTGCCAGTAATTCGCGGTTGGTAGGGGATACACGTTTAATCGGGTCTATCTTATCCACCGCTTCCAGGCTTAACAATGTTTCCAAGCTGGCTACAACGGCTATAGTAAAGGCGGTTATCCAAACCTGTTTATTGCCAATAGCGCCAAAATCGGCCATTTTAAATAAGCCGAAAAACTCGGTCGTGCTGTTCACAATAGGGATCTGTACAAACTGCTTATCGCGCAAAGCGAAATCGCTGCCACCAAATACAAAGCTTAAGCCAATGCCTGCCAGTACCACCATTAAGGCTGCCGGTATACCTGCCAGTTTTTTAAACTTAGGCCAGTAGATCATCAGCGCAAGCGATACCAGGCTAATGATTACGGCGCCGTAATTGATCTTAGCCAATGCGCTGAATATGCCCGAAAAAGTATTGTCCTTATCTGTTTGGCTAAACCCTTCGTCGCCTATAAAATCGGCATCGTAACCTACTGCATGCGGGAACTGTTTCAATATCAGGATGATCCCGATTGCGGCCAGCATGCCTTCGATAACTGCCGACGGGAAGTAGTTGGCAATGGTACCAGCTTTAACTAAACCCAGGATGATCTGGAATACACCGGCTATTACTAAACTCAATAAAAATGCTTCGTAATTACCCAGTGTGGTAATGGCGTTTAACACAATAACTGTTAAACCAGCAGCAGGCCCGGCCACGCTTAGTTGCGAGCCGCTTAATGAACCTACCACAATGCCACCTATAATACCAGTTAACACTCCCGCAAAAAGCGGCGCGCCGGATGCCAGGGCTATACCTAAACATAAAGGCAGGGCCACTAAAAATACTACTATACTTGCCGGAATATCTTTCTTTAAATTTTTAGCCAAAAAATATTTACCCAGGTTAAGGCCACCTGCAGCAATCCCATGTTGCTCCATAAAAAATGCAATAAATGATATGAAATAATAAATGAATAGTAGATGCATCCGGACTTGTTACAGATCCGGACTAACTCATTTATGCGTTGGGAGGTGGGGTAGACACTTCGGGGTGATAGGTTTGCACAAATAAGGCATGTTCCTGATTGTGCAAAATGTTATTCTCTATCAGGAGTGGGGTAAGCGTGTAACAATGCGATACTACGTTTTCGTCAAAAAACTTTTTCTCTTTGGCAAAGTCTTTTTCGGCATTGTCCTTTTCGTTCTTACCTTCCAGTTCAAGCTGCATAATTACAGCATTAACTGTTTTGTTATTGAGCATTAAAAACAGGGGCGCTACGGATATCGACATCTTTATTAAAAAGATACCGATAAACATCATGCTGATCAATATGGATGATTTCCTTGTTTTCACTGTAAGCAAATATAGCGTTTAAATGGGCATTCGGGGCACATTTTGATTAAGGTTATGTAATTTTTTTGTCTGTTTTTGAATTTTAACCACAGAGATCACAGAGTTTTTTTCACAAAGGTCACAGAGGTAAGATATATTAATTTAATTTATTGAAGCTAAATCTCTGTGTACTCTGTGGTTCTTTCTTTGTGATCTCTGTGGTTAAATAATCAGTTGCACATTCCCGCACTAATTACTTATTTTTAGCCTTTACTAATAAACCCAAATTGGAGAAAAAAATAAAAAACCTGTTGCATAAGCGCGAACAGGCGCTTTTAGGCGGGGGCCAGGCCCGTATAGATAGTCAGCATAAAAAAGGGAAACTAACCGCGCGCGAGCGGCTGCATTTCCTGCTGGATGAAGGATCGTTCCAGGAGATTGGGATGCTGGTAGCGCACCGCAGTACCGATTTTGGGATGGAGAAAGAGCATTACCCCGGCGATGGCGTAATTACCGGCTACGGTACCATTAACGGCCGTATGACCTACGTTTTTTCGCAGGATTTTACCGTGTTTGGCGGCTCGCTATCCGAAACCCATGCCGAGAAGATCTGTAAGCTGATGGATATGGCCATGAAGAATGGCGTACCCGTTATCGGTCTGAACGATTCGGGCGGGGCACGTATCCAGGAGGGTGTGGTATCGCTGGGTGGTTATGCCGATATATTTTACCGCAATACCATGGCATCGGGCGTGGTGCCGCAAATTTCGGCCATTATGGGGCCCTGCGCGGGCGGCGCGGTTTACTCGCCCGCTATTACCGACTTTATTTTGATGGTAGAAAATACCTCGTATATGTTTGTAACCGGCCCCAATGTAGTGAAAACGGTGACGCATGAAGTGGTAACTTCCGAAGAATTGGGCGGTGCCATGACCCACGCCACCAAATCGGGCGTAACGCATTTTGCCTGCGCTAACGAGATCTCGGCTATACAGCATATCAAGCAACTGCTCAGCTATATGCCGCAGAATTGCGAAGAACGTGCCCCATCGCTGCCTTACGAAGGAGGTAACGAACTGCGCCCGGCGCTGAATGATTTTATGCCCGAAATTGCTTCGCAACCTTATGATATCCGTGATATTATTACGCAGGTGATTGATGCTGATTCTTTTTTAGAGGTACACAAGGATTTTGCCGAAAATATAGTAGTAGGCTTTGCCCGCCTGGCCGGGCGAAGCATTGGTATAGTGGCCAATCAGCCTGCGTTTTTGGCGGGTGTGCTGGATATTAACTCATCAACTAAAGGCGCAAGGTTTGTGCGCTTTTGTGATAGCTTTAATATCCCCTTACTGGTATTTGAGGATGTACCGGGCTTTTTACCGGGCACCGACCAGGAGTGGAACGCCATTATTACCAACGGCGCTAAGTTGTTATATGCTTTTTGCGAGGCCACCGTGCCGCGTATTACCGTGATCACCCGTAAAGCCTATGGCGGCGCCTATGATGTGATGAACTCCAAGCACATTGGCGCGGATATGAACTACGCCTGGCCATCAGCCGAAATTGCCGTGATGGGAGCGAAGGGAGCCGCCGAGATCATCTTTAAGCGCGAGATCAGCACGGCCGAAGACCCGGAGGCTAAATGGAGGGAAAAGGAACAGCTATATTCGGAAAAATTTGCCAACCCATACCGCGCCGCCGAGCGTGGTTTTATTGACGAAGTAATTGAACCTGCCGAAACACGTATTAAATTGATCCACGCCTTTAAAATGCTGGAAAATAAGGTGGTGAACCTGCCGAGGAAGAAGCATGGGAATATACCGTTGTAAAACCACCCCGTCATCGTGAGCGATAGCGAACGATCCCAAACTGTCCAGAGGAAAATCATTAACTAAAAATAGTAGCACTAATGCATAGAGGCGGTTGTGTTTATATTATGACCAACAAAACTCACGCTGTGCTATACATAGGCGTCACATCTGATATAATAAGTAGGGTTTATCAACATAAAAACAAAACGCATCCCAATAGCTTTACAGCTAAATACAACTGCAACAAGTTGGTTTATTATCACGGTTATTCAACGATTGGGGAGGCAATAGCTGCTGAAAAGTATTTGAAAGGTAAAGTACGACAATATAAAATTGATTTAATTAACGGACTTAATCCGACATGGAACGATTTATATGATTTATTGGTTAATGAATAGTCATTATGACTCTGCTTTCTGGGGATCGTTCGCTGTCGCTCACGATGACGGGAGGTTTATATGAAATCCTACCTATTCGGATGGAACCCGATCAAATTTGAATGGGCTGATATCGACGAGGATATCAGGCAGCTTAAAACAACGGGTGCCTATACCGATAACTGGAGCGTGGCCAGCCATAAAACCATTCAGCCCGGCGACAGGGCTTACATCGTTAGGGTGGGGGCTGAACCTAAAGGGATCTTTGCATCTGGCTTTATATCATCCCAACCTTATCTCGCTTTCAGGAAGGGCCGGCATTATCATCGTATTGAAATTACTTTGGATGTACTGCTGAACCCGGATAGCGAACCTATACTAACTTTAGATATTTTAAAAACCGGCAATCTTGCCGCCCAAACCTGGACACCGCAGGCGTCCGGCATATCCATCCGGCCCGAATTGGTTGATGAACTGGAAGGCGTTTGGCTGGACTTTTTGGAAAATAAGCATCAGATTTGATCTCTCTATAATGGCTTTATACGATATCCTCATCTACGTTTTTTTGCTGCTGGCTGCTGTACTCAGTTTTGTAACCCGTAAGCTTACCTTAACCGGATCGGCGACGGGTTTTATAGTCGGTTTGCTGATCTATAAAGGTGCAGGCCTTACCGGCATAGCTATGCTGGCCCTGTTTTTTGTAGCCGGATCATGGGCTACGGGCTGGCAAATCTCAAAAAAGAAAGCTATTGGTTTTGCCGAGCAAAATAAAGGGCGGCGCACTGCAAGTCAGGTTTTGGCTAATGGCGGCACGGCGGCGTTGTTGGGGGCATTGGCCTGGTATCTGCCGGCTCATGCAGCTATCCTGCAAGTAATGATGGCCGGAAGTTTGGCTGCCGCTACTGCCGATACCCTGTCATCCGAGTTGGGTACGGTTTATGGCTCACGTTTTTTTAATATCCTCAGTTTAAGAAAAGATACGCGCGGACTGGATGGTGTGGTAAGTTTGGAAGGTACGCTGATTGGTATAGCCGGAGCAGCTTTAGTGGCCACGATCTATTCACTGGCTTTTGGCTGGGGCCCGGCATTTTACTGGATAATTATAGCAGGCTTTATAGGTAACCTGGCCGATTCGGTTTTAGGCGCTGCGTTTGAGCGTAAGAAGCAGATGGGCAATAACCTGGTAAATTTCCTGAATACCCTTACCGGGGCGCTGGTTTGTTTCATCCTGTTTAAATTATACAGATGATTATCTGATGCTGATATGTCATACTATTTGGGTAAACCGATGGTATAATGTTCAGCCTTATCGCTTTATATTAGTTTAATATAAACCATTAACTGCATTTGCGATGAAACATTTGAGTTGGCTGATAGCCCTGCTACTAATTATACATACCCCCGGTATTGCCCAAAATAAAAAAGGCTGGGTGCAGTTGTTTAACGGGAAAGACCTTAGCAATTGGGATAGTTATTTGGGGATCCCCCGCGATACAGCCGGAAAAAAGATAGGCGATACCCCCATCGGCTTAAATAACGACCGCTTGCAGGTATTCACCGTGGTGAAGCAAGACGGCACAAACGTAATCAGGGTTTCGGGCGAGTGTATTGGTGGTATTTCCAGCAAGGCCGAATATGAAAACTACCACTTGCAATTGACATTTAAATGGGGTACCTGGCTGCAAAAGGGCCGTAAGAAGAAAGACAGCGGTTTGCTGTATCATTCGGTAGGAGAGCAGGGGGCCGATTCTGGCGCATGGATGCGGTCGCAGGAGTTCCAGATTGAAGAGGGCGATTGTGGTGATTACTGGGGTTGCGCGGGTGCCATGGCCGATGTGCCGGCCATCAAACGATCTGAAAAAGAATATGTGTACGATCAGGCAGGTACACTGCTCACCTTTAGCGCCAAAAGCCCGCAAGGGCGGCACTGTATTAAACGCGCGGATGCCGAGAAACCTATAGGCGAATGGAATACGCTGGATCTGTACTGCTTTGGCGATACCAGCATCCACGTAGTGAATGGTAAGGTGGTTATGGTGTTATATCATAACCAGCAACAGGAAAAAGACCAGGTGTTGCCGCTTACCAAAGGTAAAATCCAACTACAATCGGAAGGGGCAGAGGTGTTTTATAAGGAAGTAAAATTGCAGGCTATCACTAAACTTCCGGAAGGTATGCTGAAGGATTAAACATCCTGCCTTAGTATCTTCCTGTCCTTTACTATTCATCACAATAAAACAAAGGGTATATATCATTCTTTAAAGAGATGATATATACCCTTTGCCTTTTACCAAAACCGGATGTAAATAGCCGATAACAGCAGTAATATTGCCGCGATAGCCATAACAGAAGAGTATTTCAGTTTAAACATAGACGAATCGATCTGTATCGCTTTTCCGTTTGTTTTTACCCCGAATAAACTGATACCAACCATAATCAAAACGGTAGAAAGGAACGACCAGCTTAAGGAAATAAAGAAAGGGATCTCATATACTCCCGAGGCATTTTTAAAGGCGGTGTAAAGCCAGGTTTCGGGGCCGAACAGCCCGATGGCAAACTGGTTGAAAAATATAGATGCCGCAAACCCGGTAATAATACCTGCAACGGCGGCTTCGGCAGTAGTGCGTTTCCAAAACATACCTAACAAAAAGGTGGCTAATACACCCGGACTAACAAAGCTGGAGTACTTTTGTACAAAAGTATAACCGCCGGCGCTGCCTATCCCTAAGGTATCGTTCCATGTAAAAAATATGGCAATGAGCAAGCTAACTAAAATAGTGATGCGGCCTGTCCAAACCATTTTACGTTCGGTTGCCTGTGGCGATACGTATTTTTTGTAAATATCTAAGGTAAATATGGTAGCTATACTGTTCACCTTGCCAGCCAGCGAAGCCACGATAGCCGCTGTAAGCACCGCCAGAGATAAGCCTTTAAGTCCGGATGGCAGGAAGGACAGCATGGCCGAATAGGCGCTATCCTTATTCCCGTTAAGCAGTTGCGGTAAATGGCCGTGCCTGTATAATACAAATGCCACAATACCCGGCAGCATTACAATAACCGGCATTAATATCTTTAATAAACTGGCAAACAGGATACCCGAACGGGCGGTATGCAAATTGGCGCCCAGCGCGCGTTGGGTAATGTACTGGTTACAGCCCCAGTAATTGAGGTTGCTGATCCATTGCCCGCCCGCGTACATGGCAAAGCCGGGCAGGATCAGGTATTTGCTTATTTGTTCTAAAGACGCTCCCTGGGCCGGTTTTTTAAATATGAGGTGAAAGTGATCGGGCGAGTCTTTGAGCAGCAGCTTAAAGCCTACCAGCGCGTTAGTGCCGAAGCCAAATTTTTCACTGACGATGGTTAGCGACAGGTAGGTAATAGCCAGGCCGCCGATGATCAGTACACCAACCTGTATTACATCGGTATAACCTACCACCTGCATACCACCCAGCGCTATAATTACGGCAAATATAGCCAGCCCTATTAGTATCTGGTGAAAATACTGGCCGCCCAACAAACTGTTGATGGCTAATGATCCCAGGAATAAAATAGCGGTAAGGTTAATAAAAACATATAAAAACAACCAGAAAATGGACATTACCAGGGCCACGCCGCTGTTATACCTATCCTGCAAAAATTGCGGCATGGTATAGATCTTGTTTTTGATATATATGGGCATAAAAAATACTGCCACAATAATCAATGCGGCCGCGCCAAGCCATTCGTAAACGGCTACAGCTATACCGGCAAAAAAGCCGTCGCCACTCATGCCTATAAATTGCTCGGCAGATATATTGGAGGCGATGATAGACGCGCCGATGGCCCACCAGGTTAAGGAGCCTTCGGCCAGGAAAAAGCTGTGGGAACTGGAGTTGGTCTCGGTTCTTTTGCGGCGGTAAACCAAATATCCATAAACAGAAACCAGGATAAAGTAGGTGAAAAACACCAGCAGATCGGCCGTAGAAATTGCGTGCATTTAGTGATTATTAGGGGTAATTGTTCATAATACCTTTTCGTAAGAAAAGGCCGGTTTATAATAAGCCCTAATAATAAGAAAATTTGCTGAAAATATAATTAATAAATTATGTATCGCTCAGGGGAATCGTTTTTAAACCCCAAACCATAAAGAATTTGGCTAAAGCCACCTCATATCTTTCACAAGCCGTTGGCTGAAGCCAAACGGCAATGAATTGAACGCGCTTTCCTGTAAAATGCAGCTTAAATTCATTGCCGTCCCATTTATGGGACGGAGATGATGATAAGAAACAACAGGGCTTTAGCCAAAAAATGAGCGGAAATTTCAAAGCGATTTCCCTGTTATATCGCTATTTTATTTACAAATCAAACATATGGCTAAAACAACAAAGGCCACTCGTATTTACGAATGGCCTTTGTAATATTTGATCTTCCGGTACTATCACACTTTGATCTCAACTTCAACACCGCTTGGCAATTCAAGCTTCATTAAAGCGTCAACAGTTTTTGAGTTTGAACTGTAAATGTCCAGTAAGCGTTTGTAAGAGCATAGTTGGAATTGCTCGCGTGCCTTTTTGTTTACGTGCGGTGAACGTAAAACGGTGAAAATTTTCTTTTCAGTTGGCAACGGAAGTGGTCCGCTAACTACAGCGCCTGTCGGCTTTACTGTTTTTACGATCTTCTCGGCTGATTTATCAACCAGGTTGTAATCGTACGATTTTAATTTGATTCTGATCCTTTGGCTCATTTTGTTTTGTTGTTATGACCGTTATAAGAGCTATTTATTATAACAATCGGTTTTTATTTGGATTTAAAAAGTTGATTGATAATTTGAGAAACTAATCTCCAATCAACTAATCTCTATTCTTAGTTATTACCAGCAGCTTTTTTGCCTTTTGCTTTAGCAACTACTTCTTCCTGTACGTTACGTGGTGCTTCAGCATAGTGATCAAACTCCATGGTTGAAGTAGCACGGCCAGATGTGATGGTACGTAACTGGGTTACATAACCAAACATTTCTGAAAGTGGTACAGTAGCTTTAATTACCTGTGCACCAGCGCGCGAGTCCATACCTAAAAGCTGGCCACGACGACGGTTCATGTCACCGATAACATCACCCATGTTTTCTTCAGGGGTAAGGATCTCGATCTTCATGATCGGCTCAAGCAACATTGGTTTACATTTTGGCAATGCCTCGCGATAAGCCATCTTAGCAGCTAACTCGAAAGATAGCGCGTCTGAATCGACTGCGTGGAACGAACCATCAATTAAACGTACTTTTAAGCCTGTTAAAGGGTAACCTGCTAATACACCGTTCACCATTGAGGCTGCAAAGCCTTTTTCAACAGATGGGATAAACTCGCGTGGGATAGCACCACCGCTAATTTCGTTCACAAATGTTAAACCTTCTTTACCTTCATCGTTAGGTGATAATATTACCTGGATATCAGCAAATTTACCACGGCCACCGGTTTGTTTCTTGTAAGTTTCGCGGTGTTGCGTAGTACCAGTGATAGACTCTTTGTAAGCTACTTGTGGCGCACCCTGGTTAACCTCTACTTTAAACTCACGTTTTAAGCGGTCCATGATGATATCTAAGTGAAGCTCGCCCATACCGCTAATTACGGTTTGGCCGGTCTCTTCGTCAGAGTTTACACGGAAGGTTGGATCCTCTTCAGATAATTTACCTAAAGCCATACCCAATTTATCCACATCGGCCTGAGTTTTAGGCTCGATAGCTAAACCGATAACCGGCTCAGGGAAGTTCATTGATTCCAGTACAATAGGGTGTTTCTCATCGCAAAGGGTATCACCTGTTTTAATATCCTTAAAGCCTACTACCGCAGCAATATCACCTGCACCTACGTTAGGGATAGGGTTTTGCTTGTTAGCGTGCATTTGGAAGATACGGCTGATACGCTCTTTATTGTCTGAACGCATGTTATGTACATACGAGCCAGCCTCTAAGTTACCAGAGTATACGCGGATAAAGCACAAACGGCCTACGAAAGGATCGGTTGCAATTTTAAACGCTAATGCTGCAAATGGCTCTTTTTCTGATGGCTGACGAACAATTTCTTCGCCGGTATCAGGGTTTGTACCAACAATACCGTCAACGTCCATAGGTGAAGGCAATAATTCCATCACATAATCAAGCATGGTTTGTACACCTTTGTTTTTGAAAGATGAACCACAAACCATCGGAACTATCTTAGCGTCAAGCACGGCTTTACGTAAAGCGTCCAATACTTCGCGCTCGGTGATTGTTTCAGGGGCGTCAAAGAATTTCTCCATTAACGACTCGTCATACTCAGCTACCGATTCAAGCAGTTTTTCTCTCCACTCGGTCGCTTCTTCTATCATATCCTCCGGAATTGGCACTTCGGTAAAGGTCATACCTTTATCATGCTCGTTCCAAACAATACCTCTCCAGTTAATTAAATCAACAACACCTTTAAAATGCTCTTCAGCACCAATTGGTAATTGCAATGGTACGGCGTTACTGCCTAACATGCTTTTTACCTGTTTTACAACATTTAAAAAGTCGGCGCCGCTACGGTCCATTTTGTTTACGAAACCTATACGGGCAACGTTATAGTTGTTGGCAAGCCTCCAGTTAGTTTCAGATTGCGGCTCAACACCGTCAACTGCCGAAAATAAGAACACTAAACCATCTAATACACGTAAGCTGCGGTTTACCTCAACGGTAAAATCCACGTGACCCGGTGTATCAATAATGTTAATGTGGTATTTGTTGCCACGGTATTTCCAATCGATAGTGGTAGCAGCCGATGTGATAGTGATACCACGCTCTTGCTCCTGTGCCATCCAGTCCATTGTAGCTGCACCTTCGTGCACCTCGCCAATTTTGTGGCTGAAACCCGAGTAGTACAGGATACGCTCGGTAGTAGTAGTTTTACCGGCATCAATGTGAGCGGCAATACCTATATTTCTTGTAAATCTTAAGTCTCTTGACATGTTTGTTTTATTTTTTTGATTTCACCGATTTTATTAATGATTTCACCGATTTACAATAATAACCGCTCAAATGTGATCGTATTGTTAATCGGTGAAATCTTTCTTATATAGGTGTAATCTTATATTAGAAACGGAAGTGAGAGAACGCTTTGTTGGCTTCAGCCATTTTGTGCGTGTCTTCTTTCTTTTTCACAGCAGCGCCTTCACCTTTAGCAGCAGAGATGATCTCGGCAGCCAGTTTTTCCATCATGGTTTTTTCGCCACGACGACGGGCATAGCTGATCAGCCATTTCATACCCAAAGCCACTTTACGTTCCGGACGAACTTCGGTTGGCACCTGGAAGTTAGCACCACCTACACGGCGGCTTTTCACTTCAACAGCAGGCATAACGTTATTCAGCGCTTTTTTCCAGGTATCTAAACCGTTTTCGCTGGTTTTCTTTTCAACTATTTCAACAGCATTGTAGAAAATGGTGTAAGCGGTAGATTTTTTACCGTCGAACATCATGTTATTTACAAACCTGGTTACCAAAACATCATTGAATTTTGGATCAGGAAGAAGGATTCTTTTTTTTGGTTTTGACTTTCTCATTATTACTATCCTCCTTTAATTATTTCTTTTTACCTTTTGTTGGCGCCGCTGCTACCTGACCTGGTTTAGGGCGTTTAGTTCCGTATTTAGAACGGCGTTGGTTACGACCGGCTACACCTGAAGTATCCAATGCACCACGGATGATGTGGTAACGTACACCCGGTAAGTCTTTAACACGACCGCCACGGATCAATACGATAGAGTGCTCCTGTAAGTTGTGACCTTCGCCAGGGATGTAAGCGTTAACTTCTTTTCCGTTGGTTAAGCGCACACGGGCAACTTTACGCATGGCTGAGTTTGGTTTTTTAGGGGTAGTGGTGTACACACGGGTGCACACGCCTCTTCGCTGTGGACAGCTGTCCAACGCTGGCGACTTACTCTTGTCAACCAGAGCTACTCTACCTTTTCTAACTAATTGCTGAATAGTAGGCATTCTTCCTTTTTTTGTTTATTGTTTTTTATCCCTTTATCCACCAACACGGTGGGCAGTTTTCGGGACTGCAAAAGTAGGAAGATTATTTGTGATATTCAATAGGTTGGCGTAAAAAGTTTTTGGTTTTGCATTATAGCTATATATTAAAATTAAACTGTTGTAAAGTTGTTGTTAATAAAGGGGTTAGCTATAAATTAAAAATAATAAATAATATAGTAACCGAATATGTAAATTGTAGGGATAAATTATAGTAAATGGAATACTTGAAAAGTAAGTGGAACGAATTAAGAGGAGACAAATTTGATCATTGGGGTGCATCTGAATGGTATTTTGAAATTGGTGATGATTGCTATGTGACCAGGCAAATTGAAATATACCAAAACGGCACGGTGCTTAAGTATGATGAAAATAATCTTGAAGATGAATATGGAGGGTTAGCCGAAAAGCCACTTGATTTGGATGATATGGAATATACTATAATTAGCAAAGGTGATTTTGAAGCCATTTGGATTACCTCCCGCCAGTTTAAGCGTGAGCGCCTCAATTGGCGGATATTCAATATATTTAAGGCATGAATATGCTACTGCCGCGTTAAGCGTCCACGCTTGACGTAACTCTTAATTAAGCGTCCACGCTTAATTTAAAAAACTCTTACGTGAGCGTGGACGCTCACTCCGTATTAAGTTCAAGCGTGGACGCTTGAACTGGCGGTGTTGTTAATCTGATGTTTTAACCTATCATATTCATCATAAAAGTTATGGCATTTGGCGAGTGTAGTGCTGCGGTCGATATCAGCGTCATGTCAGCCGTTTCGGATGCCCTGATGCGCATTTCTTTTTCGTAAGCGGCAATGGCTTGATGCAGATCCGTAAACTGGGGATCGGTTAAGGTTTTGCTCAGTTCCAGCGCATCCAGCATGGCCATGTTTACACCTTCGCCGGCGTAGGGCGGCATCAGGTGGGCGGCATCGCCCAGCAGGGTAAGGTTAGGCAAGGCCGCCCAGGTTTGGTCAAGCGGCATACAGTATTGCGGGCGCGGGATCAGGAAATTGGTATTTTCAAACAGTTCGTTCCAAATGGGGCTCCAACCGGCGTATTCCTGCTTAAACCAAGCCAGCACAGCTGTCTTATCGGTAAAATCTAATCCGCAGGTTTTGCTCCAGTTTTCGTTGGTTTTAAAGCTGGTGTAAAAGGCCATGCTGCCATCGCCCTTTGAACTGACGATCAGCGTTTTCTCATCGCCCATGGCAAATATTTTACCACCATGTAATAAGCGGTGTAATTTGGGACTGGTCATTGCCGAGTGGTGTACCAAACCCTCGATAGCCGTAACACCCGCGAAAAACGGTTTAATTGGCGTAACGTAGGGGCGTACTCGGGAGTTTGCCCCGTCGGCACCTATTACCAGGTTGGCGGTGGCAGTAATGCCATTTTTAAATTCCAGTTGCCAGGCATCGCCGATTGGGGTAAGTGCTGCAAAATGGCTGTCCCACACCACAGTACCCGGTTTTAATGAATCTAACAGGAGGTTTTGCAGCGGCCCGCGGTCAATTTCGGGGCGGCCGGGATAGCCTTCCTTATTCATGTCGTCATCCATCACGATATTAGCATGTTTGTCCGTAATACGCAGGTGATCGGCGCCGGGGCGGTAATTGGCTATAAATTCGGGCATTAGGCCGGCCTGGCGTATGGCCAGCAGGCCCGAATCGTCGTGCAAATCGAGCGTGGCACCCTGCATGCGGGCATCTTTGTTTTTATCGCGTTCGTAAACGGTTACATTGGCCCCCTGTATTTGTAAAAGGCGTGTCAGCGTTAAGCCGCCTGGTCCGCCGCCTATAATGGCTATTTTTTTATGGTTGATATTGCTCATTTTATCCTTGTTTAATGGGATAGACGAATGAGGGGGGAGAACATTTTAAATGGGGGGAGGAAATATTCAAATGATCGGGGATAGATCTATTGCCGCGTCACCCCCGCCAGTTCAAGCGTCCACGCTTGAACTTATTCCTGATTAAGCGTCCACGCTTAATAAAACCTTTAAATGTGAGCGTAGACGCTCTCTTCGAATTGCAGTTCAAGCGTGGACGCATGAACTGGCTAAGAGAGAAAGTATTTGGTTGAAAAGACTCTCTGTGTCCTCCGTGAAAATCTTTGTGCCCTTTGTGGTTAAACTCACCACGCCACCCACTCCCGCAAATTCACCATTTTCACCATCACAATCTCCAAATAAAAACGCATATTTAAAGCCTTGAACTATAGAAGAGTAAAGCTCTTGGAAATGTGTTGTAAACCGGCTGATAGCGCCTATCATAATTTAATCAATAACGTACTACTGCAAGTGTGCCTGCTACTTGTTTTAGCAGCTTTATTTGTACCACAAAACACCCGCGCGCAGGACAAGTTCACCATCAGCGGTACCATTAAAGATGCGCAGACCGGCGAAAGCCTCATCGGCGCTACCCTTACCACGGCCGAATTGAAACAGAACGGCGTAGTCACCAACGATTTCGGCTTTTATTCCCTCAGTTTGCCTGCCGGCGATTATACTTTGCAAATAAGCTATATCGGTTATAAAACCATCAGCATAAAAGTGACGCTGAATAAAAACCTGATCGTTAACCAATCATTGCATACCGATAATGAGCTGAAGGAGGTAGTGGTGAAGGGGAACGTACCTGCTAACGATAACATCAGCAACCCGCAAATGGGCGTAAACAAACTGGATATTAACGTGATGAACAACGTCCCCGTGCTGTTAGGCGAAAAGGATATCCTGAAAACCATCCAGTTGTTGCCCGGCGTAAAATCAACCGGCGATGCTAATACGGGCTATTACGTAAGGGGAGGCGGGGCCGATCAAAACCTCATTCTGCTGGATGGGGCGCAGGTTTATAACGCTACGCACCTTTTCGGGTTTTTCTCCATCTTTAATTCAGACGCTATAAAGGATGTCAGCTTGTATAAGGGTGGCATGCCGGCATCGTACGGCGGCAGGTTATCGTCTGTACTGGATGTAAAGATGGATGAGGGCAATAATCAGAATTTCGGGTTCGAAGGGGGGATAGGGCTCATTTCATCGCGCATTAAAGCCGAAGGCCCGCTGGTGAAAGGCAAAAGTTCGTTTATGGTGAGCGCACGGCGCACCTATGCCGATGTGTTTTTGAAGCTCTCCGGAGATTCCAGTCTGAAGGGGAGCAGTCTTTATTTTTACGATCTGAACGCTAAGCTGAATTACCAGCTGGATGATAAAAATACGCTGTACCTGTCAACCTATTACGGTAAGGACGATATCGGCTTAAAAGATAACTTCAGCACCAATTGGGGAAATACTACGGCATCCTTAAGATGGAACCATATTTACAGCAGTAAGCTGTTTGCCAATACTTCAGTAGTGTACAGCAACTATAATTACGCGATAAATAATTACAGCGATAATAACGTGTTCAATGTAGTATCGCGCATTAAAGATTTTAGCGTGAAGACCGATTATACCTGGTTTGCCAATAACCGTAACAAGCTGACATTTGGCGCGGATATTACCCATCATCATATTACGCCGGGCAATATTAACTCTACCCCCACGGCCATATATAATTCCACAAAAATAGAAGACCGTAACGCTTATGAGTTAGCCGCTTACCTGGCCGATGAATTAAAGATAGGCAGTAAAATAAACCTGGTATATGGCGCCCGCCTCAATTTATTTACCCTGCGCGGCCCGGGTGTGTTTTATACTTACGATAGTAATGGCTTTATCAGCAGCACTACTACTTACCCATCGGGCGCGGCGGTTAAAAATTATTTAAATTTAGAACCGCGCATTACAGCCAATTATACCATCAACGCGCAAAACTCCGTTAAAGCATCATATAACCATAATTCGCAAAATATCCATTTGTTATCCAACTCTACAGCGGCCATGCCAACCGATATTTATGTAATGAGCAGCAATAATGTAAAACCCGGCATTGCCGATCAGTTAGCGCTTGGTTACTACAAAAACCTGGATCAAAACAAGTTTGAACTATCGGCCGAGGTGTATTACAAATGGCTGCAAAACCAGATTGATTATAAAAATAACGCCCAGTTACTGGCTAACGAGAATGTAGAATCGCAATTGCTTTACGGCGTGGGGCGGGCTTATGGGATAGAGCTTTTCCTGAAAAAGAAATTCGGCCGGCTGAACGGTTGGGTAGGCTACACGCTGTCGCGGGTTGAACATAAATTTGACGGGATCAATAACGGCACTTATTTCCCGGCCCGGCAGGACCGTACGCACGATATCTCCCTGGTGGGGATCTACCAGCTAAAGCCACGTGTTACGGTTTCGGCCGTATTTGTTTATGGAACGGGTAATGCCGTAACCTTTCCGGATGGTAAGTATAAGGTTGGCGGGGTTACCACCTATTACTATTCGGCGCGTAACGGATACCGGCTGCCATCAGATAACCGGCTGGACCTGGGGATTACGTTTGATGGAAAGCTGCACAAAAAATTCCATTCGGGTTGGACGTTTGGTATTTATAATATGTATAATCGTAAAAACCCTTACAGTGTGATATTTAAGGATACCAAGGATACTCCACCGCGCACGCAAGCTGTTGAAACCAGTTTGTTTGGCATTATCCCATCCGTAACCTGGAATTTTAAATTTTGAGCCGTGTATAAACGCTTGTTAACGATATATAGCTTTATCCAGCTGCTGGCATTTACATCGTGCCAGCGGGTAATTGATATTGATATCAATCATGGCGTATCGTTAATTGTAATTGAAGGTAAAATTACTAACGTGGCGGGCATCCAAACCGTATCCATATCAAAAACAGTACCTTATAGCGATGCCAACGTATATCCGCCGGTAACCGGCGCTACGGTAACCATAACAAGCACCAGCGGTACAACTACCCTAAAAGAAACACAGCCGGGGCAGTATACCATCAGTAATTTCAAGGGAAGATCGGGCCAGGCTTATACGCTTAATGTGCTGGCCGATGGTAAAGTTTATACGGCATCGTCTGTTTTACCCGGCCAGGTAACGCTGGATTCGCTTGGCGTAAGCGGGATCTCTGTAGGCAAAAAAACAGTGAAAACCGTATCGGTTTACTATCATGATCCGCCCGATGCGGCTAACCAGTACCGTTTTATTATGTATGTTAACAGTGTACAGGTAAAGGCGATTTTTACCGTTAACGATGCACTGACCAACGGCCGTATTGTAAACTCCATGCTTTACCAATATGATATTGAATTGGCCAGTGGCGATAAGGTAGAGGTGGAGATGCAGTGTATTGATAAAAACGTATACAATTACTGGTACAGTCTTAGTCAGCAGGGGGGCAATGGCCCGGCTAATTCGGCCACGCCATCTAACCCAACCTCCAATATCAGCAATGGTGCGCTGGGCTACTTCAGCGCGCATACCGTGCAGCGCAAAAGTATTGTGGTGCTTTAAACCCTGAAGGGGGGATAAGCTAAAAGACTAAAGCTAAAAGCACAAAGCTTTCTGCTTTGGTCTTTTAGCTTTCAGCCAAACTCCCCCTTTAGGGGGCTGGGGGGTTACTTCTTCGCCAGCAAATCCCTTATCTCGGTCAGCAATATTTCTTCTTTGCTGGGGACCGGCGGCGGGGCTGTTGCCTCATCGGCCTCGTTAGATCGTTTTAGCGAGTTGATTATTTTTACCACCATAAAAATACAGAAAGCTATGATCAGGAACTCGATTACCGTATTGATAAAATTGCCGATATTAATAGCAACTTCGGGGGTTTTCAGTACAGGGTCGGCGCTTTTTAACGGGATCTTTATGTTCTTAAAGTCGATACCACCGGTTAGATAACCTATAGGCGGCATAATTACATCATTAACCAAAGATGTAACGATTTTTCCAAAAGCAGCGCCAATGATCACACCAACGGCCAGGTCAACTACATTGCCTTTTACGGCAAATTCCTTAAACTCTTTAATGATAGCCATACGTCAAATTTTATACTAAGCTAAAAACTTATACAATATATTGATTTAATTAGTTTTGTCAAAAAACCCAAAACAAATAAAAGGGTTTTAGCATTTCATCAATTATTCTGCATTTTTATTTCGAGTTAATTGATGTAATTTTGCCGCTATCTAACATATGCTAAAACAGAATCTTCAACAAAAACTATTACAGAAACTATCTCCTCAGCAAATACAGTTTATCAAACTATTGCAGGTGCCCACTGTGTCGTTAGATACCCGTATTAAGGAGGAGCTGGAAGAGAACCCGGCGCTTGAAGACCTGAGCCTGACCAACATGAGCGAGCCGGAGGAGCAGTACCCCGACCGCGACCCGGACGAGGATACTTACAACGGCGACGATGAAGGCAGCAGCGATGAGTTTAACATTGATGATTATCTGCAGGAAGATAACGTGAACGATTACGGATCGCGCTATGACCAGAATGGTGATGATGACGAGGAACGTAAAGAGATCCCGATTGCGATACAAACTTCCTTTTTCGAGAATCTACAGAATCAGCTCGATCTTTTGCCTTTATCGGATAAGGATTTCCGGATCGGCCAGCAAATTATCGGCAGCCTGGATGATGACGGCTACCTGCGCAGGCCTTTAACATCGCTTACAGACGACCTGGCTTTTTCGCAAAACGTAATGGCCGAGGACGAGGAAGTAGAGGAGATGCTAAAGGTGATACAGGGCTTTGACCCGGCGGGCGTTGGCGCGCGTACCCTGCAGGAGTGTTTACTGATCCAATTGCGTAAAAAGGATAACGGCGACCCGATCATCAAAAAAGCGATGAATGTGGTAGAGCATTACCTGGATGAGTTTACCCGCAAACATTACGATAAGCTGGAAAAATCGCTCAATATGGATTCGGAAGAATTGCGCGGCGTGGTGAACGAGATTTTGAAGCTGAACCCCAAACCGGGCGATAGCAACGAGATCAACACCAAGCAAATGCAGGTGATCCCCGATTTTCATATCAGCAATAACGATGGGATACTGATACTGACCCTGAATGCCAAAAACGCCCCCGAATTGCGCGTAAGCCGATCATACCAGGATATGTTTGAGCATTACGATAAGGCATCGCAAAAAGATAAAAAGCTAAAGGAGGCTGTTCAGTTTGTGAAGCAAAAGCTGGATTCGGCCAAGTGGTTTATTGATGCCATTAAGCAGCGCCAGCAAACCCTGCTGAAAACGATGAATGCCATTATGCAATACCAGTACGAGTTTTTTTTGACGGGTGATGAAAAGAACCTGAAACCGATGATCCTGAAAGATATTGCCGATAAAATAGGAATGGATATCTCTACCGTATCGCGTGTGGCCAACTCTAAATACGTACAAACCGAACACGGTACCTTCCTGCTTAAATCTTTCTTTAGCGAAGCCATCCAAATGGAAAGCGGCGAAGAAGTATCTAACAAAGAAGTGAAAAAGATACTGGAAGAGCATATTGGTCAGGAAGACAAACGCCATCCCCTGGCCGATGAAAAGCTGACCGAAATATTGAAAGAAAGCGGCTATAACATTGCCCGCCGCACCGTAGCCAAATACCGCGAGCAAATGAATATCCCGGTAGCCAGGCTGCGGAAGGAGTTGTAAGTCTTAAGTCAGGAGTCTCAAGTTCTAAGTCAAAAGTCTTAAGACTTAGAACTTGAGACTTTGGACTTAAAAAGTGTGCTGCGGGCATCTTACTTTGTACTTGTTGTTCAGCAAAATACCGATAACAATTTCGTGGGTGCCGTTGCTGACGGTTTTCAGAGCCGAGGTGGTCAGATCGTACGAATAGCCCAGGTTAATGGATGAGCTGATGTTAAAGCCGGCCAGCGCGCCAAAAGAATCATCTTTACGGTACGAGCCGCCTATCCAGAAAATATCGCGGAAAGCCATTTTAAGGTTCACATCATAAGTAGTAGGCACGGGCTGTATCACTTTTACCAATACCGAAGGCAGCAGGGAAAGGTCTTCGTTCATCGGTACTTTAATACCCGCGGTAAAAAAGTAATGCGGAACGGTTTGACTTTGGGTTATGGTGCTGCTGGTATTAAAGTACAGGTTTTGTTTAAGTAACTGCTGTACCGATACGCCTAAATAATAATTTGCCGAATAGGCCCATATACCAGCGCCTATATCGGGTTTCCACTGGCTGTTATTGCCGTTGGATATGGCAGGATCGAGCGGGTTTTCCAGCGTGATCTCGTTTGTATTAAGGCTGATGTGATTAAGGCCTGCCGATACGCCTACGGCCAGGTTCAGTTTTTCGGTTAGGCCAAGGTGGTAAGCATAGCTCAGGTTCATATTGGTTTGGCTGATTGGTCCCGTTTTGTCGGATACCATGCTGAAACCTACACCGTGGTGAGGTTCGGCTGCCATATAATCCTGCGTGTAGCTGCGGCTGTAGGGGTTTGCACCATCGCCGGGCATGGCGGTAGCATCGCCTTGTAAAAAGGCCTGGCCGATAGGGCCGTTTATAGTAATATAGCTGGTTACGGGCGCGCCCTGCAGGCCCGTCCACTGGCTGCGGTAGCCGGCTTTAAGGTCAATATAATTTTCAATACCGCTTACCGCGGGATTAAGCAAATAACTGTTAAACACGTACTGGGTATATTGCGGGCGCTGCTGTGCGAAAATTTGCTGCAGTCCTGCCAAAAATACCACACACAGAAATAAAATCCTCTTCATTAATTAACCTACCTGATTATAGTTACACTGCCTGTGATTACTTTCCGTCCGTTTTTTGGGTTGATGATGTAATAGTAGGTGCCCACCGGTAAAGCGGCGCCTTTGTAAGTGCCATCCCACGGTAATGGGTAACCAATTGACGAATATAGCTTTTCTCCGTATCGGTTGTATATTTCTATGCTACAATTTGGGTAAGTATCTAAATATTTTATTTCCCAGCGGTCATTTACCCCATCACTATTGGGTGTAAAGGTGTTAGGTACCACCGGCGCCTTCAGTACGGTAATATCTACGTTTGATGATGCCGAGCAGCCGTCGGCCGATGTTACGGTGAGCATATACGTTACATCATCGTTTGGCGAGGCAACCGGGGTCAGTACGTCGTCATGATCTAAACCAATGGCTTTGCTGCCGTTGGCCAGTGTCCATTTATAAGTGAGCGGCTGCACACCGCTGGCCGTTGCGTTAATGGTGATATTGCCACCCTGCAACAGGTGCAGCGCGGGCCCGGCATCGGCTTTTGGGGTTGGGTAAACGGTTATTTGCTGGCTGCTGCCATAAGTACATTTGGTAATATCTGTAGTAAACAAATAGTTAATGGTAAAAGTACCCGGGCCTGATACGGCCGGATCGAATAACCCATCTGACGATACGCCTGTACCGCTGAATACGCCTGTGCCAGCACCATATAAAACCGTGGCCTTAATTTGAACCGGCGGGGCTTCCTGACAAAGGGTGTTAGTAGCGTTTATTGGCGATACATCAATAAGGGGATTGGCATATATCGTTACATCGTTTTCAAAGGTATTTTGACAGATTCCGCCAGAGTAAACAATCATTTTAACATGATAAGTTTGTGATGGTGTATTGTTAAATAAGCCATAATTATGACGGAAAATCCGGTCGGATGGGAATTGATCTTTGGTATAAACGGTTACATCATTTGGATGATTGTTGAAATCAAAATACCATTCAATTTTGGTAACTATACCAAAGTCAACGGTTGATTTATCTTTAAACAATACATCATCGCTGCTGCAAAAGGTATTTGGTACTTCGGTTTTATCAGTGGCGAAGGCTGCCTTGGGTGTCGCGCCGTTTACTGTGAAGGTGTGTGATGTAGTAACCTCGCAGCCATATTTTGATTTAACCGTTAACGTTGCGGTATATACATTAGCCTCGGTATAAGTATGTTTCGGGTTTATAGCCTTTGATGCATTATTGGCAGTTGTGGCGTTTTTATCGCCAAAATCCCAGGTATATTCAAAATCAGCTTCCGTACCATCAGCTATGGTACTGGTGTTCTTAAAAACAGCAAACGCATCTGATATACAAACATCCGGTGGTACAAAATCAACTTGTGGTTGCGGATGCACAATAACCTGGTTAGTAATAAAACTTGTACAGCCTGTACTACTGGTAACTGTAAGGCCAACAGTATAAGTACCTGCTGTTTTAAAAACATGCTGCGGGTTTTGTGTAATGGAGGTGTTTGGGTTTGCTATAGTTGAGTTGGCCGCATCACCAAAATCCCACGCCCATTGGGTAATTGTCCCTTCGTTAGCCTGCGAAGCATCTGTAAATAAGATACTTTGTGTTTCGCAATTTATTGGGGCGATATTAAATGCCGCCACTGGCATTTTGTTAACATGTATAGTTTGCGGTGCCGAAGTGGTGGAGCAGCCATTTTGATTTTCTACGGTCAACGTTGCCAAATAATCGCCCGGAATGGTATAAATATGTTTGGGGTTTGCATTGGTAGCCGTGTTAGGGTTAGCCGCGGTAGCATTAGCCGCATCGCCAAAATCCCAGCTCCAGGTTTTGGTGGCTACGCCATTGATATTGGTAATATCAGCAAAACTTACCTCGGCACCGGGACAAATGTTTAAGGATGAGGCTGTAAATTTAGTATCGGGTATATCTGATATGGTATAATCAAACTGAATATCCTCGTTACTGCCGCATTCGTCGGCGGTAAGGTTTACAACAGTAGCAACCATGGTATAGCTGCCGGATGTGGAATAAGTAACGGGCGAGGGATATTCATAAACGTATAAAGTTGTGCCATTTTTTACCACAGTATCTTTAGGTGCAGTTGGGTTAGTAACTACTGGCGGGCTTCCGTTTTTAAAATCCCAGGTTATTTTGGTTGTTTGATAAGGGATGCTTAACTGTGGCTTATAGCTGATACTTACACAACCCGAGGCGCTTACTGTATTAGTTGCCGGATCCTGTAACTCTATAAACTCATTTAAGTTTTTGAGGTTGGTACCAGCCGCGTAACCGTAGGATTCTACATTTCCAAAGCCATAGGCTATGGCGTTAAAGCCCTCGTTAGCTTGTATATTGTGGGTGCCTGAGTTTACATTTATTTGCGCATAATCATACTGTGTGTTGCCGGGCACCGGCGTAAAGTTTACACCTGTTGTAGTGCCGTCAATTGTAAATGATGGTGATGCCGAATGCGGAATGATTACGTTGATGAAATTTTTGGTAATAAGGTATTGGTTGGTAGAATATAAAGTTACACGATCAATACTTTGTTCAATAGGAGTTAAAAATATCATCTCCGGGTCGCCAGCATCGTTGCCATCGTTCACGCAGTTTAAAGTTTGACCTTGTGTAACAGCATACTGTATTACCTGGATAGGCTTATCAGCAGTTATTACATTGGGGACATCTGAATTAAATTCATAATACAAACTATTTACAAATTGGGTTATGGCAACGCCGTTAATAGTAACTTTGGTAGCCGGATCGCTTAATACTACACGGTAAGTATCGTAATGGCGGCTTTTTAATGGGGCTGTAATGTAATTTTTACCCCAAGATGCGGTAGGATAAACCTGCTGAAACAAGTTATCGGATGTTTGGCTGCCTGTCGCGCAGCCTATCGCTATTTTACCACTGCCCGAAAAAACAGCTATTTTTTTACAAGGCTCGTTGTCTGTACTTATCGACCGGATTATTGTTCCGGTTAAATCGGTAGCGGATAAACCCTGGTATACTTGCCCTTTTGACAAGGTGATTGTAAAGGCTACATTCGCTGGTGAATTATCGTTTAATTTGGCCGAAGGTGTTATTTCAACCTTGGTATTATCTTCTGTTGCTATTACATCAAAGGCCGAGTAACTGTTGGCCTGGTTTGACCTTTGCGTGTAATTAAGCGAAAGGTAACTTTTACCCAGCGTGTTTACGGGCAGCAACAGGGTAGCACCTGATACCGACATAGCATAAATATGTGCATAAACGGCAATAGGCTTTACCGCTGTAATGTGTATGCCCTTTAAAAATGGGCCTTGTGTACCTAAATAGGCGCTGGCAGGTATATCAACAATAGTAACTTGGTTAGCTGTAACATTAAAAGGGATATTGGCGGTTCCGTCAGCTATAGCAACTGTGCCGCTTGTTGACACATCCGACGTAATGTAAAGACTCATTTTACTTGGCGATACACCAGGTGTAGCTACAGCGCCATTAATATGGTCCATCCAGCAGGTCCAAAACTCGGTACCTTTGCTTGTACTTCCCTGTGCCCGAACACGGGCGCAGCTAAAAACAATTAATAGCAGTACAACTACAATCAGTAAGGGCTTTTTCAACCTATTCAATAGTATTAGTTAGTGTTACCGCTATGCCATTCAGGCAAAAACATAACGGTTTGCTAAAAATACATAAATGGTTAAAAAAAAGCGCGTTGCGGTAAAATTAAATTTTCACCCTGGTTAGTTGTTCTAATTCCAGGTTGGCAATTTTTAATTTGTTGGCCAGGTCTTTGTTTTCTTTACGCAGGCTATGGAGTTCCAGCGCGTTTTGGATGTACATTTTCAGTTCATCATCCTGCCATGGTTTTACCAGGTACTTGTAAACCTGTCCGCGGTTAATCGCGCCCATAACGGCGTTAATGTCCGAAAAACCGGTTAATAATATACGGATGGTATCTGGGTATATGGGTAATACGGATTCCAGGAACTCGATCCCTGTTTCGCCGGGCATGCGCTGGTCGGTAATAATCACACCAATTTCTCCGCTCTCCAGTATTTTCCGGCCTTCTTTGGCCGACTGGGCAGTGTATATATTAAAATAACGCCTGAAGGCGGCTTTAAAACTGTTAAGGTTATTCACCTCGTCATCAACATATAATACACCTATTTGCATAGTCACATCATTAGGGTTAGGCAATCAATAGTGTTAAACGAAATTAAAGGTTAAAGGTTTAATTATCGCAAAAATTTATGTAAAATTATTGCTGATATTGAATATAAGCCCACAAATGAGAATAATTACGATTGTTATTGGCCTGCTGACGCTGTTTTTTTTTGCAAATGCAAGCGATACGCTTACCATACACAATAAACAATCGGTGCTTTTAAAAAAAAGTTATTTTACTCAGTTAGAAGACCTGCGTGGCAACATGTCCATTAATGCGGTAATGAATAGCAAAAGCTTTCATCAAAGCAGGTCAACCCTTCCTTTCATGCGGTATACCGATTCGGTTTTATGGATCAAATTTGTATTATGTAACCAAACGTTTCAACCCTATGTAGCCGTAAACGTTACCGGTGTATTTGATACTTTCGATCTGTTTTATGTGGGTACAACAGGGGCTGTTGTACATTTAAGTTCGTTAGATATTAAAAATAAGAACAGCCTGAGGAAGATGAGCAGGATCATAGATTTCCCCATACTGCCCGATTCTACCGCTACCATTTACCTGCGCTTAAAAAGTAATGATTCGTTAGCTATACCTATAAAAGTACAAAGTGCCGATGCTTTTTTATACGATAGTGTAATTGAAAGCCTCACGTTTGGCTTTTTTATGGGGATAATAGTGATCATGGTGATGTACAACCTGATGCTTTTTATACTGGTGAAGGATAAAAGCTACCTGTATTATGTGTTATATATCCTCTTTTTAGGATTAACCCAATGGCTGTCCCGCGGCTTGGGGACGTCATTTTTACCCATAAACACGGTAATACTTAATAATTATATTATACCGGTATCCCGTATATGCTTTTGGTATTCTATATTACTTTTTGTTTATGAATTTTTGCAATTAGATCAAAACATAAAAAAGAAATATACCCGCTATTATTACCTGTTATACGTTTTTATCAGCTTGCCTTTTATCAGTATTTTACTAAATCAAAATACAATAACCTATAGCCTTATTACAACCGGCGCCCTCATTAACGCCACGGTGCTGCTTATTATTGGCATATCATTATATATCAAAGGCTTTAAACCGGCTAAATTTTTTATGCTGGGATGGGGCTTGTTCCTGGTAACCGTTGTGGCAACTATTGCCCGTAACAAAGGGCTGATACGGTTTAATGATTTTACGGCAAATTTTATCCTGTACAGTTCGGCCTTTGAATTGATCATGTTTTCGGTGGCCCTGGCCGATCGTATTAACTTCTATCGTAATCAAACCAGCGAAACCCAGGCTATTGCCCTGGCCATCGCCCTCGAGAACGAGCGATTGATCACCGGGCAAAATTTCGCACTGGAAAACAAGGTTAGGGAGCGCACCCAGGAACTGATAGAAAGTAACAGGAACCTTTCGTTAACGATCGAAAACCTGAAATCGGCGCAGATGCAGCTGGTGGATACCGAAAAAATGGCCTCCCTGGGGCAGCTTACAGCAGGCATAGCGCATGAGATAAATAATCCGATAAACTTTGTAAGCGCCAATATAAAACCTCTAAAAATGGATTTTTTAGAGGTTTTTAACCTGATTGAATATTACCGGCAACTGGTAACTAACCCACAGGATACCACTTTGCAGGAAAAGGCCACCAATTATGCTAAAGAAATTGATATTGATTTTATAAAACAAGAAGTGATAACCCTGCTGGAAGGTATTGAAGAAGGGGCCAGCCGTACTGCCGAAATTGTGCACAGCCTGCGCACCTTTAGCCGTACCGATGAACTGGCGCTTAAAGCGATAGACATTAACCGGTCTATACTAACCACACTGGTGCTTTTGCGCAGCACCATACCTTATGATATCGAAATAAAACCATTGCTTGATAAATTGCCGTTGTTGAACTGTTACCCGGGTAAAATTAACCAGGTACTGGTAAACCTGATCAATAACAGTATACAGGCTATAAAAGCTAAAGCCGTGCACAGGAACGAGTATATCCTGATCACTACCAGGGATTATCCGGAAAATATAGTGATTGAAATTACGGATACCGGCATCGGCATGACCGAAGAAGTAAAGCAACGTATCTTCGATCCGTTTTTTACCACCAAGGATATTGGCGAAGGTACAGGCCTGGGCCTTTCTATCGTGTTTGGTATCATCGAAAAGCACAAAGGGGCTATTGATGTACAGTCGAAACCGGGAGAAGGGGCTACGTTTACGGTGATGCTGCCAAAAACGTTGCAATAGTTAGTATGCTTCGCGTCATTGGGTCATTAGTCGTTTCGCTGTGCTGTCATCTAACCGATTGTCATTGCGAGCGATAGCGTGGCAATCTCGTCGTACGCAGAACAAACTACGAGATTGCCACGTCGCCCTGTAACACAATCCCTACGCTGCTCCTCGCAATGACATTAAGGTTGTTAATCCTTAAAAAATCTTTCGGGATTTGGGATGAAATTAAGGAAGGACTCGAAATTCTCGAGGTAATTGGATTGGTCCAGTTTATAATAGAACGCCCCTTTTTTCGACGATAGTTTTTCCTTTTCGGGCAATTTCACCAGCAGTCCGGTCGACAGGATCTTACGGCTAAAATTACGATCATCTAACTTAGACTGGTAAATGCCTTCGTATAGCGATTGCAGTTGCGGAATAGTAAATTTCTCGGGCAATAGCTGAAACAGGATAGGGTGTAAGGCTGCTTTATAGCGTAATTGTTTTTTGGCCATCTTCACCATTTCGGGGTGGTCAAAAATCAGATCGGGCAATTCGTTCAGCAGAAACCATTCGGCATGATGCTCGTGCGTGAGCTGCTTCTCATACTTATGGATATCTATCAAAGCAAAATAAGCGATAGATAAGGTCCGTTCAACCGGGTCGCGATCGGGCGCGCCGAAAACGTGCAGTTGTTCCATGTACACATTTTTCAAGCCGGTCAACTGTTCCAAAACGCGGTTGGCGGCATCATCCGGTGTTTCACTGGCGTGTACAAAGCCACCCATCAGGCTCCAATGGTCTTTCATGGGTTCAAGGCCGCGGTGTATCAGCAACAGCTTAATGTCGTTACCATCAAAGCCAAATATGATACAATCAATTGCTAATAAAAATTTATCCTGTCCGGTATATTTGTGCATGTTGTTTTTATGGTGTCAAACTTACCAATTTGTCATTGCGAGGTACGAAGCAATCGCACACCCAAAGAGCAGATCTGCATAGTTCGAGATTGCTTCGTACCTGGCAATGACATAATGGCTTGTTATTGGTTATACTTACAAAGCTTCCAATACTTCGTAAGTCTTTTTAATTATCTTAATTCTTCTCAAATATATCACCTTTATTCCATGTTGGGCGTCCTGTATCGTTAGCCACGATATATCCTATCAGGAAATTTAACTGGGCATACTTACGGCCGGCATCAAAATCAAATATACCGTTTATATCGTCCTGTGGTTTATGGTAATATTTGGCGCGCCATTTTTGTACAAATTCGTTCAGGTTATTTTTACCATCCGGGGTACGGGCGCCATATTTAATGTGCAGTGCCGGTATGCCATGTACTACAAAGCTATACTGATCGCTGCGTACAAAGCGGTTTTGCTCCGGTTCAGGGTCGGGCTCAACCGTCAGGCCCATGTATGTTGCAGCCAGGTCTACCGTTTTTGCGAGCGAAGAATGCTCGGCCCCCAGCGCTGTTACCGATAACAGGGGAGCAATGATAGTTGGCATATCGGTATTTACATCGGCCACCATTGATTTTACCGGCACGGTAGGGCGACTGGCAAAATAGCCCGAGCCCAAATCGCCCAGCTCTTCGCCGGTTACCACTACAATCAGGATAGAGCGTTTGGGCTTAATACCCAGGTTATGATAGATCTTGGCTATCTGCAGCAAACTGGCCACACCCGAAGCATTATCATGGGCGCCGTTATAGATAGAATCGCCCTGCACGGGTTGCCCAACACCCAAATGATCGAGGTGGGCGCTGTGTACTACGTATTCTTCTTTTAGTTTTTTGTCTGATCCTTCTATTTTCCCTACTATATTAAAGCCGGCAATATCCTGGTAATCAAAATCGGCCGATGCGCTGATGCCTGCATTTATGGGGAAAGGCATGGGCGTTCCCCCTTTAATTGATGCCGTAATATCCGCCGGGTTTTTGCCGGCGCTGCCTGCCAGCAGTTTGAAAGTTTTATAGCCAATCATGCCCAGCATCTCTACACCGCCATAGTAGTTTCGCGATACCACCGGGATACCTTTTTCGTCCATAATACTATAGCTTCCGCGACGCCCGGGATTAGGTAATATGGCACGTGCGGACGAATCGGCTACGGCAAGTATCACACCTTTAGCACCGTGCGCGGCCGCGTTTTTTTGGATAGTGATCAAATCCATACTGTGTGATGCATCGGATGATGGAAAGCTTTTAGGCGCACCGCGAATAATGACAACGATTTTTCCTTTTACATTTAGCCCGGCATAATCATCATAATTTAATTGTTTCTCGGTAATGCCATAGCCGGCAAAAGCCAGTTGGCCTGACGAACTAACCACCTTATGCACAGGATCAGGATAGATGAATATATCCGTACCATATTTTAAACTATCGGTTTTGCCGTTAACGGTTAAAGTAGCCGCCCCCGTTTTACCCGCGAAAGTGCGGCGGAAACGTACCTGCTGGGTCCAGCCGTTATGCTCGCCGGCGGGTTGCACGCCAAACGATTTTAACTGCTCTATTACATAGTCGGCAGCCATCTGGAAACCCGGTTTACCGGGCTGTCTGCCTAACAATTTGTCATCGGCAAGGTAAGTAATGCTGGCTTTGATCTCATCGGCGCTGGCTGCCTGCATGGCATCATCCACCGCCTTGCCGACTAATTTTGGTTGAGCATAAACACTGTTACCAATCGAAAGCAATGCACAAATTGCACCCGCTGCCATAAAACTTAATTTCATATAACCTAAAATTGAGGACACAAGATAGTTAAATCCTGAATATTTTAATTAACATGAAAGTAACATATAGGCGAGGATGGGTATGGGGCGAGTTTAACCACAGGGGATTTAACCACAGAGTGCACGGAGGGGGAATCACAGAGTACACAGAGAATAATAAACTTGTCATTGCGAGGTACGAAGCAATCGCGAACATTACATGACTGCTCTTTGTGTGTGCGATTGCTTCGTACCTCGCAATGACAAGGCGCAAAACCACAAAGGGCACAAAGAAAAATCCCACTGCCGTTTCAAGCGTCCACGCTTGAAACCTACCTAATGCAAGCGTCCACGCTTGCGAAATAGATTAAGCGAGGACGCTTAATTAGGAAGTGCGATCAAGCGTGGACGCTTGATCGGGCATCAGCAAAACCACAAAGGGCACAAAGAAAAATCTCTGTGCCCTCTGTGCAAAAACTCCGTGCGCTCTGTGGTTAAATCGCCACCACCATCACAATTATTTTCCGATGCGATACACCGCATCATTCCAAAAGATCTCCTTTTTAAATTCGGCTAATTTGGTATCCTTACCAATGGTCAGGTGCTCAATATCGGCCATGTCGGCAAAATCGCTTAAATGTTCATTGGTTAAATTCTGACTGTAGCAGGTATGGTGCGCGCCGCCGGCGTAGATCCAGGCTGCACATCCGTCTTTCATGTTTGGATATGGTTTCCAAAGCACACGGGCGACGGGTAGTTTAGGCAGATCGTTTTGCGGCTCTACAGCCTCAACCTCGTTAACAATCAGGCGGAAACGGTTGCCCATATCCACAATAGAAGCGTTTAGTGCCGGACCTGCCGCTACGTTAAATACCAGGCGTACCGGATCGGCCTTGCCGCCAATACCTAATGGATGTACTTCAACATTTGGTTTGGTACCGGCTATAGACGAATCAATCTCCAGCATATGCGATCCTAAAACCATGGAGTTGCCGCCATCAAAATGATAGGTATAATCTTCCATAAAGGCATTGCCGCCCGGCAGGCCGCTGCCCATTACCTTCATAGCGCGTACTAAAGCCGCTGTTTTCCAGTCGCCCTCACCCCCAAAGCCATAGCCTTCGGCCATTAAGCGTTGCGATGCGATGCCCGGCAGTTGTACCATGCCATGCAGGTCTTCAAAAGTATCGGTAAAGCCTTTATAGCCGCCGGCTTGTAAAAACGTGCGTAAACCTATTTCTATCTTGGCCGCATCGCGCAGGTGGCTGTATTTGGCCCCATTCTTTTGCAGTTCGGGTACGATGTTGTACTGCTCGGCATAAACCGCTATTAATTCATCAATTTGGCTTTCGGTCACTTTATCAATCACAGCAACCAGGTCGCCCACACCATGGGTATTTACCGAGAAACCGAACTTCAGTTCTGCCTCTACTTTATCGCCATCGGTAACAGCTACAAAGCGCATGTTATCGCCAAAGCGAACAAATTTAGCACCCTGCCAATCGTTCCAGCCCGCTGCTGCGCGGCTCCAGGTGTTAATTTGGTCAAGCACTTCCTGTTCTTGCCAGTGGCCAACCACCACCTTGCGGCGGATGCGCAGGCGCGACATCATAAACCCAAACTCCCTATCGCCGTGGGCGCTTTGGTTCAGGTTCATAAAGTCCATATCAATGGACGACCATGGGATCTGGCTGTTAAATTGGGTATGTAAATGCAGTACCGGCTTGCGCAGGATCTTTAACCCGTTGATCCACATTTTAGCAGGCGAGAAGGTATGCATCCAGGTGATGATACCGATACAGTTTTTAGCCACATTGGCTTCCTGGATCAGGTTATAGATCTCCTCCATACTTTTTACAGTAGGTTTAAATACTACCGTTACGGGCACCTGTGGGGCAGCATTAATGCCCGCAGCTATTTGCTTAGAATGCTCGGCTACTTGTTTTAATGTTTCCTCGCCATATAAGTCCTGGCTACCGGTAACGAACCATACTTCAAAGGTTTTTAAATCTATCATTGTATTCAATCTGTTTATGTTTTATTTGGCCGATAACATCAGTAATGCGGCGCCGTGTTTGTTTATTTGTTGTTGATAAGAAGTGGTAAAGCTGCCGGCATCCTGTTTTTTCCAAAGGTCGCGCACGGTTACCTTACCGCTTAGTCCGAGGGCCGAAAGATCAACGCTGATACTCTTAGTTTCATCGCCTAAATTAAAAAGCCCCACGTAAATATTTTTGCTTCCGCGGATGTGGCTGTACCATACCATGGCGCCATCTTTATTGTATAATTGTTTAGGGTTTTCGCCTTTTTGGTTTACGGCCAGCACTTCATCGTTAGTGAATAATTTCAGTTCCAGTTCCCGGTTTTCGGGCAGGTTACCGCCGATCATTAAGGGCGAACGGTAGATACACCAAAAACTCATATGGGTGTATAATTCCTCCTCGGTAAAGCGACTGTAACGTTCTTTACCAACCGGCCCGCGTTTAGATAGCTTGCCAATTTGCAGCATATCACAATCGGGCCAATGACCGGGACCGCCAGTGCCTTCCCAGCGCTTGGCGTACTCAAACATGTGGACAATCTCTTTCCAGTTATCCCAAAAATCGTCGGCCATGCGCCACATATTGCCGTATTGCGCCACGTGTGCCGATTGTGCTACCGGCGTTTCGCCCGGCGAAAGACTGAATACCATTGGCCTGCCGTTTTGTTCAATGGCTTTTTTATAACCTTCTACCTCGGCTACGCTGTAGGGACGTGACAGATCATCTACTTTAATGAAATCTACATCCCACGATTTGTAGAGGGCTACAATGGAATTCAAATAAGCCTGCGCACCCGGTTTGCTCATGTTTAAACCATACATATGGTTCATCCAGGGGCATTTGGAGGAGGTATCGGCAATCATATCAGCCGTAATACCCGGTGCGCCCAGTACCGGCGATTTTGCCCATACAGCCTGCCTTGGGATGCCACGCATGACATGGATGCCAAATTTTAAACCCTGCGCATGCACATAATCAGATAGTGGTTTAAAGCCTTTACCGCCAAACGCCGAAGGGAACTTGTTGGGCTGGGGGAGCAGCCGTCCCCATTTATCCATGGTTAACCAGGGTACAAAGGAGCCGTCCTGCAGGTTTTTTTGATAGGGGTTACCGATATTGCTACCCGGCGGGTTATCGTAAGCCCATAAAAAATCTACTACTACGTATTGCCAGCCATGCTGTTTCAGATTTTTGGCCATGTAAGCGGTATTGGCCCGCACCTCATCCTCGTGCACGGCCGAGCCGAAACAATTATAGCTATTCCAGCCTAACGGCGGGGTTTGCGCTACTTTTACCGGCGTTTGAGCAAACAATTGCGTGCCAGATAGTAATATAAAAAAGCATAAAAGCCGTTTCATCAGGTAAGGTTTTTAATAGGTTTATTGTCCGTAATAAGAATCCGGTCCGTGCTTGCGTTCGTAATGTTTGCGGATCAGCGAATCCTGCAGGCGCGGTGCCTGCGGGTTGATCTGCTCGGTCAGCAGCGCCATTTTAGCTACTGTTTCCAGCACGGCGCTGTTATGTACGGCTTTATCTGCTGTTTTGCCCCAGGTAAACGGAGCATGGTTGCCTACTAATATCATTTCTACCTCGCGGTAATCCATACCTTTTTCTTTCAGGCAATTCAGGATCTGGAAACCGGTTTCGTATTCGTAGTTACCCTGGATCATCTCGTCGCTCATCGGTGGCGCGCAGGGGATATCTACGGTATTATAATCGGCATGGGTAGTGCCAAAAATGGGGATATCGCGCTGCGATTGTGCCCAGGCCGTAGCGTAGGTGGAGTGCGTGTGCACAATACCGCCAATGGTAGGCATGTGCTTGTAAAGCACCGCGTGCGTTTTAGTATCCGACGACGGGCGCAGATCGCCTTGTATGGTGTTGCCGTCAAAATCTACGATCACCATTTTCTCCGGCGTCAGATCATCATAGGCCACACCGCTGGGTTTAATCGCGAAAACGCCCAGTTCACGGTCGGCCGCGCTGACGTTGCCAAAGGTAAATAGCACCAGGCCCAGTTTAGGCAGCTGCATATTGGCATGGTAGGCTGCCTCTTGTATATGTTTGTATTTGCTCATCTTTTTAAATTAATGTGCTGTAGTGTTCTGTTCGATATAGTTGCCCAGACTTAAATATTGCTGGTAGCGTTTGCTGTAAAAATCGGCTAAACCGGCATTTGGCGTGTACTCCACATCAAAGCCGCCGCCCATAGCTGCCATAGCTTGTTGCACATCGGGATAAATGCCCGCCACGGTAGCCGCAAACATAGCGGCGCCCAGGGCACAGGTATGCTCAAACTGGTGGATGCGGATAGGCATTTGCAGCACATCGGCCATCATTTGCATAATATAGGGCGATTTTTTAGCCACCCCGCCAATACCAATCAGGCCTTTAACGGGTACGCCCTCGCTTTCAAAACGGGCTACAATGTTCCTGGCCCCAAAGCAGGTAGCCTCGGCCAGGGCGCGGAATAACCTCGGTGCATCGCTGCCCAAATTTAACCCGCTGATGCTGCCTTTCAGTAGTTGGTTAGCATCAGGTGTGCGGCGACCGTTAAACCAGTCGATAGCCAGTTCGGCGTTATCACTTAGCGGTAAAGCCGCCGCTTGTTTGCTTAATTCGGGGATGATTTTGGCCGAGATCTCATCGGCCAAAGCCTGAGCGGTTTCGGCATCTACCAGTTTGGTTTGCAGCAACAGGCTTTGCGACGGCCATTCCAGCAATTTGCGGAACCAGGCATAGGTATCGCCAAAGGCCGATTGCCCAGCCTCTAAACCTGCCATACCCGGTATTACCGAGCCATCTACCTGTCCGCAGATGCCGGCAACCAATTTGCCTTCCATGTCAACATTGGGCGCTACCAAAATATCGCAGGTAGATGTACCCATTACCTTGCTGAGGTAATAAGGCTCAATTTGTCCGCCAACGGCGCCCATGTGCGCGTCGAAAGCGCCTACGCCAATTTTTACATCGGTGCTTAAGCCTAAACGTTCGGCCCATTCAGGGCTTAACGTACCGGCCGAAACATCGGAAGTGTAGGTGTCTTTGTATAATCTATCGGTAATGCCATCCAGCAGCGGATCAAGCGAAGAGAAGAAATCGTTAGGTGGCAGGCCGCCAAAATCGGCAGACCATAAGCCTTTGTGCCCGGCCGAGCAGCGCCCGCGCTTGATATCTTTTGCATCGGTACCGCCGGTTAACAGGAAGGGGATCCAGTCGCAATGCTCCACCCACGAGTGCATGGCCTTGCGTACGGTTTCATCAACCCGCAGCACGTGCAGTAATTTGGCCCAAAACCATTCGGACGAGTAGATACCGCCCACATATTGCAGGTAGTTGGTATCAAATTTTTCGGCATGGGCGTTTATCTCTGCCGCTTCTTTTATCGATGTATGGTCTTTCCAAAGCACAAACATGGCGTTGGGCTCATCTTTAAACTCGGGCAATAATGCTAAAGGCACGCCCTGCGCGTTAACCGCGACGGGGGTTGATCCGGTAGTATCAACCGATATGGCTTTCACTTGCGCGGCAACCTGCGGACCGGCTTTTTTAACGCAATCCTTAATGGTGGTTTCCAGTCCGTCTATATAATCCTGCGGGTGCTGGCGAAACTGGTTTTCGGCTGCATTGCAGTATAGCCCCTGCTGCCAGCGGCGGTAGTAATATACAGATGTGGCTACTTCCTGCCCGTTACCGGCGTTCACAATAACAGAGCGTACAGAGTCGGTGCCATAATCAACCCCGATCACAAATTCAGATAGGTTACTCATTGGTTATAAATAATTGTTAAATTAACAGTTATTTATTTACTAAATAAAATTTTTGAGAAAAAAATTGTGGAAGCCGTTGTTGGTGTTGTCACCCACAACATGCGTGGGGACAATGCGCCTTCATGTTGCAAAGGGAAGTGGTCGGTGGCAACACCAACAACGGCGCTGAAAAATTTGTTCCCCGTTGTCATTGCGAGCGATAGCGTGGCAATCTCGTAGCACGTTTACGATTGCATTGCTACGGGATTGCCACGTCGCACCCAATGCACTATCCTGGCCGCTCCTCGCAATGACAAATTGGTGGTTTGGAGGTCAATCAAACACAGCCGCTGCCTTCAACTCCAGCACTTCAATCGCATCACCCACATGCAATACGCCATCGCCGGTATGTACCAGGTTTTGGCCCAGCCACACTTTATTGTTTTTACGGCGATAGGCTGCCATTGTTTTTATGGGTTCTTTACCGCTAATGCCGGTATCCTGATCAATACCCGGGATAGGGCAGCGGGCGCATAATTTGGCCCCGTAAAAATGGATATGATTGATGGTGAAGTGCGCCATTTCATCTTCCATATAAGCATCGCCGCCGGTGAATACCATATTTGGCCGGAAACGGTTCATAGGGATGATCTGGCCCACGCGCTTGCTCAGATCAGTCAGCGAGGCCTCGCCGATGATTAAAAACGGATAAGCATCAGAGAAGGAGGTGATCTTACTGCCGTCGGTATAGGCGGGCTCTACTATCCGGCGGGTATCATCAGGCATATAAACCAGCCTGCAGGGGATCTTTAAAATACGGCTGAACCAGGCATCGGTCTCATGGCTTACATATTGGGCTGTGCAGGCATCATCCCAAACGGTTACTGTTGTAAGATGATTAGTTAAAGGCTGATAGGGGATCACTATACTTTCGGCGGTTGGCAGATAGGTTACGGTTAAGCCCGTGCTTGTTAATTCGGGCATACATAAAGCCATCTGGGGTACTTCCCTTTGCGAGATAAAGCGGTTGTTGTGATCAATCAGCATCCAACGGCGGTCATGCTCCAGCCCCCGGTCGGTAACCTTTGCAGATTGAACGGAAATACCTTTTAACGATTTTATGGGGTATATAATCAGGTCGCTAATATGTAGCATGGCGGCAAGCAGGTTGTTGTTTTGAACAAATATGCATGCAATTTAATAGTTAGCGGTAAAAATCCCTATTAAATATTGGTTGAAATTAGTTATCTGTAAATTAAATTATGCTTAATAATTAAAATTAGGTACATTAGCAGTACATCATCTATCCTTATTTAATGACACCCCAGGAACGAGCTAAACACATCGGCGACCGGCAAACTATAAGCCTGATGGTAAGTTACCTTATGGTCTTACTGATGGTCTTTGTTGCGATGTCTTTTATTTAAAAGCGAGGCTAAAAATTGTTTAACAAAAAAAGGCCGCCTGTTCATAAGCGACCTTTATATTTTTAATTAGCCTGAATTATACCGAGAAGCTTTCGCCGCAACCGCAGGTGCGGGTAGCGTTAGGGTTGTGGAAGTTAAAGCCCTTCCCGTTCAGCCCGTCCGAAAAATCAAGTTCGGTGCCGGCCAGGTATAAAAATGATTTCATATCAAGCGCCAGGCGAATCCCGCGATCCTCGAAAAATTGGTCGCCCTTTTTCTCCTCGTTATCAAAATCAAGGTTATAAGATAAGCCCGAGCAGCCGCCTCCCTGAACCGATACCCGTAAAAAATACGAGGCATCCAGCCCGGCATCCTGCATCAGGTGATCTATCTTGCTTTTCGCTTTATCTGTTATAGTTACCATGTTATTAAGTCTTAAGTTCATAGTCCTTAGTCTTAAGTCCAAGGACTGATGACTTTGGACTTAAGACTAACGACTTAGGACTTCAATTAGTGATGCGCTTTCTCGCTTGCAATTGGCTCCATACCGTTTTTAACGCGGTAATCGTTAATGGCAGCTTTAATAGCGTCCTCGGCTAAAACCGAGCAGTGAATTTTTACCGGTGGTAAAGCCAGTTCCTCCACAATATCCATGTTGTCAATCTTCATGGCATCGTCGATGCTTTTGCCTTTTAACCATTCGGTAGCTAAGGATGACGACGCAATGGCCGAACCGCAGCCAAAGGTTTTAAACTTGGCATCGGTGATCATGTTGTTATCATCAACCTGAATTTGCAGGCGCATTACGTCGCCGCACTCAGGGGCACCCACCAGGCCGGTACCAACTTTGTGGTTACTTTTATCTAAAGTACCCACGTTGCGCGGATTGGTGTAGTGATCAATTACTTTATCTGAATAAGCCATGTCTTTAAGTATTAAGTCTTAAGTTATAAGTTCTGAGTCAGAAATACCGACTCGCATATTATTATTCTATTTTCAAAAAGTGTTCCAAAGACTATAGACTTTCGACTACTGACTTCGGACTTCTTCTTAATGTTCCGCCCACTCAATCGAGTCAAGGTCGATACCCTCTTTAAACATTTCCCATAGCGGCGAAAGTTCGCGCAGGTGGGTAACGGCTTTAAGGGTTACTTCAATGGCGTGGTCAACTTCCTCGTCCGTAGTGAAACGGCCTAAACCGAAACGGATAGAAGAGTGCGCCAGGTCATCGGATAAACCCAGGCTTTTCAACACGTACGATGGCTCTAACGATGCCGAAGTACAAGCCGAACCTGACGATACCGCCAGATCTTTCATGGCCATCATTAAGCCTTCGCCCTCTACATATTTAAAGCTGATATTGGCTACATGTGGTAAGCGGTGTTCTACATTACCGTTCACATAGCTTTCTTCCAGCACGGTCAGCGATTTCTCTAAACGGTCGCGCATGGCCGAAAGGCGTTTTGCTTCGCTTTCCATTTCCAGTCCGCAAAGTTCGCAGGCTTTACCTAAACCCACAATACCCGGAACATTCAGCGTACCCGAACGCATACCGCGCTCGTGACCACCGCCATCCATTTGGGCGGTAACTTTAACCCTTGGGCCTTTACGGCGAACGTATAATGCGCCAACACCTTTAGGTCCGTATATTTTATGTGCCGATAAAGCCAGCAGGTCGATACCATCGGCATTAACATCAACAGGGATCTTACCAACTGCCTGTACCGCGTCTGTCATAAACAAAGCGCCGTGTTTGTGGGCAATGGCCGATATTTCTTTAATAGGTTGTATTACACCAATCTCGTTATTGCCGTACATAATGCAAACCAAAATGGTTTCGGGTGTCATGGCAGCTTCCAGTTCGGCCAGGTCAATTAAGCCGTCAGATTTAACATCTAAATAGGTAATGCGCGCGCCCAGTTTTTCGATATGCTTGCAGGTATCCAGCACGGCCTTATGTTCGGTAGTAGCAGTAATGATGTGGTTACCCTTTTCTTTGTACATCTCAAACACACCTTTAATGGCCAGGTTATCGCTTTCGGTAGCGCCTGATGTAAAGATGATCTCTTTCTCGTTAGCGCCAATCAGCTTGGCCACTTGTTCGCGGGCGTAGTCAACAGCTTCTTCAGCCACCCAGCCAAAAGCGTGGTTACGGCTGGCCGCGTTACCAAACTTATTGTTAAAGTAAGGCAGCATAGCTTCAAGCACCCGTGGGTCCATTGGCGTAGTCGCGTTGTTATCTAAATAAATAGGAAATTCCATAGCAAAAAATTAACAGTACAAAGATAAGTAAACTTTTAGTTTTAAATTACGCAATATGCCTTAGGCAGTCATTAATTTGCAATATTTGTCTATGAAAAAGGTAGAACATATTGGTATCGCGGTAAATAGCCTGGAAACAGCCGGCGACATCTATAAAAAGTTACTGAACACCGATATTTACAAGGTAGAAGAAGTAGCCAGCGAACACGTAAAAACCGCCTTTTTACAAACCGGCCCCAATAAAATTGAACTGCTGGAAGCCACCCACCCCGATAGCGCCATTGCCAAATTCATCGCCAAAAAAGGGGAGGGGATCCATCATATTGCCTTTGAGGTTGATGATATTGTAGCCGAAATGGAACGCCTGCGCAAGGAGGGCTTTGTGCTGCTGAATGATGAGCCAAAACGTGGTGCGGATAATAAGCTGGTTTGCTTTGTGCACCCGAAGGGGGTTAATGGGGTTTTGGTGGAGTTGTGTATGGAGGTGGTATAAAGACCCTTGGTTTACTCCAAGGGTCTGAATTTAAATGATACTTATTTTTTCTTGTTACTTTCTTTTACAGTCGTTGATTTATGCGTTTCGGCATATTTTTTTGTAACATATTGACCTGATTTCGCACTTCTATAAGAAGATTGTGATTTACTGTTCGCCATTTTTAATACCTCCTTTCTTTGTTATCTAATGTTTGCTTAATTATTATTCTCACCTACAAACTCTTCTGCCAATACGGCCACAGCCTTTTCTATTTTCACATTAAGCGATGTACATGTATTTTTTAAATCAATTAATGCTTGATCAGTAGATATAGATTGTTTCCATAAAGTTGTATTAGGCATTATATAAGTTGTTCCAGTACCTATTCTCCAGTTATCAAAATAACCTTTTGCAATCATTGCATTTTTTACTTCTGTGTGATTTCTATTAATGTCATATGAAATCACTACGTTTCCGATTTTTTGTCCCATTTTTTTAGTTTTTTAATTATAGCAAAGATAAATAATGTTTTTAAAAAGTCAAGTAAATAATACAATTTTTAATGTATGTGTTACATACATTAAAAATCATAGCTAAAAATAGAGTATGAGTTACATACTAACTATCATGTATTAATTGATAACTTTGTGAAGTTTTTTACGTATACGTTTTTATGGGAATAGCTAATAATCAACAGCCTTTTTATGAAGCATTGGGAAAACTAATTAAAGCAAGGCGTTCGGAAAAAAAACTAAATCAAGAAGATTTAGCAAAAGGAATAGACTTATCTCGTGTTTCAGTCGTTAATATAGAAAAGGGAATTCAAAAGGTACAGATACATACTCTTATTCAGATTGCCAATATTTTGGACCTTGATTTGAATGAATTGAAATCCATTTTCTTTGAAGAGTCCTCTATCGCTGCTTTGAATAAAAAGTACAAAAGTCGAATTGATTCTTCAGAGGTAGGGAATTTAAAAAACCTGATCAAGAATATAGATATGCTAAAAAAACATTTGTAACTTAACAAGGTTAATAAATTTATATGCCAATTACCAAATTATACAATAAGGCAGAAGATGAGGCTATAAAATTGCTTGAACGCTTTAATATAGTTAAACCTGCTATACCTATTGAAAAAGTAGTAAAAGGATTAGGATTAGCATTAGTTCCATATGATTTAGGAGATGAAGTTTCTGGTATGTTAATTTTAGGCGATGATTCAGGAGCTGTTATAAGTTATAATGATAAACACAGTATCAATCGACAAAGATTTACAATTGCTCATGAGTTAGGTCACTATATACTTCATCGAAAGAATGAAAAACTATTTATTGATAGAGATTTTTTAGTGAAGTATAGAAGTAGTAAACAATATGATACGATAGAAATGCAACAAGAGCAGCAAGCAAATGCATTTGCTGCTGCAATTTTGATGCCTGCAGATCTTGTTATTGAAGAATTAAAGAAAGTTAAATTTAGGAAGCTTGATGAAGCAGCATTGATTGACAAATTAGCCGAAAATTTTGAGGTTAGTATTCTTGCTATGACTTATAGATTGTCAAATATCATGCAGTATTCTCAATATTAATTAAATCCCTCAGCTATCCCCCAACTGGCGCGAGTATGCAGCGCAGGGTTAAGGGATGTGTACTCGTGCCCTTTCTGTTGTACCTGGAAAATATAATCATCAAACTAAACTTTACAGTCTTTTAATAGGATTTGTAGTTTGCCGCAGGCAAGCTACAAGTCCTTTAACACTTTAATAATTAGCTAATTAATCAAGCCTTGTAAATAGTTAATCATGCATTAACTATTAGTTTTACTCATAATCTACACTTGGATTATATAAAACGGGCAAACTGTCATATTCGCCATAATACATATTGCCAGCGGATGTTTCAATAGTCATATTATCATAGTAATAAGTATGAGTACTGTCCCAAAGCTGGATTAAGTCAGCCGGCACAGTGTAATACTGAGGCCCTGTAATTCCAGATATACTACCTGTGTAATGGTTTGCTAATATACTGACGTCAAAGTTTGAGTTTCCAGTAAAATGTGAAGTAACAGTTTCAACTACGCGAATAGCGACGTTGTCTTCATCCGTAGATAACCAACTTTGCCAAACATAATCATGCTGCCCGGATGTAGAATTTAGACCCATATCAATAAGTCTGTAATTCAATACATAATACGTAAAGTGTTTACCAATTTTAGTACCGGGAATAACGTGGAACGGTTTTAACTTTCCACTGTTTGCAATTGCGGGAATAAAGAAAATCATCAGGAACACGCAAATGCTTAGTCTTTGAATTGTTTTCATTTCCTTAATGTTTAAGTTAATAATTTGTTAATTATTAGAAAAGTTATTTGTATACGCTGGTTGTAGACAGAAAGTTATCTTCTTCGCGCCTTCACTGGCGCGAGTATGCAGCGCAGGGTTAAAGGATGTGTACCCGTGCCTTTTCTTGGTTTTTATTTAATGATAAAACATATTGCTAATCCGTTCAAATACTATTAATTTGAGGCAAAAAAAACAACGGAATGGAAAATTCAGCAAAACTTTTAGAAGATAGTTTATTGGTAATTTGGAATGACCGGGATGCCGCAAAGCGGTTAGCGGCCATGAAAGAGGTGTACGCTGCCGACATGGTATTTTATGAGTCGAACGAAGGCCCGGCAATTACAGGTTACCAGGCCATAAATGATTTGGTTGACAAACTGCAGGCGCAATGGCCGCTTGAATTTAAATTTGAGTTGAACCGTCCGCCACAAGTAAACCACCAGGTACAGCATATTTCATGGACGTTGGGAATACCCGGCCAACCACCTGTTGCAACAGGCATGGATATCGCGATAATTGAGGATGGCAAGATCAAATCGCTGCATCTTTTTCTTGATGCACCCGATAAATAACCCCGCTTGTCCTGCGGGCCGCAAGCAAGGACGCTTGCGGTAGCGATTTGTGGTAATTTATTAATAATCAGTGTCTTATATACTTTGTACTGCGTCCAAATCAGGGTTAACACGATAAAAAGTTAATATTTTGATTATCAATACATTAAGTCGAAAAATGGCTGAATTGTGTTAAGTTGTGTTAACCCTATACAAGCGATAGGTAAGTAGCTTGTCAGTGCGAGTTATCAAATCCCAGCCCAAAGGTGTGGATGACAGGGGGGGAGGCTGTTACCCTGTCGAAGGGTGCGTGTGAGGCTTACCCACCATGGTTCGACAAGCTCACCATGACACCCCCTGCGCTAAACCTGTCATTGCGAGGTACGAAGCAATCTCACACCTAAAGAGCCGCTCTGTATAGTTCGTCCCGATAGTTATCGGGATACCTCGCAATGACATGGTGGAAAAATGCGCGGTATCTACCACAAAAACAGCGGCAGGTACCACACCGGCGATACATAGTAGGGATCGTAATAATAGGGCTGGTAGTATTCAACGGTTTCTTCTACAATTACATCTTCGGTATAGCCTGCGCCGTTCCCTTCGTCGCGGCGGCGGGCTTCTTCCTGCTCCAACAGGTACCGTAAAATGGCCGAACCCTGGTTGATCATGTCTTCCATGGCATCGGCGCCCAGTTCTTCGGGTTTAATGGCGGTGTCTATAATCTCTTCTATCTCCTGCCAAACAGCGTCGCCCAGTAAGTCCTTTTGCCAGCCGCTTATGCCGGTATCAAAACGGTTTTCGTTAATGAAGGCCATAAACACAATCTCGGCCGGGTCCATCTTTTTAAACAGGGCCACGGTGATGCGCAGGTCTTCAAAACGGTCTTCGTTTTTAAAATCGTCCCAGGCCTGGTCGCTATCAAAATCAAAGTAGCCCGAAAAAGCAAACTCGCCTTTATCCAAATCAACAAAGGCATATATATCGTATATCTTCAGGTATTCGGCATAGCGCTTGTTAAACGTGGCGAGTACATCCTTGCCGCTCGAACTCACCTTGTAATTGCCGCCTGTAAAAATTACGTAACCCTGCGCCATCAGCTCTTTTAACAAGGGCGCCAATAGCATATCGTCGCTATTAACATCGGTACTAAACTGCCGGTCGTTATTAATCATCGCGTCGAGCAAAATAATCGACCTGAAATTTTTTTTCTGTTCTTCTGTAAGTTTCATGTTATGGGTATCGGTGGCATTATTTAGCACACCTTGCTTTATATAGCGCTTAAAAGCGCCTGCTGTAATGATAACCTGATCAATTTTTGTTTCGTTAAGGCTGATTAACGGCGCCTGCCGCTGCGGCCAAAACTGGATGACCTGCTGCTGCCGAACGAGCGGCTGGACGAACCCGAACTGCGGCCAAAGCTTGAACTACGGCTTGACGAACTGCCCGAGCCAAAACCTGTGCTGCGGGTTGCAGACCTGCTGCCTGAACCGCTACTGCGCCTTGAGAACGATCTTTGCGAACCCGACGGCGAACTTAAACTGCGGCGGTAAGCAGGCGTTGCCCGGTAAACAGGGTTACTGCGCGATGCAAAACCATTAGGGCGCGATGTATAAACATGGGTGCGCACATAAGTACGCGGATAATAGCCGTAGTGGTACATGGGCACGTAATACGGGTGCGGGCGCATCAGGTAGCTTAACAATAAAAAATCGGTAAAGCCAAAGTTGGAGTGGTATTGGTACACACTGCCGCCATAATCGGGGTTGGTAACAATGTTTAGGCCGGCCGTATTATTATTTTGATTAGGCGTGATGCTGATGGTAGCTACATCAACCGATTGATTGGGGTCTACATCGTCAATCACCTTCAGGCGGTTACTGCCTTCTTCTTTAACTTTCAGATAGTCGATATTGCCATCGTTGTTTAAATCGAGATTGGTAATACCGTTAGCTGCCGTATTGATAGCGCTTTCGAGCGTGGCCGGATCGGTGCTTTTTTTAACAATGGGGGCCAGTTTATTAACATCGAAACCGCCGGCGGTATTGCTTTGAATGTTTACCTGGTTGCCCTGGCCCGGGCCGGGGTTTGATGAACAGCCTGCAAGTGTTAAAGCGGCAAGGCTGGCTAAAAATAGATATTTCATTATAGAGATAATTTTAAGAGATATGGTTTAGACGCCGTAAATTATAAATGTTACAAAATGGGGCAGCGTAATGGCGATAAATATAGTAAAGGATTTTAAAATGGGGAGTTGTGCGTTAACCGCTAAAACGATAAGAAGTTCAGCAGCGCGTTCCCCCTCTTTCCGCCGCAGGCGGAATGAGGGCAGGAGTTAGACCCGCAAAGCAATAACCCAATGACAGCACAGCGAATGACCAATGACGCGAAGCACATAGCAATAGGGCTGATAATAAGCTGGCTTGCTTTGCGTACCCGACAAGAGTAAATGAGATATTGGCGGAGTTGCGCCAGAAGATGGGACGATTCTTAAAGGATTTGATTACTTTTAAAAAATATTTGATAGGCAACCTTATCTTAAATGAAGCGCTTTCGTTATATTATAACTACTACTATTTTATTGCTTATTTGTTTTTGTTCCGAAGCGCAGACAGATCAAAATTTTACAAATGGTATTCCAAGTGCGCAAATAACTTTTACCGGTGCTTTATGCAGTTACAACTGGGTTAATGATAATCCTGCAATTGGTTTACCTGCTAAGGGTAACGGCGATATTGCATCATTTATCCCCGTAAATACGGGTAATACCCCAATAACAGCCACTATTACCGCTACCCCTGCCGTATCCGGAATGGCCTATATTACTAATGGCTATGCTAATACGGTTTCTGTTATTAACCTTGCTACAAATAGTGTGTTAAAAACGTTTCCTGTTGGGGATGTACCGGTAGGTGTAGCGGTTAGTCCCGCAACCAACTGTGTATATGTCTCAAATTCCTTTGGTGGATCTGTTTCAGTTATCAATTCGCTAACAAATACGGTAACCGCTACTATAAAAGTGGGATCTTACCCTTACTCATTATGTGCAAGTCCTGATGGTAGCCGGGTGTATGTCGGTAATGTTAATGACGGAAATGTTTCTGTCATTAATACCGCTACTAACGCGGTAATAAAAAAAATTCCTGCCGGGAAAGGCCCACTTTGCTTGGTGACCAATGCTGACGGAACATTACTGTACGTTACAAATTACGATTCAAATGCTAACAGTAATAATACTGCTGGAACCGTCACTGTTATTAATACAGTTTTAGGAGCGATAGTAACAACCATACCTGTAGGTATCCAACCCTGGGGAATTACTGCAAGTAAGGATGGTGCGTTTGTTTATGTTTGTAATGAAGTGTCTAATAGTGTTTCAGTAATAAGTACCGTTACAAATACGGTAACATCAACTATTCCTGTAGGTTATTATCCTGTATCGCCCGCTGTAAGCCCCGACGGTAAATTATTGTACACCAGAGATGGCAGTACCAATAGGCTGTTGGTTACAGATATAGCAACCAGGCAAACTATCGCTTCCGCGCCATTAGGAGGCGTTGGCTCAATTGGGTTAAGTATTAGTCCCGACGGAAAACGTGTTTTGGTAGTTAATCAAGTAAGTGGTTCGGTAACTGTGGTAGATGCTGAAAATAATTCCACAATCACTACAGTCAGTTTGCCTGCAGGTTCAAGTGCGCTTGGTATTGGTAACTTTATTCTTGGCGATAATAATTGTGCGCCTGTAAAATTTAAAATTACGGTTAATCCCTCACCCGCTATAAGTACAACCAATGCTCTATTAGCCCAGTCAACAATTTACGGTACCCCCTCTGTTACCGGCATATTTAACGTATCAGGAACCTGGCTAACTTCCGATATTATAATTAAGGCTCCTTCCGGGTTTGAAATTAGTACCGATAACGCCAACTTTAGCAATACGGTTAACCTTACGCCTTCTAACGGTTCAATTAACGATATGCCAGTTTATATCAGGTTGGCGGCTTTAACTCCGGTTGGCAGTTATTCCGGCAATATCGTTTTGTCTGCTAATGGAGCAGCGAATGCTAATATTGCGGTTCCGGCCGGCAATGTTACTCCTGCAATGTTGCAAGTTAAGATAAACGATCAGAGCAGATATTTTGGCGATCCAAACCCGGTACTTACTGCCACTTATACAGGTTTTGTAAACAATGAGAATTTATCAAATATATCAGCAGTCCCGTTAATTAATACGGCAGCTACCCCCTCCTCACCGATAGGTAAATATCCAATTACTGCAAGCGGCGGTACGGCCGATAATTACTTATTTACTTACCAGGATGGAGTGTTAACAGTGAATCCTTTACCGGCAATAAGCATAATCGGGGCCTTATCAGCCTTATCAACAACATACGGAACACCATCCGTTACAAATACTTTTAAGGTATCTGGAGCCTGGTTGCAATCCAGTGTTTTAATAACGGCTCCGCAGGGGTTTGAAATTAGTACAAATAATGTCAGTTTTAGCAACAATATCACCCTTACGCCCTCTGGCGGATCCATTGTTGCGATGACAATCTATATCAGGTTGGCGGCTTTAACTCCGGTTGGTAATTATTCCGGCAATGTCGTTTTATCTTCCAGTAAGGCAGCGGATGCTACCTTTGCTGTTCCGGCCGGCAATGTTATTCCGGCAGTATTGGAGGTTAAAGTAAACAACCAGAATCGGTATTTTGGTGATCCAAACCCGGTACTGACTGCTACTTACACTGGTTTTGTTAATAACGAGGGGTTGTCAAATTTAAAATTTGTCCCTTTAATTAGCACTGTGGCGGTGCCCAATTCGCCAATTGGTAAATATCCGATTATTGCAAGCGGCGGTGCTGCTGATAATTATATATTTAACTATGAAGAGGGTACACTTACTGTTGACGCAGATACTCGTAAATTAGTTATTCCTAACGCTTTTACGCCCAATGGCGATGGTATCAATGATGTATGGAATATTCAAAACTTAAACGGCTCGACAGATATAGCGGTGGAGATTTTTAACCGGAACGGGCAACTGGTATATTATTCAATAGGATATAATACACCATGGGATGGTCGTTATAAAAACAGTGATCTTCCTGCGGCTGTTTATTATTATGTTATTAATAATAAAAAAAGTGTGAAAATATTATCAGGATACGTTTTGCTAAGCCGTTAATGACAACAGACCGGGTATCTCTTTATAGCTAACCATCCAACGAGCACAACATATCAAGAACCGATCCCAAGCGCTTGTGGTGCGTTTGCAAGGTGTTGATTATGCAAAGCCGCTGCGGCGGAAAGAGGGCAGAAGTTGGACCCGCAAAGCAAACACAATGACCCAATGACAGCACAGCGAATGACCCAATGACGCGCAGCACATAGCAAGAAACGGGTTTTAACCCTACATTTGCCCTGCTACATTTGCCACCATGCATTTACAAAACATACTCCCCTTTGATGGTACGGTAAACTACTACGGCAAGGTAATGGGCACCGCCGAAGCTGATAGTTACCTGCAAATACTACTGGATACTATTCAATGGAAAAACGACGAAGCCAGGATCTTCGGGCGGCATATCATTACCAAACGCAAGGTAGCCTGGTACGGCGATCAGGATTTCGACTATGCTTACTCGGGCACTACACGCACGGCTTTAGCCTGGACCCCCGACCTGCTGGCCCTGAAAGCCTTAACCGAACAACTTACCGGCGAGCATTATAACTCCTGCCTGCTTAACCTGTACCACACCGGCGACGAAGGCATGGCCTGGCATAGCGATGATGAAAAGATGCTGGGCAAGGATAGCACCATCGCCTCCCTCAGCTTCGGCGCCGAACGGAAGTTCAGCCTGAAGCACCGGGTAAGTAAGGAAGCCGCATCGCTAATGCTGGAGCACGGCAGTTTGCTGGTTATGAAAGGCACCACACAAACTCACTGGCTGCATAGTTTGCCCAAAAGTAAAAAGGTGAAGGAGCCTCGGGTTAATTTAACATTTAGGACGATGGTGGCTGGGCGTTAACGAAGATTTAACCACAAAGTCCACAAAGGGAGGAGCCACGAAGGGCACAAAGCTATTTTATGAATTTAATTACTTAGTGACCTAATTCTGAACACAAAGCTATTTTAGAAATCTTATCTTCCTTAGTGACCTTTGTGCTGAAGTATCAGCAAATCCTTAGTGGGCTTTGTGGTTAAATTCACCCCAACATAAATGTTAATAAATTTTACGCATTCTATTGATAGATAATAAAAAAGATACTATCTTTGCACCTCTTTTAGAAGGAATTTAAGAAATGAAAAAAGACCTGCATCCAAAAAATTATAGATTAGTTGTGTTTAAAGATATGTCTAACGAGTACTCTTTTATCACAAAATCATGCATCGATAGCCGCGAAACAGTAAAATGGGAAGATGGCAACGAGTATCCGTTAGTGAAACTGGAAATTTCGCACACCTCGCACCCGTTCTATACCGGTAAAATGAAACTGGTTGATACTGCAGGTCGTATCGATAAATTCCGTACCCGTTACAACAAAAAATAATTGTACTTATAAAATAAATAAGTTTGAAAGTCTCCCGATACATCGGGAGACTTTTTTATTTTTGCCACATGGCCATCATCCTGTTCGACGATAACTCGTATCAAAACCTGCTCCCCTTAGTATTTACGCGCCCGGTGGCCAACCTGCGTATCGGCATCATGACCATTGCCGAAAAATGGGCCAAACACCTGGGGCAGGCCTACTCGTGGCATACCCGCGCTTACCTGCAAGGTAAGTTCCCTATCAATATTACGGCCGATAACCTGTTCATCAACGGCGCTATCTGTCCCGATGAGGCCCTGCTGGAAGCGGTTGACAAACTACAGATAGGCCAGGCGCTAAACTACCAGGACCAGCTGATTGCCGTGCGCCTGGATGCCGGCGATGCGGCTAAGTTTGATCCATCAACCAAATACCTGGCTGCCAGCGTTACGCACCTGCCGGTGCATATCCGTTACCCCGAGTATATTTTCCGTTATAACGATATCGAACTGCGCAAGGATTTCAGCCTGATCACCAAAGGCCGCGAAAGCGCGGTGATGAGCGCCACCAACACCATTATCGGTACCGATTTTTTTGCCGAGGAAGGCGCACTGAGCGAGTGTAATACCTTTAATACCACCAACGGCCCCATTTACCTGGCCGCCAATACCGAAATTTGGGAAGGCACGCATATCCGCGGGGCTTTTGCCATTAACGAGCATTCGCAGGTTAAAATGGGGACTAAAATATACGGCGCCACCACCATTGGCCCTTATTGCCGTGTAGGCGGCGAGGTTAATAATGCCGTGATATGGGGCTACAGCAATAAAGGGCACGAAGGCTATTTAGGCAACGCGGTAATTGGCGAGTGGTGTAACCTGGGTGCCGATACCAATAACAGCAACTTAAAAAATAACTACGCTGAGGTAAAGCTGTGGGATTATGCCACACAGCATTACCGCAAAACCGGACTGCAATTTTGCGGTTTAATTATGGGCGACCATGCTAAGAGCGGCATTAACACCATGTTTAATACCGGTACAGTGGTAGGGGTAGGTGCCAATGTTTTTGGCCCGGGCTTCCCGGTTAACCACGTGCCCGATTTTAGCTGGGGCGGCGCCGATGGCTTTGAAGAATACCGCATTACAAAAATGCTGGAAACCACCGCCAAAGTATTCGCCCGCAGGGAGCATCGTGCATTTGATGAGAACGAGCAGGCGATTTTGAAGGAAGTGTTTGAATTAACACGAACCCCCTAACCCCCTGAAGGGGGAACGAAATGGGGCAATACAATATATAGAATCAACTAATTACAAATAAATATAAACCAAAAATTCCCCCTTTAGGGGGTTAGGGGGTATCATGAGAAAAAAAATAGTAGCCGGCAACTGGAAAATGAACATGGATTACAACGAGGGCCTGTCCTTGTTTTCGGAAGTAGTCAATATGGTAAAGGACGAAGTGACTGGCAGCCAAACTGCTGTGGTATGCAGTCCGTTTATACATTTACACAGCCTGGCGCAAATGGCTAAGGGGTATGCTAAGGTTGCTGTTGGCGCGCAAAACGCCCACCAGGCCGAAAGCGGCGCTTACACCGGCGAGATCTCGGCTAAAATGATCAACTCGGTTGGTGCTACTTACGTGATATTAGGCCACTCGGAACGCCGCCAGTATTTTGGCGAGGATAACGCCCTGCTGGCCAAAAAAACCGATACGGTATTAGCCAACGGCCTGAAACCCATCTTTTGCATTGGCGAAACATTGGACGAGCGTAACGCCGAAAAGCATTTCGATGTGATCAAATCGCAATTAGCCGAAGGTGTTTTCCATTTAGATGAAACGCATTTTGCACAGTTAGTTATTGCTTACGAACCGGTTTGGGCTATTGGTACGGGTGTAACCGCATCATCGGCACAGGCGCAGGAGATCCATGCTTTTATCCGTAAGGAAATTGCCGCTAAATACAGTCAGGCTGTAGCCGATAACATGACTATCCTTTACGGTGGTAGCTGCAACCCTAAAAACGCGGCTGAACTATTTGCCCAACCCGATATTGACGGCGGACTGATAGGCGGCGCTTCCCTGAAATCGCGCGATTTTGTGGATATCGTAAAAACGTTTAATTAATATTAGTCCGAAAGTCGGGAAGTCGGAAAGACCGAAAGCTATTTAAGCTGTTTGCATCTTTCCGACTTCCCGACTTTCGGTCTTTCGGACTGAAAGAAATGAGATTCTTAAAAGTAATCGTTCCGCCGCTTGTCGCGTTTTTTGTATTCGCGGTAGTGATCAAATACAATCCCCTGCATCATAGCTTCGAGGGATTGTCGGATATTGGCGATGGTTCGGCAGCAGGTTTGATTGCTTATTATAAGATCTTCGCGCCCTTTCAGTTTGTGATAGCGGTGCTTACCCAATACCTCATCATTTTACCCTTGTGGGATAAGATATTGGTACGCCATAAAGCAGCCATCGGTATTTTTATTGGTATCACCATCGTTTGCTTAATTGCGGCCGGTGGTATTGCCTATATGATATGGGACAGGGCAGTAGGTACCGAACACCTGATCCATATTGGCCTGTTTATGACCGGCGTGCAGCTGTTTTACTGGCTGGTAAACTTTTTAGTGCTATTGCTGTTGGATTTGAAAGCGTTCAGGAAAGCGAATACGGTGGAGGAAACCGGCAAAGAATAATCTTAATTTCTCATATCTCAAATCTAACATCTCATATCTACCCAATGAATTACTACGAACTCCATTTCACCACTCTCCCAACCGAAGATTTTCAGCAAGACCTGCTGATCAATGCTTTGGGCGAAATAGGGTTTGATACTTTTGAAGAAGTGGAGGCCGGCTTTAAGGCATATATCCCGGTTGATGTGTTTGATGATGAACGCCTGGCCGAGCAGCTGGCACCTTATCATGCCATGTTTACCTTCAGCTATGATATTCACTTGGTGCAGCACAAAAACTGGAACGAGATTTGGGAAAGCAATTTTGAACCCATGCAGGTAAGCGACCAGGTATATGTGCGGGCTACATTCCATCAACCACGGTTGGATTTCCCGTACGAAATCGTTATCGACCCTAAAATGGCCTTTGGCACCGGGCATCATGAAACTACTACCATGATGATGGAGCTGCTGCTATCGGCAGATGTAGAGGATAAAAATGTGCTGGATATGGGTTGCGGGACCGGCATTTTAGCCATACTTGCCTCTAAATTAGGCGCCGAAACGATCACGGCTATTGATTATGACGTGGTATGTTACGAAAGCACTATCGAGAATGCCGAACTCAATGGCATCTATAATATTACCCCATTGTGCGGGTCTAAAGAAGTGATCCCTTTTGATGCGGAATTTGATGTTATCTTGGCTAATATTAACCGCAATATTCTGCTTGATCAGATGCCTGCCTACAGTCAGGTTTTATGTGATGGCGGCGTGATCTATTTCAGCGGATTTTATGAAGCTGTGGATTTGGAAATGATCACAGCCGCAGCTTTAAAGCATGGATTAACCTATGTAAGTCATTTAAAAATGAAGGATTGGGTAGCCGCAAAGTTTGTGAAAGAGTAGACCTGGATTACATTAAAAATTAATTTGATTTCTGATGTGCCGTTAGGCACATTTGGTTGGTAGAAACATTAATCCAATTCACCAAGCGTTCCGATAGGAACGCCTCGTGTTCGTCGTTTTTATTTTCTACCAACCAAAAGTCCCGAAGGGACTTGAAAATATTAATTGTGGCGATTGGGCATTTTACGTTTATTTGTAACAGTTAATTTCCACAACTGCTACACTTAATGAAAGTACATTTTATAGCCATAGGTGGCAGCGCGATGCACAACCTGGCCATTGCTTTACACAATAAAGGTTTTAAGGTAAGCGGATCAGACGATGTACTTTTTGAACCATCGCGCACAAGGTTAGCCAGGTATGGTATCCTGCCGCAGCAGGATGGCTGGTACCCCGAAAAAATCACTGCCGATCTGGATGCTGTTATTTTAGGTATGCATGCCCGTATAGATAATCCAGAACTATTGAAAGCGCAGGAACTGGGCCTTAAGATCTACTCGTACCCCGAATATATTTACGAACAGTCGAAAGATAAATTACGGGTAGTTATTGGCGGCAGCCACGGCAAAACCACCATCACCAGTATGATACTGCATGTATTGCAGCACGCGGGGATGGATTTTGATTACCTGGTTGGCGCGCAGCTGGCCGGTTTTGAAACCATGGTAAAACTAACCGATAGCGCCCCTGTAATTGTAATAGAGGGCGACGAGTACCTGGCTTCGCCGATTGACAGGCGGCCGAAGTTTCATTTATATAAAGCTAATATTGCAGTCATCAGCGGCATAGCCTGGGATCATATTAATGTATTCCCAACCTTTGATAGTTATATCGAGCAGTTCAGGCTGTTTATTAAAACCATACAGCCGGGGGGCAAACTTATCTATAGCAAAACCGACGAGGTGCTAAATCAGGCAGTAGCGGAAGACAATTCTGCAAGGATTGATAAAATACCTTATGCTTTGCCATCATACCAAATATCAAATGGTATAACCGCCGTTATAACCGCCGGTAAAAGCTATCCGCTGGAAGTATTTGGCGATCATAACTTGCTGAATATGGAAGCCGCCAGGCTGGTTTGCCAGCAGTTGGGTATTGATAGCGCCGGGTTTTATCAGGCTATTACCACATTTAAAGGGGCCGCCCGCCGGCTGGAACTATTGGCAAAGAACGATAGCACTAATATTTATAAAGATTTTGCCCATTCGCCGTCTAAACTACGGGCAACTATACAGGCGGTAAAAACGCAATTCCCTGATAGGGGATTAGTAGCTTGTATGGAATTACATACTTTTAGCAGTTTAAACAAAGATTTTTTAAAAGAATATGCAGGTACGCTTGACAGTGCCAGCGAGGCTATTGTTTTTATAGACCGTAAAACATTTGAACAAAAAAAGATGGAACCTTACGATGCATCGGTGGTAAAAGATGCATTTGCAAAGGATAATTTACTGTTTTTTAACGACCCGGAAGCGATTAAAACCCACCTGGAAGGATTACAAATGAGCGGAAAAAACCTGCTGTTAATGAGTTCGGGGAATTTTGGAGGGATAGATTTATCAGCATTAGCTAATAAAATAATAAAAAATTCTATGAATTAATTAAATTTTTGAATATTAAAATTTAATTGTAACTTTATTAACTATTGAGAAACCTTTATCCTTAATTAATTATGAAAACCCTCGGAAAAAAAATCAGATTACTACGTCATCAAAAAGGATGGAGCCAGGAGGATGTTGCAAAGCGTTTAGATATCTCTATCCCGGCTTTCTCTAAGATAGAGACGGGTATAACTGATATTAATTTATCCCGGCTTGAACAGATATCAACATTATTTGAAATGACTGTAGTACAGTTGCTTACATTTAATGAAACAGAGCAGGACCAAAAGTTTCAGAACGAACTGGAGACAGTTAACAAGAAACTGATGGACCGCGAAACTGAAGTGATCGATCTGCAAAAGAAAGTGATCGAATTATTTGAAGAACTTCGCCACAACAAGGTTACCGCATAACAGCTATATCGCTTTTTATTTAACCACAAAGGCCACTAAAGTAAAAACTTTGCGGACTTTGTGGTTAATGCTATTTCACTATCCTTATTCCTAAAATACACAGCGCATGGTTAAATGTTTTTTACCAAAGGTTGCGCCTGTGGCTTCATGTATGGCCAGCATTTTATCATTAAAATCGCCCACCCACGATAGTTCCAGTTCCTGGTATTGGTTAAGCGGCAATACATATTCCTTCAGTTTAATAAACATGGCCGATTCCAACCCATGTTTTTGATACTTTTGTTTTGTACCCATTACAATGGCCCGCATGCGGGTTACGCCTTTCCATTTGTTGTATAAAAACTTGAGTTTTCCTAACAGGTCCAGCTTACCGTTTAATGGTTTTATCATTTGGTTGGCATCGGGCAGTATAATTACAAACGATGCAGGTTCGTTGTTTACATAAGCAAACCATATCAGCTTAGGGTCCATAATGGTCTTCATTTTATTAAAGCTTTCCAGTATGGTGGCCTTTTCTATCGGCACAAAGTTTTCAAAATCTTTCCAGGCATCGTTATAGATCTCCATAAAATCATGCGCAAACTGATCTATCTCCCTTACCTTTAAATGTTTAAAACTATATCCCGGTTTTTGCGCAACCCAGTTGGCTATTTTGGTAAAACGTTCGGGAAAAGGCTTGTAAACCGCCAGGTGATTAGTGATCTGCTGATATAATGTTTTAAAGCCGTAAGCCTCAAAAAATGCCTGGTAATAGGGTGGGTTATAGGTCATGCCGTAGGATGGCTGGGTAAACCCTTCAACCAGGAGGCCCCAAAAGCTATCGTTCTCGCCAAAGTTAATGGGCCCGTCCATGGCCTTCATGCCCTGCTGTATCAGCCAGTTTTTAGCGGTATCAAACAGCAGGAAAGCATAATCCTTGTTATCAATACATTCAAAAAAACCAATGCCGCCGGTAGGCTGTTCGTAATGGTAAGCTTTATCCTGATTAATAAAGGCAGCAATGCGCCCAACAGCTTGCTGCTGCTCATCAAGTAGTATCCAGCGGATACATTTGCCATGCTGATGGAAGTTATTTTTAGCCGGATCAAACACCGCTTCAACCTCCACATCAAGCGGGCATACCCAAATCTCATCGTTTTTGTAAACAAAGCGGGCAACATCCAAAAATATTTTTCTTGTTGATCTGTCCTTAACTTCAATAACGGTCATGCTGATGGCTTAAAAAGTACAATTATAAAAAAAGCATCCTGCGATTTAAACGGGATGCTTTTTTGCAATCATATATCAGCAATTAATAATCGTCGTCATCAAAATCGTCCAGGTCATCAATTTCCATGTCGTCCAAAGGCGCATCGTAATCGTCTTCATCATCATCGAATTTTTTCTTTGCCGGGGTGATATCATCATCATCGTCCAGGTCATCATTATCCGACGCGGCTTTCTTCAAGGGTTTTTTGGGCGTTTCCATAAGCGTTATCTTTAAAATCTTATCAAGATAAATTTAGTACAAATCTTTTTTTTGAACAAGTGTAAATATTGTATTTCAAAAATAATTAAAAACCGTTTTCGGCAAAAAAATATTAAAATTTATTCCTGCTGTTCGCCTATGCTAACGGCGGTGTCGATAAAGTCCTTAATTTGAGGTAATTCAGCTATATTGTTAATGCCAAAGTAATCCATAAAAAGCGGACTGGTAGCATATATTAATGGTTTTCCTACCGTTTCGGCCTTGCCTGCTATCACAATCAATTCTTTTTCCAGCAGTTTTTGGATCGAATATTCGCTGTTTACCCCGCGTATTTGTTCTACATCCAGTTTAGTTACCGGCTGTTTGTAAGCAATAATGGCCAATGTTTCTATAGCTGCCTGGCTCAGTTTCTTTTTTGATAGCTGTAACTGCAATTGGTTAATAACCGGGTGATATTCTTTTTTTGTTAAAAAAAGATAACCATTACCTATCTTAACCAATTCAATTGCCAAAACCGGGGCCTGGTATTTTATTTTAATACGATCAAGGTGCGCGTTGATCTCCTGTTCTGTAAAATCCTGTTCAAACGTTGCCTGCAGGCAATACATGATTTCCTCGGTGCGGATACTTTGCTCTGAAGCAAAGATCAGGGCTTCAATATGTTGTTCAATCTGATCCATTTTTTACTTTAACGATATAGCCTTTTGCTCTATTCCCCTAAGTGTTAAGATAGTTTCCTTTTACGAAAACCATCTTTGTTGTTTTTACGGTAAATATAGCAAACGATAAACATTACGCTATGAAAACATTATTTGATAAAGGAACTGATGTAAATATGGCCCGCCGGTCGTTTTTGCGTTATGCGGGTGCAGGGGCAGTAGCGGCAACAGGCGTACTGGCCGTTGCATCATGCCGTAAACACAGCAACGATGAAACTTTTAATACCATCGATATCGGATCGGGCGATATTGGTATTTTAAACTATGCTTATGCGCTTGAGCAACTGGAAGCAGCGTTTTACCTGCAGGTTGCCTTAACGCCCTACAACGGCATAACAACGGACGAGACAGCCCTGTTAACCGATATCAGGGACCATGAAGTGGCCCACCGCGAGTTTTTTAAAACAGCACTTGGTGCAAACGCCATTACCAGCCTTTCGGTTGATTTTAGTACGATTGATTTTAGCAGCCGTACCAAAGTGCTTGCCGCAGCACAGGCTTTTGAGGATACCGGGGTTACCGCCTATAACGGTGCAGGCTACCTGATACAAAATGCCGATTATTTATTGCTGGCCGGTAAAATTGTTTCGGTTGAGGCGCGGCACGCGGCCTATATCCGTAACCTGGTTAATTATGGCAGCTTTGCCGATAATACGGTACTGGATACCAATGCCATGGATAAGGCGCAATCTGTTGCGCAGGTATTGCGGATAGCTAATGCCTATCTGAAAACTAAAGTAAGTGCATCTTCATTTAACTACATCCCTTAATCAACACCGCCATGAATTTATCAGGAATTATTGAAGAAATTGAAAAAGCTGATCCCGAGTTTCAGGACAGGATCAGTCCGCGCCGCGATGCGATAAAAAACATGACCGGCTTTGGTACTAAAGTAGCGGTAGCCGCATTGCCTTTTGCATTAAGCGCTTTGCTTAAAAAGGCTTATGGCCAAACGCCATCATCGGCCGTGTTGGCCACGCTTAACTTCGCTTTAAAACTGGAATATTTCGAAGCTGCGTTTTATCGCAGTGGTTTAGCTGCTACAGGGTTAACTATCCCCGCTGCCGACCGTACCAACATTTTAGCGCCTATAGCCGCGCACGAATTAGCACATGTTAATTTTTTGCAAACAGCCCTGGGCATCAACGCGGTTACTAAACCTGCCGACAGCGCTTACGATTTTACAGCTGGCGGTGCCTTTGGTACAGTGTTTACCAACTACCCTACATTTTTGGCTGTGGCCCAGGTATTAGAAGATACCGGTGTGCGTGCCTATAAAGGGCAGTCGGGCGTTTTACTGAAAAATGAGACGTATCTTACAGCAGCGCTGAATATCCACTCGGTCGAAGCCCGTCACGCTTCGGCTATCCGTTACCTGCGCCGTACTACTATGGCGGGTGCGGGCGCTACCAAGCCGTGGATCACCGGTGCAAACGACACGGGTATTGGCGCTGTGGATGGTAATTACACCGGCGAAAACGTATCGGTACAGGCTACAGTTGATATTACAAAATTAGCCGGAGCTACAGTTGGGTCAACCATATCTTTATCAGCCGCTACCGAGGCTTTTGACGAGCCATTGACCATGGCCCAGGTATTAGCTTTAGTTGCCCCATTCCACGTATCTTAAGTGTAAATAGCTCATCAAAAGAAAAGCGTCCCTGATTTCAGAGACGCTTTTCTTTTGAAATAATGAGCGCTTATTGTGCCGAATAGATGAGGTAATCCTTACTGGTTTGCTGAACTGTAAAGTTGTGATAACCCGGGAAACTCTTCATATACACCCCGGCCTTTGCACCTTTAAAAGTAACTGGAAGCACCATATAAACCGGCCCTGCATGGCCTTTATAGGTATACAGGTTCTCGGCAACCAGGTCATCATCCAAAGGGTTGAAGGTAATAATGCGGTTATGCTTAATCTCTAAGCCAATATCATTGCTAATAAATACAAATATGGCGTTACGTTGCTGATCATCCAGCCGGGTTACATAATTCAGCGTAGGCTGATCAATAAATATCTGCGCCAGGCCCGTTGCGCCATGGGCTGCCTCATGTATGTTTTTGTTGTATTCGGCATGGATAAAACGGTAGTTTTTATATAAAATAAATACCCATACCAGCATCAAAACCATCCGGTATTGCGGCTTTATCCTGCTCAGTAAAAAGATGATGCCGGGTGTAATGATGAGCCCGATCAGGCGCATGTGCCGGGCCTCATACGATATATTGGCTTGCCTTAAAAAGTTGATGCCGTAAAATACTACCGCTACGGTATAAAAAATGCAGATCAATAAAACGTAATTTTTGTTGGGGTTGGTTTTGCAGATATAAACCACCAGCGCCAGACTAAGCAAGGCCAGTAATACCAATATGATAATGGGACGATTGATTATGCCACCGGTCAGGTCGTCAATTGAAAAACCGGCTAATAAGGGCGAGGCTAAAGGAAAGCTGGAGCTTTCCCAGGTTAGTTTTATGCCGAGCGAATCGGATGCGGGATTATCGCCTTTGGAAAGATAGGCAAACTGAATAATGGCTAACGACAGGATAGCAGGTACGCCAATAGTAAACCCGTTAATTAGCCAGTTGAGCAACTTTTTTCCGTTTGATAACCTGATCCAAAGGAATAATGCGCCTGAAAGGTAGATCCATAGGAAGGATGATTTGCAGAAAAATCCAACCAGGCCGGATAATAGTATAAAAACGATTAACAGCCAATCGGCTTTTTTAAAGCAGGCGCAGCCATACAAGAACCATCCCGAAAAAGCGAACAGCAATATCTCACCACCATTGTAAAAAACAAACGGAATAAAATAAGCTTGCTGACTGGCAATAAAAGCAATGCTGATAGCCGATATGAGGGAAGTGAAACCAATCTTTTTGAAAAAGGTATAAAACCCGGCTAAGCCAATAAATGAACCAATACCGGCTATCAATGCGGTTGACTGCCCCAAATTCAATTTAAACAAAGCGACAAAAATGTAAGGGGCCAGGTACTGTCCGGGCGACCACCAGGATAAAAATCTAAACGTATTTTTGGAGATATCCTCGGTATCGGGGTTTGCCAGGGTGTTGAAGGGAGCGCCCATTTGCATACTGCGCATAACATGGAAGCCCCAGCCCGGGTCGGGAAATATGGCCGGCGGGTGTATGAAAACCAATACGCTTATTATTAGTGTAACTAAACCCGTAAAGGCTAATATATATTTGGTAAGCAGGTTATCTGATGGCATTAATTAAAAATAATGTTATTAATCTATTTGGCGCACACGGATCTTCACGGCCGGGTTACCCTGGTATACGGCATATTCGTCCAGGTTTTTATTGGCAACCGACCCAGCCGTCAGCACACTGTGCGATGCCGCTGTAACGCCCTGGTTAACAATTGCCCCGGCACCTATCCATACGCCATCGGCTATCACAACCGGATTGGTTATTAAATCGAAAGCCTGTTTTTTATAATTATGGCTGCCGGTTAGTATAGTTGCCCCGTGCGAGAGGCAGGCATTGGCGCCGATGCTTATTTGTACTAAACTATCAATCCAAACATTTTCACCTATCCAGGTGTGTTGCCCAATGCTTAAATTCCAGGGATATTTGATATTAACACAGGGTTTTATCACTACTCTCTCAGCAATATTTGCGCCAAATAAACGCAAAAGCGACCGCTTAACCGCGCTGATGGGAACCAGGCTGGTTTTAAAGATAACGGCATTTACATAGAACCATAAAAAACGTTTTAACCCGTTACCGCCCGGATTGTAGGCCGTATTTTGGTATAAGGACAGATCAGTTGACTTCATGGGTTTTATCTGTTTTTTTGGATTTGATCCAAAAGTATAAGCTTACCATAATTACGATGTAAATAAATAGATTAAATACCGTGTGATGATCTACTATTTGGTTTTTACGCCTGTCCCAAAATAAAGCCAATAGCACCAGGCGCATTACATTTAATACCTGTATGCCAATTATACCGCTTATTAAAAAAATGATCTTGGTCTTCAGCTGTTTGGGATAAGCGATTACAAAGGCTGAAAAAAAGCTGATAACACCTATACCCAGGCAAGTATAAACTACCTGTAACAGGCCGCGGCCTGCAACCAATATCTGGTACTTATTGCTAATAACCGTATAGCCAAAGCATTTAAGCACGGCTACTGTAGATTTAATGAGGAGCCAGCGGATACCATCAATATAATTAAAATAACGGGCAAGGAAAGCATTATAATGCCCCCCTGGCGACGTAAGCCCAAAAAACAGGATATTAAAATAATAAAATACCAGGAACAGTACGATAAACGTAACGATAAACCTGGCCGGTCCGTTATTTTTTTGAGCCTGTATCATTACGCTCTCGTTTTAATAATTCATCAATTTTAATATCCACCACCATCCTGAACCAAAAGGCCTGCATAAAATGGAACATGATACCCGTACGCCCATCTAAAAAACCTAATTTAAAAATAAGGCGATGTGTAAAATACAGGAAGGGCCTGATAAACAGCGGCATTTTCCACCACAAGCGTTTCAGCCAGGCGGTGCGCTCATCCGGCGAACCCCAAAAATCAGGTGTTACTGTTTGATCCCTTGTTTTTTTTATTCTTTCCACCTCTTCCTGCGCTAACAGATCGCTGTAGCGGTTGTGTTTTTCTATCCAAAAACCAATGTTATTCTCTTTCAGGTTTTCTTCAATGATCCAGCCCTTTTTCCAAATCGTTGTTTTGCCCGGCACAATAAAACGATGGTCCATATTCTCATTCAGGTCAGAATATCCCACGCCATACCTAAACATTTTAAGCAGGTAAAATGGGAAATAGCCTCCATGCTTTATCCACTTTCCCTTAAATATATATTTGCGGTTAAAATAGATCCCATCAATACCGGCATAACTTTCCGGATCAAAATTAAGCAAGAGTTCTTTTAATTCGGGCGTAACCGTATGGTCGGCATCCAGACAAATTACCCATGGGGTGGTAACCGGAAAACTCTTTAATGCAAAGTCCCATTGTTTAGGATGGTTTTCAAAAGCATGCTGATAAACCATGGCGCCGTAACTTTTGCCTATCTCTACGGTACGGTCGGTACTGCCGCTATCTAAAATAAAAATGGGGGCATGCAGGCCGGTAACCGAAGCCAGTAATCCCGGCAGGTGCAACTCTTCGTTATAAGTTAGTATGATAAAAGAGTAAGCAGCGTTCAAATTAAACGGGCTTTAATGATCATTGATTTCCAAAAATAAGGGACCCGGCCGCAGCCACGGAAGGCAGTGACCTCAAAACCAGCATTGGTTAACAGCCGGCCCAGGGTAGCTGCCGACCATAATTTAATATGCCCGCCCAACCATAAGGGGTTAGCATGTGTATCCCATTTATTAAACAAGGCGAGCATCAGGTTTTTTAAATAACCATGATATGGTGTAGAAATAATGATCTCGCCTTTTGCCGTTAAGGCATCCTTACACAGGTTTATAAATGCTTCGGGATTATATAAATGTTCAATTACTTCAGTTGATATAATAGTGTCGAACTTTAAATGCTGTAGTTCCGCCGGTAATTGTCCGGTTGAAAGATCCTGTAAAAAGAACCTGTCGGGATTGGTTTTACGCGCTATACCGATACCCTGTGCAGATGCATCGGTACCGTACGCATTAAAGCCCTGGGATATGAGGTAATTTACCAAATAACCGTTGCCGCAGCCCAGGTCAAGTATACAGCGATTCGCATTTTTATCAAGTAGCGAAAGCAATGGTTGCTGTAAATATCCAAAAACATGGGTAGCGCCGGCATCGTTATAACCGTAATCCTGGTATTCAGCCATTTTGTATAATTTGTTGATACATATCTGTATACTTTTTAACTAAGCGCTTTTCGTTAAAATCATTCTCTATAATGGCCGGGCCTGTTTTCGCGATCATTTTTAAACGTTCCCGATCGATGCTATTGATGGCCCCGGCAACCGAACCGGCATCGGTTTGGCAGATCCACCCTAAATTGTTTTCCTGTACATAAGCTGCCAGGCCAACCTGCCCGCTTATTAACACGGCAGTACCTACGTGCAGGCTTTCGATCACTACGTTGCCAAAATTCTCATCGTACGAAGGTAGTATTAACAGGTGATGATTGGCCAGCACCGCAAATTTGTTTTCATTTTGAAAGCCTATCCAGCTGATATGATCAGCGATATTGTTTTGTTGGACAAGTAGTTTTAAGCTGTCGGTGTAGCCAGTTTCGCCACTGCCTGCAATGGTTAAATGATAGGGGATGGTAACATTAACCAACGCATTCAGTAAAATATCGAGGCCTTTTTTTTCTTCTATCCGCGAAAAAAACAACAGCTTTAGGGTACCTGTAAAGTCATCCGGTTTTATTGGGGCGGTATCCGGTAGTTCAATGAAATTAGGGAGCGTGAATAACTGCACCGGACTGATGAGTCGTTGAAGCGCAGCTTTTTCGTATGATGAAGTGGCATGGATGCTGCACCGGTTTAACAATGGTTTCCCTAATAAATGATGAATGCATTTTTTAATGAACGCGTTCTTATTATGGAAAGAATAAGGGCTTAGCGTACCGCGGGGCGATACCACAACCGGGACACCACGTAGTAACGCTATAAAACAGGAAAGTACCGAAACCAGGTTCCACCAGGCGTGGATATGTACCACATCGAAGTTTTTTGCCTGTTTCCATACCGCCGCCAATAGCCGCGGCGAAAAATGGCTATGATCTTTTGTGATCCGGTTAAAATAATAAACAGGTACATCGTCAACTTCAACAGGAAAATGCTGAAAGGCCGGTAATTCAGTTTGTCCGTTGGCGGTGGTGGTAAACACCTGCACCATACACCCTGCAGCAATTAATTGCTCGCTCAGTTTTGAAACCGACATGGTGGGGCCGCCATAAATATAAGCCGGTTTATAAGAGGCATTTATCTGTAAAATTTTCAGGCTGATTGCAGTATGTTTTTAGCTCTTAAAAATTTATGGATCATAATCATGGTGATATAACTCCAAAAGACAGCATTAAGGATAAATTCAAAACTAAGGCCCCGCCAAAATATTTGAAACAAGCCCGAAAAGATCAGCGCCGATCCAAGCAGGTAACCGCCAAATAATTCTTCGGCTTTTTGCGAGATTAGCTGGGCTGCTGCACCATATATAAACAGCGCCAAAAATACGCCCAACTGCCCGTACGATAGATAAGCATCAACAATATAGGCCGGCTTTGCCGAAACTTTTGATCCGCGACGGATAACACCCGCGTTGTATACCCGTTCCATCACTAATTCCTCGGTACTGGGTTTACCGGGCCACAAAATGCGCGGTATCACCACAATAGCCGATTGCCTGACTAAATCAAAACCATAATAATCAATTTTGACCGGCGTAGATTCCACGAAATTGGTAAACATATCTATCTCACTTAAACGGAATACCAGAAAGTTCCAGTTCGTATCTTCAATACTGTCATCGCTGTTTAACGCGGCATCTAAAGCGAGTTGTGTGGCATCGTCCTGTGAAGTTTCTCCGCTCCAGGCGTTTTCTCTGAAAATACGCGCATAAGTAGGTAGTAAAAGGAACAAAATAAGCAGCAGGGGAATAAAGGTAGCTAATACTACTTTTTTATAATTAGGATATAAAAATATCCCTAATACCATTACGCTGATAATGATAGGTTCTTTAAAACCGGATACCAGTGCGGTATAAAAATTAGAGAAGTATAACAACAAACAGATAATTATATTCCATGGTTTTTTTTCGGGTATGGCAAAAGCAAGTGCCAGTGTACCGGCTATGAAACTTAACGTACTAAACTGATTAGAGAACTGCGAAAGGCCGGGAACCCTGTTAAAAATAAAGTACGCCGGAAAGCTGATGATAGCCGTATAAAACAGCAAACTCGCGGCGCGCTCCTTTTCAAATACAAATTTTGGCTTTTCGGGGTATTTCATAAATACAAGGATCCCCGAAACAAAGGCGGCATGCCCCAGGCAATAAAACCGCTGGCACTGGGCGGTGATTAAAAGTTTATCCTTATCAATAATAAAGTACGAGCTTATTTTCTCGAAGTTATCATACCCTAATACATTATAAAAGTAAAATATAGATGTGCAGCACATATATCCTGCAAAAATGATCTGCACTAAAATGATGGGCCGCATGAGCTGTTCGCCAAACGAAAGATCGCCCGGCAGGGGCTTAACCCAGCCTGTTAATGTTATTGAAAATATGAAAAACGAACCCAGCCAGGCGATGTAGTAAGATAACACCGGATCGTTTTTGAACAGCAAGGCCAGCGCCCACGGGATGTATAATGCAATAAGCCGCTCGTACGAAACCTGCTTAGGCATAAATATGGCGGGTTAAATCAAATTTCATTTAATAGTTTGTTTTCAATCGCGGCTGCAATATGTTCAAAATCCCATTCTTTTATCAGCAAAGCCGACTGCCTGCCCATTGCTTTTAGATCTGTTGTATTTGCTGTTATCTTTTTTAAACCTAATGTTATTTCATCAATATCACCGCTTTTGAAAATTATTCCGTTGGTTTTAGTTACCAGGTCAACAGCGCAGCCGCATTGATCAGATACCAGCACGGCCTTACCACAGGCCATTGCCTCGTTAACAGCCAGCCCCCAGGTTTCGCCTGGTCCTTTGGAGGGCAGGCAAAATAGATCGCAAGCCTGGTATATTACTGGCATATAGCTTTGGTTTTGGAAATTTAAAAAATGAATATTGGCATGCCCAGCGGCTTGTTTGCGTAGTTGATCTTCCAATACGCCATTACCAACAAATAGCAGATGCAGCGCCTGGTTATTGATCAGCAAAAAAGCGTTTAAAAGCAGTTGCGGCATTTTTTTCTCTTCAAACTTACCTGCAAACAGAATTACCGTATCCTGTATCCCGATGCCCAGGTTTTTACGCAGTTCGGTTACTTCAACCTGCCGGGATGTTGCAAACCTTTCGTTATCAACCGCATGTGGGGCAAAGCTGAGCTGCTCATCCTTTAGACCGTATTTTTTAAAATAGGCCTTGTTGTTTGTCCCGACATAAAAAGCATGGTCAATATGCCGGTAAACCCATTTCAGATAGATGGTTTTCAGTAACGATTTTAACCCTCCCTGCTCATCAAGTAGGGTAGAGTCGCCCCTGAAATACACCGGCACTTTGTTTTTAAAATACCGCATCGCCTTTAAATGGCTGTGATAATTCCAGCCGAATATTAATATGGCATCGGGCTGGTAAGCTCCTATCTGGGCAATTAATCCCGGATTGATAATGCCCTTGCTATGATGCGAGCCGGGTCGCGGTGATGTATTTATTGCCCATTCATAATCATATCCCTCTAATAATGGGATATCCCACTCCACCTGTTTGCCAAAACCGGGGTCGTGTTTTTGCAGGGAGGTTTGGCCCCAGGTATAAAAAACCCTTATATCGATACGCTTACGCTGGTTCAGTAATTTAAAAACCGGCGCGTAATACTGTATGGGGTGGGTGGTAATTATAACAAGTTTTTTCAACTACAAAGTTTAAATACTACTACGTCCGGCTTCAAAATGTTGGATGGCTTTGTCAAATAATCCGGCCTGTTGGCCGGTTAGTTTTTTAGCTGTATAATTATCCATATGGCTGTTGAGTGTAATGGGTTTAAACAGGCCATTAGCCCAATTGGCTAATATTGGGGTTAAAGCATCAGCCATTTCATCAGGAGGGGCATCCAGCGTTAGCACATGGGCGTTTTCGGTACAGCTTTTCAATATTTCTACCGCACTGCTATCCGGATGGAAGATAGCCAGTAAAGGTTTTTTTGTTAGTAGGTAAGGATAAATTTTTGATGCCGTGTATTGTGGGCTATCCGAGCCGGGTATAAACAGGGCATCGGCTTTTTGCAAGGTAATTAGGGTATGATAATAACTTATCCTATCTGTAATCTCCACAATATGATCTTCAACACCGTATTGTTTAGCCAATGGCATAATAGTAGAGATGCCGGTACCCGCCGGGGCATAACTGGTACCAATAAAATAGAACCTTAACTTTTGAAATAATTGTGGATCGTTTTGTAAGCCGGCTTGTATTGCTTCAAATACCGGCGTTATAGCTTTATGCATATCTGCACCGCCGCGGCCAATATAAACGATGTTAACCAAGTCTGGATCCAATAATCCGGGGAATTGGCCCATGTTTTCCTCCGCAATTTCCATATCAGGCTCAAAAGCGCCGAAGGTGATGGTTGCTGCCGGCAGATCCTTTATCTCGGGATAACGTGCTTTCAGATCATCAACATAAGCGGCAGATACACTGATCAGCCCATCCGCATTTTTGATGGCCACAGGCTCCAGGTATTTGTTTAAACGGTAGGAGAACCAGTATTTAGGCGGCTGCTGATCTTTAGGCTTATCGCGATAATAATCGGTATGCCAGGGGTCCTGCACATCTATCACATAAGGTATGCCAAACCGCCTTTTCCAATAGGCCCCCAAAATACAAACCGGGAATTGCGTGGTCGAAAAGTAGATCAAATCGTACTTATCGTCTTTCAACAGCCGGTTAACCTTTTGCCGGTAATACCATAACGATCGTAAGGCAATGCTGCCTAATCCAAATTTTGCAGTCAGCTTTTTATTAAACGCTTTTACCTTATGGATTTTTATTGATGAGGGAACGCTTTGCATCAGCAGGTCGTCCTTCACTATATCCGCGTATCTTTCATCAACCACAACTACTTCGGCGTCCCAGCCAAAAGTTGCAAAGTAGGGCAAGCTCATTCGTACCCGTTGCATATCCGCCGCGTTTGAGGGCGGGAAATAAGGAGATATAATGAGCAGCTTTTTATTCAATTGACCCTAATGTATTTTTAACCAGTTTTAACAATTTACCGCCGTCGTTTTCCCAGTTTAAGGTAGTTTGTCCAATCTGGTAAGCGTCGTTTTTTGAAGCGATTAATAATTGCCTGTCCGTTAGCCAGCGTTTAATTACTTGTGCCAGCTCTTTATGGTCACCTTTTTTATATAGCGCGCCAATTTGTGGATACGCGCTTAACAGCAGTGATTGCGCCGGTGTATCACTGGCTATAACACTTAAACCGGCTTGCAAATAAGTGAATATTTTATTGCTTAAGGCCAGGTTATTATTGATGCAAAATCCGGGTTCTAAAGCTAAACCAATATCAAACCGCGATGCAAAGGCCGCTAATTCATCAGGCGGTAACGGATCGTAAAAAAACACACGCTTGTGCACACCGGCTATGGCTATCAAACCCATCAGATGATCTTTTTGCGGACCGTTTGGCAGATGCCCTAAAAGGTGCAGTTCCAGCGGAAGCCCTTTTAATATGATCATAGCGCCAATTACATCTTCCAGCCCGCGGTTATTGCCAATAGTTTGTGAAAACCAGAAGAGCCTGACCGCACCATCAGTGCCAGCCTGTGGGATCTTAACACCCTGATTTTTTGAAAAGGTGTTGAGGATGGTTTCCGTTGTTATCTGCGGGTAAAGCTGCTGGTATTTTTCCCTGATCAGCGGACTGCTTGCGGTTAAGTATTGCAGATGGGGAATATAGCGGTCTTCAATACAGGTGGTTAGTTTTACGTGCATGTTGTCCGCATCATCAGTAACCTCGTTCCGGTGGAAATCTTCGGCATCAAACGCGCATAATTTGTTATGTTTTTTTGCAGCCTTAACTATAGCAGGCAGTGCCCCCAAATTGTGCCCGGTATACAGATCGGCATCATGTTTTTTTGCTTCGCGGATGAGGAAAAAACTGCTGCGTGCGATAGCTATATCTGCAAACAGCATGGAGCCGGTTTTTTGGGTAAACAACCTGGCGGCTTTATAAATAAGCCTGCTGATGAAATAGGTAACCGGCTGGTGCACAGGATCGCCACCGACCCGGATAGCATTCCATTTTTTAGTGCTTAACAGTTCTTTATCCAGTTCAGTCCCCCAGGCATTCCAGTAGGCATATAATACCGTAACGGCATAGCCGTATTCGCTAAGGGTATCGGCCTCCTTCACCAAACGCGGGTTTAAGGATGGCTGGCCGGATGAAACGATCAGTATTTTATAGCTCAATCAGGTTGGTATTGATCAGCAGCATATCGCTATGGTTCAACTTGAGTTTACCGCGCCCTAATCTATACGAGTCATACAAACTGGAGGGGATAAAATTGTAAGCGCGCAAGTAAGTCAGCAGATCTGATATATAGGTTTTGCACGGGTCAGCAGGATCGAAACCAACTTCAATATAGATCATTTTAATATGGTTTTTCAGCATCGGCTCAAAGCCTTTCAGTACTTCTATCTCGTAGCCTTCCGTATCTATTTTCAGCATATCAATATCAGTTACCTGGTATTCTTTGCAAATATTTAAACCGGTATCAACACAGATCACCTCTTCCTGCGAAAAATCTTTAACGCCCCGTCCGTTGATAGAAGAGATCCCGCTGTAATTGGCCGATTTGTAGATCTTACTTTCGCCTTTTGCACCGCCTAAAGCTTTGTTGATACAGGTAATTTGCAGATGCTTTGCCGTGTTTTTTACCATTTCCCGGTACACATCAGCTACTGGTTCAAAACAGTAAATGCTGGCTTTAGGGAAATGCTTATTTAATGCAGTTGCCGTTTGCCCAACATTGGCGCCTACATCAAAAATAGTTTGCAGGTTAATCCCGGCCCTTTTTAAATCAAGCACAACCAATCTGCCGTTGGGTAAAAACGAAACAGATTTTATATTTAAACGGGTAAGGCTATCAATTATATAACTGATCAGTTGCCCTATTTTAAGCTTTAAACTCATGGGTTAAACAGGTTAAGGTAGTTTTTCGCAATCAGGGTTACGTTATAATTATCGTATGCCGATTTACAGCAGTCGGCCCTGTCTATCTGGCTGATGCGGTTTACCGATGCTATCATTTCCTGCAGGTTATTAACGATATATCCATTAACGCCATCCCTAACCACTTCGGGCACCGACCCGCGGTTAAAGGCGATAACGGGCGTACCGCAGGCCATGGCTTCTATCATTACCATACCAAATGGTTCATCCCATTGTATGGGGAATAGCAGGGCTTTGGCTTGTCGCAGGTACCTGTTCTTATCGGTATCATTTAACGCGCCTACGTATTTTATTTGTTCGTTATCAATATACGGCTCTACCTCTGTTTTATAATAATGCAAATTATCGGCTGTATGAGAGATATTGCCGGCAATAATTAATTGGTGGTGGCTTGCCTTAGCAGCTTGTATGGCTAAATGTACGCCTTTTATGCTATCTAATCTACCCAAAAACATTAAGGGGGCGTGCTCATCAAATTTAGGGTTTAGGGTATAGCTTGAAAAATCGATCGTATTATAAACGGTTGCCCACTTGCCGGCTACGTTACCGGTACTTACACAATAATTGCTGCAGGCCGTAAATATCAGGTTTTGATGAGGAAGGGCGGTTATCCTTTTTATCCCCGATGGTGTTACTTTACGCCCGTAGGTCATGATTTTGTTAACCCTTTTGTTTAAAACAGGCAGCAGATATAGCAAACGCCCGAAATTGTGGATGAGATCAAAATCCGAATGCCGCTGATAAAGATATTTCCACACAAAAAGCATTTCCTTAAGCTTTTGTAAACCAGACCGCTCAAGCGAGTTGATGCCAAAAGTTACTGTTTTGCCGCTGCAATAGGAATCGGGCCCGGCAAGCAGCGTTACTTCATGTCCCAGTCTTTGATACTCTTCTGCAAAAAGATATACCAAACGTTCGTGCCCGCCATAAAGCTGAGGCGGTACCGGTATGCCGGGATCCATGATCAGTAATATCCTCATTTAAGTTGGGTTGATTGCACGATGTTTACATAATTGGCCGCGCACTTTTCAAGTGTCAGGTTTTCCAGGATATACTCCCTCGGTTTAAATACTCCTGTTTGATATAGCTTTAAAAACTCGTTTAGCTTCATCTCGAAATCTGGTATGGATGCAAATTTAAGTCCGCAGCCATCGCTCCAATACGGAACAGAGCTTACCGGGCCAAATTGGATGCGGGGATAATACGATGGGTCCTGCCAGTACCCGCCGCGGTCCCAGGCAAGTATGGGTGTATCAGTAGCCAGTATTTGCTGATAGGCTAATCCCTGCGTTTCGTGCTCACATAAAAAAATGGCAGCTTTCGCTTGACCGAGCGCGGCTTTTAGATCGGCCGGGGCGTATGTGCCATATTTTAGCACGGTGTATTTAAGTTGATGTTTGGATAAGATATCCAGGATAGGCTGCAGTATGCTGGGTACATATTGATCCCGCTCCCAGCGGATCTTATCATATATCAAAAAATCGAAGGGCTTATCCTTTTGCTCACCATCGGGCGACCATTGTTCGGTATCAATACCTGTGGGCCACGCCGAAACCATATCGCCGTAGAGTGGCCTGAACATCTCCACCATCCAGGGACCAGGGACCAGTATGCGTTTGATAGTTGGGCAACGGGCTAACAGATCTGGCTCATCAGATGGGTGCGAGAAAATGCCGGCCCCAAAAACAATAGGGTTTTTCCATTTCTTTTTGAACAGCAAGTGAGGTTTCCCAATAATGCAGGCCGTTTCATCAGGATGTTGACTGATGTATTTATAATCGTTAAACCGGTAGGGGATATGCAGGCTATCCAGCCCCTTCATTAAGTTAAGCGCCACCATCATCACTCCGCCGGGTTTGGCTTTGCCTCGCACTATCCGTCTAATCAGTTTACGCGGATAACGGTCATAAGGCAGCCAGCGGTCGGGATCGGGTTCTTCGTAAAAGAGGTTTAAAGCTTTAATCGATATATTATTTAAATGCGCGCCGTAATCGTAATAGTTTCTCGGTGTTTACAAAGCCAATAGCTTGATATAAGCGCGCTATGGTTAAGTTTTCAGTGGGCCGGAAAGCGGGATTTAGTTGGTAAACCCATTTGTAAGTATCCCGGCCTTTAACCATATCGGTTTTAGCTATCCAGTGTGCCAGGTGCCATAGGGTGTTGCAAGCCGCGTTTTTATGCCTTTGTGTTAACGCCCCTTTGTTAGCTAATTCATCAAAGCTTTCTTTATAGATATTTAGTAAGGCCAAATGGTTGGCGCTTGCCTGCAAACCCGTGCTTTGCTGCAACCGGCCCTTGTTATGTTCCCGGTGCGCAAAAGCAGGATGGGTTATATATCCTGTTTTAGGTTGCTGTATGGCCGCTTCAATGATAAATTTACGATCGTCATAAGCACCATATTCCTGGCGATGGGGGATATCTTTTATAAAGTCTTTTTTAAACAGGTAGGCGCTATAGTGCGATGAATCGCATTCACCCAGCTGCTGGGCTAAAAAATCGTCGCATACCGTCCAGGTTATTTCTTTTAAGAAAGTCTCATCCTCGTTAAAAACCTGGTACCCGGCACAAGTAATATCCAGTTCATGGTGCTCTGCCGCGCTAAATAACTCATCGGTTGAGTTGGGCAGCAGCCAATCATCCGAATCTAAAAAGCGGATATATTTCCCTTTTGCAGCCTCGAAGCCTTTATTTACCGCCCAATCTTTCCCCCGGTTATCCTGACGGATGCCCGTCACGTTATCCTGCGTTGTAAGCCATTCCCAGGTGCCATCGGTACTGCCATCGTCAACAACTATTACCTCGATGTTTAATGCCGTATCAAAGCAACTATTTACAGCTTTGGGCAAACTCCATAAACGGTTATAGGTGGCGATAATAATGCTTACATCCATGTCAGTCAACCACCCTTTCCGATTTTTTTATTTCGCGGGTACCAAACAGTAAACGGTATAGCGGCCTTAATTTTCCTTTTAAATAAGCAAGGGTTTTAAATGGTAAAGTGACTTGCCAGTAGGTAAGTAATGCCGCTGTGTTTTTTGATCGTTTACCCTCGTAGAGATGCTTCAGCAGATTCGCTTCTTTAATGTATGGCATCACCTGGTTATGATAGCCCAAAAAGTGGACTATCGCCGGCCTGGCAATGATTAAATGCCAGTTGGATTGGTATAAGGGGTGTTCAGGATGATTATAAAGTTCGGCTATTCCGTTTAACAGATCAGACTTTATGCCCGATTGGAAATTGACAAACTCGGCTAATATGCTGCCATCATCAGGAATAGGTTTTTGGCCGTTCAACTCCATAGCTAAAGCCATTAAAACTTCATCGTTGGGCCGGTTCCGCAATCGCACAAAACCTATTTCATCGTACCGCTTTTCTAACTCACGGGCGGTTTGGTATACTTTAGCCGCAACTTCGCCATTTTCTAAATAATAGATGCCGCCGTTAAATTTTGGCAAATGCTGGATGTTAAATTGTTTGCAAACGTGTTCGATACTGCCAAACCATTCGCCTTTTGAGATATAAGCACCGGCTACCGATACGGCATGCCCCTTAAATTGTTCAAACACAAAGCCGAGGTTACCATATATCAGGCAATCGCTATCAATAAACAAGGTTTGACCTTTATCAGCCAGTTTATCCAAATGCAGTTTAGGCGAAAACCCTTCGCCCAATGCGCCCGGTTTGATATCAATAACCTCAATTTTTGATAGGATGTCAGCCGGAATATGCTGTTGCTGATCTGTAACCAGCTGAAAAATGATGCTATTATCCTTGTGCCATAAAAAAAAAGAACGGGCCAGGTTAACCGCCATATCCAGGTATAGCTTTTTGCCGGTGGCTATAGTTAAAACGTATCGCTGCTCAGTCATCCTTTTTTAAGGTTTTTGCAGACGAAATGATGCGGAAACAATATTCATACACCTTGTTACTGGTTAACTGGGTTGCAGACAGCCGGCAAAACGTTGCAAAAAGCTTAACCATCATATAAACCCTACGCGCAAAGGTGGGCACCGGTATGGTTAATAAATGCGCTTTAGTTTTTGCTTCCATAGAATTGGTCATGTGCCAATTGCGGGGGGTACTTTCCAGATAACCTTCGTGCGTTATACCTAAACCGTCAACCGGGTCGAGAATAGCACAGGTGATATTTTTTTCCTCAAAGGTTTTCGTCAGGAAGTTTTCAAAACCATCCTCGCCCAGTTTATCACCTTTGGGTGATGTTTCCAGCAAGTTAAACGCTTCGCGGATATGATGTGTATGGCACAGGCAGGGATTGGCCGAAAAGCCGAAAGGCGCCTTGTATAAATGGTTGCCTAATGGTTGTGTTTTAAATTCGGGCTTTAACGGGCCATACTGACTTAATAGTATTTCGGCCCAGTTTTTATTGTTTTCCAGGTAGTCCATCATCAGGGCTATATCTACTTGCTGATGAAATGCCCAGTCGTCTTCCAGCCAAAAAAAATAGGGCGTGTCAATCAGCTTTAAGGCTTTGGCTATGCTGTTTACATAACCGCGCCTTTCAGTGTGCTGGATAATAACATCAGGGTTTATCTGAACGATAATGGTCGGGTCAATCTGCCCGTCAATAGCCAGTATTATTTTACTGAATTCAAAACTACAGGCTTTTTTAAATGAAGCATAAGATTTTTGAAGCAGGTGTTCGCGCCCCTTGCAGGTGAAAATGACTAAAGTAACGGCCTTATGGGTTGACATAATGTAGCAATCGTTTAACTGTATGTTTCAACTGATCTTTTGCTTGAGGTATTGCAGGTATTTCACCGTTTTCCAGCCGAAGGCCCGGGCCAACGCATGGTTTAATCCCTTTTGATAGGGATTGAACTTAAAATGAGGCGCTAACGTTTCCGCGTTTTTTTGCGCATCGGCTGCCAGGTCTGTATAATAGGGGTAAAAACTGTACGCATTTTCCCAAAACAAGCGGCCCAGTACATTTTTCAACCTTGGGTCGCCTTTCCTGTTCTGCAAATGCTGTGCTTTTAATTTAGTTGCCTGCAATATATTACTGCACGATTGGTGGCTTCGCTGCGCACTCCAGCTATTTAATGTGGTGAACTTGCGATAGTAGTTGACAGCGTTATGAGCATATTTAATGCCTTTTGAGGCAAGTATCACCCGGCAAAAAAATTCGCCGTCATCGTCTGGACTACGCATTTCGTTCCACGGGCCGGCTTTGTCAATTAATGCTTTGGGCGTTAACCAGGCATTGGGTTGTACCATCCCGCCATATTCGGGCCCTATCATCGCCCCGCCATATAGTTTTATTAAAAAATCAACCGGATCATCCGATCCTGCTGATACCCACTCGTGTTGCAAGGGATAGGACAGGGGATCGGTACCATCCTGGAAATGAATGGTGCCACACAAGCCAACATAACCGGGGAAATCCATCAAAACCTCCATCTGCGTCTTAATTTTATCGGGGCTTAACAGGTCATCCGCATCCAAAAACTGAATATACTCGCCCTGCGCCTGCTTTAACCCATAGTTGCGGGCCACACTGGCCCCCTGGTTTTCCTGCGAATATATTTTAATGATGTCACTATCGAATTGCCGGATTATGGCCAATGAATTATCGGTAGAGCCATCGTTAATCATAAGGATCTCCTTATTCGGCCAGGTTTGATCCAAGGCCGATTGTATGGTTTGCGCAAGGTAGGCTTCGGCATTATAAACAGGGATGATAATGGAAACTAAAGGGGCTATCATTTATCTTCCCGAATTAAATATCTCTATCCAGCGATCTCTTAATGAGGTACCGGGCGGAACGGTATTGTTATTAAACCAGGGCTGTTTAAGCATGGTCATATATTTATCCGGATCTTTATCCAGTGCAATTACCTGGTCTATTAAGGGGCTAAAATCCAGCTTATTAAACTGCAGTTTCATTTTATATACTTTCCCAATTGATTTTAGCTTACGCTGAATACGGTCTTTCGGCGATTTGTAATACATGGGCCGGATATCGGTAAAATTAGATTGCGACCGCCTTTCCAGAAATTGTACAAGCGGTGAATTATTGGTGTTAATATAATCGGGAGCGTTCAGGAAACTTTTGGTGTTAAATATCGTGCCGATGTCAGGGTCGCCGCAGTAAATGGGGATACTTTGGCAAAGCATGGCATCGTACAGTTTTTCGGTTTGATAACCCGGGTAAACGTAATTTTCAAAAGCGATGGTAAACTTATACTGCGAAAGAAACCGGTGTTTGATATCCCACTTATCATCTCCGGGCCGGCTATCTATGGGAGGTATATTATTCATGCTTTTGCCCGGCGCGTCTATTTTTTTATATTTGGATAGCTGCCTGAAAAATTCTTCGCGGTAAGGCACCCGGTGCGAATACAGGAAATTACAGAACCCGGTTTTTGAAGCCAGGATAGCTTCAGCATCCCAGTCTTTTTTTACCAGGTCTTCGGGGTTTAGATTATGCCATTGTATCCGTTTGTATTTAGGATCGTTAACCTGCTGCTCCGGCGGAATGCCAAAAGCCCATTCGCAGCAAGTCAGGTCGGGTGTAATATTCTCACAAAAATAGCCAATGCGGACATAAGGCCCCGGTACAGGGATATCATTACCATAAGGCGCAAAGAAAATATAATCGGGCTGGTCGCTTTCTTCAAAATCAAATGTATCGGCTACCACATTCAGCACTTCGTTAAGGGCCATTTGGTAGGTTATGCCGTTTTGAAATTTAATCCTGATCTTTTTTTTCACTGCTCAATAAATGCTGCATCAGTTGCCCGGCTATAATTCTCCAGGTACTGATACAGCTGGTAATATATTTTGCTTAATTCTTCCGGGGGGATCGTTTCCAAACCGGGCGTTTCTGCCGATGGACTGCCCCGTTTACGGAAGATGATCTTACCTATAGCGATCTTCATTTCCGAGTAAAACGAGATATCAGACCTATCGCCTTCGTAGTCATATTTTAGCTGGCCTATGCGCCCTTCTGCCTTCAATTTAGCGTCATCTGTCTTGGATGTGACATTACCCGGGGTATCCACGCTAAGCGAATTATAGCCGGTATAATAAACAATGTCCGCTTTTAAATAGGAGCAGCGCAGCGCGTATTCCCAATCCATCATTGCAAATTGCGTGTCGTACAACCCCAGGTAGCTTAACGCGCTTTTCCTGATCAGCATGGAGATATCGCTAAACGTAAAACAATTTACCATGCCGGCTTTCCATTTTTTATACTGATCAAACCGGTTAGCTTCAGTAATATTCTGAGGCGATAAAAGCGCTGTGGACAGACAATTGGAAATACAGATATCAATCTGCGGATTATTTAACATATAATCCCGGCATTTGCGGATGGCTGTATAATGATGCACGTCATCATCTATTATTTTTTTGATGATGGTGCCCTTAGCCATAAGCATGGCCTTGTTCCAGCCGTGTGCCTGGTTGTGGTCGGGTTCCGAAACCAATTGGTGGATCTTGCCTTGCTCAAACAATTGCTGCAGGTATTCTTTGGCACCATCGGTACTGTTGCCATCAACCACTACAATCTCCTCGTCAGGCTGCAATGCGCCCATCAGTTTTTCTAAAGTGATCTTCAGAAAAGGGAGACGGTTGCGGGTAGCAATGATGTAGGAAAGGGTGAAAGCGCTCATTCAGTTGACTGGTTTATGATCTTTTTCCCATTGCGGTATAATTGATAGGGGAGCTTTAAAAACAGGCCACTCAATATAGAACTTAAGCTATTACCGAACTTAAGTGCTTTTAATTTGAGCAAAGCATATTGAGTGATGTAAGGGAATGCGTATAAATTATTACCGCCGAAATGGAGGATAACAGGCGAATAACTGCCAATGGGATACCAGGGGCGGTGATATAATTCACCCGGTTGCGGGTTGTTTAATTGCCTTGATCCTTTCAATACATTTAATACAGCCGGATGGTGGTCTGTGTATAGATCCGTCATGAAAGTCCCGTTATCAGTTATAGGTGTTTGGTGATACACCATCATCGCTATGGCGATCAGGATCTCTTCGTTGATCCATTTGTTTTTTAGCCGGCTAAAGCCCATCTGATCATATTGCGGGGCCAAATCCCTCGCAAAATTAAAGACGTTCTCTGCAATGGCAGTTTTGGCTATAAAGTAGATGCCGCCGTTAAACCTTGGGAGCTTTTTTATTCCAAACGCGTTTTCAATAACCACGGCGTCGTCAGGGCCGCACCATTCGGCTGCATTAACTATGGTGCCAACCACCGAAACATCTTTTCCGTTAAATGCACTAAATACAGGTTCCAGACTATCATAACATAAACAATCCGAATCGATGAACAATGTGTTTTCGGTTTGCAGGTATTGATCTAAATAAAGCTTAATGCCTATACCTAATGCGGCATGTTCTTCCGTAGCCTTAACTATTTTAACCCTTTTTTGTAATGGATCGGGGACCGGGAAAGTTAAATTGGATATGATATAAATGTCGATATCGTTATGCAGCAGTACCGATTGCGCGCAATTAAGGGCAAACTGAACATAGCTTAGCTTATTGGTGGCTATGGTTATTACCGAATAGTTATGATCGAAAACCGGAGGCAAAAACGAGGTGCTTTATATTGAAATTATCCTTATGCCATACCCAACAGCATCTGAAGTTTAAACAGGGTAGTTTGGGCCATAAACTTTAAATAAGAGCGGTGGTGCCACTTATAACTAAAGTAAAACCGGGGTATCTGGGTTAATCGCTGAAAAGCTTTTTTATCAACGGTTTTAAGCGATTCGCTGCCTAAATGGGTTACAATAGAGGTGGAGATCAGGCAGTTTTTTACTTTATATTTTTCTAAGGTATTTGAATAATCATAATCGCAATACCAAAATGTAAACTTTTCATCCAGTAAGCCAATCACATCAAAAATTTCCCGCTTAACAAAAATGCACCAGCCAATTAAAACGCCAAAGTAACCTTCAAATGGCGGTGCGCCCTCGGCAAAGCCCTCCTTTTTGTGAAAGTTGGGGCAATAGGGTACCGCACTTAGCATCAAGGGATCGTTATTCATCGCTTTTAATATTTCGGTGGCCCAGCCTTTATGAAATATCAGATCGTTATTGCAAAGGCAAACGTATGGGTTATTGGTTTTTTTAATCCCGATGTTGAGATATTTATGAAAACCGAATTTTTCCTGCGGGTAAATAGTAGTTGAGTTTGGAAACTGATAGGGCTGCAGTGTTTTTTCCGATTCTATTACCACTACATTAAAATGGACCGCTTTCGGATCTTCGGAAGCTAAAAGGGTTTCGATAGTTTGTATGGTCAGCCCTTTTAAATGGTCGTTTTTAGCATAGCTGAGTATGATAATGTCAATGTGTTTCTTTGCGGTCATTAATTAAAATTATAAAAAGGAGCGCCTTTTTTAAACAAATATTTAAACCCAAACTTGATGAAATATCCCGGTGTTTTATAAAACAGATAACCTTTTTTAAAACGCGCCAGGTACTTTAAAGCCAGGGCATAAATTTGCTTGTTGGTATATTTATTTGCCGCGCAGGCCCAAATAAAGCTATTGAGGGTTTTATATTCCAGATGCCCCATTTGGGTATTACTTAGGTTGAGGCAGGTGGCCGGCAGATGCTTTTCCCACTTGCGATGAAATGTTAAAGCATTTTCTATCCAGGTAGTGTTTACTTCGCCTAATGAGGCATGGCTGATCAGTACATCATTAATACAGTATACTTTGCCGCCTGATTGATGCAACTGCATGCAGATATCCGCATCGTAAAAATGAAAGCCTTTAAAAGTAAACGCATCAAAACTGATTTGATCGAACGCCTGCTTTTTAATGCAGAGCCAAACCCCATCTAATATAACAGCTTCCCGTTTTGCAATGCCATCAGCGTTTGATTTTAAAGCCGCCGGGTTGTTTTTATCGGCTTGCAGCAAGTGTTGGTATTGTATACCGTTCCCCCACCATGGCCCGGGCATAAAAGCGCAGTAAGGCGTGCCTGCCACACCGACTGCCGCTACCTGCTCATCCCCGAAATGGGCTATCACATTTTGGCCCCAGTTTTGGGTATGATAGGAAATATCATCGTGCATAAAGCATAGTATAGGGTGCTTGCTGTGTTTTACGCCAAGATTATAAGCTTCGCAAATGCCATACTGGTTGGCGGAATTATCTATCAGGATCACCTCATGTTCTACACCAATGGTTTGCTTGATATTATGGGCTAATTCCTGGTTTAACACTGCGGAGCGCGAACAAATAATGATAGATATCATGCCATCAACTTATTTATAATCGCATAAATATCAGGTGGGATAACATCAGAATTGTATTTGGTCAGTATCAATTCTTTTCCTTTTGCCCCGGTTTTATCCCTCAGTATTTTATCATGATACAGCCGGTAAATGCAGTCGGCCATCTGGCCGATATCCAGGTATGGTGCAAGCAGCCCGGCCCCTTGATTAATCAGTTCGGGGATCCCGCCGCTGTTTTCAAACGCGATGATGGGTTTTTGTAAAAAAGCGGCTTCCAGCGCTATCAATGGAAAAGGATCTTCGCGCGATAGCAATACAAAAACATCAAACTGACTGATGGTATCCAGGGGGCTATCATTTGGTTTGATAAAGATCAATTGATCGCGGATGCCGCATTTTCCGGCATCGTAAATCAGGTTTTTCACATAGGTGTTTTCTTCATCGGCACCCAGCCAGGCAATTTTGAATTTTAAATCAGGGTAGCGTTCTGTCAATTTTAAGGCAAGAGGGATAAGCAGGTCGGCGCCTTTTCGCCATTCGGGGGTGCCGCCGGTGCCTATTATAAACTCGCCGGCCCCGATGGGCAATGGTGGAACGGTGCCTACGGTTACATGAGTATCTATAAACTCATATTGCAGTTCAATTTGATGCTCGCTTAAACCATAGTTATGGATCAGATTGGTTTTTACCGCGTTTGAAACCGCTATAGTTTTATCAACCAATGGCAGGTTTTGGGTAAGATATACTTTGCTGAAACAATAATTTAACGCGTACGATAGTTCATGGATACAGCAAATTGTTTTTACCTGATGATCCTGCCTGAACCGGTTTAGCCAGGGCAGGCTTACAACCGTGTTGCCATAAACAAGGTGATATTTGTTATGCGCAAGCCGGTCTGTTACCCCTTTTACTTTATCGGCCGATAAATTGAAAAACTTCTTTTTAAGCCTGTTGATAACGCTATGCTCGTTAAAGAGATCTTCTGCTATGTAAGTTTTAGCAATGGCCTCAAAATCGGGCCGCAACACGCCGTCGTTTAATAGTAATATATCAAACTGCAAATTGGTGTTGGCCTTTATCCAGCGCAGTAAATGCAATAGCACTATCGGGGCGCCGCTGCGTGAAGCTTCGTGACTGATAAATAATACTTTGTTTGGGGCGTTTGCCAAATTATGGTTGTGGTACTATAGTATACTCGCTTTTTGCTTTTACAATAGTATTAGCCGGGATAGATTGATAGATGAGATTATTGGCGCCAATAATTACGTTGTCGCCAATGGTAACACCCTTTAATATGGTTACGTTGCTGCCTATCCAGCAGTTAGCGCCAACAATTATTGGCGCGGTATTGAAATCTGCTTTTTCAACAGTAAGTTTTCCGTTGATATAACTGTGGGCATGGTTATGGTCGTATATTTTTACGCCTTCGCCAAACATGGTGTTTTCGCCGATGTGTATTTTCTCCAGGCAGTTAATAGAGCAATAGTTATTGATAAATACATTCGTATCAATCGTTAATTCGGCCCCGTCGAAAAGCAAAATGTGGCAATACTTTTTAATGTAAACGTACGGGCCAAACTTAATGCTGAAGTTGCCTGCAGGGAGGTTGGCCGTAAAGTATTCCTCTATCCTTAACCCTTCGGTACCGGTGATATTGGGGTTTTTGTAAATGATGTTCAGTCTGTGTTTTTCATGCAGTAAAAGCAGTCTGTTCACTATTTTAGCCAGGCAATTATTTAACCATGTTTTCATTGCTGAACGGGTTTAGATAATATCTTATCCACTTTAAAAATCAGGCGCACTAAATAATATGACTGCCCTTTTAACTTGTTCATTAAAAAACCGATCAGGTTGCCGGAGGCGTCTTTTGTAATAATCGTGTTTTTGCTGTTTAAATACAAAGCCTCCTTAATTTTACCTGCTTTAATCAGCTGGCAAATAGTAACTTGAACAAAGTTTTTCAATTTTGTTATTTCTGCCGGGGTAAAAAACGCTGCCCTGAAGTTTTTGAGTAAGACGTACGCTTTTGAAAAAGACATTAAGTGAGGATCATTAGACATATTGCTTGTATGCCTGCGGTAATAAAATAGTTTATCAGGCATCCCATAAAAGCCAACATTTTTAGCGGCGAGCCTTAGCCAGTGGTCCCAATCCTCGCAAGCCATTAAGGTTTCATCCTGCAACCCGACCATATCCAAGCAAGGCTTTTTAACTAATACCGATAACACTGGAATGCAATTGCCCTGGTATAATAATTTGTACATTTCGGCACCGCTATAAAAGCCTGAGATGGTTTGGTATGGTAAACTGTCGTTGATATCGTTATTGGTAAAAGTATAACCGCCGGTAAAAACTACACCTGCATCCGGGTATTCCTCCATCGTTTTAACTTGCCTGGCTAACTTTTCGGGTATCCACAGGTCGTCGGCGTCTAAAAAAGCTATCCATTGCCCCGTGGCGATTTTTATACCTGTGTTTCGTGCCGCGCTCAGCTTTTGGTTTGATTGGTTAATCAGCTTTATCCGGGTATCGGCCAAAGTGTATTTGTTAGCGATAGCTTCCGTGCCGTCTGTTGATCCGTCGTTGATGATGATCAACTCCCAGTTAGTATAACTTTGGTCAATAACCGATTGAATAGATTCCTCCAGATACTGCGCCGCGTTATAGGCCGGCATAATAATGGAGATCAGCGGTTCAGGCATTGGCTATTTTGATCCAGTTTTTGGGTATGATATCCGCATCATTAAAATAATCGGTTTTTGCATTGAACCAGTTTTGCGGGGCTATAACTATTTTTTCCTTATCAGGATTTAACCAGGCACCCCACCAGCTAAAACTGCTGTTGGCAATAATGTGGTGCTGGCATTGACTCATCAGGGCCATATCCTGCCAGCTATCGGCACCGGTGTTGTGCTGAACTATGTAATAGTTTTCCAAATCGGCTATTAAATTATCCTTTACCCAATTAGGCTCATCCGAAAAAAAATAAAAATGAGGATCGGTGAGTCTGGATTTGATAGTGCCAACAGCCTGCCGGTAATAGCTTACCGAACAAGTACCGTGTAGTTCGTTAGTCCTTGCCGAACTTGCATAATCGCCCCGACGGATATGAATGCTAACTGTATTTTGCTGTGAGTTTAGTGTATCTGCAATATTTTGAGACTGGCTGTTTAGTGGTTTCCTAAATTCAAAGGCCTCTCTTATTAATCTTTCGTGGCTTTTGAAATAATCATCGCTTTGCCAATAGCCATCAAAGTAAACAGGAGGGGAGAGGTTGAAGACCTCCCGATCTACCTTTAACGAATACTCCCGGTAAACTTGTTTTTTTGTGGTGCCCAACTTAGTTAATACCTTTTGCCAGCGATTAGGATTAGTAAAGCTTTTGATAATTTCGTTGTTAGCTATCTGGATCTTATCCGAAAATAAGCCTAACTCATACTCACGATAAGTTACGTCAGAGCCAGTTTGTTGCGATGCGAAAAACGAAAGATCAAGGTATAATGTACTATTTAACGCTGCCGAACGTGAAAGCCCAAAAGCGTATTGAAACATTTGATTACCCAGGCCGCCTTGTAATTTTACGATGATCAAGCGTGTTTTTTAACAAATGATTTGATATTGTGCAGGTCTTTAAAATGGGCTTTGAGCCAGTCCTCATCTTTATCCCACCATTTAAAGGTTAATAAAAAATCAATCTCTTCTTTTTCAAACCTGTGCCTGATCACTTTCGCCGGTGAGCCAACCACAATGGCATAAGGAGGTACATCTTTAGTTACCACCGCGCCGGCGCCAATAATGGCACCGTCCCCAATTGTCACATCGTCCATAATAATGGCGTTAACACCTATCCAAACATCATTGCCAATGGTGGTTTTACCCATTTCATCAAAGTAATTTTGGTCGGCAAACGTCATGCCGTTTTGTTTATGGGTAGAGAAAAACGCAGGATGTGTGCTGACAAATGTTGAGGATGGGTGTTTACCCAGGCAAATGGCTGCACCCTGCGCAATAGAGCAAAACTTGCCTATGCGGGTGTTCATGATGGTGACGTTTTGGGACAGGAAGGTATAGTCGCCAATGTGGGTGTTGTATAAAAAGCTATTTTGCCCGATTTTACACCAAACTCCCACTGTGCTGCTTTGTAAAGTATAGTTTAATTGTTGCGCCGGGGCATCATGTCCTAATTTTGCAATTAGTCTTTTTATTATCCTTTTTAAATAGTTGGTTCCCGCCATTTAGCTAAGCCTGTTTTGTCTTTTTATTTTATCGAAGATGTTATATCCTCTCAGGTAAACATGATCACAAATAGTATCATAATAAAAAAGGAGTATCCTTTTTAAAACTGTTGTGTGCAGGCTTAACTTTTTTAACCAGCCTAATCTTGATTGACCGATGATTTTAAAATGGCTATACAGGTAATTGCTCCATTTTTTTTGGAGATACTTAATCCCTCCAAAATTCACCCGGACAATGAGCAGGTTTTTCATTTCAGGTTGATATAACTCCTGGAAATAATCCTTAACTGGTGTAAATGTGCAGGTGCGCAATAGCTCAGGCACTATAACTATTTCACCTTTTAATAACACCGACAGGTTAATTAACATATCGCCGGGTAAATCCCCTTTTTTCAAAATCCCAAAAACTTCAGGGGTTCTTAACGCTTCAGTTTTAAATATGGCGTAAAATAGGTTGGCTTTGCCAAAACCTTCAAATTGATTAATGTAGCTTTTTGCGCGTTTTAGGCTATTCGTACTAACAAACTCCTGTAATAAAGGCAAGTGCTGTGGATATATGGGCATCCGGTTATTTGATTCATCAACCTCCATAAAATCGCAAAACCCCATTACCGAGCCTGGATTGGTCAACAGCCGCCCCATGATTTTTTCAATAAAGTCAGGTGCCCACCAGTCATCGTCGGCCGCCCACATAAAATAATCACCATTTGCTTTTTCAAGCAAAAAACCGAAATTGTTATACATGGATAAGCGCTTGGGCTGTTTATAAAAGGTAACCCGGTTATCATTTTCATTATTGACAATCGGTGCGAAATCCAGTGTTTCGTTATAGTCCTGGGAAATAATGATCTCCAGATTTTTGTATGACTGGTTAATCATACACTTTAACGTTTCTTTAAAGCCGGCCTCGCGATTATAGCAACAAATACCAACCGTTACTAAAGGTTGTTTATTGATATCCGCCATCAATTTCAATATCAGTCCGGTTAACCGTGTTGTTATTTATCAGATCCGCAATTGCGATAATTACATCACTTGCTTTAATAAACTCGTTATTGATCATCCTGTCCGCGTGTTTTTGCCTAAAGTCGGGCGTCATATTATTAAACACAGGCGAGTTTTCAACTAATCCCAATGATATAATATTAAAGCGCAGTTGTGGGTATGCATTAGCCAGGCTATGCATTAAACCGGTAAGGCCGGCTTTGGCGCTGGCATAAGCCGGGTCATAGCTCCCCTTTTTTTTAGCTACCGATGATATGAATAATACCAGTGCGCCGTCACTTAATTGATTGGCCAGGCGTTTAATTAACAAAGCAGGGGTTATCAAATTAATTTTTAACATCCGGATAAAATGACCGGCCGTAATATCATTTATGCCAATTGATGGATTTAAACCCTGGAAAAATAAAACTGCCTTGTAGCGGGAGGTTAATTTGGTAACTATCGATTCAATATCATCAGTTTCAAAATCAAAATTAAACTGTTGATTTGCGTCGCTCCTGTAAACTTTTTGTATAGCGTATTCCTGGTTGTATTTTTCAATAAAAGCATTTGCTAAAAAACTATTACCTCCAAAAAGCAGGATACTTTCTTCCATTTACTTAATCATGATGGCTACAATGGCCTGGGCGCCCTTGTTAAATATTTCAGTTACACTGCAACTCGTAAATTCCATCATTTCAGCTATCCTTGTTAGTTTTTGACGGGTATAAGCATTATAGTGAAACTGGCCTTCGCCGTTTTGATTGCCAAAAAAATGCGTAGTAATCATTCCCCAGCGTTGGTCAATACTGCGTCCGTTACCAAAGTAATGGTCAATTGCACCTACCTTATAAAACTCCTTAAACGAGTCTTCGGCTTGTGTAAATTGTTTGCACAGCCATTCAAAATCGGGTGTTTCGGTTATCAATCTACCTCCTGGTTTTAATACCCGTGCGCACTCGCGCCAAAAACGCTCCTCATCTTTAAAACCTACGTGTTCAACCAGGTGTTCAGATAATATTTCATCTGCACTATTGTCATCAAAAGGCAAATTAAATATGTCGTATTTTTCTACCCCCGGATAATCAACATATTTATCAATATTGATATAACCTTCCTTTATGTTTTTACCCGAGCCCAAGTGAAGTTTCATATTTTCGCTCTTTTTAATTTTTGTTTGCCCTGCAATATGTGTTTAATTTCTAATGCCACCTGTATACAGGTAGTAACCTTGCCCGATAGTACCGAGAAATAGTTTTTGATGTCGGGATAGGTTTGCAATTCGGTTATGCGGGCATCATCACTGTTTTCATAAACCAAACGGGTGGTTTTGTTATGACCTGCACGTACAGCATCATTTAAAAATGGCATATACAATGCCGATTGTTTGTAAATGATAGCTTCAGCCTCCCGATCTAAAACAGGGTTGCTGCCGTAACCCGGATTGTTAGCCGATAGTTGTGATTGCGTAACCGACTCCTTTACGTGATATAACAGGAACTCATTTTTTACTTTACCCCGCGGCATTACCGAGCAAAAGGGGCCATCCATAATGGTTAAACCCAAAGCCCGCGATGGGTATTTAAAAACGGGAATGATCACATTCTCGAACAGTAGTTTTTTTTGCCCTACGCCTAAATAACTGTTAATTTGGTTGATGTTTGAATAGGTTGTATTAATAACAACATCATAGTGTTTAACGGTATTGTTAAAACTGGCTTCAAAAGTTTCATCGGGCATTTTTTTTAAATCCGTACAAGTAGTGTTTAAAATCAAGTTGATTTTGGATTTTTTAAGATTTGCCGCGATGATTTTTTTTAGCTTTTCGTAATCCCAAACCGGTTCGGGCACTTTAAAACACTCTTCAATTTTATCGCGCTGCAAAAAATGCTTACCGGGATACTCATTATCATAGCCAATGCCCACATTGTCGCAAAAGTTAATAAATTCTGCCGGGGTAGTTTTACTGCCGGTTTTGGCTATGGCATAGTAATTTGGTAACTGGTGTATAACAGCGCCGCCATAATTAAACAAAAACGACAACAGGCCTTCTATGCTTTGTTCGGCTGTTTGTATACTGCGCAAATAATGGTAGCCCAGGTGTATCCTATTATGGTTAACCCGCGAAGCCAATTGCATAATATCGTTTTCACTTTCCAGCAGATCTATTTGATTGTCTTTACCAGCAAGAGTGGTTGCTGCCGATGTTCCAAAAAGGCCCGCACCTATAATTAAAATCCTCATTAGCCTATATAATTAGCACGCCAGTCAAACACCGGCCTTACAACTCCGCCGTAGCTTCCGGCATAAGCGCCACGGGCCGAATCGCCCTCTTGCGCATCTTTTACAAAAAACGAAATCGCATCCTCATCATAGGCATGTAATTCAAATGGATCGGATGTAATAACCGCCGGGCTGATTTTTATTTTCCCTTCAGAAAAGAAATTTCCGGGTATTAATAATTCGGCTTCGTACTTTCCTTTTTTCCTTACCGAATTACTTTTCCAGTCAGAGTTGATATCATGCGAATCGAATAAACGTACGCCATGCTCATTATGAAAAACAAAAGCGTGGGTTAATTTAACACCATCCTGCAGTACTTCATATTGCATTTTTATAATTACAGGTTTGCGGATATCAACGTATTCGTATACCTCATTATCCCCGTTAAATATACCTGCCGATAAAATACGTGCAACATTATTTCCAGGCGCGTTTCCAACATCCCACTGTTTATAGGCAGTCGATTTTTCATCGGTATCTAAATATGTAGTAATAATTTGCGATGCGGGGCCATGGTCGGCTAACAGGCCGTGTCTTAATAGTAAGGCGGTATTACACAACCGGGTTATCGCATCCATATTATGGCTCACAAATAGTACCGTGCGGCCTTCTTTATTGCTTACATCGCCCATTTTACCCAGGCATTTTTTCTGGAATTCGGCATCGCCAACAGCCAAAACCTCATCTACGATCATGATCTCCGATTCCAAATGTGCCGCCACGGCAAAGGCCAGGCGCACATACATACCCGATGAATACCGTTTTACCGGGGTATCGATATACCGTTCTACGCCCGAAAAATCTACTATCTCGTCAAACTTGCGTTTAATCTCGGCTTTACGCATCCCCAGTATGGCGCCGTTCAGGTAAATGTTCTCCCGCCCGCTTAATTCGGGGTGAAAACCGGTGCCTACTTCCAGCAGACTGGCTATGCGACCTTTTAATTTTACCGATCCGGTGGTAGGGGCTGTAACCCGGCTCAGTATTTTAAGCAATGTGCTTTTACCCGCCCCATTTTGGCCGATGATGCCTACCGCGTCGCCTTGCTCAATATTAAAGTTCAGGTCTTTTAAACTCCAAACTACATCGCTTTCGCCTTTTGCAGCGCGGTTATTCACTTCGCCTATCTTTAAAAAAGGGTCTTCTTTGCCCCGCATTTTTGCCCAAAAGCGTTCCAGGTCGCGGGAGATGGTGCCCGTTCCAATTTCGCCTAACTGGTAAGCTTTAGATAGGTTTTCTACTTTTATTACGGCTGGCATGTGTTATACGGTGTCAATAAAATTGCGTTCAACCCGGTTAAAGGTTATAATGCCTATTAATAATATCACGATAGTGATGATGGTGGTGATGCCTAACGATACCAATGTAAATGTGCCCTGACCTAAAAAACCATAGCGGAAAGCTTCAATAATGGCCGTCATGGGGTTATAGGCTATCAGCCACAGGTATTGCGGGTATTTAACCTGAACAATCGATAAAGGATAAATTACGGTAGTTAAATACATCATTAACTGGATGCCGAATGTGATGAGGAAACCCAAGTCGCGGTATTTTGTGGTCATGGCCGATATGATCATCCCCAGGCCCAAACCTAACATCGCCATCAGCAATAGCAAAAAGGGAAAGAGCAGTAAATAGATATTAGGATGAAGAGCAGTCCCTTTGGCCCAATAAAAGCCGATAATGATAAAAAACAGCAGCATTTGCACCCCAAAACGAATAAGGTTAGATACAACAATGCTTAGGGGAACAATTAACCGTGGAAAGTAAACCTTACCGAAAAGCCCTGCATTAGTGCTAAATACGGTTGAGGTTTTGGTAAGGCAATCGGCAAAGTAATTCCAGGCGGTAATACCGGCTAAATAAAACAGGGGTTGTGGTAAACCATCGGTAGGGATAGCAGCCAGGTTACCAAACACAAATGTATAAATAACAGTAGTAAACAAAGGCTGGATAAAAAACCACAGCGGCCCTAATATGGTCTGCTTGTAAAAGGATACAAAATCGCGCCGTACCAATAGCATCAGCAAATCGCGGTAACGCCAAATATCCTTTAACTTTAAGTCGAGGATATTATTATGCGGGGTTATTTCCAGGTCCCATTCTTCGTGTACGGGTTCCATTAAATCAGCATTTTTTCTAAGTTGTCCTTATAATCTGTCGCGTTAAAATATTGCAGGCACTTGCTTTGCAGGCTGCGCCGGTATTCGGGGGTAAGCGGTATGTTTAAATAACCGGTAATGGCATCCTCCAGTTCGGTCATATTGTCTACGTTAATGGCCTTACCCAGTTCGCCGTTGCGGATAGCATCCAGGCTGCCATCTTCGTTTCCGCAAATTACCGGCAGGCCGCAGGCCAATGCTTCAATAAATACAATACCAAAGCCTTCCTTTTTACTGGGCAATACAAACAGGTCGGCCAGCAGAAAGTGATCTTCCAACTCGGCTTCATCAATAAAACCGGTTACAATTACCTGGTCCTGCACCCGGTGATCGTTAATCAGTTTCCTGATCCGTTTATCCTCCCGTTCATCATATTTACCCGAAAGTACGTATTTGATATCCGGAAAGGTATTTTTCAGAACGCTTACTGCTTTAATCACCTGCTCGTATCCCTTATACTGTTCGGTTGATGCCAGCCGTGTTAAGGTAAAAATAATCTTATTTTTTGCCGATAAGCCATATCTGTCTAACAAATAGCTGGGTTTAGTAAAATGATCGGGCAGTTTAATAGCGGGATCTAACGAGTTATTTAAAACGATGCATTTAGCCGGGTCGACATGATGTACGCCGATCATTTTTTGCCGGGTAAAATTGCTTACGCAGATGATCTTATCGCAAGTACTGAGGATCTGTTTTTTAAATAACCTGAGCGGGCGCCATACCTCAATACCATGTGCAACCAGCCATACCTGGCATTTGGGGTTAAATACTTTAATAATGCAGCCGATAAGGGCCAGGTTAACGTGGCTTAGTATCACTACATCGCTTTGCATGCCTTTAATGGCAGCATCTATTGCAAACACGCCCCTGTTTTTGTTAAAGCCTTTAAAATTGCCTGGTTGTGTGTATTTTTTGTCCAGATCATGGTTATGATCATACCCCGACCATAAACTGAAACCCCAGCGCTTTTTAACCGCTATTTGCTGTATAGCCTGGGCCATGGTACGGCTCATTTTTTGGATTCCGCCCGTAGCGCCGAAAGTTTGGAGGGTAAGCAATAATATGTTTTTAGGCGCGGCCGGTTCGCTGATCAGGTCTAATGATTGCAATTGGTATAAAGCAAATGCCTTTGACCAATGCACTTCATTATTCTGGAAACGTCTAATAACCTTGCGCGCCTGCTTCCCTTTGTAAAAATCAATATGCGCAATTTGCTTATGCGCATGCATCCATTTTTGCAGTGGGAATGAAAAGCCCATTTTAGGCCTGTCCCATATTTGCTTTGGCAGTAAACCGGGGTAGCTGTCAATTAATATTTGCTTCGGCTTATCGTTATTAAATCTAACCGACGGATCAATCCGGTTAACCATTTGCACAAAGTCTTCATCTAAAAAAGGCACCCTTACTTCCAGGCCATGGGCCATACTCATTACATCGGTATCGCGCAGCAATTGGTTTTGCATATACAGGTTGGTTTCAAACCAGGCGGCTTTTTGTATATCGGTTAAATGGCCAAGCTTTAAGGGCATGGCAAATAACACGTCCAATACATGCTGTTCACTAACATTTAAAATTTTAGCGATATCCGCCGGTACAAATAAGCCGCGCAAAAAAAGATATTCGGCCAAGGGGTGATCGTGGGTTAATAAGGCTATCCGCTTTAAAGGCCCAACGCTTAGCCGTGCAACTGCATTTAAAATAAACGATGGGAGCAGTTTGATGTATTTTAAATATTTAATGCGCTTAAATGATGGATACCCGCCAAACAGTTCATCAGCGCCAAGACCAGAGAGTACTGCTTTAAGCCCCTCGTGCCGGGCATATTTGCTGATAAACCAACTATTGATCCCATCCGTAGTAGGCATATCCATGCCGGTAATAATATGGGGCAGGGCCGCTTCAAAATCCTGTTGCTTTACCAGGTGCTGGTAATTTTGGGCGCCCGTTTGCTTAACAATAATATCCTGATAAGTACGCTCATTATAAGCCTGCTCATCAAAAAATATCGAAACTGTTTTAAGGTTTGGCTTTTTATATTGAGTAGCCAGCAGGGTGATCAGGCTCGAATCTATCCCACCGCTTAAAAACACACCAATTGAGGCATCTGCTAAAAGCTGGCGTTTAATGGTTTTATCCAGCTGGGTATTGATGCCTTTGTGTGCTTCGTCGGCAGTGTGTATTTCAATTGCGCCATCATCTGTTAAATAGTAGGGGAGTATTGCATAACTGCCGTTTTGATGCTCCCATTTTAAAAAATGTCCTTTAGGCAGGCTAAGCACATTTTTTAGCGTGGTGTATGGTTCGGGGATATGGCCAAAAGCTAAAAAACGTATCGGCCAATTTTCATCAGGCTGTGTGGCTATACCGGCCATTTTTAAAGCTTTAACTTCTGATGCAAAACTGATCCCGGTATTATCCGTATAATAATATAAGGGTTTAATACCCGATGTATCGCGCACCAGGTAAGTAAGGGCCTGTTCGGTATCGTGCAGCGCGAAGGCAAACATGCCGCGTAAACGGGCAAAGGCAGCGGTACCCCAGTTGATATAAGCTTGTATAATAACTTCGGTATCGCTATCCGAATGAAAGGCCGCCCCGGCGTTTAACAACTCTTCTTTTAGTTCGGGGTAATTGTATATCTCGCCATTAAAGGTTATCCATACCTTTTGTTGTATATCTGCCATAGGCTGGTGCCCGTTGGCTGTAAGATCAATAATTGATAACCTGCGATGCCCGAATACTAATCCATGTAATGGCGCCTGGTATATCCCTTCATCATCGGGGCCGCCATGCGCCAAAGCCTGGCACATGTTGCGTGTTTTTTGCAGCAATTCATCCTGCGGAATTTTAGTAGATATAATACCTGCTATACGGCACATAGTTTATAGTTGGTCCGGGCACAGCTTCGCCCCGTAAGTCACATTTTAAGTTTGTAACTTATTGAATATCAGATTGTTAAATAAACTGATATTAATCAGGATTTGTAAATGATCAAACCCTTTCTATTAATGACGCCCCGGCATGTATAATGATGGAGCAGCCAATGCTTTCAAATCGTAACGCTAATTGTTTTTGTGAGCGGTAAGCAACCACTTCACCTTCAAGATCCTTAAGCGGACCGGCCTTAATGCGCACCCTTTCGCCCGGCTGCAAATCTTCTTCGGTAATTTCAACATCAAGGGAACTGGCCAATACCAGCTTCAAAGTATCTATCTGCCTTTCGGGCATGGATGCTATTTTGCCCGAGAAATAAATAAATCTTGCAATACCTTTAGTCATCAGCACCTCGGTTTGTTCGCCGGGTTTAATATGTACAAAAAGGTACGATTTTATAAATGGTTCGTCAATCCATTTTTTCCGGTCGCTCCACTGTTTTAATGTTTTGCGCAAAGGCAAATAAGTAGTTATGCCTTTTTTAACTAATGCCTCATAAGCTTTTTTTTCGGCACGGGGATTTGTATAAACAGGATACCACTGGTTTGTATGATGATTAAGCCCTAAAGCCATGTTTATTATAGTTTAAACCAGCGTTTAATATTCCACCACTTCTTCTCCTCGTCATCTACATAATACCCCGAACCGGTATAGCCCGAATAATCAGAGTAGTAATAATACCGGGTACCATAACCTTCGCCGGTAAACCTGGTGGTGTAGTAACGCGAATGCAGCAGGTCTTCTTCAAAAGCATTCAGTACAATTACGGTATTATCTAAATGGTATTCCTGCGCGATGCGCTGTGGTACGGTTGCCGCGTAATATTTTGATTTGCCCGATCGTATAACAAAAACATTGATATCACTTACCCGGATAAGCGGAATAGAATCTGATACCAGGCCAATAGGAGCGGTATCAATTACGATGATATCATATTTAGTTTTTAATTCGGCTATCAGCTCATTCATCTTATGCGAGTGCAGCAGTTCGGAAGGGTTGGGGGGCACCGGGCCCGAAATAATAAAATCCAGGTTCTCTACCTCCGAATGATGGATAATATCGGTACTTGCCGCCTGGTTAGCCAGGTAATTACTTAAGCCGATATCGTTAGGTATGCCAAACGTTTTATGTATGCGCGAACGGCGCAGGTCGGCGCCTATAAGTACTACCTTTTTATTAATTAAGGCCAATGTACTGGATAGGTTTACCGCCACAAATGATTTTCCTTCGCCGGCAACTTCAGATGTGATACAAATAACCTTGCTTTCTTTTTCTGATGCCAGGAAATTTAAGTTAGTACGTACCGACCGTACCGATTCGGCAAAAATAGATCGTGGTTTACTTAATGCCAGCAATTCCGAATTGTTTTCATCAAGTGATGCCGGAAATTTACGGATAACACCGATTATCGGGATAGTGGTAAGGCTTTCAACGGTTTCCTTATCATAAATATAAGGGTTAAGCATGCGTATTAATATAATGATAGCTAAGCCCGATACTAAACCAATAATCAAGGCATTTCGGTTTATTTCCTGTTCGTTGGGGCCAATTGGGCCAAAATTAGGCTGTGCACGGTCGACAATTGAAGCGCCGGGCAAAATTGCCGAACTACTGATCTGGGCATCAATTTTCTTTTCAGATAAAAAGGCGTATACTTTTTCATTGATCTCAAAATCGCGCTGCAGGCTGATCATATCGCGCTCTGCAACAGGTAAAACAGCTATTTGCTGATTAACCGTGTTTGATTGGGCATCCAAATAGGCCAGGTTTTTTTGAATGGTTTCCCTTGTCGAATTAACATTGGCAAGCGCCGCGCTTTTAATTTGGATAATCTGGGCGTTAATGTCCCTTATGGGTTTTGAGTTGTTGTTATAGATTTTAAGCAGCGTGTTTCTTTCGGTCAATGCGTTGTTAAATGATGCGATGATACCGTTCAACAGGGGGTCGAGCGAGCCCGAGAGATCAAAATTGATATTGATATTATCCTTTTCCCTGATCAGTTTTTCCTTCAGCTGGTCAATGGCCATCAGCTGTATCTTGAGTAAAGACCGTTGCGATTCGATCTCTTTTGATTTGGACATCACAGCATCCGATGCCGTGCTTACATTTATTATTTTGTTCTTCTGCTTGTATTGCTGTAAGGATCTTTCCGAACTTTTTACCGAATCTGAAAGAAAATCGAGTTGTTTATCAATAAACTTAATGATCTGCAACGCCGATTTGGTTTTTTGTTCCCTGTCATACAACAGGTATTCGTCCATTATCTTATTTAGTATATCGGCGGCAAATACGGGGTTAAGGTCTGTTTGCGATAATGAAATAATGTTTGAATTTTTCATGATCTCGCCGGTATGCAGGCCTCCTTTCACCCTGCCCAAAAAATTCTCGGGCGAGTTGAAATTGAATATATAAATGGTATTGCTACTTAATTCGCCGGGGTACTTAATCGTAAAAGTTGTGGGGCCGATAGTTACCGGGTTATTATACACGTAATTTTTTTGAATGGTTTTATTCCCCTCCTTATAAGATAAATTAAACGTGTTTTTATTTACTGCTTTAAATGTTAGCTGATCGCGAAAAAAGTTGGTGCTATCCAGGCTGATAAATTGGATATCCAATGGCTTTTGTGGATAAGTTTCGGTAGTGCGCACCCTGCCCGACAGGTAGAAGCTGATCCGGTAATCAATTTTTCTGATGGCCCTAAGCAGTAACTGGCTGCTTTGTATTACGTACTGTTCGCTTTGTATCCTGTTCCTGTCGTTAGCAATTATACCGCCTGCCCCCAGGTCGGCTAATTCCGATTTCTTTTCTTCAAATTTTAAGGTAGCGCTTGTTTGATACGTTTTTGGGGTTACCCACAAATAAAATTTGGCGTAACCCATGCATATTAAAACCATGCCGGCCACCCAATACCAGCGGCTTAACAGGATCTTACCTATTTTAAAGTAATCAATTTCCTGATTAGGTAATTTTTTCTGGAACTTATCTGTCTCCTGCTGCATCTACCTGAAAAGCGAGTAAATAATTAACGCTGTGTTAAAAATAAGCACCGACGGCTGTATAAGTGTGGTGAAGTTTTGCAGTTTATCATCACGTACGGCACGTTTGTTTTGCGCAATGTATACAATATCGTTATCCTGCAAAATAATCTTTGGGTCGTTTAATATATTAATATTACTTAAGTCAACCCATATCGTTTTGGGGCCATCTTTATCGCTGCGTATTATTTTTATATTTTTTTCATCGGCAGCAGTACTTAAGCCGCCGGCCTGGCCAATAACATCTATCAAAGTGGTTTTTTCTTTAACCAAATTAAAATTACCCTGACTTTTTATCTCGCCCAAAACGGTTACTTTCAGGTTTAATATTTTTAGTTCGATAATCGGGTTCTTTAAAAGAGAATCGCGATACAGGCCTTCTATTTTATTAGCCGCTTCATAACGGGTTAAGCCGGCTACAGGTACATGCCCGATAATTGGAAGCGTAACCCTGCCATCTTCTTCAACCTGAAATGTTTGCGGTGCCGGTTCTGCCCCGCCTTCGTTAGCAAATGCTTTATAGTTTTGCAGGTTCCTGATCTGCAAAATATCATCTGTTTTAATACGATATACCGATGGGGGGGCTTGTTGCGTGCTACTGGCTGCTTGTTCGGGCGATTTTTGCTCAAAAAGCGCGTGTTGCTGTTTATATGAGCAGGAATATAATAATAAACAAATTAGTGCTGTAAAATACAGGTGTTTAAAACGCATAGTATTAATTGGTACAATTGTTTAACTAATTAAACAAAGAATTTCAAAAATAGCATATTTTTGTATAAATAAGTATATTTTGCAGCAGTGAACACCGTAAAAATATCATTAATAACTGTAACTTTTAATGCTGCCGATACTATTGAAAACTGTATTAGTTCTGTTATTGAGCAATCGTACTCTAATTTAGAGTATATTATTATCGACGGCGGATCATCAGATACAACCCTTGCCATTATTAATAAATATAAAAAATATATCCATCAAATTGTTTCCGAGCCAGATACAGGTATATATGATGCTATGAATAAAGGTATTAAATTAGCAACCGGCGATGTGATAGGTATATTGAATGCCGATGATTGTTTTGCTGATGGTCATGTGCTGAATGCGATAAACCAGGCATTCGGCCCGGCAGATACCGATATTATTTATGGCGATATTAATTATATAAATAAACAGGGCAAAATCATCCGGAAATGGCACTCGGGAGCCTACAAACAGGGCAAATTTAACTGGGGCTGGATGCCTCCTCACCCCTCTTTCTATGCCAGGCGGGTGCTTTTTGAGCAGTGGGGAATGTACCGCCTGCAATATGGCAGCGCTACCGATTACGAACTGATGCTGCGCTTTATACATACGCATAAAGCAAAAGTATTTTATATTAACAAAGTACTGGTAAAAATGCTTATTGGCGGGGTGAGTAATAAAAACATAAGTAATAGGATCAAAGCATGGCAAAACGATTATAAAGCCATGGTTAATAATGGGTTATTGTTTCCCTGTTTTGCTATAATATGGAAACCGTTTCGTAAAATTATTCAGTATATCAGGTAATTATATTTGCTAACTTTGGGGCCATATATCTGTCCCTAACATTTATATATATATTGATTAATGTCGGAATTCTTACATAATCATCAGTTTGTTTATTACACACTGATATTAGTATTATCAATCCTGATTACTTTGCAGGCTATACCATCTATCCTGCATGTGGCCCGTACCCGTCATCTGTATGATGACCTGGGGCATTTCAGGAAACAGCACGATCACGGCATCCCGCGCCTGGGTGGCGTGGCTATTTTTGTCAGTTTTATTATCACATTATTACTTTTTTGCGTAACAGGTAAGGAATTGCCCCTTAATTACCTGCTTACCGCGTGCGTTATCCTGTTTGCAATGGGGGTAAAGGACGATCTGTCGGGCGTTAACCCAAGCACCAAGTTTTTTATACAATTTGTGGTAAGCGCTGTTTTAGTAGTACCGGGTAATATACGTTTAACCAGCATGTATGGTGTATTAGGTGTTTATACACTCCCCTATATAGCCAGTGCCATTTTTACGATACTAACTATTATGATGATCATCAATGCCTTTAATTTAATTGATGGTATTGATGGCCTGGCGGGCACAACCGGAGTTATTGTAAACAGCGCTTTCGCTACCCTGTTTATTTATATCCACCAATATGAGCTGGCCAGCGTTTGCCTGGCCATGGTAGGGGCGTTGTTAGGGTTTTTGCGCTACAACCTTACACCTGCAAAAATATTTATGGGCGATACCGGGTCGCTGCTTATTGGTTTGGTATCGATAGTGATGGCTATAGAATTTATAGAAGTAAACAGCCCCTCACGTTATAATGCCAACTTGCCGCACATCTATTCGGTACCGGCGTTGGCTATAGCCATCCTGATCGGGCCCATATTTGATACTTTCAGGATATTTGCTATCCGTATCCTTAATAAAAAGTCGCCTTTTCATGCCGATAGGAACCATGTTCATCACCGCATATTACGTTTAGGGTTTAACCATATGCAAACTACGTTAATATTGGCCGGCGTTAATATTATCAGCATCGCGTTAGCTTTATTATTCAGTGGTTTTGGCAGTACCGTAATGATCGTGGTTATTGGCGTAGCTTCCTTATTATTTAACTGGCTTATCACCTTTTGTGTAAGATGTAAGGAGCGCGAGCAGATTTCGCTGCGCTACTTCTTTGTTTAAGCGTCATCTTTAATTTCCTCATAGGCGCATTGAATTAGCCGCTTTCTTATTTTTAACTAGATTTGCACGCTTAAATGATCAATGAATGCGAATAGCAATTAATGGATTTGGACGTATAGGGCGTATATTTTTAAGGAATATCCTGTTAAAGCCGGGTATTCAGGTAGTAGCCATTAATGATTTGGCCGATACCCCAACCATGGCCCATTTGTTTAAGTACGATTCGGTTCACCGCGGCTTTAAAGGTACGGTAAGCGCCGGCGATGGTCGCCTGCTGGTAAACGGCATAGCTATAAAAACCTTATCTGTAAAAGACCCATCGCAACTGCCATGGAAGGAGTTGGATATCGACCTGGTGATAGAATCTACCGGTAAATATACCACCCGCGCGGGCGCAACCCAGCATTTAACCGCCGGCGCCAGGCAAGTGATCATTTCGGCGCCATCGCCAGATCGGGATATCCCAACCACCGTATTAGGTGTAAATGATGACGAAGCGCACCTGCGGGCGCCTATTATTTCAAACGCGTCGTGCACCACCAACAACGTGGCGGCTATGATCAAGGTATTGGATGCAAACTGGGGTATTGTAGATGGTTATATTACCACGGTGCACTCTATGACCGGCGATCAAAACCTGCATGATGCCCCGCATAAAGACCTGCGCAGGGCACGCGCGGCATCAGGGTCAATTATCCCAACTACAACAGGTGCGGCTAAGGCTATTACCTCTATATTCCCGCATTTGGATGGCAAGTTGGGAGGGGCGGGTATCCGCGTGCCGGTATTAAACGGTTCGCTGACAGATTTTACCTGCAGCCTTAAAACCATGCCCACAGTGGCCGAAATAAATGCCGCCTTTAAAGCTGCTGCAAATGGCCCCATGAAAAATATTTTAGAGTATACCGAAGACCCTATCGTATCTACCGATATATTGGATAATCCGCATAGCTGTATTTTTGATGCATTACTTACTTCGGTTGTAGGCGGGCTGGTAAAAGTGGTTGGCTGGTATGATAACGAAGTAGGTTACGCTAACCGCCTGGCCGATTTGGTGGAAGAAATTAAAGATTTAAAATGATCCGATTTATAGAAGTAGAGGAACTGTTACCCATTCGTAACGAAGTATTGCGCGAAGGCCGGCTAAAATTGGATGAATGCCGTTTTCCCGGCGATAAAAATGAAGGTGCGTTCCATTTGGGCTATTACGTAAAAGGCGAACTGGCTTGTATCGCCTCCTTCCATCTGCAAACCTATAAAAACTATCCGGGCAAGGCTTATCAGTTGCGCGGCATGGCTACTACGCTAAAATACCGCAGCCAGGGCCTGGGCAATCAGCTGGTTAACTTTGCTATTGTTTACCTGCGTGGCCAAAAAGTAAATTATGTTTGGTGTAATGCCCGTAAAAAGGCTGCCATGTTTTATAAAAACCTGGGTTTCGAGATTATTTCGGACGAATTTGAAGTGCCCAACATTGGTCCGCATTACGTAATGTATGTTAAGATATCTTGAAGTTTTTAGCCTAATCAAACACCTTTAACAATTTTGCGTTCCTGAATTAAGATTATTTTTCTGATTTTGGCCGCAATTTATATTTCTGACCATTTAACTATCGTATGAAAACAGTAGATCAAATAAGTTTTTCGGGGAAAAAAGCACTCATCAGGGTCGACTTTAATGTTCCTCTGGATGAAGATTTCAATATAACCGACGATAACCGCATGACGGCCGCATTACCAACCATCCAGAAAATTCTGCGTGATGGTGGCGCCGTTATCCTGATGTCGCACCTTGGGCGCCCAAAAGATGGCCCCACCGATAAATACTCTCTAAAACACGTAGTGCCGCATTTGTCAGACCTTTTAGGTCAGCAGGTAGAGTTTGCCGATGATTGTATTGGTGCAGATGCGGTTGAAAAAGCAAAAGCCTTAGCCCCCGGCGAAGTGCTGTTGTTAGAAAACCTGCGCTTTTACAAGCAAGAGGAAAAAGGCGATAAGGACTTTGCCGAAAAGTTATCCAAATTAGGAGACATTTATGTGAACGATGCCTTTGGTACCGCGCACCGCGCCCATGCATCAACCGCTATCATCGCGCAGTTTTTCCCCGATGCCAAATACTTCGGTTACCTGATGGCAGCCGAATTAACCAATGCCGAAAAGATCCTGAACGATGCCCCCAAGCCATTTACTGCGATAATGGGCGGTTCTAAAGTTTCGGATAAAATAGAACTGATTGAAAAACTATTGGATAAGGTAGATAACCTGATCATAGGTGGCGGTATGGCCTATACTTTTGCCAAGGCTGATGGCGGTAATATTGGCAACTCGTTAGTAGAAGCCGATAAGCTGGACCTGGCGCTGAGCCTGGTACAAAAAGCCAAAGAGAAAGGTGTAAAGCTGTTACTGCCGGTAGATAACGTTGTTGCCGATGCTTTCTCTAACGATGCCAATACCGGCCTTGCCAAAACAGGCGAGATACAGGATGGCTGGATGGGACTGGATATTGGCCCCGAAACCGTTAAGATATTTAGCGAAGTTATAGAAGGATCGAAAACTATTTTATGGAACGGCCCTATGGGCGTTTTTGAAATGGAGAAATTCCTGGTGGGTACTAAAGCAGTTGCCGATGCTGTTGCAAAGGCTACCGATAACGGCGCGTTTTCCCTAATAGGTGGTGGCGATTCGGCAGCTGCGGTAGCTAAGTTTGGGATGACTGACGATGTAAGCTACGTATCAACCGGCGGCGGCGCCCTGCTGGAGTATATGGAAGGTAAGGAGTTGCCTGGCGTGAAAGCGATAAATGAGTAAATCCTTCCCAACCCTCCCCGAGGGGGAGGGCTTTAATGCTTCTGAAAGTCTCACCCTTCGGGGGAGATTTAGAGGGGGTGCGTAAAATCTTTGTTCAGGCCCCGATTTATCGGGGCTTTTTTGTTTATTTCTGTATTTTTAAGCATTAATCAAAATCCGCATGAAGAAATTCCTTATCCTCATTATTTCCCTCACCAGTCTAAACGCCTTTGCCCAGCGGGGCGGTGGTGGCGAAGATGCCGCCTATGTAAAAGCCAACTATACCAAGTTTGAGTACCAAATCCCTATGCGCGATGGTAAAAAGCTGTTCACATCGGTATATGTGCCTAAAGATCAAACTAAAAAGTATCCTTTTATGATGGATCGTACCTGCTATAGTGTAGCGCCGTACGGGCCCGATTTATATAAGGGTAGTTTGGGCCCTTCGTCCCGGTTTTTGCACGATGGCTACATTTTTGTATACCAGGATGTGCGTGGCCGCTATATGAGCGAGGGAATCTATGAGGAGATGACACCCGAACTGGAAAACCATAAAACCAATAAGGATGTGGATGAAGGCACCGATACTTACGATACCATTGATTGGCTGCTGAAAAATGTGCCGAGCAACAATGGCAAAGTAGGGGTGTGGGGCATATCTTATCCGGGTTTTTATACTACTACCGCTTTGCTGAGCCGTCACCCGGCTTTAGTGGCTGCATCGCCGCAAGCGCCCATTGCCGATCTGTGGCGTGATGACGGCTGGCACAACGGGGCTTTCTTTTTAGTAGCCAACTTTGGTTTTTATCCCGGCTTTACCAACCGCCAGGATGATAAGCCAACCCAGCGCAGAGGAGGCCGTTTTAACCCCGGTACCGACGATGGCTACGACTTTTTTATGAAAATGGGTTCGATGAAGAATACCAACGATAAGTATTATAAAGATACCATCCGCCTGTGGAATGAAATGATGGACCACCCGGATTATGACCAGCATTGGAAAGACCGCAACGTACTAACCCATCTGCACGATATTAAGGCTGCCGTACTGGTTACCGGAGGCTGGTACGATGCCGAAGATCTGTACGGCGCTATTAATACCTATAAAACCCTGGCTAAAAACAATCCCAAATCGCCCATTTATTTCACTATGGGGCCCTGGGTGCATGGCGGCTGGGCGCGCGGCGACGGAGAATCGCTGGGAGATGTTTACTTTGGCGGGCCAACCGGTCCGTGGTACCGGGAAAATGTAGAGTTTAAGTTTTTTAGCCACTATCTGAAAGGTACCGAACTTGGCGACCTTGCACCGATAAACGCGTTTGAAACCGGCGTAAACAAATGGAAAACCTATAAACAATGGCCGCCAGTTGATGCTGCCGAAAAAAACCTTTACCTGCTGCCCGGCGGAAAGTTATCATTCACGGCGCCAACCGCGGCTAAGGACAGTTATGACGAGTATGTATCCGACCCGGCTAACCCGGTGCCGTTCACTCCCGGCAAAAGCATGGATATGGACCGTGATTACATGACCGGCGACCAGCGTTTTTTGGCCGGCCGCAAGGATATATTAAGCTATACCAGTGATGTGCTGGACAAGGATATCACCATAGCAGGTAACATTTGGGCCAACCTGAAAGTGGCTACCACAGGTACCGATGCCGATTTTATTGTAAAAGTGCTGGATGTGTATCCGGATACCGCTGCCAATAATAAATATACCAGGAAAGGCGTAAACATGGCCGGTTACCAGCAAATGGTACGCAGCGAACCTATCCGCGGTAAATACCGTAACGCTTTTGATAAGCCAGTGCCATTTATCCCCGGCAAGGTAACCCCGGTTAACTGGGAATTGCAGGATGTGTTACACACCTTTAAAAAAGGGCACCGTATTATGGTGCAGGTACAAAGCAGCATGTTCCCGCTGATAGACCGTAACCCGCAAACCTTTGTAGATATTATGAAGGCGAAGGAGAGCGACTTCCGGAAAGCCACGCAAAAAGTGTATACCAGCAAATTACACCCCAGCTTTTTAAAGGTAAGGGTAATGACGGATAATTGATGAAAGGAGTGGGTGGATATAAGCTATTCTTGTCCTGTTGATTTATCAGGCCCCGCCGGGGGGGGATAAATCAGCAGGACAAATTATAGGCTTCGTTTCATCAGCACATCGCGCTGCAAATCGTTCCCCAGCATAAAAGTATGACTGCTAAATTGCTCAAACCCATTTTGCTGATAGAATTTAATGGCACGGTGATTTTGCTCAAATACACCCAGCCAAAGGTATTGCAAATGTTTTTCGACAGCGGTTTGCACAGCAAAATCCAGCAATTGCTTGCCAATTTGCTTGCCCTGATGGGCGGCGCTTACATAAATGCGCTCCACTTCTAAAGCGGTATCATCCTGCAAATCAGATTGTGCCGCGCCGGTGTTCAGTTTAATATAGCCGGCAAGTTCATCGCCAAGCATCGCGAAATAAAAATAGGATTGGGGATGGTCAAATTCCTTTTTGATTTGGGATAAGTTAAAAAACTTATCGGCGTAAGCCTCCATATCAGCAGGGTTGTTGAGGTGATAGAAGGCATCAAAAAAGGTTTGTTTACTAAACTGTAGTAAGGTGCCTAATTCATCAGCACTTACCTTACGGATAATAAGGGCAGCCATTTATTCAAATTGCAGTTTCAGGCGTTCCAGCCTATCGATCATTACATTCAGCTTTTCCTGCTCGTTTTTAAGGATGCGGCGTTTTAAATAGAACGTACAAAATATAAACCAGGCAGCTATGGTAGAGTAAACCATTACTTTACCTGGTAACGAGAAAGTAGCCAGCACTTCAAAAAAATACAACAGTAACCCTAAGCTAATCAGCATTACATAAATATAGTAGAACCAGCCTGTTGTTTTAGCCCGCTCTTTCTGGTATTGGTGCAGGCTCATCAGGTAGTCGGTTGGGTTAAGCGTAGCATCATGTTTGTTAAGTATGCGGTAATGCCTGATGATCAGACTACAATAAAGCAGCATGCAAATCATCATAATCAGGATGCCGGCATAAGTAACCCACGAATTAAATACAAGGAAAAACATAATAGCGAAGGTATTAACCAAAGCTGCTATCATGGCAATAATACTCCAGCGCAGCTTATTGGCCATGCCCCTTAAATCTTTTTTTACCTGCTTCAGTACCTCATCCACTGAAAGCTTGTCGTGAACAGGCTGCTCCTGCCACACCGACATTAAATGATCAAAGTCTTTCATGGTGGTTATATAATTCTGTTAACTTCTGTTTAATACGATGAATCTTCACCCGCAAGTTACCTTCCGATATCCCTGATATCTCGGCAATTTCGGGGTACGGCAATTCATCCAGCACCATTGTAATAATAATACGTTCTGTTTCCTCTAATTTTGATATGCACTTATACAACAATGCCACCTGTTCATTTTTTTCCGAAAATTCCTCTGCGCGCGTTTCCGCTATCGTTTCCGTTAGTTCGTCCTTCGCCTGGCGTTTTTCAGATCGTAAATAGGTTAAGCAGGTATTAACAGCAATGCGGTAGATCCAGGTACTGATCATGGCCTGATTGCGGAATTTATCCAGGTTTTGCCAAACCTTTAAAAAAGTCTCCTGTAGCAGGTCGTTAGCGGCATCGTTATCGCCGGTATAACCATAGCACAAATGATAGATCTTTTTGGAGTTAGCTTCAAATATATTCCTGAAGGCTACTTCTTTATTGGCCACTATGCTGTTAATTTATTTGTTGGATTGTTACCGGGGGCAAATGTTACAATTTTTTTTGAATTACTGTTCATGGCAGATATGCTGATTTGCAAATGATCTTCATTCATTTGGGGTTCTCAAATGCAAAGCGAATTATCAGCCGGTGAGCAAGCAAAATATACCTTATTGGGCATTGCCGATACACCCGGCTGATAAGCAAGTGTAGCTTCCCTGCTTTCCGGGCTAACTAAAAGTAAAATTTTCAGTTTAATACATGCTCCGGTCAATTCACTGGAGTTTTGAATTCAGCGCATGGTGCGGCCTGTTATTATGTAATAAAATATTAGGAATAACTCGGCTCTGGCCACACAATGGGGGAACCGTCCGGACATTCCAAAAGTGTAGACCAGGCCATATTGGTCACCTGGCCAGCCCAGAACCCGTAACCGATAAAATCCATGGCATAGGTTCCTTTGATTATCCGTTTTAATCCCTGATCCAGTAGATAAACATGGGCGCCACCCGGTTGGTCATTAGCTGTTACCAGCCGTGTTGTGCGGTTGCTTAGGTCCGGCCCCAACGGAATGTCATCCAGGCTCTCAACAAGTTGCACCTCGTCGTTGTGTCCAAAAAGGCTGTAAAAAGTATCGGGATCGACTATATGACGTTTCTTGCCTTTGTCTATAAGATATGCAGCGGGGGCATTGTGAGTTTTAACCCGGTTCCCATTAAACTTGGGAATCCATTGAATAGGGTTCCCTAAAAGTTCCGGGTAGTCCAGCGGGTTCAGGATACCCCTATCCGCATCCCAATTGAAGTTATAGCGATTCATGGTGGCCGGATCGATAATATGACGATATTTGTGCTCATCCCATATGTAGTATTTATCGTCATACGTGAACAAGCTCCCATTATCCATACTGGCTCCAATATCGATCATATCGGCATGATTGAACGTGAAATCAAAGAGACGTGCATTTGAGTTGAACATAGCGCCAATCGTATCTCTAATCGTGATATGACGGGCCTTGCCTTCGTCTACGAGGTACATATCATTTCCGTTATTATTGCTGTTAAATATTAGGATGATCAATCCGTTCATTTCGGGTCGTAACATGGTTTATTATAGGTTAAATTGTTTATAAGTGATTGTAGTGGACGTAAATCCCTACAAATTACTGATTATATACGTGCCTGCAAAAAAGAATTTAGGTTACCTATACAGGCCACGCAGCAAAAAACGATGTTTCCTACATCTTGGATGGGTGTAAGTTTAGCAAGGTGTTACCTTATAATTGATTTAAAAACTTGCGCAAGGTAACATAAACAAGCTTATTTTAGATACAATTATTTGATAGTTAGATTATTAAAATAAAAACACCCCCGGGCCAGAGGTAATATACTGGTCTGAACCAGGACTAAATCTCAAATTCCAGCTTATTGAACCAGGCTAATTTGGTGTCGGCGGCGTCGAGCATTTGGTTATAATCATTCACATAATCAAACTGCAAATCTTCGTGCAGTTTGCCTATCAGTTTGGCCACCTTTTCTATCTGGCGGATAAATACCGTGCGCATGGGTTTGTAGTTTACCTTGCGGTCAACATACTCCAGGTAATTATGGCAAAAGCCGATGAGCAAACTAATCTCTACATTTTTTGATCCCGAGAAACGGGATAATTTGGTGATCAGCCGCAATATCTTACGCAGCACCTTTACCGCGTTAAAAGCTTGCGAGGGCATCATGTAAAACATCAGGCTTACCTCGTATTTAGATTGCTCTATAAAAGCCGTCTCGTCGGCAGATACAAACAGCAGGTAGGCCAGTAGCTCTTTGTTTTCCTTTTTATGGCGCGCCAGCCGCAGCACCAGCTCGGCCAGTTGCGGGCCGCTTAAATGCTGCAATTCCTTTTTTATATCCTGTAAGCCGTATGCTTCTATCGCCATAAGTTCAGCAAATTAATAAATTAACACGCTATATAAATATCAGTACGATGAACTATGTTTGAAATAAATAAAACCTCAACACCATGATAGTAACAACCAGCACTCACTTAGAAGGTTACAAGGTAACCGAACACTTAGGTATTATACGCGGCATTACGGTACGCTCGCGCGGAGTAGGCGGCAATATTTTAGGTGGTTTGCAAAGCCTGGTAGGCGGCCGCAACAGCGTTTATACCGACCTGTGCGAGCAAGCCCGCCAGGAAGCTTACGAATTGTTGATGCTGCATGCCCAGCAAGTAGGCGCAAACGCCATTATCAGCATGCGCTATGATGCCAACGAAGTAATGCAGGGCATCACCGAAGTACTGGCCTATGGTACAGCAGTAAAAGTTGTAAAAACAGAGGGGTGAGAATTTAACCACAAAGTCCACAAAGAAATAACATATACTTTAACACAAAGATCACAAAGGCGTTATTAGCAACAAAAGCTTAGTGGCCTTTGTGTTTCCTCCTTTGTGCACTTTGTGGTTAAATTGAAGTTTGAGAATTTAACCACAAAGGTCACAAAGAATATCAGGTAGTTTAACACAAAGGTCACTAAGTCTTTTTTTTACGGGAAAGGCTTTGTGACCTTTGTGATTTCTTCTTTGTGTACTTTGTGGTTAAATTGCCACAATAATAAAATCATCTCGCAATTTTGTATTTTAGCCACCATTAAACCACCGGGATGATAAAAAACAAACTCACTCTTTACATTTTTATAGCATTAATTGTTGGCGTTGTAACAGGCTACCTGTATAACCTGAAAGTGATTGATCAATACAACAAAAAGATCAGCACCGCCGATGCTAATATTAAAGCCATTGATACCAAACTGGTGCTGTTAAAAGACACCACCGTTGCCGATTTTAAAGCCCTTAAAACCCAGCGCGGCGCCGAAATAAAGGTGCGGAAGGAGAATGATGGTATCCGCGAGGACAAGCTGCAAGGCTTTACCATCCTGAGTGATATATTTTTGCGGCTGATTAAAATGATCGTCGCGCCGCTGGTGTTTACTACCCTGGTGGTGGGCGTTGCCAAAGTTGGCGATATTAAAGCCGTAGGCCGTATTGGTGGTAAAACCCTGTTGTGGTTTTTAAGCGCTACATTGGTATCGCTGTTATTAGGCATGATACTGGTGAACCTGTTTAAACCGGGTATCACTATGCATATTCCATTACCTGATAGTCATTTAGGTACCGAGATCAAGAAAACGGCCTTATCGTTAAAAGACTTTATTACCCACGTAGTTCCCCGCAGCTTTACCGAATCGATGGCTAATAACGAGATCCTGCAGATCGTTATCTTCTCCATGTTCTTCGGCGTAGCTACGGCTGCCATTGGCAAGCAAGGCGAAATTGTGGTAAAAGCCATGGATGCTATAGCCCACGTAATATTAAAAATTACCGGTTATGTAATGAAGCTGGCGCCCATAGCCGTGTTTGGCGCTATTACAGCCGTGGTAGCCAAGCAGGGTTTAGGTATCCTGAGCACCTATGCTATATTTATAGGCGAGTTCTATTTTTCGCTGATACTGCTTTGGTTGGTGATTGTATTTGCCGGATTTATGGTGTTAAAGGGCCGTGCATTTAGGCTGGTTGGCAATATTAAGGATGCCATGCTGGTAGCCTTTAGTACCTCAACCAGCGAGGCGGCCTATCCGCGTGTATTAATAGAACTGGAGAAGTTTGGCTGTAATAATAAGATTGTAAGCTTTGTGCTGCCCCTGGGTTACTCCTTTAACCTGGATGGATCAATGATGTATATGACCTTCGCATCCATTTTCCTGGCGCAATCGTATGGCGTGCATTTATCTATCGCGCAGCAGATCTCTATGTTATTGGTACTAATGCTGACCAGCAAGGGTATAGCCGGTGTTCCGCGCGCGTCGCTGGTGGTTATTGCAGGCACCATTGCCATGTTCGGTATTCCCGAAGCTGGTTTAGGCCTGCTGATCGGTATCGATCCGCTGCTGGATATGGGCCGCTCGGCTACCAACGTATTGGGTAATGCCATGGCGACAGCCGTTGTAAGCAAGTGGGAAGGCGAACTGGGGCCGGAGAAGGAATCGGAGATGGATATATAGTCCGGAAGTCCGTAAAGTCGGGAAGTCAGAAAGATAGAGCATTAACCTGTTTTTTCTTTCAGCGTTTCGGACTTTCCGTCTTGCAGACTTTCTCCTATCTTTGTGCCTTAAAAATCTTCCGGACTTTCGGTCTTTCCGACTTCCGGACTCATAACTATGGACAATCGTAACAAAAAAATATTTCTTATTACCTGTATTACTGTACCGTTTCTGTTATATTCGGGATATTACTATGGGGTGATGATCAAGAACGCGCCGTATAAATTCTCGGAGTTTGACCATATTACTTTTGTGTATGGCACCGGCGATAGCCTGCTGAACCGGTATAACTCTAAAACGGGCAATTACCAATTCCTGAATAAGAACGATTCGCTGATAAAAACACACCTGCCTTTAAGTCAGAACGACCTGTTATACCTGCACCGTAAAGCGGCCGACCTGGGTTTTTGGGATTTCCCGTCAAACGAGACTATTAATAATGATACCGCGAAGGCGAGCGGGCCAAAAGAACTACGTTACATCATTGAGTTTAGCTATAAGCGAAAAACCAAACGGGTAGTATTTGACCGCAACTTTGGGGGTAACCCTAAACTGATAGATGCCAATGTAAGGCTGATCAAAGAAATTCAGCATGTAATTGATGATACGCAGGATAAGTTGAAACGGTAGTTTTAAGTCTGAAGTTCAAAGATTTAAGCCTAAAGTCAGGTGAACCGACTCAGGACTAATGACTAAAGATTTACGACTTAAAAATATTTGCTTTTCAAAAAACTAAACCCTATATTTGCACCTCGAATTTTAAAAAACAAATAACTAATTAACAATGTACGCAATAGTAAGTATAGCCGGACAGCAATTTAAAGTTGCTAAAGACCAGCACATCTTTGTACACAGATTACAAGGTGATGAAGGCGCTAATATTGAATTTGACAGTGTGTTATTAGCAGAAAACGAAGGTAAATTCAAATTAGGTTCTGATTTGAAAGGCGCTAAAGTATCAGCTACGATCTTGTCTCATTTAAAAGGTGATAAAGTAATTATCTTCAAAAAGAAAAGAAGAAAAGGTTACAAAAAGAAAAATGGTCACCGCCAGCAGTTCACTAAAATAGCGATCACTGGTATCACATTATAATTCCTAAGGTTAAACTCGATCTTGTTTAACAACAGGGTCATAAAGACATAAATAATGGCACACAAAAAAGGGGCCGGTAGTTCACGGAACGGTCGCGAGTCACATAGTAAACGTTTAGGTATTAAGATCTTCGGTGGTCAGCCTGCAATTGCCGGTAACATCATCGTTCGTCAGCGTGGTACCAAACACAACCCGGGCCTTAACGTAGGTATCGGTAAAGACCATACCCTGTTTGCATTAACAGAAGGTGTAGTTACATTTAAAAAGAAAGCTGATAACCGTTCTTATGTATCGGTATTACCTTTCGAAACTGCTGAAGTAGCCGAAGTTGCAGCACCTGCACCTAAAGTTAAAGAAGAAGTTAAAGCTAAGCCAGAGCCTAAAGCAGTAGTTGCTGAAGAAGCACCGGTAGCCGAAGAAGCCCCTGCAAAAAAAGCTCCTAAAGCTAAAGCAGAGCCAAAAGCAAAACCAGCAACCGAAACTGAAGAAGCAGCACCTGCTGAGTAATTAGTTTTTGTTACAAATATTGAAAAGCCTCGAATTTATTCGGGGCTTTTTTTGTGATTCTAAAAAGCATAGCCTGTGCGATTCCTTCCCGACGGGAGGGTGTAGGGAGGGGTTACATTTGCGTAGAAACCCGGCCAAATGCATAAACCCCTCCCCGCCACCACACGGAGCAGCCGCACCCCTCCCCATGGGAGGGAACTTTGAGAAGTTACCATTTGCACATCTGCATATGCGCACATTTGCACATATTTGTATTAATGAACCACCCCACTACACTCTTAATGATCCGCCCGGTTAGTTTTGGCTTTAACCCCCAAACGGCAGGCAGCAACGCATTCCAAAACCAGGATGCCGAACAACAGCAGGTGCAGGACAAAGCCCTGCAGGAGTTTGACGGCTTTGTGGAGATACTACGTAACAACCGGGTAGAGGTGATGGTGATTAACGATACGCCCGAACCACATACCCCCGACTCCATTTTTCCTAACAATTGGGTATCGTTTCACTCAACAGGCGACATCCTGCTTTATCCCATGCAGGCCGAAAACCGCCGGTTGGAACGCAGGGAGGATATTATCAGTCAGTTGGAAGATAAGTTTAAGGTAAGGCATATTATAGACCTGAGCAGGTTTGAGGCAGAGGGTAAATTTTTAGAGGGCACCGGCAGCATGGTGCTTAACCGCGAGGACAAACTGGCCTATGCCTGCCTCTCGCCGCGGACGGATATGGAGGTGCTGAATGTGTTTTGCGAGCAGACCGGCTACCAGCCTATCGTTTTCCACGCCTTCGATCAAAATGGGCAGGCCATATACCATACCAACGTAATGATGTGCATAGCCGACCGCTACGTGGTGATTTGCCTGGACAGTATTACCGATGCTAAGGAACGTGAAACGGTGACCGCCTCTTTTTTCCAAACCGGGAAAGATATATTCGATATTACTTTCGACCAGATGAACCACTTTGCCGGCAATATGCTGGAAGTGTTTAATACCGATGGCGAAAGTTTGCTGGTGATGTCGGCCAGCGCGTACAATTCATTAGATGACCGGCAGATAGCTACTTTGCAGCAGTTCTCGCGGATTGTTTATGCGCCGATACCTACTATTGAGCGTAATGGGGGTGGCAGTGCAAGATGTATGATGGCGGAGGTGAGGTTACCTGCATAACAAATGATTAAAGGATTATATTATTATACTTATAGAAAAATGATATCAGTTCATTATCTATAAATGATTTAATATCTTTAATATTTTATGAGATCACTATTTGAAGCCCTTAAGTCAATTCCTGGATTATTTAGTAAAGGTCCCGGCTTTTGGATAGCTTTATTTACAATCATATTATTAGTTGCAAGGTATTTAATTTATAATCATACAGATGTACCTGGACGAATAAAAAACACTCAATATTCTAACCGCACTACTCCAGAAAAGAGAAACTGGAATATATTATCAATAGCAATCTTTATTTTATTTTTATTGTTAATAGTAGCTGCGTTTTCTCATTAATTGACATTTCACGCACTTATCTGCGCTCGTTTGCAACGAGTGCTTAACACTATCGGGCGATTGCACCGCACTATTCTTTCAGCCTAAACCTGATAGCAGTGAAAACCCCGCAATGCAGCGCAGCGGAATGAGGAGTTGGAACGGATAGCGGGGCTAACGTAACCGAAGTGCTACCACCCGTTCATTTTCTGAATATGGTTTCACCAATTATTGATAGATGATTTCACCGATTTAAATCTCTGTGTCCTTTGTGGATTCCTCTCTCTGCGCCCTCTGTGGTTTAATCGCCACATTGCTCTGCCTGCCGGGGATCGCCATGCTATCGCTACTCATGGCAGATTTAGCGAGAGGTGTCATGGTGAGCTTGTCGAACCATGGTGGGCAGGTCTACGCACGCACCCTTCGACAAGCTCAGGGTGACACCCGCTGTCATTGCACTTTTACATACCGCTGGTTTGATAGCTCGCGATGACGTGGTGCTGTTATTCGCTCACAACATGTTATTCTTCTATGAGCTATGATCCATCAACTATGAACCACAAACAATTACTTTACCACTACAAAAAATCGCTAACTATTTGTGCATATTCCCGTTCTAATTTTACATTTTTGCACAAATTTTTATAAATGCAGAGTTACCAGGAGTTTCTTGATCTGAGTGTTGGCTTTCCGCAGGAGGGCTTCGAGATCATTGAGGATGAATTATATTTCCACGACCTGAATTTAATGGAGATGATTGAAACGTATGGCACACCCCTGCGTTTCACTTACCTGCCCATTATTTCTAAAAAAATACAACAGGCCAAATTGCTGTTTCAGCAGGCCATTATTAAAAATAATTATCGCGGCAGTTATAAATACTGCTATTGTACCAAAAGTTCGCACTTTAAGCATATAGTTGAAGAGGCCCTGAAAAACGAGATCCACCTGGAAACATCGTCGGCCTTTGATATGCCGATGATTGACGCGCTGGAGAAAAAAGGTGCTTTAACAAAGGATATGACCGTGATTTGCAACGGCTTTAAAACCTATCAGTACAAAACATATATTATTGATATGTTGCACGATGGTTTTAAAAACATCATCCCCGTGCTGGATAACAAAGAAGAGTTTAACCTGTACGACGACGAGATTGAGATGGATACCCCCTGCAACCTGGGCATCCGTATTGCGGCGGAAGAGCAGCCCGACTCGCAATTTTACACCTCGCGCTTAGGCGTAAGGATGGAAGATGTGATTGATTTTTATCATAATAAGATAGAGGATAATCCCAACTTCCAGGTGAAGCTGCTGCATTTCTTTATCAATTCGGGTATATCTGATACGCCCTATTACTGGAACGAGTTAGAGAAATACGTTACCCTTTACTGCAAATTTAAAAAGGTAAACCCCGCGCTGGATACGCTGGATATTGGCGGCGGCATGCCGTTTAAAGATTCGCTGGTGTTTGATTTTGATTACGAGTACATGATCAACGAGATTGTGAGCCGGATCAAGGAGATCTGCGCCGAGCACGATACCATGGAACCGGATATCATTACCGAATTTGGTAAATACACCGTGGCAGAAGCATCGGGCATCTTATACAAAGTATTGGGTCGCAAGCAACAAAACGACCGCGAGCGCTGGCTGATGCTGGATGGATCATTTATTACTAACCTGCCCGATGTTTGGGCGCTGAACCAAAAATACATCCTGCTGCCGGTAAATAACTGGGACAGCGAGTACGAGCGCGTGAACTTAGGGGGCATTACCTGCGACGGACAGGACTACTATAACCAGGAAGCGCATATGAACAGCGTATTTATGCCTAAAACCCGAAAGGTGCAATACTTAGGCTTTTTTAATACAGGTGCCTACCAGGAAGTTTTAAGCGGTTACGGGGGCATACACCACTGCCTGCTGCCATCGCCCAAACATGTGATCATCCGCCGCAACCGCGACGAGACGTTTAACTTCGAGGTGTTTGGCGAGGAGCAGAATAGTAAACAGGTATTGAAGATACTGGGGTATACTACCTAGTCGGGAAGTCGGAAAAGACCGGAAGTCCGAAAGATATATACTGTAGAGACACGATACTTCGTGTCTCTTTTTTGTTTAACAACAAATTACCGTGTCTGTGGTTATTGTATAAACGTTAGTAAGATGAACAGGCACCATATTACCATAACTAAGGACGAGCAGGTTTTTAACTTCGAGGTGGCCGATCTTCCGCGTCATGATGCGGGCCATTGCAAATTTGAGGTGTTTAAGGATGATAGCCTGATAGCCGGCTTTGAACCCGACGCGCAGCAAATTTTGCATATCTGTAAAAATACTGGTAAAGTAGATGAAGAAGTATTACACCTGCTGGCCGACGAAATAGAACGCTATACCTGGCATGCAGCCGATTGATTACGAAACACTTACCCCAGCCCAGGCCATCGCTTACCAGCAGGAACTGCGCAAACAGATCAGGATTGAGCCGTTGACTCAACCCATCACCACTATTGCCGGGGCTGATATCTCTTTTAATAAATATTCGGAAGTGGTATACGCAGGCATCGTGGTATTCAGCTATCCCGACTTGAAGATCATCGGTAACGCTACCGCTATCAGTCGCACCTCGTTCCCATATATTTCCGGTCTGCTGGCATTTAGGGAAGTGCCGGCCTTGCTGGAAGCCTGGGATAAGCTGAGCATTAAACCCGGTGTAATGGTGCTGGACGGCCAGGGCATAGCGCACGAACGCCGCTTAGGCATTGCCACCCACTTTGGTTTGGTTACCGATGTGCCCAGCATTGGCAGCGCTAAAAGCCGGCTGTATGGAAAATATGATGAGCCGGCTAATATTCCCTTTGCCCAAAGCCCCATGTATGATAAAGGCGAGCTGATTGGTATGGCTATCCGTAGTAAGCGCAACTGCAATCCTATTTATGTATCGCCCGGCCACCGTGTAAGTATGGAACAAAGTGTGCAGATTATTAAAAACTGCATCCGCGGCTACCGCATTCCCGAACCTACACGGCAGGCACACCTGCTGGTGAACCAGATCCGGGTGGCAGATGGCGATAAATCTAACGGACAGTACAATTTATTCCGTTGATATGCGTATAGTATCAGTTAATGAATCGCCTCGTCACCCTTACTTACCAGTTTTACCGGCCCATATGGCTATGGAATTTGATCTTTAGCGTTTGCGGCGTAATCTTTTTAATTAAAAACGGGTTTAGTGCTATAGGCATGTCCTTGCTGATAAAGTTTACCGGCTATGGCAGTTCGCTGGGCTACCAGTACTTTATGGCCAACAAAAGCTATTTTTACTTTCGTAATGCTGGTTACAGCGTCAGGCGCATGTATACCTATGCCTTTTTGGTTGATATGCTGATCTATATTGTTTTAATGGTGCTTTACTCAATATTGCCTGATGGATTACTTAACGCTAAAGGTTGATAGCGTACAGCTTGATTTTGACGGCCGCAAAATTTTGCAGGACGTTTTTCTGGATTGCAAACAAGGGGAGATTTTAGGGATGCTGGGCCGTAACGGTTCGGGCAAGTCGTCGCTGTTAAAGATCATTTTTGGCACACTTGCCCCGTTGTTTAAGCATGTGAGCATTAACGGACAATTTATTCATAAAGGCTATCATCACAACCGCATTGCCTATCTGCCGCAGCATAATTACCTGCCCGATGGTATTAAAATAGGCAAACTGTGCAAAATGCTGGTTGATGAAAAACACTGGGACGAGTTTACCAAACTGGATATCTATGTCAACCACTCCAACAAAACGGCAGGTGAGTTATCCGGTGGTGAGTTGCGACAGGTGGAAACTCTGATGATCATCTACAGCAGGGCCGATTTTATTTTGCTGGATGAACCCTTTACACATATTTCGCCCGTGCAAACCGAAGGCTTTAAACAACTGCTGCGCGAAACAGCCAAAACCAAGGGCATTATCCTAACAGATCATCAATATTATAATATTATTGATGTAAGCGACAGACTAATGCTATTAGATAACGGCTATACCCGGCACATTAAGCATGCGGATGAACTGGTGAGGTACGGGTATTTGAGCGGGAATTGAAAGCTACGCCCAATCAAGCGTCCACGCTTGATTGATATCCTGATTGAGCGTCCACGCTCACGTTATAAATTAAGCGTGGACGCTTAATTAGAATGTAAGTTCAAGCGTGGACGCTTGAACTGGCGATGAATATTATAGATCAGCTCTTTTTAACCATATGAAATGTAACGTTTAACCTCCCTTTGTTGTCTATATTGTAAATAAATCAATCACCACCAATGCGCAAAATTTGCCTATACCTGCTGCTCCTCTGTATGATGGGGATCTGTATCCGGGCAAATGCTATGCGCCATCCGCAACCTGCACGTCATTTTGTTTTAAAAAATGTCCGTTTTAACCCCGATCCCGAACCTTACGGCGATTTTAAAACCCTAATAGTGCCTTTTAAAAAAGTAGGTAACCTGATCGTTATCGAGGCGCAGATCGATTCCGTTTATGGCAATTTTATTTTAGATACCGGCGCGCCCGGACTGGTGCTTAACAAAACTTATTACCGTGATGCCCCGCATATCGAAGACCGGGATGCGGGCGGCATTAACGGCGCATCCGACCGCGCTTTTAAAACCAGCATTAAACACCTGTCTATTTTTGAGCTAAATTATGATAGACTGTCTGCCGATGTTTGCGACCTGTCGGCTATCGAGAACGGGCGTAATATAAAGATACTGGGGCTGCTGGGTACCCGCTTGTTCGCCAAATTTGCCCTGACGGTAGATGTGAACCAAAGCGTACTGTACATCCATAAACTGGATGAAAAAGGCAATATCCCAGAAGCTGAACGGATTTATGCGCAGGCTGATATGAAGACCCCGTTTAAATTACTGAACGATGTGGTTTATCTAAAAGGAACAGCTAACGACCAGAAACTATGGTTTGCCTTTGATACCGGCGCCGAAAGTAACCTGGTGGATTATAACCGGAACAAAAAACTGGTGCGGAGCATGCAGGTGATCAGCCGGTCGAGACTGACAGGCATTGGCGGCACCAGCTTTGATGTAATTACGGCCGGGTTTGATAGATTGGTCATCGGCGATCACGAATTTCTGAAAAACAAGGCGGTGATAACCGATCTGGATAAAATGGGATCGGTTTATGGTTATTCGGTAGATGCCATGCTGGGCTACGATTTTTATTCGCGGGGGATATTTACCATCAATTTCGTGAAAAAGGAGTTTGAAATGTACATTTACAATCGCGACAATTTACATGAGTAAGCTAAAACGACATATCATTCTTTTTTTACTGATGGTTTGCACCGTTACCAATGTGTTGTCGCAACGCAAAAATAACATGATGCTCGCTAACGATCACCTGATCCTGTTGATCGATCTCCGTTCATCCAAAGCCCAGATAGATAGTATTCTGAAAGCCGCGGGCATTACCGGCGCCAAGGCCGAGATGGTTTTTAAAGGTGATTATTCGGCGCTACGCAAGGATGGCTGGAATATTGTGAAGCTGCAGGATAACCTGTTGCAGTTTGATCTGTCGCTCAAAAACCTGAGCAGTGATATGGTTAGTCCATTCCAGATCACGACTAAACTAAACAAAACCGAAGGCCGCCCCGGTTACCCGGATGAAGTACTGTTCGGCATCAATAATTTCTCAAAAGTTTCTGTTCACGAATTACCTTCGGGTTTAACCCGCTTTTTTGTTCCCGGTAATCTAAAAGCCAAAAGGGTGATATTATCAGGCAGTTTTAACGATTGGAGTACCGGCAAAGGAGCAATGGCCCGTACCGATAGCGGCTGGATCAGCGATATAAAGCTGGAACCCGGCATTTACGCCTACAAGTTTATTATTGACGGTAACTGGACCATCGATGTGAATAACAAGCTTACCCAGGACGATGGCGTAGGTAATACCAATTCTATTTACTACCGTTATAATTATGCCTTTAAACTGGCAGGACATGCGTCGGCAAAAAACGTAAATGTGGCCGGCAATTTTAACAATTGGAACGTTAACCAGTTGCCGCTGTCGCGTACGTTTAATGGCTGGGAGCGCCACATGTACCTGCACGATGGTATTTATGCCTACCGTTTTATGGTGGATGGCGAATGGATTACCGACCCGCAAAACCCTTTGACCAATAAGGATGCCGCGGGTGCGGTGAAATCGGTGCTGAACCTGGGCGAAACGGTTAACTTTAAGCTGAACGGCTTTACCAATGCCCGGCAGGTATGCATAGCCGGTACCTTCAACAGTTGGAAACCCAACGATATTTATATGCAGAAAACTGCCACCGGATGGGCATTCCCATACACTTTTGCTGCAGGCAATTACCAGTATAAATTTATTGTAGATGGCCGCTGGATGACCGACCCGGCTAATCCGTTTACGGCTAATTTTGATGGACAAACCAATTCCTGTCTGTTTGTAAAACCCAATCATACCTTTACGCTAAAAGGTTTTAGCCGCGCTAAAACGGTACGTTTGGCCGGCAACTTTAACAACTGGGCCGAGGATGGCTATACCCTTGCCCACCAGGGCGATACCTGGACCATCAGTATCCGCCTTAAACCGGGCAAATGCCTGTACAAGTTTATTGTAGACGGCGATTGGGTGCTGGATAATACCAACAAGCAATGGGAGCAAAATGAGTTTGGTACGGGTAATTCGGTATTTTGGATGAATTGAAATGTGCCCGGAAGGTAATGAATAACTGTTGCGAGGTATTCATCAACGCTATTCCTATTGATAAATAAAATCCCTAACTTGCTTAAAAAAAAGCAATAACCATATGAAAAAGCAATTCCTATTATCACTCATCCTGATATTTGCCATCCGGGTGACCGGCCTGGCCCAAACCGCAGAAATGCCATCAACCGAAACTGTAATGAAGGCGGCTTATGCACAAGCAGCTAAAGAAAACAAAAAGGTAATGGTGATTTTCCATGCCTCGTGGTGCGGCTGGTGCAAAAAAATGGAGGCCAGCATTAACGAGCCAACACTAAACAAATTTTTTACCGATAATTACGTAATAGCTTACCTGGATGTGTTGGAAAACAAAGGGAAAGAGAATTTAGAGAACCCCGGATCGAAAGAATATATGGCCAAATATCAGGGCGATAAGGCAGGTTTGCCATTTTGGTTTATAGCCGATACTAAGGGTAACAAACTGGCCGATAGCCAGATCCGTCCTGCCGGCGCGGCCCTGGATACTTACGGCAATAACGTAGGCTGCCCCGCCGACGAAAGCGAAGTGGCCTATTTTGCTAAGGTGCTGAAAGAAACTTCGAAGTTAAAGGATTCGGAAATTGCCATGATCAGCGAGCGTTTCGCTAAAAACAAGCCGGTGCCTATTGTTAAACCGGCCCCTAAACCGGCATCGAGCAGTAAATAAAATATTTCTTTTTATACAACAAACGCCCCCGGATATCCGGGGGCGTTTGTTGTTATATTGATAGATCATCAAGGTTCTGTGTCCCGGAGAGACTACCTGTTTGTAGAAACGCAACAGAAACCATAATGCCCCGGCTAGGGGCTACCCTAAAATGTCTATGAATGGGCTATTACTCTTGAGGGGAGAACCCAAAAAACAAACACATCACAGATAGTTACGGCGCGCTCAACTTAAATCGGTTTTTACTATCTTGCTTATATATGAAGCACCTCACCCTCATCTTATTACTATTCTTCACAAGTACCATAGCTTATAGTCAAAAAAGCAAGGCAGCTGTATATTTTCCACCGGCTAATAACTGGCAGCATCAAACACCTGCGGCTTTGGGTTTAAATGCCGATGCTGTTCAGCAGGCTATCAGCTTTGCTAAGAGTCACGAGATCAAAGCATCCCGCAAAGGCGAAGTCTCTCAATCCCAAAGTTTTGGTAAGGAACCATTCAGCGATATTATTGGCCCGATGAAGGATAGGGATGACCCGGCCGGACTTATTATTTATAAAGGTTATATCATAGCCCAATGGGGCGATCCATCGCGTGTGGATATGACACATAGTGTAACTAAAAGTTTCCTCTCAACTGTAGTAGGTTTGGCGGTAGACAGGGGGCTGATCCGCAATACGATGGATACCGTAGCCAATTATATGACACCTGTTGAACTTTACAATCCCGGCAAACCGGAACCCGGACAAAGCGATATCATTTATCCCTTTGCATCGGCACATAACAAAAAACTGACCTGGGAAGTTATGCTGCGCCAAACCAGCGATTGGGAGGGCACGCTATGGGGTAAACCCGATTGGGCCGACCGCCCCGAAGCGGATATTGAACAATATAAGCTGCGCAAGCGTAACGAGCCGGGCGCCGTATACAAATATAACGATGTGCGCGTGAACGCGCTGGCATTAGCCACGCTTAACGTATGGCGTAAGCCTTTGCCGCAGGTACTGAAAGAAAATATAATGGACCCCATTGGCGCATCAAACACCTGGCGCTGGTTTGGCTACCAAAACTCGTGGATAGTATTGGATGGGCAGGCTGTACAATCGGTTAGCGGCGGCGGGCATTGGGGCGGGGGGATGTTTATTAACGCGTATGATATGGCCCGCTTTGGCTTGCTTACTATGCGCCACGGTAACTGGAACGGCAAGCAATTGATTAGTGAACAGTGGGTGAAGCAGGCGCTTACCCCCACAACAGCCAATACAGGTTATGGTTATATGAATTGGTTTTTAAACACCAATAAAAAACTGCTGCCATCGGCATCCGAAAATACCTGGGTACATATAGGCAACGGCACCAACATGATCTACTGCGACCCGGAGCATGATTTGGTAATAGTAGCCCGCTGGATAGCCAATAATGGAATGGACGGTTTGGTAAAGAGTGTGTTGGATGCTTTCCCGAAGAAATAAAAATACTGCCTGTAGCATTTACAACAATAATAGCGTATTTTTTGTTAAACAACCTGTCAGTATGAAGAAGATCTTATTATTATCAGCCCTGGCATTAGCCTTATATAGCTGCACAGCAGATAAAAATGCCATTAAAACCAGCGGCCAAGGATTAATTGGCAAATGGAACCTGGTGCAGCAATCGGGTGGTTTTACAGGTGGAGTCCATACGCCAACTACGCCTACAGCTATTGAATTTACTGCCGATAGCATATATAAGTTTTATCAAAATAACCAGATTATTAGCCAAAGTAAATTCCATACCAGCGTGGTAACAAGGCCCGGTACTAATGAGAGGGTTTATGTGGTTACTGTTACTGATATTTCTGTCGGCAAGTCATACAACGCCGATATACGGGACACCCTGTTGATGTTTGATTACCAGATCAGCGACGGTTATACCTATAAATATGCACGGGTTAAGTAAACCTCAGCCTTTCATAAAAGGGTTAAAATTTCTTGTGCCTATTTCCATACCCGCGGCACGGCATACGGTTTTATCGCCAAATTTAAAGTTAATACGGTCCATAGCCTGGTATAGTTTAATGCGTTCCTCGTTATCTTCAAACAAATTGATCTGGTAGCTGCCAGTGCACAGGTTACTCAGTTTCACCCCAATTAAGCGGATAGGCCGGTGCCCGTTCCAGGCCTTTTTTAGCAGGTTTTTTACACCGGGCAGCAGGATATGTTCGGCTGCCGTCAGCGGGATCTTTTCCTGAATGGTGTGCGTTTCAAAATTAGCATAGCGTATTTTTATAGCTAAACAGCTGGCCACCTTATTTTCGCGGCGCAGCTTACCGGCCAGTTCCTCGGTCATGGATATCAGGATGGTTTCCAGTTCGCGCTGTTCGGATACGTTCACATGAAAAGTATGCTCGGTAGAGATGGATTTACGGTCGGAGTGGGGGACGATCTCGCTATGATCTATCCCATGTGCCTTTTCATAAATAAACAAACCGGCCTTGCCAAACACGGTCTCCAAAAACTTCAGGTTCACTTTTTGCAGGTCGCCTATTTTTTCAATGCCATATTCGTACAGTTTCTGGCAGGTCTTTTCGCCCAGCATAGGGATCTTACGGATGGATAAAGGCGCCAAAAACTCCATCTCCTTACCATGAGGGATAAACAACTGCCCATTGGGCTTGGCCTGATTAGTAGCCATTTTAGATACCGTTTTACTGGATGATAGCCCAAACGATATAGGCAGGCCTGTTGTTTTGATCACTTTTTGGCGCAGTTCGCCGGCAAACTTATAGCAATCGTAAAAGCGGTCCATACCGGTCAGATCGATATAGAACTCATCTACCGATGTTTTTTGATAAAGGGGTACCGTATCATGGATGATCTGTGTTACCTCACGCGATGCCTCGCCATAGCGGCCATGCGTGCCCCGTACAATAATAGCATGCGGACAAAGCCGCATGGCTGTTTTCATAGGCATAGCCGAGTGGATACCGTACTTGCGGGCTTCGTAACTGCAGGATGCTACCACACCACGATCGGCCGAGCCGCCTATAAGCACGGGTTTGCCAATCAACGCCGGGTTAAACTTCCGCTCAACCGATACGAAGAACGAATCGAGGTCGATATGTACAATGTGCCGTTTGTTTTCCACTGTACAAAAATGTAAAAAATAATTCGTAATTACTAAAATTATTAGCAATTTTATAGCCCGATAAAATGGTTTGATATGGAAAGCTACACCGATTACCTGATGCTGATTGCCCCGCCCAAAAGTGTAATATATGATATCGGCCGCTACAAAAGAGCATCAGCCCGGCTGATCGGCGATTTCCTGGGCATGAATTCGCCGGCGCATATCAGCATTAATCATCAGCACCGGTGCAAGCCGTTTATAGCCCGGCATGCCATCAGCCAGATGGGAGAGAAACTGGGACTGTTATCCACCCACGAAATACAGATCTATAACTTTAAATACTTTACCCACGGGCAAACCGGTTTTACCATTTATGCCTGCGTTGTGATGAACGAGCGTACCGCCCGCTGGTTTAAAGGTCTGCAAAGCAGTATGCGCATCATTCAAAAAAACGTTGTGCCGCATATTACCATCGTAAAAAATATTTCGCCCGATAAATTTAAATTGCTTTGGCCCAAGTTTGAAGGGTGCCGGTATCAGAATAGCTTTACAGCCGAATGCCTCACCGTGCTGGAGCGCGAAACCTATGTGCCGCAATCGCGCTGGCAAAAGTATAAGGAGTTTAGGTTTGGGGAAAGGTTGATGGAGTATTAATACCGCGTGTCACCGGGTCATTATGCTTCGCGTCATCAGGTCATTGATTTTAGTATTCAAATAAATTCTCTACCTTTGTGAAAATTTACGACGATGCTATTTCAAATCCATATCAACACCTATATGCGGCCCATAGGCATGCAGCGGGAGGGTTTTGCATCTGTTAAGCCTTTCTCCAGTCCTGTTTAGCGTTTTTCTGCCACAGCGACTTATCAATTTTTTATTTATCGAATTAAACATCGGGCTTAACAGCCAACGATATCTTTATGGACACTTATTATACTATCGAAGAAAAATATCTGAAAGCGGTAGACAAGCTGAACTATGGATCGACACCCAAGAGCCTGAAACTGCTGAATGATATTATACAAACCGAGCCCTTATACGCCCGTGCGCATTATCAATTGGGCTTGATCTATTACTATAACGTAGGCGATTATCAAACCGCCGGCTACCACTTAAAACTGTGTGCCGAACTGGAACCCTTGTTCCCGGATGTGTACCTCCCTTACCTGGAATTACTGGTTTTCCTGAATATGGAGAACCTTGCTGCATCCGTCAGCAAAAAAGCTTTGCAGGTTCCGGGGGTAGATCATTCGGGGATTTACGAGCAACTGGGTTTAATGGCCGAAAAGAACAACAACTGGATTGCTGCTACAGAAATGTACCGGAAAGCACTGCTGGCATCCAGTAGTAAAAAACAGGTGTCGGCTATGGAAGAAAACATGGAACGGGTTGCCTTAAAAATAAAATCGACCCGGGCGTATGCTTATTCCCTGGCTGAATAATAGGTTTATTTTGACTGCCAGACTTACGAAGTTTTAAAACTTCGTAAGTCTTTTTAGATGGTATCTTTGTGGTTAAATATAACGCTGAACTATGCCCATCAAAACAACCATCATCACCGGCGCAACATCCGGAATTGGTAAAGCAACCGCGCTTGCCCTGGCAAAAAAGGGCCACGCCATTTATATGCTGGTGCGTAATATAACCAAGGGCGAAGAATTGCGGCAGGAGATCATCCGCGCAAGCAAAAGCCAGGAAGTTTATGTGATCTACTGTGATCTGGCCGATTTGGCTACTGTTAAATCCGCCGCCCAAACTTTAAAGGATAAACTTTTCTCTATCAATGTGCTCATTAACAACGCGGGAGGTATTTTCGCGGAGAGGGAGCTGAGTAAAGACGGTTTTGAAATGACCTTCGCCATTAATCATTTAGGTCATTTTGTATTAACCATGTGCTTAATGCCTTTGCTGGAGCGCGGGCAGGCACGTATCATCAATGTCAGTTCTTCGGCACACAAAATGGGGAAACCTGATTTTGATGATCTGCAGTCGGCGCATAAATACTCAGCCATAAAAGCATACGGCACGGCCAAACTATTCAATATTTATTTTACCAAATCCTTAGCCGAACGGTATAAAAGCAAAGGCATTACAGCATTCGCCCTGCATCCGGGCGTAGTAAAATCGGCATTCTGGGATGATTTTAGCGGTTGGCAAAAGAAACTGCTGTTTTTGGCCAGGCCTTTCATGATATCGGCCGAAGAAGGGGCCCAAACCTCCATCTATCTGGCAACCGAACCCAAACTGGATGCCAAAAGTGGGCAATATTTTAAAAAACAAAGGGTTGCCAAATCTTCTGCCACCGCCAATGATGAAGCGGCCCGAAACCGGCTTTGGGATCTCAGCAAGCAATTATCAGCAGGGTTTTTAAAATAGATAAGTATCGTATCTTTTTTATGGCAAATCGTTATTTTAACAGAAGTTGATTATTTTAGTAGCTCACCCTATTAAAGTAAATATGATCGCACTAAACAAAAAACTATTCGTTACGCTGGGACTAACCTCCCTCATTGTTTTCGGCGCTTTAGCCTCCATGCCGCCCGATCCTGAAAAGCCGAAGAACCTGAAAGTTCTACCTAAAAATTTATCGCACGACCAGGTAGAAAAGATTATGCGCACGTGGACAAAGGCCCTGGGTGTACGCTGCAACTTTTGCCACGAACGGGGTAACGAAGCATCGGATATTAAGCCCGAAAAATTAATGGCCCGCGAAATGTTTAAAATGACGGCAAAGATCAATAAGAAATATTTTAAAGCCGGTAAAGACTCCTTAGGTATGGTGATGAACAGCGGTATAGCCTGTATCACTTGTCACCATGGCATTACCCATCCCGAAGGCGGTATACAGCCTGAAGGTGCTGAAAAAAAGTAATTTTTGTGGAGCTTCACCTGCAGTCGCTCGGCTCCAGCCCACAAGTGTTCGGAAGATTAGAAAAAGGGGTGGGATTGTGCGATTCCCTCCCATAGGGAGGGTGTAGGGAGGGGTTTCATCAAGCGTAGAAACCCCTCCCTGCCACAACACAGTCAGCCGCACCCCTCCCGTGGGAGGGAACTAAAAATCTTCCGAACACTTGTGGGCCGGAGCGAAGCGACTACGGTGGAGTATGACCAGATATTATGGGATATCAATACAAAATCCATATTTTTAAACATGCAAGCACCCATCATCCGCCATGCCAATGCTGCCGATTTACCGGCTATACTGGATATTTATAACCACGCCATTATTAACACCACCGCGGTTTACCAGGAAGATCTACATACCCTGCCCATGCGCGAGTTGTGGTTTGCTGATAAATTAAAGGTGGGCCACCCTGTATTTGTTGCCGAAGCGGATGATAGGGTAATTGGCTTTAGCACTTATGGCCCTTTCCGCAACTGGCCGGGTTACCGTTTTGCGGTAGAACATTCGGTATATGTGCATGTGGGCGAAAGGGGCAGGGGTGTGGGCAAGCTATTGGTTCAGGCGGTAATTACGCATGCGCGTGGTAAAGGCATGCATGTATTGATTGCAGGTGTAGATAGCGCTGCTGAAGGCAGTTTGAGGCTGCACCAATCTTTAGGATTTATTGAAGTAGCGCATTTTAAACAGGTAGGGTTTAAGTTTAACCGTTGGCTCGACCTGAAGTTTTTACAGTTGTTACTGACGTAAAAGACTTTTTAAAAATATTTTTTAAAAAAGATGCGATTACAAACAGAAAATTCTTTTAATTTTGAGTGGTTATTTTAATAGGGGTATTGAATAACTATCACCGAAACCGGGCTGCAAAGCCCGGTTTTATTTTTTTAAGCTATTTCGTCGTAACCCTGGGTATGCAGGTACTCGGTAGTGATCAGCATAAACAGGCGGTCATCGTCGATAGATTCGTCAAAGCTTTCCAGTAACAATTGTTCAATCTCCGTCAGTTTTAAGTGTTTGGCCAGTATGCGCAGCATGCGGAATGCGTTGATATTGATATGCTCTATCAGTTGCATATACAGCATAATGTTCATGTCACCCAGCAATTCCTGGCCTATGCCTTTCTTTTCCAGCGCGAAGGTTTCTTTAAAAATGGCCTTAACAGGAATGCATTCCTCGTTGGATGGGGTAATGTTTAACGTCTGGTATATTTCATTCAAGCGGCCAAGCTGTTTATCCACATCGTCCTGTAACTCTTGCAGGGCTAATTGCAAGGCCTTAAACGATGCCACTTCAATTAAATGATCGAGGTTGTTTTTAATATAAAGCTTGCCGTAGTAAAGCTTGTTTAGGTTGTGGGTAAATAAATGTTTTAAAACCGACGGGTCTGTCACATGTGAAGGTTCAGAAGACATATTAATCAGGGATGAAGTGAATAACAAATATAATCCTTATCAGCATATTTATTTAATCCTGATACGTAAATTAAAAAGCATAAGTTATGTTTTAACGGATATTATAAATTCGAATGGGCATAACCTCATTATTACAATATCTTTGAGGCTTGAAACCAACGGAAAATGAAATATAAGTTAGGCGATTTTGTGCGGTTTGTAGACGAGAACATGGAGGGCTATGTTACCCGGATTATTGGCGATGATATGATAGGCGTTACCGGCGTCGACGACTTTGAGATACCGGTACAGGCCAGCAAGGTTACATCGGTGCATGGGCATGCTAACGGGGATAATAATGCGCAAAGTAACACGGCGACACCCATTATCCCTACCGAATTTAAAGAGAAAGGCGTTTACCTGGCCGTAGTGCCCGATCAAAAAACAGCGGCCGTAGTGCATTTCCATTTGGTGAACGATACATCGTACCAGCTACTGCTTACCTTAACTACCGTGCAAAATCAGCAATATAAAGGTGAATTTGCAGGAGTGGTAATGCCGGCAGGGCAGGCCAAAATATTTTCGGCGCCTTTGGCCGATTTACAGATCTGGCCGGCTTTTAACCTGCAGATACTGTACTATACCACGCAAAATAAAAAGACGGTTGAGCCGCTCATTATTACCGAAAAGTTTAAAGCCAAAGATTTTGCCGGGAGTAAAAAGCAGGTGCCTTTACTTAATCAGCAAGGGTGGTTGATCCGCCTGGATGAAGACGAACTGGTAATAGATGCCGGGAAGCTGAAGGAAAGCTTTTTTAAACCCGCCGAAGAAAAGCAACTGATAGATAAGCCCACTGCCGAGGTTGACCTGCATATTGAAAAATTAAAGGACGATCACCAGTTTTTAAGCAGCGCCACTATCCTGAATATTCAGCTGGATCATTTCAAAAAAGCGCTGGACGCCGCCATCGTACACCAACTGCCCGAGATAACATTTATACATGGCGCGGGCAACGGCATTTTAAAACACGAACTCCATAAATTACTAAGCAAAAATAACCGGATCCAAACCTTTATGGATGCCCGTAAAGAGAAGTTTGGTTACGGCGCTACCAAGGTGATATTGAAGTGAGGAAAGTTGTAAAAAATGTCGGGTTATCAGTCCCGGTGGACTTTAAAGGATTGGACGACAGAGGAGGGGTGTCATTCTAAGCTACCAAATCCCGGTGGGACTTTAAAGGTGATCTGAAGTTAAAAATAATTGTCATTGCGAGCGATAGCATGGCAATCTCGTAGCCGTCTGGGTCTGCATTATGCTTGGCAGTCTGCTCATAGCAGCAGCGGCCTACTACTTTTTCTTGAAAAAAAGTAGCAAAATTCAAGACAGCAAAAATGCTTCCTTTGCCGCACGGGCCTTTGCCCTGCAAACCGGGCAGAACCACAGGGCCGCACCTTGATGCCCCGCTCGCGCACCCACTTACCCTCGCTTCTGCACCAAGCTAATGCCCTTTCCAGCCACACAAGCCACCATTGTTCTGCCCGTTTTCACCCGGAAGCTCTTTTGCTGTCGAAAACTAAAAAGTAAAGCCGTCACGGGTAACCCGTCGAAGGGTGCATGTGTCGGTCTGCCCGCTATGGTTCGACAAGCGCCCCGTGACATCCCGTTCGCAATGGGAACTAATGTGCCGTAAAATTAATAAGCAGTGTCGGCTTTTTCCTTATTCCCAAGCATCCAGACAACCAGTTTAAAGATGGGGTATACCGCAAAGGGGGCAACAAGCACATCAAGCGTATAATGTACATGCTGAACCAGTAAAAGGATACCCACGGCAATTACCGCCAGCAGGCCGATCATTTTATCCGATTTTTTTTCGAGCGTAAGTAAGATCAGCACCAGGGTAGCCGTATGGCCCGAGAAGAACAGATCTTTAGTGATATTAGCATTGCCATAAAATATACCGGTAAGAGGATCTATCAGTTGTATTAGTCCGGCAGGTGGTTCCAGTTTCACTACACTAATGGTAAAAAAGCGGATCAGGATAATGAACGAGTAAGCCCAAACATAGGTGACATACATTTGCGGTTTGCGCGCGGCGCGGTAAAATGCCAGCGCGGCCATGCCCCAGATAATGGCAAATATCCAGCCTGATACATTGTGGGCAGGTATATGGTTTAGTACCCAATCGTTTAATTGCACGCCGCCGCGGCGTTTTTCGATGGTGTTAAAAAAGAAAGGCATTATAGCTAATAATATAGCCACAAATACAGAGCCGCTGATGAGCTGGAACCGGGATGTAGATGAATTCCAGATCATTTTCCAGCTTTCTTTAGGGGATATGGTGTTAGATTTATTCAAAATATTAAGCCTGTAAAGCGGCTGCAAAAATAATGATATGTTTTAAATGTTAAATAAAAATTAAACAATCATTAAGCCAAACTCAAGAAATGATACTGAAATTATAAAACAAAACAAGCCCCGGTATTGCCGGGGCTTGTTTTGTTAGCCAGCTTTATAAGAAAATAAAGCGCGCAGAATTAGTTTTTAGCAAACTCGGTATTAGCGGTCAGTACAACTTCGTCGCTTAAAGCAGCGGTAGGGAAGTTAGCGCCGATACCAAAATCTTTACGTTTAATGGTACCGCTAACTTTAAAGCCTGCAACCGGTTTTTTAGTTTGTTGGCTGGTATAAACACCACGGAAAGTAGCATCTAAAACAACAGATTTAGTTACGCCTTTTAAAGTCAGGTCGCCGGTTACTTTATAGGTTTTGTCGCCTGTTTTTTTGAAAGAGGTACTTTTGAAAGTCATTTTAGGGTATTTGGCAACATCAAAAAAGTCGGGGTTTTTAATGTGTTTATCACGGGCTTCGTTATCAGTACTTACCGAATTTACATCGGCGCTCAGCTCAACAACCGCGTCGCTGAAATCATCTTTAGATGAGGTAATGGTAGCGGTAAAGTTTTTAAAGGTTCCGTCAACATCACTCACCATCATGTGGGTAATAGAGAATCCTAATTTTGAGTGGGCCGAATCTACGGTCCAGGTACCATCGGCAATAGGTTTAAATGCTAATAAAGCTACTGCTGTAAATAGGGTGATTAGTGTTTTTTTCATCGTTTTTGTTTTATTAAATGTTTAAACATGCAAATGTGCTCATTTAAATCATATCGAACAATTGATATATATCAATAAAGTGTAATAATGTGAGATTGTTTTTTTGAGAATATCAATCTGTCATGCTGAACTTGTTTCAGCACCCCACATACAAAGTGGGCAACAGCCAATCTTAAACTTATGATGGGGTGCCGAAATAAATTCAGCATGACTTTGGGGGATGAGCGGATGTAATTACATTTGTCCCTAATGACTAACGTATCTTTTTTACAGGCCAGCGCCATTAGTAAAATATATCCCGGCGTGCAACCGGCAGGCTTAAAACCTACCGACCTCACTATCCACCCCGGTAAAATTACCGCCATTATTGGTGCCAGCGGCAGCGGTAAAACTACCTTGCTGCACATGTTGTTCGGGTTGATCACACCTGATACCGGTGCGGTTTATTTTAAAGGCGAGCGCGTTTGGGGCCCGCACGAAAAGCTGATACCCGGTCATGATGCTATGAAAATGGTGACCCAGCAAACCGATGATATGAACTTGTTTGCCAAGGTATATGATAATATATCGGTACTGCTGCCTAATACCGATATCGAGGCCAAGCACAGCAAAACCGCGCAGGTGATCCGGCAACTGAACATGAAGCGTATAGAAACCAAGCGCGTAGCCGACTTAAGCGGCGGCGAGCGCCAGCGTGTGGCTATTGCGCGCGCGCTGGTAACCCAGCCCCAGGTTTTACTGTTAGACGAGCCCTTTAACCAGGTAGATACCTCGTTCCGCGAAGGCCTGCAGCAGGATATCCGTAAAGTGGTGCGGGAAACCGGACTGACCGTAATCATGGTATCGCATGATCCGGCCGAGGTGCTATCCATGGCTGATGAGTTGATCGTGCTTAAAGATGGCGAGATCCTGGAACACGGCCATCCTAAAGCCTTATATCAAAATCCGCAGCATTTGTATACAGCGCAACTGTTAACCAATTGCAACGTACTAAGCCGTACCGAGGCCGAACTGTGCGGCATTGTAACTGAAAAGGATCATATTGTGATCTATCCAGACTGGGCGACTACTACACCCAGCTATACCCACCAGCACTGGGTCATCAGCCAGGTGCTGTTTAAAGGATTTTATGAAGAATTGGTGATTGCCCGTGATGACCTAAGCATTCGCGTGATGAACGCCCATGCCGATAAATATAAGGAAGGCGATACCGTGCAGTTGAAGGTAAGGAAGTATTTGGAGTATTAGTACACTAACTCCATGTCATTGCGAGGAGCGGCAGGGAGAGGGTGTTGGGGCGACGCGGCAATCTCATAGGCAGGTCCGCGTTGCTTGTCCTATGGGATTGCCATGCTATCGCTCGCAATGACAATTTATGTGTAATGTCATAAATATGACGTAAACAAATCTTTGTATATTACCCAACGGGCCACCTAAATTTGGGTTATGGAAAAAGAAATTCTGGGCGATAAAATTAAAACCCTGCGTAATAGCAAGGGCTACTCGCAGGAGCACTTATCAAGCCTGGCACAAATAAGCCTGCGAACTGTGCAGCGCATAGAGAACGGCGAGACAGAAGCCCGCGGTGATACCTTAAACCGGCTGGCTAAAGCCTTAGAAGTAAGTATTGATGAATTGATAGGGGCTGAAGCGGCTAAAACCAGCGATGGTTATATTGCCCTCATGAATCTCTCGGGCATATGCTGCCTGTTTTTATACTTTCCAATTTTGGGTTTGATATTACCATTGGTATTATGGCTGATAAAAAAAGATCGCGAACCAGCAATTAATGAAAGTGGTAAAAGGATAGTTAATTTTCAACTTACCTACCTCATTGCGTTTTTGCTTTGGCTGGTCATCAGTATATTCTTTATAATGAACTTTGGCAGAGGATTTACGGGCGGTTTGGGCGCACCCGAACTTATTTTAATATGTATTGTATTATTCCCTCTGATTAATGCCTGCTTGGTTATTATTAATACAGCAAGGATATTAATGGGTAAGGAGGTAAAGTATTGGCTTACTTATAGCTTTATCAAATAGCTTAATTTGTCGCATTTTCAAATACTGTAACGGTTGTACCATCACTATCGGTCACCCACCAATCCCTAACCAAATTCAATTCGGTTTTTGCCCGGGTAATGGCAGTATACCACCATTTGCAAAGCTCGGGCGGGTCCATGCCATACATGCTTTTATCCAGGAATAAAAACACATCGGTCCACTCGCCGCCCTGGCCTTTATGGCAGGTTACCGCGTAACCATAGCTGGCGCGAATACAGTTCAGATATTCATCTTCCTTCCAATGCTTTTTATACTCGGCGCTGTTTGATTTGATATCTTTAATATTCATACGGGCATTAAAGTCTATCATCAGCGTTTTTTGCTGCTCGGTATCCAGCCCGCCTTTTTCGTCGTTCAAGGCATCAAGCGATAGCATGGTATCGTACTCAATATCCGATGCAAGGGCTTTTACCCTGATCTTCTGAAAACTCAATTCCATGCGCTTATTGATCGTCCCCAGGCTAACCACTGTCACAAAATCGCCGTTAGTAAGCGGTATTTTGTAATTGTTTTGAGTAACCAGCAATACATCGCCAACTTTTAAAGGAATATGCTGACTGCCATGCAGATCGCGCCGCATGGCTTTATTGATATTTTGTACCAGTTTATTGCTGCGGGCAATAGCCAATGTTTGGTTGGGGCCGGTTTTCCGGTAACGGTCGGAGTATACCCTGAACATACTTTGCAACGAATCGTGCAGTTTTACATTATTTAATCCGGCGGCCGGGAGTTTAATAAAACGGTTGGCGGTGTATTGCCCGCCCATGGTCCGCACAGCGCTGGCCAGTTTCAATACATCATTCCCGGCATCGGTACGCTCAATTTTTTGCAGGGTGAAGGATACGGCTATGCGGTCCTTTTTAGCCAGCCAATCCATATCCAGCGCCGGACTAACCTTTTGACCAACAGGCGGCAACTGGCAGGGATCGCCCACAAAAATAATTTTGTTTTTCCCGGCCACCTCAAACAAGTCGTCCAGCAACACCCCCGAACCAAAGTTGGCAAAGTGATCATCACCGCCGCTTTGCTCGCCCGACATCATCGAGGCTTCATCTACTATGTATAATATCTTATCCTCGTCGGGCACGCGCAATAAAAACTGCATACTCATTTGCCCGCCTTTATCTGTGCCACCATCTTTTGCCGGGGCGTTTTCCAGGCCTTCAACCTTACTAAAGTTATAGATCTCGCTATGCACGGTTTTGGTATCAAAACCTGTTTTGCCGCGCAGGACTGAAGCGGCCCGCCCGGTGGCGGCCAGCATCCTGAAACTCAGCTCCTGCTCTTCCAGCCACTTGCCCAAATGCTGCATCAGGAAGGTTTTGCCAGTACCGGCATATCCCTTCAGCACAAAGGTATTGGCCGATGGATGTTCCAAAAATGACTTAATGGCTTTAAATGCCTGTGCTTGCTCTTTGTTTAAAGTTGGGGTATCTGACATTTATTTTTTCAGTGCGATTGAATATTGCACGAAAAATAGGAAGATGGATTGGGATTAGCAAGGGTTTTGCTAAATAAATTAGTATTTGTATTGGCGCTATTGATTAGTTTGTCATTTCGATAGAGCCCGGGTAGGGATGGGGGGGAGCGAAAGAGAAATCTTATACACGCGATAGGTAAATCGTATAAGATTTCTCCTCACACCAACCCATTACCTCCGCAGGTTCGTTCGAAATGACATGGTGTTTAAAATAGAGACGTCATTGCGAGGTACGAAGCAATCGCACGTCAGCAGAGCGGCTTTGTATAGTTCGCGATTGCTTCGTACCTCGCAATGACATGGTGGTGTAGGTGCCAGTGCACCTACACCAAATACTCAAACAAAGTAGGATCTTCGTTCAATATTTTAATACCAAAGCGGTGCGCTTCCATGCGCTGTAATAAGCCGGCGTAATCATCGGCCGATTTTAGTTCGATACCTACCAGGGCCGGGCCGCTTTCGCGTTCGGTTTTTTTGATAAATTCAAAACGGGTAATATCGTCCGCCGGGCCTAATACGTTGTTCACAAACAGTTTCAGTGCACCCGGGCGCTGCGGGAAGGTGATGATAAAGTAATGCTTCAACCCTTCGTATAGTAAGGATTTCTCCTTGATCTCCTGCATGCGGTCGATATCGTTATTGCCGCCGCTGATGATGCAGACTACCTTTTTACCTTTGATCTGCTCTTTATAAACATCCAGCACGGCAACAGACAGGGCGCCTGCAGGTTCAACCACAATAGCATCCTCGTTATATAGTTTCAGGATGGAGGTACAAACTTTGCCCTCGGGCACCAGCTGCATATCATCCAGTATTTTGCTGCCAATCTCGTAAGTTAACTGGCCAATGCGTTTTACCGCGGCGCCGTCAACAAAACGGTTGATCTTATCTAAAGTTACAGGTTGTCCCTGGCGCATGGCTTCCACCATAGATGGCGCGCCCTCGGGCTCAACACCTAATAATAAAATGTTGGGGTTTTGCTGTTTTAAATAACTACCTGTTCCGGCAGATAAACCACCACCACCGACAGGCATAATTACAGCCTCAACTTCGGGCAGGTCCTCCAATATTTCCATACCTACGGTACCTTGTCCCTCAATCACACGATAATCATCAAAAGGAGGGATAAAGGTCATTTCATGGGCTTCGGTATAGGCCAGGGCTTCGTGCAGGCAATCATCAAAGGTATCGCCGGTTAAAACGATCTGGATGTTGCCGTTGCCAAACATTTCGGTTTGTTTAACCTTTTGCTTGGGGGTAATTTCGGGCATAAAAACCACACCTTTAATCCCCAGTTTTTTGCAGGAATAGGCAAAGCCCTGCGCATGATTGCCCGCGCTGGCGCAAACCACGCCATTAGCCAGCTGATCGGCCCCTAACTGGCTGATCATATTATAGGCGCCACGCAGTTTGTACGAACGCACAATTTGCAGGTCCTCACGTTTCAGGTAGATCTCGCAACCATACCTGTCAGATAAACGCTGGTTAAACTCCAAAGGTGTGTGTTTAACCACCCCCTTCAGGCGGGCATACGCCGCTTCAAAATCGAGCTGGTATTTAGTAGCTGTTTCCATTTACGATTGTTTCACCAAACGATTTGCCATCAGGCTCTGTAAATCGTTATCATCTATATCCAGCTTATTATCGGCCAGGGTTAAAAAGTTTTTATAGGTCTCGTTCAGCTCTTCCTTATCCATTTTAAAACCCAAACGCTCTAAGTGGAATTTCAGCGCATGGCGGCCGCTGCGTGCCGTTAATACAATACTTGCGCTTGGGAAACCTACATCCTCGGGGCGCAGGATCTCATAATTCTCGCGGTTCTTTAAAAAGCCATCCTGGTGGATACCCGAGCTATGCGCGAAGGCATTGCTGCCCACAATAGCTTTGTTGGGCTGTACCGGCATCCGCATTTGCTGGCTTACCATACGGCTCAGCTCGTAAAAGTTTTTGGCGTTGATATTGGTATGTAAGCCCAGTAATTTATGGGTTTTCAAAATCATTACCACTTCTTCGATAGAGGTATTGCCCGCACGTTCGCCAATACCGTTAATGGTGCCCTCAATTTGGCGGGCGCCGTTTTGCAGTCCGGCTATTGAATTAGCCGTAGCCAAACCTAAATCATTATGGCAATGTACCGAGATAATGGCTTTATCGATATTCTTAACGTGTTCTTTCAGGTAGGCAATTTTGCTGCCGTATTGATCGGGCAGGCAATAGCCATTGGTATCGGGGATATTAACTACGGTAGCGCCGGCGGCAATAACCGCTTCAACCATTTTAGCTAAAAATGCTACATCGGCACGACCGGCATCCTCGGCATAAAACTCAATATCTTCAACCGATTTTTTGGCATATTTCACGGCTTCAACGCCACGCTCTAAAATTTCTTCGCGCGTACTGTTAAACTTGTGTTTGATATGCTGATCAGACGAGCCAATGCCGGTGTGGATCCGCGGATGCTTGGCATATTTTAGCGATTCTACCGCCACATCGATATCCATTTTGTTGGCACGGGTAAGGGCGCACACGGTTGGGTTTTTTACGGCTTTTGATATTTCTACCACGCTCATAAAATCTCCCGGACTTGATACCGGGAAACCGGCTTCAATAATATCTACACCCAGCGCTTCCAGTTCGCGGGCTATCTCTATCTTTTCGGGGGTTGTCAACTGGCAGCCCGGCACCTGTTCGCCATCGCGAAGCGTGGTGTCAAATACATAAACGCGGTTGGGGTCGTGTAACATTGTCTTTTTAAATTTGAGATGTTAGATAGGAGATTTGAGACTTTTGCTGTCTCACTCGTGTATCTTACATCGGTTAATTTATCTATTGTTTAGTTTAATTAGTTCAGTTTGTTCTAAGTGAATTGATATCTCAAATCTCATATCTCAATTCTCACATCTGTCGCACCGCGACAAAACGCAATCTTTTATAATCGGCATACCAATCACCGTTTTTGTTATAATCGGGTTCCAGTATGTCAGTAATTTCTTCCAGTATTTGTTTCAGTTCCGTTTCCGGGATATCTTTAAAAAAAGTAGACCCAAACATTTGCAACCATTTAGCCACACCGGCCCGGCCATCCTGCAACAGCGTAGGGCGATCGAAGTGTGCGGTAAACGTTACCCTGAAACCAGCTGCTTCCAGCTTTGTGGCATATTCCGCAGTGGATGGGAAATACCACGGATTGTAAGCTTCGTTAGCGCCGTAGCCGTATTTGTTTAACACGGTTAGGGTAGCGGCCACTATTTGGTCCATGTTGCCCCTGCCGCCCATTTCGGCCACAAAACGGCCGCCGGGTTTCAGGCTTTTGTAAACGTTTTTGGTCAGCGCATCGGCATCCTTTATCCAGTGCAGGGTAGCATTACTGAACACGGCATCAAAGGGCTCATCAAAATGATAGGATGTACCATCGGCCACCACAAATTCTACATCAGGATAAGTAGCCTTAGCTTTCGCGATCATTTCCGGCGATGCATCGGCGCCAATAACTATACCGCCCTGTGCTTTGATCTGACTGGCCAGATAACCCGTACCACAGCCCAGGTCAAGCACACGCTCGCCCGGTTTTACATCCAGCAATTCCAGCACATTCTCGCCGTATTGAAATACGAAAGAATGTTTGTCATCATATAAATCTGCGTTCCATTTCATTTTTTTCGTGATTACACCGATGTTTTTTGATTACACCGATTTATTCATTTGCACATCTGCATATTCGCATATCTGCACATTAACTCCCCCTTTAGGGGGCCGGGGGGTTAAAGGTTTTCGATTACCTTAGCTCCCATAGCCTTAGTACCTAATATCTTGGCCTTATCGGTATTGGCATCGGCAATATCACCGGTGCGGTAACCGTCTTTTAATACTTTATCAATAGCAGCAGTTACTTCCTTAGCTTCGTCTTTCAGGCCGAAGCTGATCTCCAGCATCAGCGCTACGGATAGGATAGAGGCCAGCGGATTAGCTTTGTCCATCCCGGCAATATCATGTGCCGAACCGTGGATAGGCTCGAAGAAACCTGTGCCATCACCAATAGAGGCTGAGGCCAGCATCCCCATCGATCCTGCAATTTGTGATGCTTCGTCGGTCAGGATATCACCGAACAGGTTGGCGGTTAATACCACATCAAACTTTTTAGGGTTCTTCACCAACTGCATGGCGGCGTTATCAATAAACATGTGTTCAGTCTCTACATCAGGATATTGCGGGGCCAGTTCCTGCACTACCTCGCGCCACAGGCGTGATGATTCCAGCACATTAGCCTTATCTACCGAACACAGGCGTTTACTGCGTACACGGGCGGCCTCGTAAGCTTTGCGGGCAATACGCTCTACCTCGTAACGGTGATAGATCATCAGGTCGGATGCGGTATTGCGGTCTTCGCTGCGTTTCTTCTCGCCGAAGTATACGTCGCCGGTCAACTCACGGAAGAACAGGATATCGGTACCCTTTAGTACTTCCGGTTTCAGGCTCGATGCATCCAGCAACTCGTCAAACAGCATAATAGGGCGCAGGTTGGCATACAGGCCCAGTTCCTTGCGGATCTTTAATAAACCCTGCTCAGGGCGCACCTTTGCCGATGGATCGTTATCATATTTAATATGACCGATAGCGCCGAACAAAATGGCATCGCTGGCTTTAGCTTTAGCCAAAGTTTCATCGGGCAGTGGCTCACCTGTAGCTTCAATGCCGGCGTGACCCATCAGGGCCTCGTCATAAGTAAACTCGTGACCGAATTTTTCAGCTATCTTTTCCAGTACGGCTTTACCCCAGGTGGTAACCTCAGGGCCGATACCATCGCCGGGTATTACTAATATGTGTTTTTTAAGTCCCATTTCTATAAGCTTTGTCATTGCGAGGAGCGTAGCGATGTGGCAATCTCGTAGTTAGTTTGCACCCGATGAGATTGCAACGCTATTGTTCGCAATGGCATATGTTATTTATTTAATTCAAATTCCTCAACCAAACCTTTATTGCTCAGGATATAATCAATATCATCGTACCCATTGGTCATGCAGGCTTTTTTGTATGGATTAACTTCAAAGTTTTCCATTTCGCCGGTGGCGGATATTTTGATGAATTGATCTACCAGGTCAATCTCCACCTGCGTGTGCGGGTCGGCTTCTACGGCTGCGAACAGCTTGGTCAAAAACTCATCGCTTACCTGTACGGGCAGCAAGCCATTGTTCAGCGCGTTGCCTTTAAAAATATCGGCGAAGAAGCTGCTTACCACGGCATCAAAGCCATAATCGGCAATGGCCCAGGCAGCATGCTCGCGACTGCTGCCGCAACCAAAGTTTTTGGCCGCCAGTAATATCTTGCCCGAGTATAACGGGTTATTCAAAATGAAATCAGTTTTAGGCTGATCATTCTCGTCAAAGCGCCAATCGCGGAACAGGTTATTACCAAAACCATCACGGGTAGTGGCTTTTAAAAACCTTGCCGGGATAATCTGATCCGTATCGATGTTCTCGATATTAACCGGCACTACGGTGCTTTGGATATGTTTGAAAATTTTAGTACTCATGTGATCAGAATTTTCAGAATTTTAGGATTTTCAGAATCCTTTCACTCTAATTATTATTGATTTTAATATTGTATTTGGGGTTAAATATCAGTTTGTATTGAAGACTTTGACTTCCAAAGTTTATTAACAAGCCTATAGGGAAATCATAAGCAATGGTGTAATTCTTTGCTTGTGCTAAATGCACATCCTCCAAATTAATAATTGCTTTTAGTTCAACCGATAATCTTTTTTCAACAACAAAGTCTGCTCTTCTTGTGCCGACATTTATCCCATTATAAAAAATTGTATGCTCTTGTTCACGAACAAAACTTATACCTGCTTCTGCCAATTCAATTGCTAAACACCTTTGGTAAATTACTTCCTGAAAGCCGTTACCAAGCGTGTTATGCACTTTCATGGCACAACCAATTATTTTGTATGTAAGTTCATCCCGTTCCATCAAGCTTATAATATTCTGTAAATTCTATAGTTCAGCAAATTCTGATTCAGACAGAAATTCTCTAATGTCGGTTACTACACCAGTTATCGCACTCGCCGCAGCAGTTAACGGGCTTGCCAAAAACGTGCGTGAGTTTGGTCCCTGCCTGCCTTCGAAATTGCGGTTTGAGGTGGATACGCAGTATTTACCTGCGGGGATCTTGTCCTCGTTCATGCCTAAGCACGCGCTGCAGCCCGGTTCGCGCAGCGGGAAACCAGCTGCTTCAAATACCTTGTCCAAACCTTCGCGGATGGCTTGTTCCTGTACCTGTTTCGATCCGGGTACTACCCAAACCACCACGTTATCGGCCTTGTGTTTGCCTTTAACAAACTCAGCCACCTGGCGAAGGTCTTCAATACGTGAATTGGTGCAACTGCCTATGAACACATAATCTACCGGCTTTCCCAACAAAGGTTCGGCATCGTGAATGCCCATATAGTTAAGCGCCTTTGTATACGATAATTGCTCTGATTTTTCTACATCGGCTGTAGCCGGAACGTTTTGCGTAACGCCAATGCCCATGCCCGGATTAGTACCGTAGGTGATCATCGGCTCAATATCGGCCGCGTCAAAGTTCAGTACGCTGTCAAATTGCGCGTCGTCGTCACTATATAATGTTTTCCAGTAAGCTACGGCTTTGTCCCACGCTTCGCCCTTAGGGGCAAATTCGCGGCCTTTTACATAGTTAATGGTGGTTTCATCGGGCGCTATTAATCCGCAACGGGCACCCATTTCAATGCTCATGTTACAGATAGTCATGCGGCCTTCCATACTTAACCCGCGGATGGTATCGCCGGCATATTCAACAGCATAGCCGGTACCGCCGGCCGCGGATATTTTAGAGATGATATACAGGATGATATCCTTAGCGCCAACACCTTTTTGTAGTTTGCCATTTACTTCGATCTTCATGCGCTTGGGGCGCGATTGCAGCAAACACTGGGTAGCTAAAACCTGCTCAACCTGCGATGTGCCGATACCGAACGCGATAGCGCCAAATGCACCGTGGGTAGAAGTATGGCTGTCGCCGCATACATAAGTGCCACCGGGACGGGTAATGCCCAGTTCGGGGCCTATTACGTGTACAATGCCCTGGAAAGGGTGGCCTAAGCCGTATAGTTCAATGCCAAATTCCGCGCAATTTTTGGTCAGCATATCTACCTGGTAACGCGAAAGCTCCTCCTTGATGGGCAAGTGCTGGTTCCAGGTAGGCACGTTATGATCGGCCGTTGCTACGGTTTGCTTTGGCCTGAAAACAGGCAATCCACGCTTACGGAGCCCGTCAAATGCCTGCGGACTGGTAACCTCGTGGATAAAGTGTGTATCGATATATAATATGTCCGGGAAACCCTCCGCGCTACTGACGACGTGCGCATCCCAGATCTTATCAAATAATGTTTGTCCCATTTTTTAAGTCTTTAGTTCTAAGTCTCGAGTCTTAAGTCCTTTTTAAGTCTCAAGTCAAAAGTTCTAAGTCTTAAGTGAAAAGTATTAAGTCGGGCCATTGCTGACTTTTGACTTAATACTTTTGACTTTAGACTTGTAAAATTATGCTTCTACAGCCTGGTTCTCCGGGCGTAAACTGCGTACAGTTTTGCCAGCTTGCCACATTTCGCTGTCGCGTAATTCGGCCAATTCAGCATCTAATTTTTCACGGTAATCAGTTTTGCTGTTCGAGTCGATTGAACGCTGTGATTCTACACCGGTTGCAACGCTGTTGTACAGGTCTTCAAATACCGGTTTGGTAGCATCACGGAATTTCTTCCACCAATCTAAAGCGCCACGTTGCGCGGTAGTTGAGCAATTGGCGTACATCCAGTCCATACCGTTTTCAGCAACCAATGGCATTAACGATTGGGTTAATTCTTCAACAGTTTCGTTAAACGCTTCGGATGGCGAGTGGCCTTTGCTGCGTAATACTTCGTACTGGGCGGCGAAAATACCTTGCACACAACCCATCAGCGTACCGCGTTCGCCGGTTAAGTCACTATAAACTTCTTTACGGAAATCAGTTTCGAACAGGTAACCGCTGCCTACAGCAATACCTAAAGCAATTACACGCTCCTGTGCCCTGCCGGTTGCATCCTGGAAGATAGCATAGCTTGAGTTTAAGCCACGGCCTTGCAAAAACATACGGCGTAATGAAGTGCCCGAACCCTTAGGCGCTACCAAAAATACATCCACATCGGCAGGAGGAACGATACCGGTTTGCTCTTTAAAAGTGATACCAAAACCATGAGAAAAATATAAGGCTTTACCCGGAGTTAAGTGTTTTTTAACAGTTGGCCACAATTCAATTTGTGCAGCGTCGCTTAACAGGTAGCAAATAATAGTTCCTTTTGAAAGTGCTTCTTCAATATCAAAAAGGGTTTCGCCCGGAACAAAGCCATCGCTTACCGCTTTATCCCATGATTTTGAGTTTTTACGCTGACCAACAATTACGTTGATGCCATTGTCTTTTTGATTAAGCGCCTGACCAGGCCCCTGAACGCCGTAGCCAATTACCGCTACAACTTCATTTTTTAATACTTCCTGCGCTTTTGATAACGGGAACTCTTCGCGGGTTACTACATTCTCTTCAGTGCCGCCGAAATTTAGTTTTGCCATGATTTTTGTTTTTGTGATTTCACCGATGTTTTGTGATTTCACCGATGATTTTTTTATTGTTTTATGTTGTTATTACTAATTTATTTCTCATTTGCACATCTGCATATTCACGCATTTGCACATTAACTCCCCCTTTAGGGGGCGGGGGCTTTACATCGTAAACACCTTTTGCCCCTGGTTTAAATACTCGTTCTCTATCACATCTTCACCCGGTTCTAAACGCTCAAACTCGCGGAGTTTAGAGTTAAAGCCATCGCTATCTTTAATAATAGCTACCCGGGCGCTGCGCACAAACTCTATCAGTCCGTAAGGCTGCAGAATTTTGATCAGCGCGTCGGTTTCTTCGCGGTGGCCGGTGGTTTCAAATACGGTATAATCTTTACGGATTACTACCGCACGGGCGCCGTTTTCGCGTAGTAAACGTTCCACACTTACCTGCTCGGCAATTACGTCTGTTGATACTTTGTAAAGGGCCAGTTCCTGCCAAATTACATCGGCATTGGTGTGGTAGTATACTTTTAATACTTCCACCTGTTTTTCAATCTGGCGCGATATTTTGCGTACCACCTCTTCCGATTCAGTGATCACGATATTGAAGCGGTGAATTTTATCTATCTCCGACGGAGAAGTGTTCAGGCTGTCGATATTGATCTTACGGCGGGTGAATATGATGGCAATACGGTTCAGCAAACCAATCTGGTTCTCTGTATACACCGTAATGTTAAATTCCTGTTTGATATCTTGTTGATTATCCATTTTGCTTTGTTTTGAACCCCTTTAGGGGCAGGGGCTTTTACTTTAACCTGATCTCGCTTACGCTGCAACCTTGCGGTACCATTGGGAATACATTATTCTCTTTAGTTACCATTACTTCCAGCAGGTACGATCCTTTATGATCCAGCATTTCTTTCAACGCGCTTTGCAGGTCTTCCCGTTCAGATATACACTTGCCGGCAATGCCGTAGCCTTTAGCCACCATCACAAAATCGGGACTTTGAATATCAACGAAAGAGTAACGGCGCTCGTTAAATAACTCCTGCCACTGGCGTACCATACCCAGGAAACGGTTGTTCAGGATCATAATCTTTACATCAATGCCTGATTGCATAATGGTGCCTAATTCCTGCAGTGTCATCTGGAAACCGCCATCGCCAATAACAGCTACTACGGTACGGTCCTGCGCGCCAAATTTAGCGCCTATGGCAGCTGGCAGGGCAAAGCCCATGGTGCCTAAACCACCGCTGGTTACGTTGCTGCGGGTTTTATTAAGTGTAGCGTAGCGGCAGGCCACCATTTGGTGCTGGCCTACGTCGGTCACAATAACCGCATCGCCGTTGGTTAATTTGTTCAATTGGTTAATTACCTCGCCCATGGTCATTTCGCCACTGGTGGGGTTTAATTCCTGGTGAATTACAGCTTCAACTTCTTTTTCAGCGTACTCAGCAAATTTTTGTACCCAGGCCGAATGATCATTCGGTTGGATAAGTGCCGTTAACAGTGGTAAAGTTTCCTTGCAATCGCCCCAAACGGGTACCGTTGATTTTACGTTTTTGTCGATCTCGGCCGGGTCAATATCTAAATGGACAACCTTAGCCTGTTTGGCGTATTTATCTAAGCGGCCGGTTACCCGGTCGTCGAAACGCATCCCGATAGCGATCAGTACATCGCACTCGTTTGTCAATACGTTTGGTCCGTAGTTGCCGTGCATACCCAGCATACCTACGTTTAACGGATGGCCGGTTGGGATAGCGCCGGCACCTAAAACTGTCCAGGCTGCGGGGATGCCGCTTTTCTCAACAAATGCTTTAAACTCCTGCTCTGCGCTACCTAATATCACACCCTGCCCAAACAGGATGAATGGTTTTTTAGCGCTGTTAATCAGTTCAGCAGCTTGTTTAATATATTCAGGGCGAACGATAGGTTTTGGCCTGTAGCTGCGGATATGGTTGCAAGGCGTATAACCTTCAAATTTGAATTTTTGGATCTGCGCATTCTTGGTAATGTCAATCAGCACAGGGCCGGGTCGACCGCTGCGGGCAATGTAAAACGCCTTGGCAATTACTTCGGGTAACTCGTTAGCATCGGTAACCTGGTAGTTCCATTTGGTAACGGGGGTAGTAATGTTAATCACATCCGTTTCCTGGAAAGCATCGGTACCCAATAGGTGCGCAAACACCTGGCCGGTGATACAAACCAAAGGTGTGCTATCAATTTGCGCATCGGCTAAGCCGGTCACCAAATTGGTAGCGCCGGGGCCGCTCGTAGCAAATACCACACCCACTTTGCCCGATGTACGGGCATAGCCCTGGCCGGCGTGGATGCCGCCCTGCTCGTGGCGGACTAATATGTGGTTCAGTTTTTCCTTGTAATCAAACAAGGCATCGTATATGGGCATAATGGCACCACCTGGGTAGCCAAAAATGGTATCCACACCTTCAACAATCAGCGCTTCTAATAAGGCTACCGATCCTGAAACTTCTTCAAATGATTTCACCGATTGTTTTGTGATTTCACCGATTTCTTGTTGTGCTACTTCCATGTTTCTTTATGTTTTGCCCACCGGCCCCTAAAGGGGGAGGGCATTGGTTATCTATTTTGTTAATTTCCTATTCCCCCTTCAGGGGGTAAGGGGGCTTACTCATCCGTTACACAACCTTCGGCGGCGGATGTAACGTTTTTTGCATAGCGATATAATAAACCTTTGGTAACCCTTAGCGCCGGTTGTTGCCAGGCTGCTTTACGTGTTGCCAGTTCTTCGTCGCTGATCATCAGGTTGATGCTGTTTGTTGTGGCATCAATCTCAATACGGTCTTCGTCTTTAACCAGGCCTATTGTACCGCCGTTATACGCTTCGGGGGTGATGTGGCCAACCACAAAACCGTGGGTGCCGCCGCTAAAACGCCCGTCGGTAATTAACGCTACCGAACTACCTAAACCCGCGCCAAATATGGCCGATGTTGGTTTCAGCATTTCGGGCATCCCCGGCGCGCCTTTAGGACCCACATTGCGGATCACGACCACATCACCGGCTTTGACTCGGCCGCTCATAATACCATCAATCAGTGCAAACTCGCCATCAAACACACGGGCAGGGCCTTCAAATTTCTCGCCCTCTTTTCCGCTAATTTTGGCTACACTGCCGCCTTCGGCTAAATTGCCGTACAATATTTGCAGGTGGCCGGTGGCTTTTATCGGGCTCTCTACCGGTAAAATGATCTTTTGGGTATCGAAATCCATTTCCGGGACGTCTGCAAGATTTTCGGCTATGGTTTTACCGGTAACGGTTAAGCAATCGCCATGAAGCATGCCTTTTTTAAGCAGATATTTCATTACAGCAGGTACGCCGCCAACCTTGTGCAGGTCTTCCATCATATACTTACCACTTGGCTTCATATCGGCCAAAACGGGGATGCGGTTACTTACGGTTTGGAAATCATCCTGCGATAATTTTACATCTACACTTTTAGCCATAGCTATCATGTGCAGCACCGCGTTGGTTGATCCGCCCAATACCATAATTACCACCATCGCGTTCTCGAACGCCTCGCGGGTCATAATGTCCGATGGTTTAATGTCTTTTTCTAATAATATCTTAATGGCCTTACCTGCTGCCAGGCATTCGGCCTTTTTCTCATCACTTAATGCCGGGTTTGACGACGAGTAGGGCAAACTCATACCCAAAGCCTCGATAGCCGCAGCCATAGTGTTCGCGGTATAAATACCACCGCAGGCACCCGCGCTTGGACAAGCGTTTTTCACCACGCCCATAAAATCTTCAGGAGAAATGGTACCGGCTATCTTTTTACCCAAGGCCTCAAATGCTGAGACGATGTTCAAATCCTCGCCTTTATAATGGCCGGGTTTAATTGTACCGCCGTATACCATAATAGATGGGCGGTTTAACCGGCCCATAGCCATGATAGAGCCTGGCATGTTTTTATCACAACCCGGCAGGGCGATAACCGCATCATAATACTGCGCGCCGCAAACGGCTTCAATCGAATCGGCAATAACATCGCGGCTCACTAACGAGTAGCGCATACCCTCGGTGCCGTTGCTCATACCATCACTCACACCAATGGTGTGGAAGATCAGTCCTACCAAATCTTCAGTCCAGATACCTTTTTTAACAATTGCGGCCAAATCGTTCAGGTGCATGTTGCAGGTATTGCCATCGTAACCCATACTGGCTACACCTACCTGCGCTTTTTTCATGTCGTCATCGGTTAGCCCAATGCCGTATAACATGGCCTGCGCTGCAGGTTGGGTAGGGTCTTGCGTAAGCGTTTTGCTATACTTGTTTAATTCTACTGCCTCAAGGGTTTCTGTATGGTTCATTTTTGGGTATATGCGCTTTATATTTTATAATGCTGCCGCCTGTTTTTAATTGTACAGTAAAACCGTTTTATACGGATGGGTTGTACAATCGGGGCGGCCGGGTTTTGTTATAATTTGTATATCTGTAAGGTAGGCAGATGGGCTTGGTTAGTCAATACTAAAAAACGATTATTTTAAATAAGAATATAATATCGTATAATTAAATTAATCAAAATTATATTTGTTAATAGTTTATTACATCGATATATAAAATTTATTGATTTATACCAAAGTTAAAATCGGTATTCGGTATGAATTGTATGCACGCATAGCAAAGGGTCGAAATTCGGCGTGAAATGGATGCCGTGCGAAAATATTTCACGAAATATTTTTCGCAAATAAAACGTTGGTCATCATAAAAAATCCCCTGACGAAGATCAGGGGATTTCAAAATCACTTCCGTTTTATTCCAGAAAAATGCGCCACTCGGCAGTGGTCAGGTTTGATCCGTCTTCTGTTAAAGTGATGTTCAGTTTAACATATCGGGCTGTTACTTTAGGGAAGGTGCTTTTTTCAATCGTGCTGAAACTCTTTGTTTTTTCGTAAGCCAGTTTCCAGGTAATGCCATCATCCGAATAGAATAGCTGGTATTTGGCAATTACATCGGCCCTATTCCAGAACACCCGCATCGCGTTAAAGTCTTTAGCCGAACCCAGGTCGGCACTTAGCCAGATGTTCAGGTCGGTACGGTCGCTGGCTGCGGGTTGCCAGTAAGTATCCAGGTCATCATCCACCGCGGCCGCTCCCTTAGCGGCGCTTAACTCGCTGCTGGCGGTAATGGTTTTAAATAGCGTAATGCTTTCGGGGTCAACCGGCGCAGTGGCCGGGGCAGGAGGAGGGTCGGGTGTAGGTTCGGTCAGTTTCTCAGGTTTTACCAAATCGTAAGTAGTAGCGATCTTTAGGCCGCCTACATAATTGGTAATCAGTTGCGCATCGCCGCCATATACGCCCCATTTGGGGTCGCAGTATTCCGCATCCAGCGTGCGGCCGTAATAACGTTGCGAGCCGTTTTTAAGCGTCTGCTTTTCATCGTTGTACCAAAATTCAATAAAGCCAACGGTACCATCCCGGGATATTTTAAGCCTCAATACAAAGCGGTTCCAGGCGTTTATTTTCAGCGGAGTTTTCCATAATTCGGTACCAATTTGCCCGGGTGCATAATGCATCAGGTGGATATCGCCGCCGGTAGTTGTGCTGATAATGATAGGGAAGTTTTGCTGCATATCGTTGCCATAAGCCTTCCATTGAAACACGGCATTAGTATTAATGTTAGGCGGCATACTAATTTTGCAGCGCCAGCCTATATAAATATCATCACCTTCCTGCGCCTGGAAACCCTTTGCCGCGTGTGATTCGGTACGGTGACTGCCCAATGGTTTGGCAAATTTCCATACCATGCTATAAGTTGGGTCGCTTACGGTGCTGATAGTACCTTCGCCCTCAATATTTGAAGCAACTTTCCATATACTATTACCAATTGTGGGGTTGCCGTCCCAAAGAATTTTCCCCTGTACTTCAGGCACGGTGACTACAGGCGTAATTACAGGCGGGGGCTCTTCTGTTTTTTTCTTTTTACAGGATAAAAAGCACGATAAGATACATAAGGCAATAAACAGTTTTTTCATGATGGTAGATTATTGGTTAGTGGTAGTACCAAATAATTAAATTATCACCATCGTTTTGTCCTCAATATTGGATTAATAGTATGTGATATTAACTAATATGCAATTTGCCTTAAGCGCGGCAATAATAACCCAATAAAAAAGCCCCTGATTTTCATCAGAGGCTTTCAAAATCTTAAAAGATATTCCTTTCTTATCTGTGGGTTATCCCTTCAACCAATACAATCACTTTGTTGTTAGATGCTTCCACAACGCCGCCATGTATTAAAAAAACATCTTCGGTTTTGCCTGCACCACGAACGATCAGCTTACCATCTTCTAAAGTAGAGATGATAGGGGCGTGGTGGTTCAGTATTTCAAATGATCCCATAGTACCCGGCAAGGTGATCGAATTCACTTCGCCTTCGAATACTTTTTTATCGGGAGTTAGGATTTCTAATGTCATTTTGTAAGTCTAAAGTCCGAAGTCTTAAGTCTAAAGTCACATTACTTAGGACTTTAGACTCAAGACTTTCGACTATTTAAGAATTAGCTTCCGCTAACAGTTTTTTACCTTTTTCAATAGCATCTTCAATGCTGCCTACCAAGTTAAAGGCTGCTTCAGGATACTCGTCAACTTCGCCATCCATAATCATGTTGAAACCTTTAATGGTTTCTTTAATGTCAACCAATACACCTTTTAAACCGGTGAACTGCTCGGCCACGTGGAATGGCTGCGAAAGGAAACGTTGTACACGGCGTGCGCGTGATACGGTCAGCTTATCTTCTTCAGAAAGCTCGTCCATACCCAAAATCGCGATGATATCCTGTAACTCTTTGTAACGTTGCAGAATTTCTTTTACACGTTGCGCGGTATTATAGTGCTCATCACCCAAAATGGCAGCGCTCAGGATCCGTGAGGTTGAATCCAGTGGATCCACCGCAGGATAGATACCCAACTCGGCAATTTTACGTGAAAGTACAGTAGTAGCATCTAAGTGGGCAAATGTTGTTGCCGGTGCAGGGTCGGTCAAGTCATCCGCAGGTACGTAAACGGCCTGTACAGATGTAATTGAACCACGTTTGGTTGAAGTGATACGTTCCTGCATCATACCCATTTCGGTAGCCAGGGTTGGCTGGTAACCTACCGCCGAAGGCATACGGCCTAACAACGCCGATACTTCAGAACCTGCCTGGGTGAAACGGAAAATGTTATCAATAAAGAACAGGATATCGCGGCCTTTACCTTCAGCATCACCATCACGGAAATATTCCGCCAGGGTTAAACCTGATAAAGCCACACGTGCACGTGCACCAGGAGGCTCGTTCATTTGTCCGAATACGAAGGTCGCTTTCGATTCCTTCATTTCTTCCATATCAACTTTGCTTAAATCCCAGCCACCTTCTTCCATCGAGTGCATAAAGGCATCACCGTATTTAATAATGCCCGATTCAAGCATCTCACGCAAAAGGTCATTACCTTCACGTGTACGCTCGCCAACACCAGCAAATACCGATAAACCAGAGTATGCTTTAGCAATGTTGTTGATCAGTTCCTGGATCAGTACAGTTTTACCCACACCGGCACCACCAAACAAACCAATTTTACCACCTTTTGCATAAGGCTCTAACAAATCGATCACCTTAATACCGGTAAACAGTACTTCAGACTCGGTTGACAGGTCCTCAAAACGCGGAGGTTGATTGTGGATAGGGCGGCCACCAGTTTTATCAAGGGTAGCTAAACCATCAATCGGGTCGCCAACCACATTAAATACACGGCCTTTAATTGAATCGCCAACAGGCATGGTAATAGCGGTTTCTAAGTCAACAACCGGCATACCGCGTAGTAAACCGTCTGTCGAGTCCATCGCTACCGCACGTACACGGTCTTCACCTAAATGCTGCTGAACTTCAAGAATAATTTTTTGTCCGTTGTCCTTGGTAATCTCCAAGGCGTCAAAGATGCGTGGCAGGTGAGCGTCGTCAGCAAAGCTAACGTCAACTACCGGACCGATGATCTGAGATATTTTTCCAATATTGGGCATAAATAACCTGGTATTTAAAGTATTTTGTTAAATGTTGGCGCCCTGTTTAAAGGGTGCTATTTTAGTGGTGCAAAGTTAAATTTTTTATACGATAAAAAAACACCTGTTTTAAAATTTTTGTATGAAAAATATGCGGGGGTGATATTGTAGTATATATTTAATATTTACATCATGTAATTTACATAATGCCAAACCAACCAGCGAGCAGTACGGGAGGGTGTCACCCTGTTATCGAGGGGTGCGGGATTTTGAAGGTTGGATGACAGAGAGGGGCTGTCACCCTGAGCTTGTCGAAGGGTGCATGCGGTGGCCTGCCCACCATGCTTCGACAGGCTCAGCATGACACCATGCGCTCGATCTGTCATGGGTAGCCTGTCGACAAATATATGTGTAGCGAGGGCTTTCGCCAATTATCCAAATCCCACTTATAAACCAAAAACAGGGTTAACACAACTTAACACAATTCAGGCATTATTCGACTTAAATTATTGATAATCAATAGTTTGATTTTTTATCGTGTTAACCCTGAAAACGGCCTTTTTTTGCCGCAATAAGTCAATGTTTTGGAAAACCAACGTTCAGCATTTCATGGCAGCTGTAGTCCCGCTTTCTGTCCAAGTTTTGCCCCCGCCACAGGCCCACACATACAAAAGCTTTCCCGTCAATCGGGTTTGGGTTGAGCAGTTGGTGCTAAATCAAACTCTCAGCACTATTTTCCCAATATGTTCACTGCTTTCCATCAACTCATGCGCCTTAGCCGCATCATCAGCTTCAAACACCTTATAAATAACCGGCTTTATCTTGCCCGATGCTAACAAAGGCCAAATATGTTCTTCCAGTTTTCGGGCAATGGCGCTTTTAAATGCCACATCGCGGCTGCGCAGCATCGATCCGGTGATCACCAGCCGCTTACGCATCACAACGGACAGGTCAACCTCCACGTTTTTACCTTTCATGCTGTTAATCATCACCAGTCGTCCTTCATTGGCCAGGCATTGCAGGTTGCCGGGTGTATAATCGCCGCCTATCATGTCCAGTATTACATCAACACCTTTGCCATTGGTTAACTGGCCAAGTTCTTCCGTAAAGTTTTGCGTTTTATAATTGATGGCTTTAGCTGCACCCAGGTTTTCGCAAAAAGCGCATTTGTCATCGCTGCCCGCGGTTGCATAAACAGTATTACCTAACGCTTTGGCCATTTGTATGGCAGTTACCCCAATGCCGCTGCTGCCGCCATGTACCAGCAGGCTTTCGCCCGGTTGCAGGTTAGCGCGGTCGAACACGTTACTCCACACTGTAAAAAAGGTTTCGGGCAGGGATGCGGCTTCAATAAAGTTCAGGTTAGGCGGTACCGGCAGGCATTGGCCTTCGGGCGCTACGCAATATTCGGCATAGCCGCCGCCGATCACCAGCGCGCAAACCCGGTCGCCGATTTTCCAGCGGGTAACATCATTACCAATCGCTTCAATAACACCGGCTACCTCCAGTCCCGGGATATCCTGCGGAGCGCCCGGCGGTGGGGGATAGCTGCCCTTGCGTTGCGCCACATCAGGCCGGTTAATGCCTGCCGCTGATACCTTTATTAATACTTCGCCTGCCGACGGACTGGGTTGCGGCCGTTCAGCTATTTGTAAAACTTCCGGCCCGCCGGGTTGGGTAATGATAATGGCTTTCATATTTAATAAACCGCAGTGTTTAAAGGTAAGTTTTAATAAACAGATGATGAAGCCATAAGAATGTAAAATTGAATTGTAAAACAGTTTAGTATCAATTGCTGTTGCTTTATTTGCGTAAAATTAATAGCTATAAATTCATCAATATGAGCATCCAATTAGGCCAGCAGGCACCCGAATTTACTTTAACATCCGACGAGATTAAACCCGTATCCTTAGCCGATTTTGCAGGCAAAAAGGTAGTGATCCATTTTTTTCCATTAGCTTTTACCGGTGTTTGCACCACTCAGCTATGTACCATGCGCGATAGCTTTGGTTATTATGATGGCCTGAACGCGCAAATATTGGGCATATCTGTCGATTCGCCTTTTGTACTGGCTAAATTTAAGGCCGAAAATAATTACCAGTTCCCCTTACTGTCTGATTTTAATAAGGAAGTTTCAACCGCCTACGGCGCTATTTATGCCGAATTTGTGATGGGGATGAAGGGTGTATCTAAACGCGCGGCCTTTGTTTTAGACGAAGATCATAAAGTAATTTACGCTGAAGTGCTGGAATCGGCAGGCGATTTGCCTGATTTTGAAGCAATTGCCGAAAAGGTTAAGTAAATTTCAAAAAATATTTCAACGGACTGCAAAATTATTCTATTTTTGCAGTCCGTTAAAAAAGGCAGCGATGCTTTAAACGGAAAAGGTTCTTTTAACAGAATTTTATCGCACTTGTAGCTCAATTGGATAGAGCATCTCACTACGGATGAGAAGGTTTGGGGTTCGAATCCCTACAAGTGCACAAATTAAGTCTTTAGTTTATAGTCCTAAGCCCCTTTACTTATGACTTTGTACTTCCGACTCAAAACTCAACTAAGCCTTTCTGTATTGTACCGAAAGGCTTTTAACTTTAAATCAAAGGATGCTGAACTTAGTATTGTTTGGTCCGCCCGGGGCCGGTAAAGGTACTCAATCTCAAAAACTTATTGAAAAATATGGTTTGATACACCTGTCGACAGGCGATTTGCTGCGTGGCGAAATATCGCAAGGCACGGCCTTAGGTATGGAAGCTAAAAAGCTGATGGACGACGGCAAATTGGTACCAGATGAGGTTGTTATCGGTATGATCAGCAATAAGCTGGATACCAATAAGGATGCTAAGGGCTTTATTTTTGACGGTTTCCCGCGTACTGTGGCGCAGGCTGAAGCATTGGATAACCTGTTGAAAAGTAAATCGGAGCAGATTTCGGGTATGATAGCGCTTGAAGTAAATGATGATGAGTTAGAGCATCGTTTATTATTGCGCGGTAAAGAGTCAGGCCGCCCGGATGATGCTAACCCGGAGGTGATCCGCAAACGCATTGTTGAATATAATAATAAGACAGCGCCGGTAGCTGATTTCTATAAAAAACAAAACAAGTTTAAAAGCATTAATGGTATAGGCTCCATCAACGAAATATTTGATGCGATAGCCGGCGTTATAGCGGCTTATTAATTATTAGTCCGAAAGTCGGCAAGTCGGGAAGTCCGAAAGTAGGAGGTTTTACTTCTCGCTTTCGGACTTTCGGTCTTACAGACTTCCGGTCTTAAAAATAAAACTATGTCCCAGGGTTCAAATTTTGTTGATTACGTAAAGATCTGCTGCCGTTCGGGTAAGGGTGGCGGTGGTTCGGCACACTTGCATCGCGATAAGCTAACCAGTAAAGGTGGCCCCGATGGTGGCGATGGCGGTCGCGGTGGTCACGTAATAGTAAAAGGTAATGCCCAGTTATGGACATTGCTCCACCTTAAATTCCGCAAACACGTAATAGCCGGTGATGGCGACCCCGGCAGCAGCAGCTTAAGCACCGGCAAAACAGGCCGCGACGAAATACTGGAAGTACCCCTGGGTACTATTGCCAAAGACGCGGAGACGGGCGAAGTGCTATTTGAGATCACTAAAGATGGCGAAACCCGGATATTAACTAACGGCGGCCGCGGCGGCCTGGGTAACTGGCACTTTAAATCGCCAACCCATCAAACCCCACGTTATGCCCAGCCCGGCGAAGAAGGTAAGGAAGACTGGAACATCCTGGAGCTGAAATTACTGGCCGATGTAGGTTTGGTAGGTTTCCCTAACGCGGGTAAATCAACCCTGCTGTCGGTGGTTTCGGCTGCCAAGCCCGAGATAGCTGACTACGCTTTCACCACACTGGTGCCTAATTTGGGCATTGTGGCCTATCGTAACAATCGCTCGTTTGTAATGGCCGATATCCCGGGCATTATCGAGGGTGCATCGCAAGGTAAGGGTTTGGGGATCCGCTTTCTGCGCCATATCGAACGTAACTCGGTGCTGTTGTTTATGGTTCCGGCTGATACCAACCGTACGATAAAAGAAGAATACCAGATCTTGCTAAAAGAACTGGAAGAATACAATCCCGAACTGATCCACAAACCCCGCATCCTGGCCATAACCAAAGGCGATTTGCTGGATGATGAACTGCAACAGGAAATGAAGGCAGAAGTGCCAACAGATATCCCGTCAGTGTTTATATCATCTGTAGCCCAAAAAGGCATCACCGAATTAAAGGATCTGCTTTGGGCGGAGATAAACTCAAGTCCGAAAGTCGGAGAGCCGGGAAGTACGGAAGAATAATAAAACAAGAAAAGCGATTGGGAACCAATCGCTTTTCTTGTTTTTAGCCACCACGTCATTGCGAGGTACGAAGCAATCATCGGAATTAAGGTCAATCATGTAAGACTCTTACTGCCCATTCAAGCGTCCACGCTTGAATGTATATGAAGGTGAGCGTCCACGCTCACGTTTAAATTAAGCGTGGACGCTTAGTCAGAATATGAGTTCAAGCGTGGACGCTTGAACTGGCGGTGATGATAAACGAGCAAAGCGATTGGAAACCAATCGCTTTGCTCGTTTAAAACCAGTTTGTCATTGCGAGGTACGAAGCAATCGCACACCCAAAGAGCGGTTACGCATAGTTCGCGATTGCTTCGTACCTCGCAATGACAAGTGCTTATTCTTTCCGACTTCCGGACTATCCTCTAATAATTAATCACCTGCTCTTCCAACTCCGCAGGGGTATCACGCCACACATATTTTTGCGTACGTAACTGCGGCTCAAAACCGGCTTCTTTAATAGCGTTCTGGATGCCCTGCGCGGTAAAGCGGTGAGGGGCCCCCGCGGCTGATACTACGTTTTCCTCGATCATGATCGACCCGAAATCGTTAGCGCCGGCGTGCAGGCACATTTGTGCCACCTGCTTGCCTACCGTTAACCACGATGCCTGTATGTTTTTAATATTAGGCAGCATCATACGGCTTAAGGCAATCATACGGATATATTCGTCGCCGGTTACGTTATTGGTGATGCCGCGTACTTTACGCAACAACGTCCCATCATCCTGGAAAGGCCATGGAATAAAGGCGATAAAGCCATAATGCCCTTCCGGTTTCTCAGACTGTACCTCGCGGATCCATACCAGGTGCTCAAAACGCTCCTCAATGGTTTCTACATGGCCAAACATCATGGTGGCAGATGATGGCAGGTTCAGTTGGTGGGCAGCACGCATTACATCCAGCCATTCCTTACCGCCGCATTTGCCTTTTGATATCAACCGGCGTACGCGGTCATTCAGTATCTCGGCGCCTGCACCCGGGAGCGAATCCAGCCCGGCTTCTTTCAGGGCTTTCAGCACATCATAATGGCTCATGCCCTCCAGCTTAGCCACGTGTGCAATCTCCGGCGGACCTAATGAGTGTAATTTAAGGGTTGGGTATAGCTGTTTTAGTTCCCTGAACAGATCGGCATAGAATTTCAAACCCAGATCGGGGTGATGGCCGCCCTGTAACAGCAACTGGTCGCCACCAAAGCGGAAGGTTTCCTCGATCTTCTTTTTGTAGGTCTCGATATCGGTAATATAGCTATCCTCGTGACCGGGACGACGGAAGAAATTGCAGAACTTGCAGTTGGCAATGCAAACGTTGGTGGTGTTTACGTTGCGGTCTATCTGCCAGGTTACTTTGCCATGCGGCACCTGTATCTTACGCAGCTCGTTAGCTACATAAACCAGTTCGGGGGTTGATGCATGGTGATATAAGTGTACGCCTTCTTCGATACTTAAAAACTCGAAGTTGAGGGCGCGCTGCAATAGGTCTGCCGTATTCATATCACAAAAGTACATACTATTTAAATGCAATGTGCTGGTTTATGAAAGAATTGACAATTGAATTGACTGATATACGGCCGAATAACTATATTTAAATAACCAAGCATACCTCACCATGATCAAAACCTTTTTATACCTCCTGGTTCTGTTAATGCCCGTCAGTATTTTTGCCCAGGCACCTGTTGAAAATTATCCCGAAGACCCGGCCTCGGTTGAACATGCCGGCGTACCCAAAGGGGAAATTATCAAAGTTACTTTCGATAGTTCTAAAATATTCCCCGGCACCTGGCGCGAGTATAGCATTTATGTGCCTGCACAGTATGATCCGGCTAAACCAGCCTGCGTTTGGGTAAACCAGGACGGCATTCAGTTTAAGGCGCCAACCGTTTTTGATAACCTGATCAACAGTAAGGAAATGCCCGTTACCATCGGTGTTTTTGTTACACCCGGACAAGTGCGTGCCACCGATGCAAAAACTGCCCTTAACCGTTATAACCGCAGTTTTGAGTACGATGGTTTGGGTGATGCTTATGTGCGTTTTATACTGGAAGAGATCCTCCCCGATGTGGAAAAGCATAAAACCAGTGATGGCCGCGCGATACGTTTATCCACCAGCGCAGCCGATCGCGGTATTGGCGGCAGCAGCAGCGGTGCCATAGCGGCCTTTAACGCTGCCTGGGAGCGGCCTGATGCCTTTTCGAGAGTGTTTAGTTCTATCGGTACCTATGTTGGGTTGCGCGGCGCAGATCGTTTACCATCGCTGATACGTAAATATGAAGCCAAACCGATCCGCGTGTTTTTGCAGGATGGCAGTAACGACAATAATAGCTATGCCGGCGATTGGTTTAAAGCGAATGAAATGATGGAGCGGTCGCTGAAATTTGCGGGTTACCAGGTACAGGCTATATATGGCGAAGGGGGGCACAACGGAAAAATGGCCACTGCTTATTTCCCGCAGGCTATGCGGTTTTTATGGAAAGATCATCCCCGGCCGGTTACTACCGAAGTTTCAAAAAATGATGTGCTGAAAACTATCACCATCCCAGGCCAGGGTTGGGAACTGGTAGCTGAAAAGGTGGATAGGTTTGGCAACCTGCAGGTTAACCCGGCAGGCGAAGTGTTTGCACGGGCGTGGGATGGCGCCAACCGCGTACGTAAAATAGGGGTAGACGGTAAGATGAGCACGGTAAAGACCGGCATCCCCAAGTTTAACGATGGCGCAAGTGTTACCGCCTACGATGGCAGTAAATATCGGATAGTGACAGGTTTGGGCCGATATAGCAAATTGGTAAGTACCCACCCACAGGGTAAAAATCAGGCACAAAAATTTTGGATACGATATGCGGGTGGCATGGCCCTGACACCCGACCAAACGCAGCTGTATATCTCTGATTTTTCATCGCACTGGATATGGATATACCGTATCGGGGCTGATGGGGCACCAACAGACGGCCAGAAACTGGGCTGGCTTTACATGCCTGATAATGCAGATAATGCCGAGCCCAGCGCTATGCAATGTGATACCAGCGGACGGCTTTATGTAGCCACTAATATGGGAGTACAGGTGTTAGACCAAATTGGCAAGGTAAATGCCATCTTCCCGCTTCCTGATGGCCATGCGCACAGTTTGTGCTTTGGCGGCGCCAATTTTGACGAATTATATGTACTAAGCGATGATAAGATCTACAGGCGCAAGCTTAAAGTGCGCGGGGTAAATAGCTTTGATGCACCCGTAAAGCCGGCAAAGCCGAGGTTATAGCGATCAGCCCCTGAATGCCACCGGCGCCAGTTGTGTTTGCTTGCGGAAAAAGTTAGAGAAATGCGCGACCTGCTCAAAACCCAGGCAATAGGCAATTTCAGAGATATTCCAGTCGGTTTGTTTAAGCAGGATCTTAGCTTCCTGCACAATGCGGCTGCTGATGATATCGGTAGTGGTTTTGCCGGTATTTTCTTTAAGTACCTTGTTCAGGTGGTTAACATGTACGGCCAGCCGGTCGGCGTAATCCTTAGCGGTACGCAGGCCCAGCTTTTGGTTTGGCGATTCGATAGGGAACTGTCTTTCCAGCAATTCAATAAACAGGGACGATACCCGTGCCGAGGCCGTATGCGATGGGTATAAAGCGGTAGCCGGCTGCAGCTTTTGCCCGTAATGGATCAACTCCAGCACATAATTGCGCAGCAGATCGTATTTATAAGCATAATCAGAGGCCAGCTCTTTATACATTTTATGGAATATAAGTCCGATATCTTCGGCAGCTTCATCAGTTAACTGGAAAACCGGGTAGCCGCCCGGCTGAAAGATGGGCAGATCGTCCAGTATTACGCCGCTTTTCGATTGTACTAAAAAATCGTGGGTGAAAATGCAGAACAGGCCCGATTGGTCATCATCCTGCGGGATATAGTTATAGGGGATCTTTGGTGTGGCAAACAGCAGCGCGTTCTTTTCTATATCAATCACCTTATCGGCATACTCGGCCTTATTGCGCCCGCTGATAAAGCTGATCTTATAATAAGCCCGCCGGTTATAGGGCATGGTTTGTTTTTTTGAATGGCGCGCCACCATGTCGGCAATCTTAAATACATTGAAATGGCCGATCTCCTTGTTGATCCCCTCGGGGATGAGGGTGGCGGTTTGCTTGTAAAACTCTTCGAGTGTGGTAACTTCCATAACCAGGTGTTGCAAAATTCAAATATATGGAAAATGATCAGTCCGATTTAAACCGCGTACCCTTTGCATCAACAAACATATTTTTTGTACTGATGTTAGGTAAGTATACCAAACACAAATCCCATGAAAAAGATCCTTTTTTTGCCCTTATTAGTGCTTTGCCTGATAAGTGTACAAGATATAGTTGCCCAGTCCAATGATCCTGCTTCGGTACGGTTAAACAAAATGACCGGCAAATGGGACGTTACCATGACCATGCAGATAACACCCGGTGCCAAGCCAATGGTGATTAAAGGTATTGTAGCCGAGCGGTTAATGATAGGCGATTACTGCATTAACGAAGCCATGTATCCCGGCCCGGATGCCAAAACAGCAGCCTTTCGCCGCATTAGCGACCTGGCTTATAATAAAAACGAAAACCGCTGGGATTATATATCGATAGATACCCGGGTTACAGCAGGCATTATGTATTTTACTTATAAGGACAGTAATGCAAGCACCATCAACTCGTATATCACCAGTTTTCCGCATCCGGGCTTCGGGCAAACTATGCAGGGCCGCGGACAAGCGGTTTACGCCCGCAATGTGATCACTAAAATAAATGATATGCACGATATCGTACGCCAATACTGGCGCCTAACCGACCGGCCCGAATGGCTGGCTGTGCAGTATGAGTATGTGAAGAGGAGGTAGACATTATTTATTAGGGTTTGGCTAAAGCCGCTTAGTATCTTATCTAAATCCGTCCCATAAATGGGACGGCAATGAATGTGGAACTCTGCTCAAAGCATTCATTGCCGTTGGCTTCAGCCAACGGATATCAGAACTAACCAATAGGGGCTTTAGCCCAATTCCCGTTACATATCAACAAAAAAGGGGCGGGTGATCATCAATCACCCGCCCCTTTTTTAAAATTCTTAAACGTATTAAAAACCCGATTTCATCTGGTAATCCAGCGGCGGCTCAACACCTAACAGGTTTTTAACAAAATAATCCCAGCGGCGGCGCATCATATAGGCCGAATGCTGACCATAGCCATGCGCGCTGTTAGGGAATATCACCAGATCAAAACTTTTATTGGCGCGTTCCAACGCTTCAGCTACCAATAAAGTGTTTTGCGGCGGTACGTTATTGTCCATTAAACCGTGAACCAGCATCAGTTTGCCTTTCAGGTTTTTGGCAATGTTCTCATTGCCCTGTGCCGGGTAATCCGAATTGCTGACCAGGCCGTTGTAACGCTCGCCCCAGTTATCCTCATAGTTCAGGTTTTCGTGGTTGCCCGATTCGGCTATGCCTACCTTAAAAAAATCGGGGTAACGGAACATGGCGCCGGCCGTAGCAAAGCCACCGCCCGAATGGCCCCAGATGCCTACACGGTCCAAATCAATAGGGTATTTTTTAGCCAGTTCCTTTATCCCTGCTACCTGGTCGCCCAGGGTGTTATCGCCCATATTGCCGTAAGCCATATCGTGGAAGCTTTTTGAGCGATATGGGTTGCTGGTGCCTTCAATTTCAATCACAATAAAACCCAGTTCGGCCAGCGCGCCGTTATCGCCACGGGTAACCGAGAAGTTCCAGCTGCCAACGCTGCCGCCCTGCGGCCCGGGATAGATATAATCAATAACAGGGTATTTTTTGTTTGGATCCATGTTGCGGGGCAGCCACATCAGTCCGTATACATCTGTTTTGCCATCATGCGCTTTTACCGAGAATGGTGTAACGGGTTTCCAGCCGGTAGCAACCAGTTTAGATACATCCGTTTTTTCTAACTCCAGGATCTGCTTGCCCTTCATATCGCGCAGTACGGTTACCGGCGGTACATCAGGTTTAGAATAGGTATCAACAATATAATTGCCCGAAGGTGAAAACGAAGCCTGGTGATTACCTGGCCCCGGCGTAAGCACCGTGAAGCCTTTGCCATCGAAACCAACTTTGCACAGGCGGCCAAAGTAAGGGTTTTCAGGGTCTAAACCATTAGCCATAAAGTAGATCACCCGGTTTTTTTCGTCAACCTTTTGCAGGCTGGCCTGTACCCATTCGCCTTTATCAATCTGGTTTTTTAAGGCACCTGTTGCAGCATCGTACAGGTAAAGGTGGCCCCAGTTATCGCGCTCAGAAAACCACAGGATCTCGTTGGTTTTGCTCAGGTAGCGCCAGTTAACATCAGCCCAGCCCGATTCAAATTGCGTTTTAACGGTTTCTTCAAATATTTCGCGTACGGCGCCGGTTTCGGCATCGGCCATCCGTACTTTTTCCTGCTTGTGGTCGCGGTTGGTTGACGCGAAAACCAGCTTGGTAGCATCATCGCTCCAGTATACGTCTGCCCATCCGGCGCCGCCTTTAATGTCGTCACTTAGGGTAGAACGGTGCGGATCAGGCGCGCATTGCAGGCTTAGTACCTTAGGGTTATCTACGGTAATGATCACGCGCCTGAGCATCGGTATAATTTTATCGCCCGGCAGCGGGTTTTTCCAGGCCCTTAACACCGGGGCGCCTACTTTGGTATTCACCAGGTACATATCGCTCACCTCGCGCTCGTCCTGCTGAAAAGTGGCTATCTTTTTTGAATCGGGCGACCATACCAGTATCGGCCTGTCGCTTTGCGCCCAGCCGGCGTTATCGGTAGCATAACCATTATTTTTTACGCCATCGGTAGTTAGTTGGGTTTGCTTATTGGTAGCCATATCGCGTACCCAAAGGTTAAAATCTTTAATATAAGCGGCTTTTTTGCCATCGGGCGATACGTTTTCGTTAGGGTTACCGCCACGGCCGCCACCGCGCCCGCCTCGGCCACGACCGGCAAAGCCTGCGCCTGCAGCAACAGGGAATTGTACTTTGGTAGTATCGGTAGCAACTTTGCCGCCATCGTATTTCCATTGTTTGCCATCAGCCTGGAAGATCACGCCTTTACCATCTGCTGCAAAAACAATCGCATCAAATGGTAGGGTAGCAGCAGTATAGCTTTTACCCGCTGCGGTAGATAATGCTGCAGCCAGTTTATCGTGATCGAAAGCTGGGGATTTGCTGCCCTTAGCCGGGTTGAACAAGATAAATTTGCTATCTTCTTTATACCAAAAACGGTCATCTGCCGTCCAGTTAGGGCGGATGCCGCTGCGGCTAACCAGCGGACTGAGTGCCGCGCTCATCTGGCTTTCGGCACGTTCATAATCTTTTGCAGTGTAAGCTTTTGGCTGTTGGGCTTGTGTGCTTAAAGCCAATGCCAGCGGAAGTGCTGTAAGTAAAAATTTATTCATGTTAATTAGGTTAACTGTTTAACGTTGCTTGAATAGGATTAAAGCAGCAAGTTAACGGAAATTAACGGTATGTCAAGTAACGTTTATGATAGGGAAATGAATGTGCAAATGTGCGGATATGCAAATGTGCAGATAAGAATAATGTGGGGATTTAGATTATTAGAAGAAACGCTGAAAGTCGCCAGGACTTATTTTTCTGACCTGGAAAAATACATTATGCAAATGGTCAAAGTCAGCATCAGTAGTTACTAACTCTAATCCCAGTAAGGCTGCAAGCGAAGCTATCCATAAATCATTCTTCCCCATATTGCGTGGTGTATCGAATGGGTATTGGTCAAAGCCGGGGTTTAATCTTTGAGAGTAGGCATCAATTTGGGAATAAGCATTAACATATAATTGTGTGATCTCAACTATATTAACCGTGCCCAAAAAATTCTCCATTAACTGGTATCGGGCTGCCCCCCATTTATTTCTAATGGCTAACGATCTTATCTCGGCTTCGGATACCACAGAAATATATAGGTTTGCTCCACTGGGTGTAATATAATCTATAACACTATCCGTATCACTTGCCCGAATAATATAAACGAGAATATTAGTATCCAGTAATAGATTCATTCTATTTATCGTTCGCCAACTGGGTTACAAGGCTATCCCATTCTTCTTTTGTAAAGGGCTCCGGCTTAAGCGTATTGCGAAGTGCTTTTTTTAATTCCTCACTATTTTTGCCTGTTTGAATGCCAAAAGCTGTTGCCCCACCAGCTGCTAAAATTTCTTCAGGTGAAACGGTAAAATGAGTTTTTAACGCATCCTGATTAGTTGTTTGATGATTAGGCTTCATTTTACTCCTTCTTTTTGTTTTATTCAAAGATAAGAATTAATTGCCATTTGATAATAGCGTACCAGAAGCAAATGAGTAAATGCAAATGTGCGGATAAGAATAAATGTGCAGGTGTGCAGATATGCAAATGTAAAAAACGCGCTTTTTATTTGCATATCTGCACATTCCCGCATCTGCACATTCACTCAATTCCCCGCCCTTTTCTGCTCGGTTTCGGCGCTGCCGGTTTGCCGCTTTTTGGGGATGTTGGCGTTTTTACCAAAGTTGTAACTGAACGCCAGGTTCACGCTGCGGTTGCCATTATCGTTATGATAGGTGATAGCTGCACCCGGTACATTATTGATGTTACCTGCCGAATAGTTGCCTTTGAACAGGTCGCGCACAGATAACCTCACCGATCCGTTGTTATTCAATACCTTTTTTGCCAGGCCGATGTTCACCTGCTCGCGGGCAATGTGCGTGAACTGCGAATCGTGATTGGGTGCCACGTAAAACACGTTCAGTTCGCTGCTCCATCCGTGCGAAAGGTTAAACTGACTGGTGCTGTTCATAAAAGCATAATTGGTGGGGGTATTAATTGGCAGGCTACCCAACTGGCCTTTAAAGCGGGCAAAGTTGTATTCCAGATCCATATAGAACTTCCACCATTTTACAGGTTCCAGGTTAAAGATGGCACCGAAAGCGGTTTCTTCCCGACTGCCTAAATTGATGCGGTTGGCGAAGAAGATGTCCCCCTGCTGGTAATCGTACTCCACCTGGTAATCGGTCACATAATTGTACGATGCCTGTAATATCAACTTACTTTTATAGCTGTAGCTCAGCTGGTAAACGTTAACAAATTGCGGCCTTAAGAAAGGGTTGCCCGAAAAGGCGCTGAACTTATCGAGGATGATGACGAAAGGATTCAGATCCTGGTAGCTGGGGCGTTCTATCCTTCTCCCATACGATAGGTTCAGGCTGTTAGACCCGGCAGAATCCAATTTATACAACACAAAACCGGTAGGGAAGAGGTTGGTGTAATTTTTCACGAATGATGAATCCTGCCCCAGCGCGTTACCCAGTTGGTGGGCGTTTACGCGGGTATTCTCGGCGCGGAGACCTAACTGTAACGAGAAGCGCTTAAAATCGCGGTTAAGGTTGATGTAGGCGGCATTGATATTCTCTTTATACAGGAAACGATTGGTGCGGGTATAATCTATCGTACTTACGTTATTGATGATGTTGAAATAATTAGCCCCGTTATCCGTATTCACATAGCTTGTTTTCAGGCCAAAGGCAAGCTTCGATTTCTTATTAAGCGGTAATGTATAATCACTTTTGGCCGACCAGATATTGATGCCGTTAGGCAGGTTGTCAATAATATCCTGTTTGCTGCCCAAAGCGCCAGAAGCGTTATAACTGGCGCTCATAAAACTTTGGTCGCGGTAGTTGCTATAGCGTATATAGTCAAAGTCGGCAGTGATATTGCGGCCCAGGCTATCGTACTGGTGGCTGTAATTAAGGTTGATGCCGCCGTTTTTGAAGTGATAATTGGTGTTGTTATTGGCCACGATCGACGAATCTAATTTGCCCGTGTTGTTTCGTAAAACGCTGTTTACCGGGTTATAATTATTGCCCGTGGTCATCACGCCGGTAAGCACTACGCCTAAGGTAGTATTGGGCGATACGTAATAATCCATCCCGGTCTTTACGTTGGTATTGTAGGTGCTGGGGTTAAAAAAGGCCACTTCGGTATAGGATGATTTAATATTGTTGGACGCGTCGAAGTAAGTGCGGCCCACGTCAAGCCGGCGATAATTGTTTTGCACGCTGTAGCCCGCCAGCGCGAAGAAGTTGACCTTGTTTTCGCGGTAATTCATATTAAAGCTTTGGGAGGTACGCATATACTTTGCCCTCCCCACACTCGCGGCTGCCGAACCATTGAAGCCTTTTATTTTAAAGCGTTTGGTTTTGATATTGATGATGCCTGCTGTACCCGATGCATCATATTGAGCGGGAGGGTTTGGCATCAGTTCTATCTGATCCAACACCGAAGCAGGCAGCGAACGCAGGTAGTTGGCCAGCGCTTCGCCCGACAGGTAGGTGGGTTTATCGTCTATCATTATCCGTAAACCTGTTTTGCCTTTGTAGCTGATGGTGCCGTCATCATTAACAATTATCCCGGGCGCTTTCTCCAAAGCCTCCAGCGCGTTGGTCCCGGCGTTGGTGATACTGGCTGCCACATTCACTACTGTGCGGTCGGCCTTTAGTTCGATAAAAGGCTTTTGCGCTACAATGGCTACCTCTTTTAGTGTTGAAGTACCGGGCTTTAATACTACGTTGGGCAATTCTACCGTGGCTGTGGTTTCATTCAGACTGATCTTTGCGCTGCGGTATTTTTGAAAACCCACGGCAGTAATGTTTACCCGGTAATCGCCTGCGGCTATCTTATCGAACACAAAGCGCCCCTGCGCGTCGGCCAGCGTGGTCTTTACGGTCGAGGAATCACTGAATTTAACCAATGCAACCGTAGCTGCTATGGCAGGTTTTTTTGCTGCGTCCAGCACTTGCCCGCTTATTTTTCCCTGCGGTGATTGGGCTTGTGCAAAATTTAGAGCAAGGCATAGCCAGGCGACTAAAAAAGCCGCAATACGTGTTTTCATTTTTTGAAGAGTGGGAGTGAAAGGATAGAAAAAGCAGGTCATGCTGAACTTGTTTCAGCACCCCACATGCAGAGTTGCCATTTAGCATGTTACTTTGCATGTGGGGTCCCGAAATAAATTCGGGATGACTGATCAAGGATATTACTTCGCCTTGCGGATATAGATATTCCCGTTCATGTTTTTAAACAAAAACTCGGGGCCGCCGCCGCCAATTTTGCCATATACCCAATCTTCGATAGTGATGCGGTACATGCCTTCCTTAGCAATTTTGGTTGATTTGGCCGGGCTTTTCTCAGTCACCATATCAAAATCGCTGTATACATTTCCCTGGTCAGACCGTGCCTTGATGTTGGCTTTCAGGCCGGCGGGGAAGGTTACATCCACGTTGCCGTTCAGTGTGGTAAAGGCCATGGCTGCTTTAGCATCGATAGATTTAAAGCTGACAGTAACATTCCCGTTGGTAGTATTAGCCACTACCGAACCCGACATATTGCTGAGCTTAATAGCGCCGTTGGTGTTATTGGCCTCCACATCGGCGCTAATGCCATCGGCTACAATACTGCCGCCGTTTACGGTGTACAGTTTTACATTGCTAACTCCCTGCGGTATTTTAACGGTAAGGCTGATGTTTTTACCGGGCATACCGGTGCCAATACTTACCGCGTTGTTTTTTTCCTTTGCAAAAATGTCCAGGTCGTCGCCGCCGGTTATGCGTTTCATGCCGCTTTTGTTATCCTTTTCCTCGCGTTTGGGATGGCTGGTCTGGCCATCAATGATAACATCCTTGCCATCGTATACAGTTACTTTTATAGATCCGGTTACGATATCTACATTCAATTTAAACGGTTTGCCGGGCTCGCTTAGCGGTACTACCAGTTGTTGGGTGTTTTGTGCCTGCAGGCGGGTGCTTAGCGTTAAGGCAACAATGGCCAGGCCTGCAAATTTTAGTGCTTTCATATTTTTATCAATGTTAAATTAGGATTTTTTAATGTATATGTTGCCATTAAGAGTTTCAAACTTGAAAAGCTTGCCGCCCTTGCCTACACGTATGGCTGTGTTTTTATTCATTTTATAAATAGTGCCGTTATTGTTTTTACTCTCGGTTTTGGTAATTTCGGTAGGCAATACCTCGGTATCGGGGAAGTCGGTAAAAAACTGGCCGTTCATGCTTTTAAATTGCAGGTTAGCCTCAAAATTAGCCGGGTAAGTCACCTCCATTTTGCCATTTATAGTAGAGTAGCTGGATGCATCCTGCGGGATAGCCAGGTAGTTCACAATTACGGGGCCATTTACGGTGCGGGCGTCGGTTGCGCCTTTTGCGTTTACAATAGTGATCGGCCCGTTTACGTTGCCCACTTTTAAAGCGCCGTATACATCCTTCACATACATATCGCCATTGTTTACGGTGGCTACCCTGATGTTCATATTATTGGGCACTTTAACGGTATACTCCAGTTTTACAATATAGTGGCGCCTTTCGTTATCATCATGATAACGCGAGCCACGATCATGCGGCCGGCTATCATAAGGGGCGGCGGTATAGGCAATAATGCTATCGGCCTTTTGATCGAACCCCAGCTTAAATTCCTTTTTGGCTAATTCCACATCTTCTGGCTTGTCGCCCATAATGGTTTGGTCAATTTCTATGATAACCTGGTTACCGCTGTAACCCTCCACCTTCACGCTGCCGAATACATTGTACAGGGCAAGCACGCTGCCTGCAGCTGGTTTTTGCAAGGTGAATTGCTTGCTGATGTGTTCCGTAACTTCCGGACCGCCTGATTTTTTTTGGGCATAAGCATGGCCCCATCCCGCTAAAAGCGCGATTAAAATTAATTTTTTCATGATATGTTATTGGTTTTAAATTAAACTGTTAATGGTTTCTTTGATCTTGTTGCGGACACCGTGGTCCAGGTTTTTTTGTTTTAGTAATTCCTTAAACGAGCCTACCGAACGCTTCTCCTGTAGTTTCAGCATCACATCTGCAATGGCCGATTGCATCAGTGGCGATTCCTGTTCGGTGATAGATTTGATCAGCCCCGCCCTAACCTCCGGATGGTTGGCCAGTTGGGTCAATGCATCTAATGTGCTGAGGCGTACGTTCACATTCGGGTCATTATTCAGCGTGGCTAACAGCGCATCAATCACCTGCTGATCTACATGCTTGATCTCGCTGGTATAACTCACCCCCTTGATCCGCTCGGATGCTGATGGATTTTCCAGCATGGATAGCATCATGGTTTGTTTCAACTCGTGCACCTGGTCGCTTAATTCGGCCAGTTGCTTATTCTGCTGGCTGCCTTTGCCCATGCTGAATACCCAGTATCCGCAGGCAAAGCTTACCAAAACAATTACCAGGTTATAAGCCATCGGCATGCGTGGCTGCCATTGCCACAGCGTGCTTATTTTTTCCCTGATGCCGGTCCACAGGCTGTTTTTGCCGGCTACTTCTTCCTTATAAGTATCCAGCATAGCCTGAAATTTTACCTGCATATGTGCTGATGGGGCAGGGGTTTCCATTGTACCCATTTCCATCCAAAGTTCCTTCATAGCGGCCAGTTCCTCGCGGCAGCTTTTGCAGCCGCTCAGGTGCTGTTCCAGCTTCAGGCGCTCGGCCGGTGGCAGGTTTTGATCTATCCAGCCGGTAAACAGTGCTTCATATTTTTCGCAATCCATCGTCGTATCTCTGTTTAACGTTCAATTTTTGTGTATATCTCTTTTAGCTGGCATAAAGCCCGGTGCACCCGCACCTTAACCGCGCCCTCGCTAATATTCATTATCTGCGCAATTTCCTGGTGTTTTAGCTCCTGGAACCTGCTTAATGATAGTATCTCGCGTTCATCATCGCTCAGCCGGCTCATGGCCCGCTGTAAGCCCTGTGCTGCCTGCTTCCTGTCCAGCTGCTCCTCTATATTGGTGCTGCCCGGGATCCAGTCGGCCATATCCTCTACGCTATCCTTAGCCATCACCAGTTTTTTGCGTTTACCCTGGTCTTTCAGCACATTGCGGGCAATGGCATACATCCAGTGGATAAATTCGCCTGCGCCGGTGAAGTTGTGGCGGTACTTCAGCATTTTATAAAATACCTGCTGCACCATATCTTCACTGGCCTCGCGCTGGTAGGTCATGTGGTAAAGGAAACCATATAGCTGGCGATGGTAGCGCTGAAACAGCAGCCCCATCCGGTCCAGGTCGCCGGCCTTTACCTTAAGCATAATCGCATTGTCGGTCAGCTTATCCAATGCGTTTTGTATTATGGTTATTCATATATAGCTCTGTAAACTCCGGTTAAAAAAAATGGTTACAGGAAATTTAGGAAAAAATGTGTGAACCGTTAATTTTATTTGATTTAGTTGATTGCGCTGATAATAGGGGAGGGCGATATCCGGGATAATCAACCTATTCCAGTACTGTAGCTTTGGCATGTTCACGATACTCACGCCAATAGTGAGAGAACATCCGTGAACGCACCGTGAACACCCTTTTGCGACAAAATTGCGCACCGACCTGTTTGTGCCACCGTTATCTCAATACTTATTATAGTTTTGTTTAACACTATACCCACCCTAAAACCAAAATTATGTTATATCACAAACTCAATGGATTACGGATCAAAATTAGCAACACCAACGACGGCGAGGTTTACTTTGTTGATGAGGGCAAGGCGCGCCACATTCCCGACGTGGAAACCTATAATGCCATGTTCAATAATTGGGATTTCATCTGGACAATCAGCTTTTCCCAGCACAATATGATTGACATCGGTAGACCGATCCCAAAAGGCGGTTACCCCATTTTCCACTGGGGGCCTGATTTCTACTTTGACGACTGGAGCTCTGATCTATCATCAGGCAGCCGTCATATCGCCAATCCGCAAACCATGCTGTATTGCAATTTCAAAAGTGATACGCCAAGTCCTTCCCAGGATCCCAGGGAGGATAGCCGCGGCCTGGGCTCGCCCATCGCCTGGGTCCCCGTGGATGGAAACCGCGTGATGGCTGGAAATGCCATGTATCTTATGGATCGCGGACAGAAGCGGCATATCAAAGATCCTGCAACTTATATCAGCCTTTTCGGCGATACCGAGGCACGGGTAGCCGACAGCCTTGATGATATCCCCTCGGGCCCCGACATCGCAACCCCATCTACCCGCCTGGTAAGAGTAAGCGACATGCCTGATCAACAAACATATCTTTTGGACAACGGTTTTAAACGCCTGATCAAGGGCGCTAATACGATGTCTTATTATAGCTTTAACGGAGGTACGGTTACCGGCATGAGCTGGGCATACCTCTTGGAAATCCCCGACGGCAGCCCTATAGCATGGCCAATAGATAACTCCATGTAATAATTTTTAGAACGATGCCTTCGTATTGCGATTTTTTGCATATGCGTTAACTAAAACAAAGTAAATATACCCAAGATGTCGCCGAGCGACTCTTTTGCGCAGTTGTTCATGCAGCCGCCCGGCCGGAGGCCACAAGTGTCCGGAAGATTCTTAGTTCCCTCCCACGGGGAGGGGTGCGGCTGATTGTGTTGTGGCAGGGAGGGGTTTCTACGCTTGATGAAACCTCTCCCTACACCCTCCCGATGGGAGGGAATCGCACAATCCCCCTCTTTTTTTAATCTTCCGAACTCTGATAGGCTGGAGCCGGGCGAATGCATCTGTGTACCCCCGCGTTAGCGATAGGAGCGGATACCGGCCCTGCGGCTAAGGCCCTGTGCAGTATGAGCGGATAGCGCGGGCCGCAGGTAACGCACTAAAAGAGATTTGTTAATTGGTGATTAGAGATTAGTTGCATTGGGGTTAAACAGACTACGAGATTGCCACGTTGTCCCCTTCACACTATAGCCCTCTCTGACTCCTCGCAATGACAATAAGTAAAATATATTGCTGATAATCAATGTATTTCAAATAAATACTACTAAATCTATAGATTTTATTTGTTTTTATAAAAACGGCCCGTATATTTGTTGCCGTAATCGTTCTTTATTTACTTATCCAGAAAGACTGAGGGAAAGGCCCGAAGACGTCTTGGCAACCTGTACCGGCCCTGTGTGGCGGTAATAAGGTGCTAATTCCTGCTCCGTTACCAAACGGGGAAAGATAAGCGAGTGAATACTACCCGCCGTGTTATACGGTTCTCTCTCTTTCGGCTTTCGCGGATAAGCAAGCAACATCAAACATTAATTTTAAGATAACAATTAATAAAGTGATATTAATTAGTTTTGAGGTAAGCAACCCATTAACAAATTTTTATATCACACATTTAAACACGAAAGACATGAGTTTACGATTAGGCGACGACGCGCCAAACTTTAAAGCCAAAACCAGCCAGGGCGAAATAGATTTTTACGATTTTTTAGGCGATAGCTGGGGAGTATTGTTTAGTCACCCGGCCGATTATACCCCGGTTTGCACTACCGAACTGGGCCGTACTGCAGCCCTGAAAGAAGAATTTGCCAAACGCAATGTAAAGGTTGCGGCGTTGAGTGTAGATTCGGTAGCATCGCACAAGGAATGGATAAAGGATATCAACGAAACGCAAGACGTTGAGGTAACTTTCCCCATTATTGCCGACGAAGACCGCAAGATAGCCGAAGCTTACGATATGATCCATCCCAACGCGTCGCTGAACGCCACGGTAAGGTCGCTGTTCATCATCGGGCCGGATAAAAAGATCAAACTGATCATTACTTACCCGGCATCAACCGGTCGTAATTTTGTAGAGATTTTACGGGTGATAGATTCCCTGCAGTTAACCGCTTACCACAGCGTAGCCACCCCGGCCGACTGGAAAGACGGCGAGCAGGTGGTGGTGCTGCCATCTATTAAAACCGAGGATATCCCGGCTAAATTTCCGAAAGGGCATACGGTGATCAAACCTTATCTGCGCCTAACGCCGCAGCCGAATAAGTAATACCAAAGCCCAAGCCCCCGGCCCCCTAAAGGGGGAGGATGGAAGGTAAAGCTGTGCAAGGCTTTAAAAATCTCCCCCTTTAGGGGGCCGGGGGGCTTAGGGGCTAAAAATATACGTGTCTCCTTTAGTAAAGTAAAACTGTGCAAGGTTTTATGAAGTCTTCTCCGCCGGTATCAGGCGGAGAGACTGGGGGGAGTTGATCAAATCAAACCAACAATATGAAAAAATTACTATTATCCGCACTATTTGCCGGCAGCGCTTTATTAGCCCTGGCACAAACCGCCCCGCCAAAACCGGCAACAGCCGATATTGACCGTGGCTATAAGGTAAAGGTAGGGGATCAGGCACCCGATGATTACCAACTGGTATTATCGGACGGGCGAAAAACATCGTTAAAAGAATTGCGGGGCAAAGTAGTGGTGTTGCAGTTTACGGCCAGTTGGTGCGGGGTTTGCCGCCAGGAAATGCCGCACCTGCAAAAGGAGGTTTGGGAAGCCAACAAGGATAAGGATTTTATACTGATTGGCGTTGACCGCGATGAACCGCTTGATAAGATTAAACAATTCCAGCAGGATATGAAGATCACTTACCCGCTGGCGCTTGACCCCGGCGCTGATATATTTGGACGTTATGCCGATAAAAAGAGCGGCGTAACCCGCAACGTAGTGATTGACCGAACCGGCCGCATTGTATACCTTACCCGTTTATATGACCCTGCCGAGTTTAAGGCCATGGTAAAGATAATTAATGCGCTGGTGAACAAAACCGGCGTTTAAAGACTCCCCCTTTAGGGGGCTGGGGGGATACGGTCAGATGGCCGAGTGGTGAGGCGGAGGTTAGCAAAACCTTCTACGGTGGTTCAACTCCATCTCTGACCTCTCAAAAAATCAAATCGAAATGTTATTGAATTTGATATTTTATAAAAAGAGGAAAAAAAGTTTTAATAAATACTATAAAGTCTATGGAATTAGTATACATTTGTAAAGAAGATCAGAACATGAAATATTTTAACACCATTTACGGATTAAGCCGCTGTTGTAGCCCGGTTGACATCATCTGAATAAATCGGCCGGAAGGCTATACGTTTAATTTCTATTATCAAAATACATCATGTTAGCTACTACTATCCCCAATACAAAATATCCTTTTTTCGATCTGTCCGAAATTGTTACCGAACCCGATATAACTTTTCGCCCGTACAAGCCCTTAAGGCCGGTACGTACCGGTAATTACCTGCCGGGGTTTACTTTGCAGGCGGCCTATGCCCGATGGCAGCACTTTTTTAACGGTGCCGAAACACATGGCGCCATATTGTTAAGGCAATTGCTCAGCAAACCGCTGGTGATTAGTTTTTACTCGCCGCAATGGCAGCAGCACGGGCTGGATCAGTTAAAACAACTGAACGCTATCCAGTCCGAAATTAAGGCCAGTGGGGGCAACCTGCTCATTATTACAGCCGAAAAAGAACCCGCGTTAGAAAAACTGGTATGGGAAAATAACCTGTCGCTTAATTTTTATTTTGACGCCAATTATGAAATAGCCCAAAGCCTGCGCATTTATGCCGACAGCGACCCGGTATGGAACCGTTTTTCGGGTATTGATACCAATGTGCCGCTGCTGGCCACCTATGTGCTGGATGCCAATAAACAGGTAGTGTACGATCAGGTAAGCCTCGATCTGGGCGAAACCATCTCCACCCGGGAAATTATTTCGGCTGTTTACGGCGCCAGTTTATCGGGGAATTTGAAGAAATCGGCGTAAGTACTAATTCTTACAACATGTCATTTCGAACGATAGAGAGAAATCTTCTACGCGCGATAGGTATGGTGTATAAGATTTCTCCCGCTGGTCGAAATGACACAGGGAATTAAAGAGCTCTCTCAATTTTAGGTTTATAATTGTTTGTTTGGTCAGAAGCCCCGGAAACGGGGCTTTTTACTACAATGATTAAATGTAGAGGTGTTCCATTTTGGTAGGGTGTATTACCAAATAAAAGTGGTATTTTTATCTATCGTTCAGCTATCACCCACTCAGATCCCTTAAATAGGAAGCAAATCGCTTTTTTTTATCAATTCAAAAACTTATGGCATAGTTTTAGCGTAAAAATACTATGCGTGCATAATAATTATTAAATTAGCTGCACCAATTGTATAACAAACACCATTTAAAATGATCACAATAATCCATACCCTGGTAATGCTTGGCCTTGTTGTATTGCCTTTATTAAGAAAAACTGCAAAAGCAGGGAAAAGTCCGGTTGTATATAAAAACAACCATGATATTACCAACGCCCACTATGCCGTAAACAGCAATGGTTACCTTGAAAAAATATCAGGTAATAAGGTGCCGGGCAACGTTATCGATTAAGCATAATTAACGTATCAGTAAGCCGTACTTACATTAAGCCCTGCTAAGGGGCTTTTTTTATGCGCAATAATGCCGTTTTGCAGGTAATAAGCATCCTGAAAGCTATCCTGACCGGCTTAAAGGTTTGGATTTTAATGCTTAGTGTTGTACACTTGCATTAGTTTTTCATAGCTAATTCACTTACCTAAAATTCTATATTTTGAAAGTAATACACAGCGTACATCCCGAAGATTTTAAAGCTTACCAAACCACGCAGATCCGCGAGCGTTTTTTGCTGGACGGCATTGTTGAGCCGGGACAAATTAACCTGGTTTATACCCATTACGACCGCATGATCGTCGGCGGCGCATCACCACTTGGTACCGAACTGGATTTGGGCAATTACCCTAACCTGCGCGCCGAATACTTTTTAGAGCGCCGCGAGATAGGCATCATCAACGTAGGCGGCGATGGTACCGTTACGGCTGATGGTACTGCTTACAACGTAAATAAACTCGATTGCCTGTATATTGGCAAGGGCACCAAAAGCGTAAAATTTGCCAGTGCCAGCGCTGATGCACCGGCCGTATTCTTTATCCTGTCGGCACCTGCCCACATGACTTACCCAACGGCACTTATGACTAACGAAGATGCCGTTAAGGTACATGCCGGCGCTACCGAAACCGCTAACAAGCGTACCATTAACAAATACATTTTCCTGGATGGGATCCGTAGTTGCCAGCTGGTAATGGGCTTAACCATTTTAGAACCAGGCAGCGTATGGAACACCATGCCATCGCACGTACACGATCGCCGGATGGAAGCATATTTCTACTTCGATGTGCCAACCGGCAACAAAGTAGTGCATTATATGGGCGAGGGTAACGAAACCCGTCATATTATGATGAACAACCATGAGGCTGTAGTATCACCACCGTGGAGCATCCACAGCGGCAGCGCTACCAGCAACTATAAATTTATATGGGGTATGGCCGGCGAAAACCAGGATTATACCGATATGGATCCGATAGCGATCCCTGATTTAAGATAATTATCACACAAAAAAGAAACACAACATAGTGGAAAATAACTATTCGTTAGCCGGTAAGGTAATTGTAGTGACCGGCGGGACCGGCATTTTAGGCAAATCGTTTATTGATGGTATTGTGGCAGCCGGTGGTGCTGTAGGCATACTGGGCCGTAACAAGGAAATAGCCGAGGAACGCGCGGCAGCTATTAACGCGGCCGGCGGTAAAGCCATTGCTTTGGTTGCCGATGTTTTAAACATAGAAGACCTAACCGCTGCCAAAGACAAAGTATGGGCCGAGTTTGGCCGCCTGGATGGTTTGGTAAACGCAGCCGGCGGTAATATGCCCGAAGGTGTTTTGCAGCCCGATCAGGATATCTTCAGCATGAACCTGGATGGAATGAAACGCACTACCGAAGTAAACCTTTGGGGAACAGTGATCCCAACCCAGATCTTTGGCGAACTGATTGCTAAAACAGGCGGCGGCAGTATTGTAAATATCTCATCCATGAACTCTAAACGCGCTATTACCAAGGTATTGGGTTACAATATGGGTAAGGCGGCTGTTGATTGCTACAACCAATGGTTTGCGGTGGAGCTGGCTAACCGTTACGGCGATACTATCCGTATGAACGCCCTGGCGCCGGGTTTCTTTTTAACCGAACAAAACCGTAACCTGTTAACCAAACCCGAAGGCGGTTATACACCGCGTGGCGAAGCAGTTATTAAGCAAACGCCGTTCAAACGTTTCGGCAGGCCTGATGAATTGATTGGCGCGCTGGTATGGCTGTTAAGCGATGCATCGGCCTTTGTAACCGGATCGATGATCTGTGTAGATGGCGGGTTCTCGATATTTGGGGGCGTGTAGAGACTAATCCTTTATGTCATTTCGATGGAGCCGGGCGGGTTAGTGCGATGGCGCGAAAGAGAAATCTTATACGTTTGATAAGCCTATCGTATAAGATTTCTCCTCACCCTTACACACAACCTACGCAGGTTCATCGAAATGACATTGTGTTTAATGTTTTTGAGAAAATATAAACCAAACTATAAACCAAATATGAAGAACCTTTTAAAATTATCGGCTTTAATAGCCATTTCGGCGGTGCCATTTATGGCTAAAGCCCAAACTGTAACACTGGATTACTACTTTAACCACGAGGTACATAAAACCAAAGAAGGGGTTGAAGAGCGCTTCCATTATATATGGGAAGAGAAAGATTTGAACGGCTACTCAAATTGGGGCGATGCTTTTGTAAAGGAGGGTTTCAAGCTTAAATCACTGGAAACAGCGCCAACCGTGGCTAATTTAAAAGGAACGGATATTTACATTATTGTTGATCCGGACAGTAAAAAGGAAAGCCCTAACCCCAACTACATTATGCCCAAAGATGTAGAGCAGATTGAGCAATTTGTAAAAGCCGGCGGTGTGTTGGTAATGATGGCTAACGATAGCGCCAATGTTGAACTGCCGCACTTTAACACCTTAGCCGCAAAATTTGGAATGCATTTTAGCGATGAGTTGCACAACCATGTATTAGGCAACAAAATAGAAAGCGGTACCATGATAGTAGAAGGCAACCCGCTGTTTAAAACCGCTAAAAAGATCTATATGAAGGATGTTTGCAGTATTGACCTGAGCGGCCCTGCAACGTCCTTATTAAAGAATGAAGGTGTTACTATCATAGCTACCGCAAAATACGGCAAAGGCACCGTTTTAGCCATTGCCGATCCATGGCTGTATAACGAGTATACCAACGGCCACTTACCAGTTGATGCCCATTATGATAATGACAAGGCCATTACCGATGTAACGCAATGGTTGGTGAAGCAGGTGAAGAAATAGCCCCCTAACCCCCTGAAGGGGGAATGATGTGCAGATGCGTGGATATGCAGATGTGCAAATGATAGAAATAACAAGAAACGCCCGGCAAGTGCCGGGCGTTTCTTGTATAAAAACCTTGTCATTGCGAGCGATAGCGTGGCAATCTCGTCGCACGCAGAGTCGTTAAACTAATGGGTGTCATGCTGAGCTTGTCGAAGCATGGTGGGTAGGCCCTCCGCACGCACCCTTCGACAAGCTCAGGGTGACAGTCCTTCCAGGCTACAACAAATTCTCATAATCCTCCATCGTATCCACATCAATAGCCGCTGGTTTAAACGGTACGGTGACCAGCCGCTGCGGCGGATCGTCGAAGATCTGCCGGGCGCCTTTATCGCCTTTTAATTGGTAAAGCACTTCAAACACCTCGCGACTGAAGATGCAGGGTGCGCCTACTACATTAGCGAAAGCCGTGCCTACAATTACCTGGCTGCGGTGGTGCGCAAACATATCCAGCAGGTTGTTTAAGTGTTCGGTAGTGATGAGCGGCTGATCGCACAGCATAATCAGTGCCCCTGTAGTAGCGGGATTGGCACGTGTCAATGCCCTTAACCCGGTGTGGATAGAAGTAGACATGCCCTGCTGCCAGTTGGTATTATGGGCTACGCTGATATTGAGGCCTGCGCATTCTTTAAACAACTCGTCGTGCAGGGCGCCGGTTACTATTAGTAAGGGGCCTTTGGCACGGGTAGCCCGGGCTGTTTCCACTGCATGGCGCAACAGTGAGGTGTCTTTGTACTTTAATAGCTGCTTGGGCTGCCCCATGCGGCTTGAACTGCCTGCTGCCAGGATGATGGTGCCTGTATTATCCATTATTAGGTTTCTATCGTGAATTGGTGCATCTAAATTACGTAAAAAACCGCCATTGTAGCCATTGCGCACGGCAAGCAATTCGGCCATGATGGACAGGGCAATTTCATCCGCATTTTCGCCGCCAATATCTAAACCAATGGGGCTATGGATGCGCCGGTCAAGCGCGGCGGTATCTATCCCTTTTTCACTAAGATCATTCAACATCCGGTCGGTTTTTTTGCGGGGGCCAAGTATGCCGATGTAGGCCAGATCGGGCAGGTTGTTCAATGCTTCCAGCACGGCCAGGTCATAATGATAATTATGGCTCATCAACACGGCAAACCCTTGCCGGGTGGCGTATTGTTGTAATTCGCCCACACGGGCCACCTGCACCATTTCGGCTTCGGGGAAACGTTGAGGCGATGCCTGTAAAGGCCGTCCGTCAATCACCATCACCCGCCAGCCCAGGTTTTTAGCCATGCGCACCAGCGGCTGCGCATCATTACCCGCCCCGTAAACGGTTAACAAGGGGGCCGGCTTAATCATCTCTAAAAATACACGGATAATTGTGCCAGCATATTCATAATCCTGTACTGCCGATGCCTGGTTGTGTAATACCTCCCGCATATCCGGGAGCAACTGATCCTGGATAAAATCGGGATTGATCTGTCCGCTTTTTAGGGTTCCGTCGTTCAGTAACAATAAACGCTCGGCGGCAGGGGCTATGTTGCTATTGCTGCTTTTTAATATGGTTGCCAGTACCGATGCCTGTTGCAATTGAAAAGTTTCGCGGAGCAGTTCAAGCGGGTTATGCTTGTCGGCAAAATTAATGGGTTCTAATAAGATAAACACCTGTCCCTGGCAGCCTAATTGCGCGCCGTTTTCCAGGTCGTCGTCAATATCGGTGCTATCGTAAACAATAATTTCGGGCTTACCGCGATAAATGACCTGTTGCGCGCGCCGGCGGGCATCGCCCTCTAAACAACCGCCGCTAATGGTACCGGTGAGTTGCCCCTCGCTGGTTACCAGCATCCGCGCGCCGGGGCGGCGGTAGGCCGAGCCGTTTACCTCCACCACCGTAGCCAAAGCGCAGGCTTTGCCTAAATGGCGTTCGGCATCGTAAGCGGTTAAAAGGCGTTGCAGTTCGGACATGGTAATAATCTTGTGTAAAGATAATCAGCCTGTGCAGCATTATCAACAGGGCGGATATCAGGTATAGAACCACGGAAATGAAAAATATGTTGACGATTACAAAAATTATAAATATCTTAGTAACTAAGATATTTATTTGATAAGATAAATGAGTAAAAAACCAATGCAAGCCAGGATCGAAGCTATCAGTACCCTCGGTCGTAAGTTTTCGGACAGCACCATTCGGATGCACGAGGCAATTGCCCGTAAAGCGGGCTTATCCGGAACGGATCATAAATATTTAGGCCTTATTATCCGTCAGGGGGAGATGACCGCTGGCGAGTTAGCCAGGCAGACCGGTTTAACCACCGGCGCTGTAACCGGCTTGATTGACCGGCTGGAGGGAAAAGGATTAGTGCATCGTGCCTTTGATAAAAACGACCGCCGGAAGATCATGATCGTCCCCAACCAGGAAAAAGCCATGACCTTGCTTGCCCCGATTTTCGCCGGCCTGCAAAGTAAAATGGTGGATCTGGTCAGCAAACTGACCGAACAGGAAAAACAAATAATAGAAAAATATATGCTATCGGCTATGCAAATAATGGACGATGTAACCGACAGTTTAAAATAAAAAAAATGAATAATATAACCACCGAATACATAGCACGGGCCGAATTTTGGCTATTGATAACCACCCTGGTCTATTTTTTAATGAACGGCGCGCAGATCTTTGAAACCGCGGTCATCGTACCCAAATGGACAGCCGATCCACCGGGATCTTTCCAACTATTTAAAGGGAAACATGGCCTGGATCTCAAAACTTTTTGGATAGCCATACATTCGGTGCACGAGTTGACTTTTATAGCTGCCATTGCTTTTTGCTGGCAATTAGAACAGGTGAGGAATGGGCTGTTGATATTATTCACCATCCATTTTGCGGTGCGTGTATGGACGTTGGTTTACTTTGCGCCCCGCATTATCGAGTTTCAGCGTATAGCCAATACCGGCGAGCAAAGCGACAACCTGCTGGCCCGCGTCACCCGCTGGAAGAATTTGAATTACCTGCGGGTAGGGGTGTTTATAGCGGTATCGTTGGCTTTAGTGCCTTTGTTTTATATGGTGTTGGGGATGCGGATTAATTAATGAAGCTTATATTTATAAAAACTAATCTGCACAATGTATAAGCATAAAAGGTTATTAATAGCTACCGTTATATTGTTCGTACTCATCAACACAACCTACTTTTGGGAAGGCATGTTGGGTATGTTAGCCATGGTGCTGGTCCCGGTATTTGGGTTGGTTTTTATTGTTTTATTGATTTGCTTACTTAATCAATTGTACCTGGCGAGTAAAGAAAAATTTCGCGACTCGACGAGGTTATATCTTATAATCATCATGCTTACACTTTTGTGTTTAATAGCTTTTCGCCCTTTCGGGATAATCAATTACGAAAGCTATGAAAGTAAAGACGTGCTGACCGCAAGCAGGGGCGGTGTGGCCGGTTGCACTTTTTTGATCAAGCTTAAAGAGAATAAAACGTTTTACATGAGAAGCATTTGTTTTGGAGTGGATAAAATAAGCGGCACTTATACCCTTCGTAGGGATACGATCTGGTTGGCCTATTCAACCCGGAATAATGACAAGTATCAATTTGCCCTGTTAAAACCCTCTATTATATCCAACGATCGAAAGGATTTAGATATTAATTTATACAGATCGCCAAAAGATACTATCCCTTTTATAATGACGGTACGAAAAAATGAGTTGATTAAGAATAATTAAACTTTACAACCCACCCAAAGCCTGCCCCAAATCCCCAATCAAATAATCCGCATCCTCTAATCCTACATACATCCTGATCAGTTGGTGCCGATAGTTATCCGCCCGGTAATCGGCAACGGGAATGGTGGCTATAGCCGGGATCACCAGGCTTTCGTGCCCGCCCCATGATACTGCCATCAGGATATGTTGCAAGCTGTTGCAAAATTTTTCTATCTTTTGGATAGACGGCTCTTTCAGCGTAAAGCTGAATAAGCCGCCGCAGCCCTGCATTTGCTGGTGCGCAAGTTCGGCTTGTTTAAACCCGGGCATAAAAGGCCATATCACCTGGTCTACCGCCGGGTGTTGCTGCAGCCAGGCGGTGATGATCTTGCAGGTCTCAAAACTGCGTTGCAGGCGCAGGGGCAGGGTACGCAGGCCACGGATGAGCAACCAGGCCGTTTGCGGCGCCATGCCCGCGCCGATGTTCATGTGCTCTAACTCGAAGATCTTTTTTAACAGTTCGCGGCTGCCAGTTAATACGCCAGCTACAACATCTGAATGCCCGCCCAAATATTTGGTAGCCGATTGCGCCACCAAATCGATACCCAGCCGGATAGGCTGCTGGTACAGGGGCGAGCAATAGCTGTTATCAATCATCGTCAGGATGCCTTTGCTTTTGGCCAAAGCTGCTACTGCCACTAAATTCTGCAACTCATAACTAAATGTGCTGGGGCTTTCCAGGTAAATGAGTTTGGTGTTGGTTTGAAGAGCATCGGCAATGTTTTGCACCTCGGTACCATCTACAAAAGTGCAGGTAACACCAAAGCGGGGGAGTAGTTTGGTAAACAGCTTGATAGTCCAGCTGTAAGGATTTTCTATACAAACCACATGGTCGCCACTTTTAAGCAGGGCAATCACGGGGACGGCAATAGCGGCTACTCCACTGCCAAAAACCATGGCATCTTCGGCGCCATCCAGCGCGGCCAGTTTTTTACGCAGGATATTGATGGTGGGGTTGTTAGCGCGCGAGTAGATATTCTTGTCGTACTCATCGCTCAATCCCTCGCGGAAATCATTAACGGTATTAAAAACAAAATTGCTGGTTTGAACAATAGGCGGAGCAACAGCGTTAAAATATTGTGCGCGGTCTTCGCCAAGTTCGTTGAGTATGTAGGAGAGGTCCATGTATTAATTAAAAGCGATTAAAAAAAGTAGATATAGTATCGGGACAAAAAGCATAAATCCAAGTATCCTTAATTTGTTACGGATTGATTTATAATTGATATCATCAGTTTTTTTTAAAACTATCGGGAGATTTAACCCCAGGAAGATTATCAGATAAAGATAATATACCAGGTATAAGATAAACCCATTCCAAATGCCATTACGATAACACTCGATAATGTTAAACCAGGCAAGTTGATGAATGGTATAAAACTGTATCCCCTGCAATACCAAAAAGCACCAGGCAATAACCCTGATGATTTTAAACTTCCTTTCGGGATGATCAACTACCTGTTCCATCGCCATCCATCGGAAGTTTACCCTTATTCAAATAAATACTTAAATAGTATATAGCCAACCCTAAAGCGAAAACACCCAGGCATACAAAGGCCGCCTTCGGACTGGCCCAAAAGATATTCAGTGTTACAAACCAATAGGATAGGATAAAAATGATGGGTACCAACGGAAACCATTTAATAGTATAGATACCTGTACCATCCAGCTGTTTCGTCCGCTTACGCAGGATAAAAATGGAAAGCGCCGCCAGCGAAAGGCCTATCGTATCAAAAAACATCACATAGTTCAGCATATTGCGGAAACTATCGGCAAAAAACAGCACCACCAAAATGCACAGCACAAAAAAGGTAACGCCAAATTCCTGCACCTGTGTTTTAGGGTTCACCTTGCGGAAGATGTAGGGCAGGATACCGTCCTCACTCATGGCATAATATACCCGTGGGTTGCTCATCACGTTCACATTAATATAAGCCAGCACCGATACAAACATCAGGACGGAAGCTATTTTGGAGCCAATACTGCCAAATATCACCCCGGCCATGGTAGCTGCCAGGGTAGTGGTTTGCTGTAAACCACCCAGCCCCAATATCTTATAGTAAGCAAAATTAACAGACAGGTAAAGCAGGATTACTATGCCAATACCCATACCAATGGCTTTTGGGATATTCTTTTTGGGTTCGATGATATCCCCGCCGAAATTGATAGTTTGCTGATAACCGCCATAGGTAAAAAATATCGCCACCAGGCTTAAGCCAAACGCGGTGATGAGGTTACCCGTATGCGGCAGGCCTTGCGCTACAACGTGGGTGTCATCGTGCATAAAAACGGCCCCGCATAGTACCACAATGGCCAGTACTTTAAACAGTGTCAGCAGGTTTTGGGTACGGGCGCTTACTTTAATGCCTAAGAAGGCTAAAGCGTATAATATCAGTACAGATGATATGGCCATGATTTTTGTCCCTGCTGGGGTTTGCCAATCGGCGGGGAGCAGCACGGGGTTAATATAGTTAGCCCCAATAATAGCCACTACCGCTACCGATGCCGCATTGCTGATCACCAAAACCCAATTGATCATAAAGGCAAAAGCTGGATGGTAACAATAGGAAAATACCTTGTAAAAGCCACCGGTATGCGGATATCGCGCGCCAATCTCGGCAAACGTAAGCGCCCCGCAAAGGGTAACCAGTCCGCCAAATATCCAGGCGCCAAAAAAGATCCATGTGCTGCCCGCCCTTACGGCTACCTCGCTTGGGTTGGCAAATATGCCCATGCCAATTACAAGGCTTATAACGATCATAGTCAGGTCGAACCGGCTAAGGCGGGGAATAATGCTCATGTTTCCTTCAGATTAAGTTTTATTATTTGTATAATAATTTTGAATTTCTGCTGTTATTGGTAACTTATAATTATTAAATTCGTTTAACTGGTCATTACACCCTATTGTTTAATGAAATATTTGTCAAGGCAATTTAAGCAAATATTGTTGATTACATGCCTCCTGATTTGCAGCAGAGCGGCTTTTGCGCAAACAAAAGCTGTGAAGAACAGCCGTGAATTTAAAAGTTTTACAAAGATAGCCAACCGCGCCAATGTGTCATTTGTATTGCCTGATACGTTTAAGGAACTGGATATAAAGAGTGACAACATAGACTTTGATTACGGCCTGACCATACCGGGACAGGAGTTTGAAATATGGCTGAAAGTAGTCCCGCAATCTGAAAATGCCCCCGACTCGCTGTATATTGAAATGGGCCGCGCAAAAGCCAGGCAATTAGCAGGCGAAAACAGATTTTTAGTAAAGCCGATGCCCGAAGAAGTTTTGGCCGATTATAATGCTGATGTAGGCCGCACCTATTTCATGAACCTGCCCGATTCGCCCGAAACCAAGGGCTATAAATATGCCTTGCTCATCACGCTGCAAAAAAACCATAAAGGTGTTATTATGGCTGTTTGTTTAACAAACGACAGGGGCCCGGATTTTTTCAGGAACATTAACAAAGCGCGTAATTGTATTAAGTTTAGAGCGGGGACATAATTGCTCTTCATTATCACTGTCGCCCGCATTCATTCCTTTCATCTGTAAGTATTTTTTACAGCAATCGTTCGCTTGTTTAAAATAAATTCCGGGGCATACCCAACGCATTTAACTTTTAGTACGATGATGCAATAAACAGTCATCAAACCAAATAGATTCATCATTATGAAAAAATTAACCTATTTTCTGCTTGCCTTTATAGCGGCCTGCTTTATTATCCAGGGTTGTAAAAAATTAGAAGGTGTAATAGCGGCGGGTGGCCAGTTGTCGGCTACCAAAACAGAAGTGAAAATGAACGAGCCCGATACCGTTTTAGCCGTTAAGGCCAAAGCTACCGACAACATTAGCTGGTTAGTAACCCCATCGGGTTTTAATACCATATCAACAAAAGATAATGCCGCGGCATTTGTGTTTAGCAAAGCGGGTACCTACACGGTTAAAGCCACCATAAACGGCGCCAGCACCGACGGACTAAAAATTAAAGTTACCGATGGGGTTTATGTACCGCCGGCAAACACAACGCTGCCACTCACCGGCGATCAGATTATTATTGAACCGCAAATTTATAAAAGTGCCCATTCGGATACTGCCTATATTTATTTTCAGACACATACCGCCAATACCTATTGCCCCAACGGTAAGTTGATGTATACCAGTGGTGTTGATGCCAATAACAATTACATGTTAAACTTTACCGGTGTTTTGCAGTACGCCGGGTGTAGTGGTACACCCGCGTTTATGCGTGCCAATATTAATTTAAAGCAAAATACAATTGGCCTGGTAAATGGCACCTATCCGCTAAATATTACACTTAATGGTACTACCTATACAGGTAGCATAGTGGTGGCAACAGCCAATATTACCTTTAACTGGGAATACACAAGCGGGGTTACTATTGCTCCTAAAGTGCGGAACAGGTAAAAAAATATTACTATTTTTAGCAGACCGGCCGGTTAACCGCGGCCGGTCTGTTTTGCTTAATAGCAATAATCTAAAAATAGTTTAATTTTTACCCAACGTTTTGCCATTAGTACCCGAAGTGCTTTTGGGCATACCTGCACCATGAAATATCTTGGATGAATATTACCAAAAAGCAAGTAGAAAAGCTGGTAAAAGGATGTATTGATAATGACAGATCGGCGCAGGAAACGCTGTACCGGCTATTTTATGCCGATATGTTGCGTGTATGCTATAACTACCTGCCCGATAAGGAACTGGCCAAGGAGGCATTTAACAGTGGTTTTTTAAAGGTGTTTAAAACCATTGGTAATTTTGACAGGGAGAGGGGCGAACTGGGGGGCTGGATAAGAAAAATCATGATCTACACGGCGATAGACCTGTATCGCAAAGAATTAAAATTTAATAACACGGCCACTGCCCCGCCCAACTATGGCATCGAGCAATTTATATCGCCGCTGGTACTGGATAAGCTATATTTTGAAGACATACTACAGCAGATTCGTATACTGCCACCGGCTACGCAAACGGTATTTAGTCTATCGGTATTGGACGGGTTTACACATAAAGAAATAAGCGAACAATTAAACATAAGCGAAGGTACATCGCGCTGGCATTTGGCCGAAGCCAAACGGCAGTTAAGGCAATTGCTTGAGCCAATGGCACAAGGCAATGCCGATCATAAGGAAAGGAGGAGTAAAGCGTAATGAAAGACAGGTTAAAATACTCCGCCCTTTGGCAAAATAAGCGTAACGAATGGCTTATAGAGGATGACCAAACTGCCGACTGGCAACATATGCAAGGCCTTTTAGACGAGCAGTTGCCAAACCCTGCACCAACAGCCGGCAGCGGTGGTAATAGTGCAGATACGGGTAGCAATTTCATGAAATTATGGATAGCATTGGCTATTACTGTTCCGGCAGCTATCATGTTGTACTTCCTGTTGCATAATAGTAACCCCATGTTGAAAAAGCAGCAAGCCAATGCAAGCGACAGTTTATCGGCATTGGTGAAAAAAACAGATAGCATAGCAGCAACTGAATTAGATATAAAGGATAAAATAACTGCTTACAATGATAGCATCAAACAGGTACAGCAACAGATTACTGCAGCGGGCGGCACTTTAACAGATATGCTTAGCGCTGATGACAAGAACGCTAAAATTAAGGATAGTATTGCTGTTATAAAGCAGCGGCTAACAGCCGCTAACCACAGGCTATCCCAACTGTTAAGCGCCAGGAATGCGATAGTAGCGCAGTATAAACAAACAAGTGGTAAAAGGGGAGCGGGTTTGCCGCCATCGCCCCAATTACCCATAGCAACAGGGGTTGCCCCCGTTTCTAATAAAGGAAATATACCAAATGGTATTAAAAATAACGCCACGATTACGACAGGCGCAAATAAACATAAGGCGGACAAGAAACCCGGGGATGATGTTAACACAAGTACGAATAACAAAAAGACGGGCGATACAGGGAATAGTTTACCGGGCAACAGCACCAGTGCAAACCATGCAGGCGATAACGGTAATGATTTGCTTACCGGTAATACACCGGGTTCATGGCGCGGTAATGCGATGGATGAATTAACAGCTATAAATGGGTATCATCCCGATAAAGATGTGTTTGGTGCCATTGTTACGCAGGGTAATTATCCGTTTAAAAATAGCCTGCGCCCGGGTGATATGCCATATAAGGGCAGGGTTTTCGCAACGGACGGCAACAGCAAGATCAAGGTGCACAAGCCCCAAAAGCCAAAAAAGGACAAGAAGATAAAAGAGCCCGGCGACAGCGGCGATAGCACATCCAAATTTGATTGGGGACTATTGGCCGGGGTAAATACCAGCGGCAGTTTCACCGGTAAAAGCCAGAATGCCAATATTTACGGCAGTTTGCCCATTGATATGTATACCGGTGTATTTGGTACCTATCATTTCGGCAAAAGGTTTGGGCTACACGTTCAGTCGTTGCTGTTGAACCCGTTAAATATGAGCGGTGGATATAGTCATGCTAACGGGAGTAAGTTTGAAAAGAGCCAACCTATACAGGTGACAGATAGTCGTAAAGTTTATTTTGCAACGGTTCCACTGCAATTAATGTACCGGGTTTCTGGCAACTTCAGCGTTAAGGCAGGGCCAGTGTTTAACCTGCCTGTTAAGCAAACTAATGCTGTAACATCAATCACACCAATCGTAATAAATAAAGATACTGTTTATTACAGAGGCGTAATTACGCAGCTCAATGCTACAAAGTATGATAAGAAAATAAACTTCGGACTATCGGGAGGCTTGCAAATACAAACCGGCCGTATGGTATTTGATGCTACCTATCAAAAAAGCTTGGGCGGCTACAAAATCATATCCGATTTTGGAACTTATACTAATAACCCGGGTGTGTTGCAGTTTACGGTTGGCTTTAGGTTAAACAGGGGAAGGCGATAAGGTTTTAGCCGGGACCGTTTTTTATTGCTAATATTCCGTTGCATGAATAAGAGGTTGGGGAAGTTTTGATGTTAATATGTGGAATACTTAAAGCCCCGATTGTGACTTCAATTGCTATTTTTGCGTAAACGCATATTTATTGGATAGGCGTTAAACTTTCCAAATTTACATGGCAGAACAAGTTGAATATTCGGATGATAGTATACGGTCGTTAGACTGGAAGGAACACATACGCCTGAGGCCGGGCATGTACATTGGTAAACTGGGCGATGGCTCGGCTTACGACGATGGCATTTACGTGCTGCTGAAGGAGATTGTAGATAACTGTATTGATGAGTTTGTGATGGGCGCGGGCCGCTCTATCGAGATCAACATGAGCGACCATAAGGTTGCCGTGCGCGATTACGGTCGTGGCATCCCTTTGGGTAAGGTGATCGATTGCGTCTCCAAGATCAATACCGGCGGTAAGTATGATAGCAAGGCCTTCCAAAAATCGGTAGGCTTAAACGGCGTAGGTACCAAGGCGGTAAATGCTTTGTCTAACACCTTCATCGTTCAATCCTATCGCGACGGCCGCACTAAGCAGGCCGAATTTGCCAAAGGCGAGCTGATCCGTGATGAAGCCGAAAAGGAAACCACCCAACGTAACGGTACAGCTATTAATTTTTATCCGGATGATACCATCTTCCGCAATTACCGTTTTATCCCAGAGTTTGTAGAGACCATGATATGGAACTACGTGTTCCTGAACTCGGGCCTGACCATTAATTTTAACGGACAAAAGTTTTTTTCGGAGCGTGGCCTTTATGACCTGCTGACTAAAAATACCATTGCCGATAACCTGCGTTACCCTATCATCCACCTGAAAGGCCCGGATATTGAAATAGCCATGACCCACGGGCAGCAATACGGCGAGGAGTATTACTCGTTCGTAAACGGGCAGAACACTACCCAGGGCGGTACACACCAGGCCGCTTTCCGCGAGGCGGTAGTAAAAACCGTGCGCGAGTTTTATGATAAAGATTACGATGCCTCGGATATCCGCGCGTCTATCGTAGCCGCTATTGCCATTAAGGTGCAGGAGCCGGTGTTCGAGTCGCAGACTAAAACCAAGCTGGGTTCGCAAAGTGTTGGTCCGGACGGGCCTACGGTGCGCACCTTTATCGGCGACTTTGTTAAAAAGGAGCTGGATAATTACCTGCACAAAAATCCGGCTGTAGCCGATGCGCTGAAGGCAAGGATACTACAATCAGAACGGGAACGTAAAGATATTGCAGGCATAAAAAAACTGGCTAACGAGCGGGCTAAAAAAGCATCGCTGCATAACCGTAAGCTGCGCGATTGCAAGCTGCATTTTGAAGATACGCACGAGCGCCGCCAGGATACCACCCTGTTTATTACGGAAGGTGACTCGGCCAGCGGATCCATCACCAAATCGCGCGATGTGATGACACAAGCCGTGTTCAGTCTGAAGGGTAAGCCGCTCAACTGCTTTGGGCTGACCAAAAAAGTGGTTTACGAAAACGAGGAATTTAACCTGCTACAGCACGCGCTGAATATTGAGGACGGTATAGAAAACCTGCGCTACAACAACGTGGTTATTGCCACCGATGCCGACGTGGACGGTATGCACATCCGTTTGTTGCTGATGACCTTCTTCCTGCAATTCTTCCCCGATCTGGTGAAGGCCGGGCATGTGTTTATCCTGCAAACGCCGCTGTTCCGCGTGCGTAATAAAAAGGAAACCGTTTATTGCTACAGCGATGAAGAGCGTGTGAACGCCATTAACCGCCTGGGCGTAAAACCCGAAATCACCCGCTTTAAAGGTTTGGGTGAGATCTCGCCAGAGGAATTTGGCCTGTTCATTGGCAAGGATATCCGCCTTGACCCGGTGATCCTGAAAGATGCTAACATCAAAGGCCTACTGGAATACTTTATGGGTAAAAATACCCCGGTGCGCCAGCAGCACATTATCCAAAACCTGCGCATTGAAAAGGATGATGAAACAGTAAACCCGACGATTGTAGCTGATGACGAGATTTTACCGGTAGCGGTGTAAGGACTAATACGTCATTGCGAGGTACAAAGCAATCATCGATATACAGAGCGGATCTGCTTGCCGATGATTGCTGCTCTAAATAGACCCCGAATAGATAAATATGAGAAGCATGATTGTTTTATTGGCCTATTGCGTATTTGTGAGTTGTAATACTGTAACCGATAAAAAACAAGAAGCCAAAGACTCCATAAAAAGGGTAAGGAAGGTACAAGGAACCATAATTGAGGCACCTGCTTATAGTGAAAAAATACAAGGAGTTTGGATTGACACAGCAGGAAATGCAAATTTTGATATCAGAAAGAATTCGATATACTATTCCAGAAATAAAAAAAGTTACAAGTATTCATTAGTGAAAGATTCGCTGAAAATATACTATGATGATTTTACATATGCGGCCAAAATTTACTTCATAAAAGATTCATTGGTAATGGACTCACAAGATTTTGGAGTGGCGAAATATACAAAGCCTAAAAGCTGAGTGTAGTATTTTGCTGATATTCTGTTTTTATGGTATATTTATATAATTAAGATTTTTGATTATGAACAGGGATAAAGTGCTTGAAACGATTAATGATTTGCCGCAAAATTTTGAACTTGAAGTATTGTTAGAAAAACTAATATTTATTGACAAGGTAGAACAAGGGTTGAAAGATATTGAAAACGGCGATACCATAACCCACGAAGAAGTTTTACGGCAAGTTAAAGAATGGCAAAAATAATATGGGCAAGGAGCGCTCGTAATGATCTTAAATCAATATACGATTACATCGCACTGGATTCAGAATATTATGCGGGACGATTTATTGACAAACTTACTAAACGGGTTGCTATACTGACTGACAATATAGAAGCCGGTAAGGTAGTCCCGGAATTTGGGAATGTAAAACTTAGAGAGCTCATTGAAGGAAGCTATCGCCTGATTTATCATATCCAATCAGACAATAAAATTAGCATTGTCAGGATACATCATTCGGCTCGATTATTAAATTCGATCAAGTTATAATCAACCCTTGTTTGCAATTCCCAATCTTTCTCCCTATATTGTTTCCCCCGCTTTTTAGGACGGGCTGAAATAATGACAAATCACGAAATAAAAATAGCCTTTGAGGAGTATAGTACTTTAGCAGAGTTGAGCAAGGCAGATCAGGATATATGCCGCGAGGCGGTTAAGGCGATGGAGAATTCGCACTCGCCGTATTCAAAATTCAGGGTGGGGGCTGCCCTGCAACTGGAGAGCGGCAAGGTGATCCACGGCAGCAACCAGGAGAATGTAGCCTATCCATCCGGTCTGTGTGCCGAGCGGGTTGCCCTGTTTAACTGGGGCGCTAATCATCCTGATGATCCTATTAAAACCATTGCCGTTACCGCGCATACAAATAACTTCGATATTATTAAGCCGGTTACCCCCTGTGGTTCCTGCCTGCAGGTGTTGGCCGAATACGAAAAAAAGCAGGATCAGCAATTGCGAATTATCCTATATTGCATCGACGGCCCGGTATGGATCACTAACGGGGTTGCCAGTTTTTTACCTTTTATGTTTTTTGAAGACCGGTTAATTGCCCAATAAAATGAAATATCAATTTCTGCTTTTTATTACGCTGGTATTTAGCGCAAGCACATTTGCGCAGGATAAACCCAAAGATGCCTATCCTTTTGAAAGTGAGATCAGGGCGTTTCAACGTCAGGATAGCCTGAGGATGCCAAAGCCTGGCGGGATCCTGTTTATCGGTAGTTCATCTATCCGCAAGTGGGTCGATCTGCCTGCTCATTTCCCCAATAAACAAATTATTATGCGCGGGGTAGGCGGTTCAAAAATAGCCGATTGGGTTAAATATTATATGCCATCGATAGTGTGTCCTTATAACCCATCTAAAATATTTATTTATGTGGGCGATAACGATATAGCCGCGGGCAGTGGCGCGCAGGCCGTTTACGATAATTTTGTAACTATGCTGGGCATGATCAGGGAGCATTTACCCAAAGCTAAAGTATACTTCCTGTCGATGAAGTTAAGTCCAAGCCGCGCCAAATACTATAACGAGGTTGCCCTGGGCGATATGATGATAACGGCTTACATTAAAACGCAAAAAAACGTTTACTATATTGATGTGAACACTACGCTGCTTACCCCAAAATCGCTGCCGGATTCGACCTATTTTCAAAAAGATATGCTGCATTTAAACCCCATTGGGTACGACCATTGGGAAAAGGTGATTGCCGAATATTTGAAATAGTAATTAACCTGGTGTATATCAATGGGAGACTAAAACCGGTAGCTTTACGTTTTTTTATGATTAGGATATTATCTGCAAAAAGTATTACCTTAATTCCATAAGTTTAGCCGAAATTATACCCTTTATATGCATAGAAGAAATTTCCTGAAAAGTACTTCGTTGGCCGGCCTGGCTATTACCGCTGTTGCCAGCGGATCATGCAACCTCATTACCCCCGATAAATCAAAAGACGAAACCGATCAGGCATTGGACGATCAGTTTGAACTGAACGAGATCACGATAGATACCTTGCAGGAAAAAATGACAGCGGGGGCTTACACCTCGCGGTCCATAACCGAATTGTATTTAAAACGGATTGAGGCGATTGACAAAAAAGGGCCAAAGCTAAATTCGGTTATCGAATTAAACCCCGACGCACTGGCCATGGCCGATGCGATGGATAACGAGCGCAAGGCAGGCAAAGTACGCGGCCCTATGCATGGTATCCCGGTATTGGTAAAAGATAATGTAGATATAGCCGGTAAAATGATGACCACCGCTGGCGCATTGGCTTTAGCAGGCCATCATGCAGCGCAGGATGCTTTTATCATCAAACAGCTAAAGGCATCGGGTGCGGTGATATTAGGGAAAACCAACCTGAGCGAGTGGGCCAACTTCCGGTCAAACCGGTCTACCAGCGCGTGGAGCAGCAGGGGAGGCCAAACATTGATGCCTTATATTTTAGACAGAAACCCCAGCGGGTCAAGCTCGGGTTCGGGATCGGCGGTGGCGGCTAATTTATGCGCTGTAGCCATCGGCACCGAAACGGATGGATCGGTAGTATCGCCGGCATCGGTTAACGGCCTGGTGGGCATTAAACCTACCGTAGGCTTGCTAAGCCGTACAGGGATCATCCCCATATCAAAAACACAGGACACTGCCGGGCCAATGGCGCGCACTGTTAAAGATGCCGTGATATTATTAGGCGCCCTTACCGGGGTGGATGCTGCCGATGCCGCTACTTTAAGCAGTAAGGATAAAGCACAGGTTGATTATACGCAATTTTTAGACAGCGCGGGTTTGGCAGGTAAACGTATCGGTATCGAAAAATCTTTTCTGAAAGGGAACGAGGCCGTAGTTAGCCTGTTCCGCGAAGCGATAGCGGTATTGAAAAGCAAGGGCGCCAAGGTAAAAGAGATCGATCTGCTGAGCCAGTTAAAGGATGCCGGGGCGGCGGAGTACCAGGTGCTGCTATATGAATTTAAGGATGGGGTGAACAAGTACCTGTCTACCGCCAATGCCAAAGTAAAATCGCTGGCCGATGTAATTGCTTTTAACCGGCAAAACGCGCATACGACTATGCCCTTTTTTAAACAGGAAACGCTGGAACTGGCGCAAAGTAAAGGCGACCTGAACAGTAAAGAATACCTGGACGCGCTGAAAAAATCAACAGAAACATCGCGGAACGCTATAGATACTATCCTGAAAAAGAATAAACTGAATGCCATAGTTGGCCCAACTAATGGACTGGCTTGCTGTATAGATTTGGTGAATGGCGATTATGATACCGGCTTCTCATTCTCATCGCCTGCTGCCATGGCGGGATATCCGCATATTACGGTGCCTATGGGCGATGTGCTGGGGCTGCCGATGGGTTTGTCCTTTTTCGGTACTGCCTACAGCGAGCCCGAACTGATTAAACTGGCTTGCGGCTATGAACATGCTTCGCGCAGAAGGATCATGCCGAAGTTTAGGAAAAATTTAATTTAAGCGATTAACAGATATGGAATTTGGCCGTGTTAGCCCCGAAGAATTACCCCTGGTAGATTTTACCCTGCCACCTGATCCAGCATTAACCACAGCTACCCTGCAAGCAGCCAAAGGCAGCGGGCCGGTACAAGTGCACGTAGGCTGCGCCAAATGGGGGCGTAAAGAATGGGTAGGCAAAATATACCCGCCTAAAACCAGGGACGCCAATTTTTTGGATGAATATGTAAAGCACTTTGATAGCATTGAACTGAACGCCACTTTTTACCAGATATACGGCGCGGCCACCATTGCCAAATGGAAAGAAAAAGCCGACACGAATCCCAACTTTAAATTTTGTCCTAAGTTTTCGCAAAGTATCAGCCATATCCGCCGGCTAAAAAATGCCGACGAGATCACTACTCAGTTTTACGAGGGTATTATGGCCTTCGGCGATAAATTGGGCCCGCTGTTTTTGCAGTTAGGCGATAACTATACGCCAAAAAGCTTCGCGGATATGAAAACATACCTGGAACACCTACCCAAGGATGTGCCGGTATTTTTAGAAGTAAGGCATAAGGAGTGGTTTGCCGTGCCCGAAATTAAGGAGCAGTTATTTGGCACACTAAAGGAGTTGGGCATAGGCGCGGTTATCACCGATGCTTCAGGCCGGCGCGATTGCGTACACATGGAGCTGCCAACGCCACACGCCTTTATCCGTTTTGTGGGTAATAGTTTGGATAAAACCGATTACCGCCGGGTTGATGAATGGGTAGCCCGTATTAAAGACTGGGCAGGGCAGGGTTTGCAATCCGTTTGGTTTTTTATGCACCAGCACGATGAACGCTACTCGCCCGAGCTGGCCGATTACGTAAGCGCCGAATTGAATAAAGCACTGGGCCTGAATTTGCACCGGCCTGCTTTTATTGAAAAAGAGAAGGGGCTGTTTGATTAGTTTTTAAAACAGCTTGTCATTGCGAGGTACGAAGCAATCGCACACCCAAAGAGCGGTCTTGTATAATTCGCGATTGCTTCGTACCTCGCAATGACAAGCTTTTACATTTAAAGCCGCCCCGTATGCACGGGAGCGGCTCTTGAAAATCACTATTTTATTTAATCCTTAGCTTTTGGGGCTCAGCGCTGCCGCGATCCTTTCAGAAAGATCCTGCAGATGGTATTTGCTCATGCTATCGGCAGTGCCCGGTAAAGCAGTTGCAATTTGGCTGTTGATCAGGCGTAGTTGAGCTTTCGCAACCGATACCGCATCAGTTTGTTCCAGTTCGCGGCCGCCGCCGCCACGCCTGCCGCCGCCGGTTGGTATAGCTGTTGCTGCTGCAGCCGGATCAGGGGCCGGGGCTACAATGTCTATCAGTTTATCCACGTACAGTTTTTGCAGGTTACGGCGATAAATATCAATTGCCTGGTTGGTTTTTAACTCACGGAAAACGATGTTCTGCATATCTGCAAAAAAGTCGGTGATCTTGTAAGTCGCCGGGTCTTTTGATTCGGCTACCAACATTTTATTTAACTGGCGTTCGGCTACCAGTCGATTTAAAATAGCATCCTGGCTGCGGTAAACCACCGTTACGCCGTTACTGCCAATTTGGTTAAGGATGTTATTATCAACCAGCCACATGGGGGTAGTAAACAACTGTTTATCCAAAAATGCCATGGCTTCCTTTTGGGTAGCTGCCGGTGTCAGTTCGTAAACAAAACCGGTTTCTTCTACAGATTTTGGGTTTTCGTAAATACCTGCTATGTTTTTTGCCACATGGCCCATGTAACGGTTAAACTGAGCAGTTAACTGGCCGTACATGTTAGATAGGTTCTCAAAATCCTCATTGGGCTCTTTGGTCCACTCGGGCAGTTTCACCAAAATGCGTTTCAGGTTTTTAATCCCGTAATCGCTGGCTAACATGGCGTTATCGCTCAAATCCTCGTTTTGCGAATGCGGGTCGTCCTGGTTAGTTTCGGTACCGAACCAGTTGCGGCGGTTTTTCAACGCCTCAATGGTCATTTTATTTAACACGGGCACTTCTGCTTCAGCGCTTTTTACGTCGGGTAATACACGGTAACCCCAGTTAATGGCCCATTTGTCATAATCGCCAATACGTGGATACAGGCCGGCTTTGCCGATGTTATCTTCGGGCTGTGCCACGTAGTTAAAACGGGCATAATCCATAATAGATGGGGTATGGCCATTGGCTTCAACAAAAGCTTTGTTACGCAGCATTTCGGTAGGTACGCTCGAGCTTGAACCATAATTATGGCGCAGGCCAAGGGTATGCCCAACTTCGTGCGATGATACAAAGCGGATCAGGTCGCCCATCAGTTCATCGCTGAACTGCATTTTGCGGGCGCGTGGGTCAATCGCGGCGGTTTGTATCATATACCAATCGTGCACCAGCTTCATTACGTTGTGGTACCAGTTAATATGCGTTTCCAGGATCTCGCCGCTGCGCGGATCTGATATGTGCGGACCGCTGGCATTTTCTGTTTCGGATGGTTTGTAAACAATAACCGAGTGGCTGGCATCGTCCAAACTCCAGGTCGAATCCTGTTTAGCGGTTGGGGCAATTTTAGCAACTATAGCATTTTTAAAGCCTGCTGCTTCAAACGCTTTCTGCCAGTCGTTTACACCGGCTATCAGGTATGGCTGCCATTTTTTAGGTGTAGCCGGGTCAATGTAGTAAATGATCTGTTTTTTAGGTTCAACCAGTTCGCCGCGTTTGTATTTGGCCATATCTTCGGGCTTTACTTCAAGCCTCCAGCGGGCAATCATGCTGATGTTTTTAACACCCTGCGGGTTAGCATCAAAATCGGTATAACCATGGGCAAAGTAACCCACGCGGGCATCAAAGTAGCGGGCTTCCATTGGTTTTTTAGGTAATACCACCAGCGATGTATTCAGTTCGACAGTAACCGAACCGGTGCTGCCGCCACCGGGAGTAGGGGTAGGTGCACCGCCACGCGCGCCAAACGGAGAAGCTGCTGCAGCCAGCGTATAAGTTTTTACCGTACTGATTTCTACATTGGTTTTAAAGCTGCGTACGTTCTCAATATAGCTCCTGTCGGCCAGTTGATTGCCCAAACGGAAACGCGATTTGGAAGCAGCCGAACTGAAATAAAAGATCTCGTTATCGCTGTTGATATAATCAGTCATGTCAATAACGCTGCCCTTTGAATCGGGCGAGTAGGCCGCAATGTTAAAGGCCGCAGCAATAGCCTGTATGTTGGAACGTTGTACCGCGTTGTACATAGATTTTGTACTATCGGGACTGTAAGTGCTGTATGATATTTTACGCATGAAAATGCGGTTATTAGGCCCTTTTTCAAAGGTGATAACCGAGTTGCCAATAATATCGCCGGCATAACCATCGGCTACACGTACATCGGCCCCTGATTTTGCCACGCGGTTAACCACTAAAATTTCGCGATTTAAAACGCTGTCGCCAATTTCAAAAAAGTATTTATCATCAACCTTGTGGGTTTTAAATAATCCATCGCGACTTACCGCTTTATCTGTAATTACCGTTTTATAGGGCCTTGGTACAGCCCTTGCAGTAGCAGCGCCCGGGAAACCTCCCGGCAAAGCAGCCCGGCGAGCCCCGCCGGTGGTGTCCTGCTGCCGGCCTTGTGCAAAGGTGGCGGTAGCTAATGTTGTTAATAAAATAGGAAGTAAGAGTTTTTTCATAAAAGTTTAAAAAAATGAGAAAGGTTAAAAGTAAACACTCTCACCTGAAATCTAAATGTATAACTTATATGTTACAAAGCAAGGTAATAAGCTATAAATAAGGGTTATGGCTTAACGCGATACCAGGCCGGATACCACATTGATACTCAATGCCAGGATAGCGGTATTAAAGGCAAATGCTATCAGTCCGTGCATTAAAGCCAGCCGGCGGATACGGCGCGATGCTATTTCTACATCGGATACCTGGAAGGTAGTGCCTAATACAAAAGAAAAATAGACGAAATCAAGATAATCAGGCTCTTCTTCGCCGGGGAATTGCAAACCGCCCATCGGTTTTTTTTCGTCCCCATCGGGGTTGGTACTGTAGTATAGGTGCGCATAGCGCATGGTGAAAATAGTATGCACCAGCCACCAGGACACCAGCACCGATAGCATGCTTAACAGCACATGCCCGGTAACCGCGGCTTCTGATAGATTTTTATCGGATTTTAACAGGAATAATATAGATACCAAACTAACCAGCGCGGCGACAATTACAAATATAAAGATAAGCGTACGGCTGGAATCTTCTAACCGGGCAACACCACGTATTTCTTTTGGGTGACAGGTGAAGATCAGGATCCAATCGGATATGATAATGGATAAGGCAAATGATGACCAGGTAAGCAGCACCACGCCAGTAGTAGATAATGTTGCACGGATAAAAAAGAACACCACAGCGGCTATGAGCAGCGCTATATAAAGGCGGTAATGTGCATCCAGCTGAAAGAAGGTATTTCGGGTTGGTTTTGTCATGATTTAGGGGAGTTCATGGTTAATGGTTCGTATATTATGGAGATAAAGATAGTTTTTAGTTGATGAAATAACCATGAACTATTATCCATGATCTGTGAACTACTAAAAATCGTCCTCGTCCACAATATGCGCCACACGGCCAACCTGGCCATCCTCCAGTTGTACTTTAATACCGCGCGAGTGGTAAGCGGCGCTGGTGAGCAGGCGTTTTACAAAACCACGGGTAAGCGCACCCGTGCGCTGATCTTTCTTAAGAATGATGTCAACTTCTAAACCGGGGTATATATCTTTTCTGTTCTGGCCGTTCATGCTGCAAGATGTTACTTCACCAATTGCTCAATCGCAACCTCTACCTCATCAAACTTAAACTGCCCAAGCAAAGCATCCATTGTTTCAGCTATCTGCTCATTATGCAGGTTGCCTATGCTCCCCTCGTGGGTATGGTTTACGACTTTATCGGGGTTGAAGTTGCCTTGTTCGATATCCAGCCCAACCTGCTTGTATGCATCGCGGAAGGGGGTGCCATCCAATACCATCTTGTTCACTACTTCAACACTGAACAGGTAGGCGTATTTAGGATCGTTCAGGATATCGGTTTTTACGGTAATATGCTGCAGCATAAAGTTAGCCATGTGCAGGCACTGCTTCAATTCGGCAAAGGCTGGGAACAGCAACTCCTTCAATAACTGCATTTCGCGGTGATAGCCTGATGGCAGGTTAGTAGTCATCATGGCAATGTCGGTTGGCAGGGCTTGCAGGCGGTTGCATTTGCCGCGCATAATTTCCCAAACGTCGGGGTTTTTTTTATGTGGCATAATACTGCTGCCGGTGGTCAGATTTTCGGGATAGCTTACAAAGGCAAAATTCTGGCTCAGATATAAGCACTGGTCCATCGCCATTTTTGCCAGGGTGGCGGCTATAGCCGATAGCGCCTGCGCGATGATCCGCTCGGTTTTACCACGACCCATCTGCGCGTAAACCACGTTGTGGTTCAGGCTGCCAAAACCCAGCAATTGGGTGGTCATGGTACGGTTTAAGGGGAATGATGAGCCATAGCCTGCTGCCGAACCCAATGGGTTTTTATTAGTGATTTTATACGCGGCGAGCACCAGTTCCAGATCATCGGCTAAACTTTCGGCGTAAGCGCCAAACCACAGGCCGAATGATGACGGCATGGCTACCTGTAAATGGGTATAACCGGGTAGTAATACGTCTTTATGTTTTTCGCTCAGACTCAGTAACAGATCGAACAGGCTTTTTACCTCGGTTACTACCTGCTGTAATTCGCTGCGGAAGAAGAGCTTCAGATCAACCAGGACCTGATCGTTACGGGAGCGGCCGCTGTGGATCTTTTTGCCAGCTTCACCAATACGGCGGGTTAACAGCAGTTCAATTTGCGAGTGCACATCCTCTACACCGTCCTCAATCACAAATCCGTTGACTGCAATATCTTTATAAATAGCTTTTAATTCCTGCTGAACAACTTGCAGGTCTTCGGCGCTCATCAGGCCAATGCTTTGCAGCATTTGCGTGTGCGCTAACGATCCCAGCACATCAAAGGCGGCCATTTGCTGGTCAAACTCGCGGTCGCGGCCAACGGTAAAACTTTCTACCAATGCGTTTACGTCGGTTGTTTTTTGCCAGATCTTGCTCATGGGTGTTGTGATGTTAATTATGCGCAAAAATACATTATTAAACCAGTTCTCAAATCAACTGATCGTTATTAAGTCGTTAGAGTAAGATAAGTAAATAATATCTACGATTATTTCGTAGATATGTGAAAATAGTTGTATTATTGGTTACCAATAATTACCCAATGCAAAAACTCCCCCTCCTATCTATTTTAATAGTCCTTTTATCGGGCTTTAATTTCCTTGCCATAGGCCAAAAATTGCCCAATAAACAAGAAACCAGCATTTATGCACCGGCAGATATTAAGATAGATGGTACCGCTAAAGAATGGAATGATAATTTTCAGGCCTACAACCATGCCGTGGAAACCTGGTACACCATTTCAAATGACGAGGATAATCTTTACCTTATTTTCCGCTCTAACGAAACGGAAGTCACCCAAAAAATCATTACCGGGGGTATCGTATTCACTGTTAGTACCACGGATAAAAAGAGCGGGATTACTCCCGTATCTATTAATTACCCGGTGGTGCCGTGGATGAGTTCGCAAGTAGATTACCTGTTAAAACCCTCCGGACCGGTTAAAGATTCCGATATTAAATTTTTGAATAAAAAGATCAACAATCAGCTGAAAGAGATCAAGATCACCGGGGTAGCGTCTATTCCGGATGGGTCGATATCAGTTTATAATGACCTGGGTATAAAAGGAGCCCACCTGTTAGATAATCAGAAGAATTATACCTGCGAAATGGTGCTGCCATTATCATACATAAAGCATTTGATAGATGACAAGGGGACTTTTGCCTACCGTGTGCAAGTGAACGGGATAGATTTGAAAACAACGGTAATTGTTGGTGGCAGTGCGTCCGGCAGTCCTGCCACACCATCGGTAGAAGCCATACCGCATGGTTTGTTATATGATACTTCGCCCACCTATTTTACAGCGACTTATACGTTGGCTAAGAAAGACCGTTGATTTAGGATGATTTTTTTGATTCCGTTGATTATCCTAAAAAATCAACGAAATCATGTTAATCAATTAAAATCAGCGGTTAAGCCTCCATCTCCATGATCTGCTCGGCCAAAGTTTCCCATTTGGCTTGCTGTGATTTTAACTCGCCTTGCCTGGCCTGATAGGCGGCTTTTGTTTCTTTTAACTTGTTGCCGTCGTTGTATATGGTGCTATCCGCCAGTTTGGCTTCCAGTTGCTTTACCTCTTTTTCAAGCGCGGAAATTTGTTCTTCCATCTTGCTTAAATCCTGGTTCAACTTTTTTAGCTGTTGGAACTTATTTTCGGATGGCTGTTGCTTAACCGGGGCAGCCTCTTTTTTCTCTTCTTTTTTAGGGGCTGCAACCGGGATAGCAGCCTTAGGCTCTAATTTGCGTTTAGCCAGCCATTCGTCGTACTCGGCATAAGTGCCCGGGTAAACTTTTATCTTCTGATCTTCAATAAACCAGATCTTGTTGGCTACGTTATCCAGGAAATACCTATCGTGCGATACTACGATCACGGTACCCTCGTACTGCTGCAAAGCCTGGATCAGGATATTAACTGAAGCCATATCCAGGTGGTTTGTAGGCTCATCCAGTACCAGGAAGTTAGCATCAGCGGTGAGCGCCTTAGCCAGTGCCACGCGTGATTTCTCGCCACCCGACAGTACCTTGATCTTTTTAAACACATCATCGCCGGTGAACAGGAACGAACCTAATATCGAGCGCAACTCGGTATCGGTATGCTTTGGCGCGAAGGCCTGCAGTTCCTGTAAGATCTGGTGCTCCAGGTGCAGCGATTCTAACTGGTGCTGCGCGAAGAAGGTTTGGGTAACATTATGCCCGGTTAGCGATGTGCCCGAATACTCTTTGTCGGCACCGGCAACAATCCGCAACAAGGTTGATTTACCTTTACCATTAGCACCAATCAGGGCTATCTTATCGCCTTTCTCGATTACCGCTTCGGCATCCTCCAAAATATCAATGGTTGGATATTTTTTGGTCAGGTGCTCGATCATCACTACGTGGCGACCGGATTGCTTGCTGAATTTGAAACTGAAGTTAACCTCGGGGTTATCATCATCCACATCATCCACACGCTCCATTTTATCCAGCATTTTAATGCGTGACTGCGCCATTTTTGCTTTTGACGCTTTGGCACGGAAACGTTCGATCAAACGCTCTTCCTGTTTAATTTTCGATTGCTGGTTTTTAAACTCACCACGCTGAATTTCGGCCCGCAAGGCTTTCTCTTCTAAATAGAAAGTATAGTTACCGGCGTAAACGTTCAGTTTGCCTTTGCGCGATTCTACCGTGCGGTTAATCACCTTATCCAAAAACCATCTATCGTGCGATACAATGATGATGGCGCCGGTGAAGGCTTTCAGATAATCCTCCAGCCATTGGATAGACGGTAAGTCTAAGTGGTTGGTAGGCTCATCCAGCAGCAGGATATCAGGGGCTTGTAACAGGATCTTAGCCAGCATCACACGCATCCGCCATCCACCCGAAAAGGTGCTGAGCTTGCGGTGGCAATCGGCCTCGCTAAAACCAAGGCCGGCTAAAATTTCGTGTGCTTTGTATTCAATATTGTACCCGTCAAGCAGCTCAAATTCGTGCTGCTTGTCGCTTAGTTTGTGCAACAGGTCTTCGCTATAATCGGTTTCCAGCTTTTGCAGTAAAACCTCAATCTCATCGTGCAGCTGGTTTTGGCGTTCAAAGGCCTCCATAGCTACGTGAACGATGGTTTTATCAGACGAGTAGGAGAGTAGATCCTGGTTAAGGTAGCCCATGGTCAGGTCCTTAGCCATAGATATGGTGCCCGATGTAGGTTTATAGTCGCCTACAATTATTTTCAGCAGCGTTGTTTTTCCGGTACCATTGGCGCCAATCAGGCCAATTTTTTCACCGGGTTTAATATGCCAGTTAGCCTCATCATATAATGCCCTTGCACCTATCTCGAACGTAAGATTATTTATAGCGATCATTTGGCCGCAAAGATACGGTTTTTGAGGCGAAAGCTAAAGGGTTAAAGGCGAAAGGAATAGATAGGATAGAGGGGCATGTTTGCGGGTAAAAAAGGCGTATTTTAAGTTTTAAAAACTACATTGCTGCACATCTACACCTTATGCACCTGCAAAATTACGGGCGCTGCTTTCATGGTAAAAAATATTTTACCGCCTTTATCGGTAACCTGTATTTGGCCCGAAACTTTTTTCTGATCCTTAGTGATATTAGTTATGGTGATGATACCATTGGCCGGATTATACTCCCAGGTGCTGTTTTGAGGCATGTTCGGTACGTTTACCGATACCGAGCAGCGATGATCGGCCCCGAACGTAAAGATGGCGTTTTTAAATGTTTCCTTCATCATAATCACCAGCATATCCTTCTTGTCGGCCGGCACCTTATTACCCAAATCGCCAACCTCTACATTATCAACGGCCCATTTACCGGTTACATCTTTAGGGTATTTATCAGCCCATAAACCGGTAACCAATGCCAGTATTAAAATTAGTTTTGTCATATTTTTATTTGCTGAAAGCTAAAGGCCGAAAGCATAAAGCTCGGTACACTTGCGTTCCATTCTTGTTTAATTCAATTTTTGCTTTCAGCTTTCGCCTTTCAGCTTTTACCTTTCCCCTTTACTTCACCGCTTCCAGCCATGCGTGGGCTAATAAGGTTATACCTGCCATATTAGGGTGCACGCCGTCGCCGGTCCAGTAATTGCCCGGGGCCAATTTCATGGCTTTATCAACCACGGCCTGGAAAGGGACGAAGGCCGCGTTATATTCATTCGCCATTTCGCGCGCTACCACCTGGTATTCGGGGAATTTAGGGTACCAGGCATCCGTTACAGCCTTTACGCCATTTACGGCATAGGGTTCGCAAATGATCAGCTTAACATCAGGCAGTGCCTGTTTGGTGCGTTCTATCAATTTTTTATAATCGTCGCGGTAAGTTTCGATAGTGCCTTTATAACCATTGTTGATGGTATGCCAGTAATCGTTTACACCTACAAATATGCTCAGTACATTTGGTTTTAGTTGCAGGCAGTCGGCGTCCCAACGGTCGGCCAGCTGAAAAACCTTGTTCCCGCTGACGCCTTTATTATAGATCTGCAGGTTTTTATCCGGATTGTTTTTTAACAAGCTTGAACCGGCAACCAGCGCGTAACCATTGCCCATACAAGCCACATTGTTAGCCACGGTTTGCTTTCTATCACGGCCCGAATCGGTAATGGAATCGCCCTGAAAGAGGATGATATCATTTGCATTCAGACTAACCTTTTTGCCTTTTGCTTCGGCAAATGCGGCCGACGCAATTTCGGGGATAGCGATAGCGGCCAATGTGCCAATAGCGGCATTAGTAATAAAGGAGCGACGGGTGTTTTTCATTTTGGTTATTGGTTTATTAAAGTCCTTGGACTGCTTGTGCTAAATTATAAATATTATCAATATCTTAACACACAAAGCGGTAAATTTGCACTATGTATCAACTGATCAAGCCTCTCCTTTTTAAATTCGATCCTGAAAATATCCATTACTTTGTTACCGATAGCCTGCACCTTATTAACCGTGTACCAGGCGGGGGCGCCATCAGCCGGTTGATATGGAACGTAGAAGATAAGAAGCTTGAGCGCGAGGTTTTTGGCCTGAAGTTTAAAAACCCTGTTGGCCTGGCCGCCGGGTTTGATAAAAACGGGTTAATGATCAAAGAAATGGCCAATATGGGTTTCGGTTTTGTAGAGGTGGGTACAGTTACGCCTTTATCGCAAGCGGGCAATCCCAAGCCGCGCATGTTCCGGCTGCCTGATGATGAAGCATTGATTAACCGTATGGGCTTTAACAATGCGGGGGTTGATGCTATGGCCCAAAGGATAGCTGATTACCGGGCTACTTCATTTGCTAAAAGCCAAAGGGTAATCATAGGCGGCAACATCGGCAAAAATAAGGTCACCCCTAACGAGGATGCTGTTAACGATTACATCATATGCTTCGATAAGTTATTTGATGTGGTAGATTATTTTGTGGTGAACGTAAGTTCGCCCAATACGCCGGGCTTGCGTGAGTTGCAGGAAAAAGGGCCGTTATTACATATTTTAAACACGCTGCAGCAACGCAATCATAAAAACGGAATATCACGTCCCATCCTGCTAAAAATAGCCCCGGATTTGACCAATGAACAACTGGATGATATTGTAGATATGGTACAGCAAAGCGGTATTGCAGGCGTTATAGCTACCAATACAACCATTAGTCGCGATAATTTGCAATCGCCTGCCGAATTGAAGGCCGAAACAGGGGGATTAAGCGGCAAGCCATTAACACACCGGTCAACCGAAGTGATCAGCTATCTGCATAAAAAATCAAAAGGTTCGTTTCCGATCATCGGTGTAGGCGGGATCCACTCGGCCGAGGATGCTCTGGAAAAACTAAAAGCCGGCGCTTCACTTGTTCAGTTATACACCGGCTTTATTTACGAAGGACCGGGGTTGATCGGTAAGATCAATAAGGCTTTGTTAAAGTAAGATAGATTGGGATAACCACTAATGTCATTTCGAACGAACCCGGGCTGGCTGTGTGACAGCGTGAGGAGAAATCTTATACGATAAGGCTTTCTGCACGAATAAGATTTTTTCGCTCGTGATAGCCTGCCACAACCCGCTCAAGAAACTGTTCTCTTTCGCCCCACTACACAACCTCACCCGCCGCTCGATCGAAATGACATGTTTTATTGATTTGCAGATTACATCCGTTCCGGCACATCTATCCCCAGCAAGCCCATGCCCACTTTAATAATATTGGCGGATGCTGTGGCTAATTGCAAACGGAATCGTTTCAATACCTCATCCTCGGCTTGCAGGATAGATTTTTCGTGATAGAATTTATTGAAAGCTTTCGCCAGTTCGTAAACATAATTAGCAATAGCAGCCGGATTATATCCTTCGGCGGCAATGCTTACTGTTTCGGGATATTGGGTAAGGGTGATGATCAGGTCGCGCTCTACAGCCGACAGTTCTGTCAACGGCATAATTTCTTCCAGTTGCAGTTCGGCACGACTGATTACCGAACGGATACGTGCATGGGTATATTGGATGAAAGGCCCTGTATGTCCCTGGAAATCGATCGACTCATTCGGATCGAACAGCAGACGTTTTTTAGGCTCAACTTTTAGCAGGAAATACTTGAGCGCACCCATGCCGATGGTGTGATACAGTTCGGCTTTTTCGGCTTCATCAAAGCTGTCTACCTTGCCTAAGGCTTCGGTATGCTGTTTGGCAGTATCTTCCATCTCGCGGATCAGGTCGTCGGCATCAACCACTGTACCCTCGCGCGATTTCATTTTGCCCGATGGCAGGTCCACCATTCCGTACGATAAGTGATACAGTCCCTTAGCCCAGCTTTTGCCCAGTTTATCCAATATCAGGAACAGCACCTTAAAGTGATAATCCTGCTCGTTACCTACCACATAAAGCGATTGGTCCATGTGGAAATCGTTATACTTCAACTGTGCGGTCCCCAAATCCTGGGTCATGTAAACCGATGTACCGTCGGCACGTAGCACCAGCTTTTCATCAAGGCCATCCGGGGTTAGGTCTATCCAAACCGAGCCATCCGGTTTTTTGAAGAAAACGCCTTTTTCCAGGCCTTCGTCAACAATATCTTTACCTAACAGGTAGGTATTACTTTCGTAATAAAACTGATCAAAATCAACGCCAAGCGCTTTGTAGGTTTTATCAAAGCCTGCATAAACCCAACTGTTCATGGTATTCCATAAATCGATAACCTCCTTATCGCCGGCTTCCCATTTTTGCAGCATTTGCTGGGCTTGTATAATTACCGGGGCTTGTTTTTTAGCCTCATCTTCGGTTTGCCCGGCGGCTTTCAATTCCTCTATTTGTTTTTTGTATTCCTTATCGAAGATCACATAGTATTTACCCACCAAGTGGTCGCCTTTAAGTCCTGTTGACTCCGGGGTTTCACCGTTACCAAACAATTGCCAGGCCAGCATTGACTTGCAGATGTGAATGCCACGATCATTCACTAAATTGGCTTTTACTACCTCGTAACCGGCTGCCCCCAAAATCCGGGCTACCGAATAGCCTAACAGGTTGTTACGCACATGGCCTAAATGCAAAGGCTTATTGGTATTGGGCGATGAATATTCAACCATTACCTTTTTTCCATTCGGTTCGGCTACGGTATGGTCGGCAGGGAGTACATGGTTATAAAACTGGCCCAGCCAATAGGCATCACTGATGGATAAATTCAGGAAACCCTTGATCACGTTAAAGTCCGAAACCTCGGCCAGTTCATTTTTTAAGAATGCGCCTATCTCGGCCCCGGTTTGCTCGGGCGATTTGCGCGATACTTTGGTGAACGGGAAGGTAACTATAGTAACCTGGCCCTCAAACTCCTTGCGGGTTTGCTGCAAACTAATGTCGGCAGGGGCCAGATCGGCCTGGTATAAGTGTTTTATTGCTTTAAGGGTAGCGTCGGTAATAAAATCCATCGGGCAAAATTAATCAAAAATGACCGTTGATTTTAAATGATTTCACGGATTACGTTGATTTTATCGATTTTGCTCAGGACATTGATTTTATCAGCGAAATCAACGCCATCATTTAAAATCAACGGTTTGATTTTATCGGTTACCGGCTTTTAAGGGAAACTCCAGCTTAAATTCGGTACCTGCATTTAATCGGCTTTGCACACTTATTGTACCACCCAGGCGTTCAACCTGCATTTTAACCATAAATAAACCAATGCCTTTGCCTTCCACGCTTAAGTCGAAACGCTTGTATAAACCAAATAAGTGGGTGCGGTAACGTTCAAGATCGATACCCTTGCCATTGTCACTAAAATAGATGCAGACTTTGTCGCCCTCCAGGTTACTGCTGATGTTGATCACCGGATCGGTATCGGGCCTTTTATACTTAATGCTATTAACGATCAGGTTTTGGAAAATACTGTATAAATAACTCTTCAGGCTCATTAGTTTCGCTACCCCGCTAAAATCATAATGAATTACTGCCCGGTTTTGCTCGGCCAGTCGGCCGGTTGCCGATTTTACCTCATCTATCAGCGATGCCAGCGAAACCATCTCTAATGTATCATTTGTGGTACTGCTGATCTGTAAAATATTATTCAGATCAAGGATCACCTTATCCAGGTTGCATACCGATGTAGATAATGCCTTTAGTGCTTTCGCGTTTTCGTTACCGGGTGCAACCTCCATATCAGCAAGCATTTCGGATAGCCCGCGGATGTTGGCCACCGGTGCGCGCAGGTTATGCGAAACAATGTAGGTAAACTGCTCCAGGTCGCTATTACGCTGTATCAGGTCTGTTGTTATCCGTTCGCGTTCCAGCTCGTCCTGTTTCTTTTCGGTAATATCGCGAATAAAAACAGACAATCCATCGCCGGTAGGATAGATGTGGTTCTCCTGCCAAAGGTCAAGCGGTGCGTAATAGTCTTCATTCCAGGTGTACTGTTTGGTTTGCCTGGCCTGTTGCATCGCCTTATAAGTGGCCGAGCCAACCGTATCCGGATATAATGCCCATATATTATGGCCAATAAGGGATTTAGCATCACAATTCATCATTTCACCTATCTTACGGTTGGCATAAGTATAATTGTAATCTTTATCCAGGGCTATAAATCCGTCGGTGATACTATCCAGGATATTTTCAATTTGCTTGTTTTTATCCTTTATCTGTTCTTCGGCTTTTACGCTTTCAGTTACATCCCTGAAATTGCATACAATCGCGCCGATATCGGGGTCGTCCAGCCGGTTGTTCAGCAGGCATTCTATCCATATATAATGCCCCTGTTTATGCATGGTACGGTAAGTGGTTATGGCAGGACGATCGGGATGGACCAATATTTCGGAGAACAGGTGCCTTACCTTTTCCAGATCATCAGGATGTACCAGCAAATCAAAACTTTGTTCCGATCTTTCAACATTCGTCCAGCCGTTAATACGCTGTGCCGACCGGCTGCGGTAAAAAACCATCAGGTTTTTGTCAAATAGTGCTATCCCGTCATAACTGTTTTCTATCAGTTTACGAAACCTGCGTTCGCTGGCTATAATTCTTTCGGTACTGGCTTTTTCACGGTTCTCTAACTCAGCGCTGATCAGGCTTTTCTGCTCTTCGTTATACTTGCGTTCGGTAATATCCCGGGTAATTTTGGCAAAACCTATCAGCTGCTTGTTTTCATCGTACAGGGTAGTAAAAACAATGCTGGCCCAAAACCTTGAGCCATCCTTTTTTATCCGCCAGCCTTCACTTTCGTGGATGCCGTTCTTCAGGGCCTTGTTCAGGTTATCGCGCGGTTTATCATTCTGTTTATCTTCTTCAGTGTAGAAAACAGCTATGTGCTGACCAATAATCTCATCGGCGGTATAGCCTTTCATGTTTTCGGCCCCCCGGTTCCAGCTAAGGATATAACCGTTTGGATCGAGCATAAAAATGGCATAATCTTCTATACGGTCTATTAATAGCCGGAAGAGTTTTTCATCAATTTGATTAAGTAGGTTAGCTTTAGGATTATTGGTTTTTGGCAATTTATATAATATGTATTGTTAAAAGCTATCCCAATATAGAATATTCTGTTGCTAATAACAAAAAAAAAGTTTTCGTTTAAATTAATTATAATCGCATAATTTCATTATCTATTGATAATCATGTATTTATAATTATTTCCATAAAGGTATTTTAAATATAATTAACCCGTAAGGTTGAGTTTATCAGTTATATGGTCCTATTTGGGTTTATTATTTTCTGTAATATTGCTTTATTCGCTTATACTTAATTCATAATAGTTTATTTTTTTGCAGGCGCCCATTCAAAAACCTGTACTGGAGCTGGCGCAACGTTTGCCTTGCCCTCGCCGTCTATCTGTACTACCTTTTGCACAAACAGGTTCAGCATTTTTTTAGTCATATCGGGATGTATAAAGCCTTATACTAAAGTACGATAAACAGCGCTTACCCCATTAAACTCAATTAGTTTTTAATTGATCTATCAGGTTAGCCACTGTTTTCAGTATCGTATCCAGGCTGGCCGGGGTGTTGGTCACTCTTGATATCATTACGCCGCCCTCAATCAGCGCTATAATGGATAAGGCGGTTTGTTCGAGGGCGATATCCGGCTTAAACTCGCCCGAGGCAATACCGGCTTTTATTAAATTGACGATGCTGTTTTTCCAGTTTTGGATGGCATTGGCAGCTTTATCCCGCAGCGGCGGATTGGTATCATCTGCCTCAATAGCGGTATTTAATACCGGGCAGCCACCCTTTATAAAACCCGATTTACGGGTAAAACTGTGGTATACCGTAGCGTAAACCATCAGTTTATCGTGATAGGTGGTGGCCTGACCTATTTTTTCGACAATGAGTTTTTTGATGTAGCCGTGGTTATGATCAAATGCGGCAAGCGCTACTTCTTCCTTGTTTTCAAAGTTGCCATAAATGCTGCCCTTGGTGAGGCCGGTAGCCCCGGTGATATCCGACATGGAAGTGCCCTCGTACCCCTTGGTATTGAAGATAGGCGCCGTGGTTTCAATAATAAACTTCCGTGTACGTTCGGCTTTTGATAATGTCTTATCCATATTGTAAAAATACCATTTGGTATGTTAAAAAACAAGTTGAGGATTGAACCACTAAGTTCACAAAGAAATAGTATTGTGGCTAACACAAAGTTCACAAAGATCAGAATAATTAAATAATTAAGGCTTTGTGCCCTTTGTGTTTCTCCCTCTGTGATCTTTGTGGTTAAATAAATATAACGACTTAATGATCAGATACTACCACAACCGGCCCCTTTTTGGTTTTGCCGATGACAAATAGAAGCAGGGGCAAGGTAAGTGCAAACAGTAAGCCAATCAGCAGGAAGGCATCCAAATAACTTAATAAAGTAGACTGCTTTACTACCGATAGATCTATCAGGGCCATAGCCTTGTGTTTGGCATCTATTAAACTAATGCCTTTGCTTTGGAAATAACCCGTATAACCATTCAGGCGACTGATGGTTGCCGGATTGGTATCCGTTATATGGGTGATCAGATCGACCCGGTGAGATGCATACCGGTGTGCCGAGTAAGTATTGACAATAGAAATACCGAACGAGCCGCCCAATTGCCGCATCATATTATTGAGCGATGCGCCTTGCGGGATATCTTTGGGTTCTAAAGATGAAATAGCCAGCGAGGTAAGCGGGACGGTTAAGCAAGCCATCCCAATGGCACGATAAATTAAATTAAGACTAATAGCCGCCGCAGAAACTTCGGGATTAATGCGGCTCATGTTCCAGCTGAACAGCATAAACATAGCAAAACCCACCGCCACAATAATGATAGGCGATACGCCTTTCTGTAATAGTTTGCCCGAGATAACCAGGGCGAATAATGCCAGTATAGCACCCGGTAGTAAAAGCATCCCGCTTTCGGTAGGGGTAAAGCCCAGTAGCCGCTGTGCAATAACCGGGGTTAAAAATATAGAGGTAAACATACCTATCCCCGTAATAAAAGTAAGGATTGCCGATATGCTGAGTGTTTTGCTTTTCAGCACCCGCAAGTTTACCACGGGGTTGGGTACGCGCAACTCCCAGATAATAAAGGCGGTTAAGGAAATAATGGCGATAACCGTGAATACGATAATATACCCTGTAGCAAACCAATCCTCGGTTTCGCCGCGTTCCAGAACGGTTTGCAGGGTGCCTACGCCAATGGCTAACAAAGCTATGCCTGTCCAGTCCACCGCGTTTACTTTGGGTTTAATGGGCGGTTCGGTCAGCAAAAAATAGCAGGATATCGCAGTAGCTATGCCCAGCGGGATATTGATATAAAAGATCCATGGCCACGAGTAATTTTCGGTAATAAAACCACCCAAAGTGGGCCCTATGGTTGGGCCGATAAACACACCGATACCAAATATGGCGCTGGCTATGCCTTGTTTTTCTTTTGGGAATAACTCAAACATCACCGCCTGCGATACGGATAGCAAGGCGCCGCCGCCAATACCCTGGAAAAACCTGAAAAATACCAATACCCAAATGTTATCGGCGTTGCCGCACATAAACGAACAGAAAGTGAACAGTATAATTGAACTGATATAATAATTACGCCTGCCCAATTTTGCCGTTAAAAAGCTGGTAATAGGGATGATGATGACGTTGGCAATAGCATAGGAAGTGATCACCCAACTGGTATCTTCGATAGTAGCGCCTAAATTGCCGCTCATGTGCGATAGGGCTACGTTAACAATTGAGATATCAATTAATTCCATCACCGCCGCGCAGAGGACGGTGAGGATCAGCAATTTCCGTGTCAGTGGGTTCATGGTGATAATATTATATACCAATTGGTATATTAAATGTGATAATAAAACCGGAGCGCGTCCGGGTGTTTTAAATAGCGTCGCAATATTACATTATAAAAAATACCAATTGGTATTTTTATTGTCATAATTTAGGGTTGTTTTGTCGTTCTGAGGATGATGTGGTGGGTGGGTATTGAGGCGACGCGGAATCTCGTACACGCAGACAAATTACGAGATTGCCGCGCTACGGTACCCATGACAGATCTGTTTTAACCACCATGTCATTTCGAACGAACCCGCGGAGGTTATGGGTTGGGGTGAGGAGAAATCTTATACGTAAAGCTGGTCCGTGTGTAGAAGATTTCTCTTTCGCTCTTCCCACAATCCCTGCTCCGCTCTATCGAAATGACATGGTGGTTTAACATCTTCCACACCTTTAAAGTCCCCGCCGGGATTTGATAACGCACAATAACAAGATTTTTAAGCACAAAAAAAGAGGCACAATACTTTGTGCCTCTCAGTAATGGGTTATTAAACCTATTGTACCTTATACCGGTAAATATACCGGCCGATGTTTCCATCCTTGTCAATTCCTTCAACTACGGCGCGGTAACTGCCAACGCCATCAGCATTATTAAATTGCAGGGTAGCAGCGCCGGTTACCTTGTCGGTAACAACTTTTGGGTTCCAGTAAATGGTGCTGCGCAGATCTACACCGCCTGCATTCAGTTTAAGCGGATCGTATTTTGGCGCGTAAAACTCCTTAACAACCGTATAGCCATGCGGGTACAGGTCAACCTGATATGGGCTGGGCAGCAGTTTTTGCAGATCGGCCAACTTCATTGGTGTTCCTTTTGGTGCTTTCTTTTTGTTAATTACCAATACCCCATTTGTACCGTCGCGCTGGTTAATGCCGCTCATGCCATCCTTGAAAAATATTTCTACCGATTCCACATCAGCAGAATTAACGGTTTGCAGGTAGTTCATATCTACCTGTAAACCGTCCATGTAAACTTCCATTGGCTTTTTTATACCGGCATTATAATCCCGGGTCACATAAAAAGTATTATCTAAATAGGTAAGGCCCAAAGCCATACTTTGCAGGCAGCTAATAAAAAATGTGCAACCTTTAAAGCGTTCCCCATCCAATAGATGATCGGGTTGCGGGTTTAGGCCCATTAAAGACCCATGCTCCAGGTGGCCCAATTTTTTTGGCGCCGGTGCTGCTTTAATTACTACCTCCTTTAATTGGTGTGTGTTATTGTAAACGCGTTTGCTGTTTTCCAGGTAAGCGCGCATGGTGCTGTCAATATTCAGGCGTTCATCAGGCAGGTTGGTAATACGGGATACCGAAGGATAGGCTGAGCCATCGACCATCAGCATCAGGCTGTTATAGTTAACATTATCACGGGCGTTGATCACTACCTTAGTCGAATCGTTAACGATTACATTTTCAAACTTAAACTGTCCGTCGGCATTAGTAGTGGTTTGCATCGAGAAGCTTTTATCAGGGATCAGCAACCTCACGTTGCCTCTGAAGATAGGCAGACCGGTACGGTTGCGCAGCGTACCGGTAATGGTAATCCCCTGCTCGGGCATTACGGATATTTTAGGATTTTTACCCGCCAGTACATCCCGGAATACAAAACGGCGGTAACCTTGTGTCAGCATCAGTACATCCAGATCGGCAGTTGTTTTTTCATCCGGTTTTTTAAAGTAGTAATTAGGTTTTTCAACATAACCCCGCAGGTCCGACGTTAATAGTAAGCTGCTTAAAATAGTAGTTTCGGCATCTTCATCAACCTTTACTTTACTTTCATCAATTACCGCTACCGACAGATTGGCTTCGGCTGGCAGTGTGCCATTTTTTGCGGTCAAAGTCATTTTTACGGGCTGCCGGTGGATATAAAGCGGCTTATCGGTATTAATGGTTAAGTTCATCAGATCGGGGCGTTGTATAAAGGTAATACGCTCGCTTACCGGGTAGCCGTTAGGGCCAAAAAGCGTGACCTGCAAAGTGCCCGACTGAAATTTGGTTTTGGGTATAATGGCCGAATAAACCTGCTTTTGCAGCGGGGTTTGCGCCGCGTACCTGATAAAACCGCCTGCCTGTGCAATAATGTAAAAATTCTTATTTTGGTTAGCCTGGAAGTACGATTCGCTGGCCAATATCCTTATGGTCAGGTTATCGGCATCGCCATTGGCTACCATCAGGGTAATCCCGCTGGCTTGTACACGGGGCAGGTCGTAACTTGCCTGCGAACCATCGGCAAAGGTAATGTTGGCTTTATAGGTTTTCCCGGCTTCGGGCTGCATGGCAAAAACGCCCATGCCTAAATGCTGCGACGTTAAAGTGCAAACCGTTTGTCCCTGGTTATCAACTACAGTGCCTTTTACGTCAATACCCAAACCATCGGCTTTGATAGCCTTTATGGCTACCTTGCACGGTATGCCTGCTATTAACTGGCCACCTTCGGGAAAAAACTGCACATCTTTACCGGGCGCGGCAGATTTAAGCGGGAAAATATTAGTGATACTTTTTGTACCTATATCCAGCGTAGTAAAAAGCGTTGAACCACTTAAGGTAATAGAGGGAGTGGGAGGAAGGGTGATGGTAAGATAACCATTCTGATCAGTTGTACCGCGGCCTTTACCGGTTTCGTCATGACTGGCTTCGGTGCGCCAGCTTACTTTTTGGTTGGCATAGGGTTTACCGTTGGCATCTTTATAAAAGATCTTAACGGTTACCGCCGGCTGTGCGCCGCCGGTATTGCTATAGGATACGTTAGTGAGCACCTCTTTATCAACCGGGTTGCCTATCGTTAATACTTTGTTGAAAAGGTAAGCCCCATCAAAATTAAGCATCCAGTTGGTATAAGCCCTTAAGCGGTAATTGCCCTGTTTATAACCCTGTACCGGCAACGGGATCATACCTGGTGCTACGCCATTTACCAGGGGCAATTTAAGGGATGTCATCATCGAGTCCTGGTCGTTATACACATCAACATATACAATTTTGCTTAATTGCGATGGCAGGTGAATATCAACCGTAGTATAAGCTTTAAACCAAACGGTATCGCCGGCGGCATAATAAGGCTTATCAAAATGCACATATACCTTTTCAATCGGGAAGTCGTTAGAGAATTTTACCGATTTGGTAATGATTGTATTGAGGCTTAATGTATCGCGCTGCGCAAAAACAGAAAGGCAGGTTAAAAACAATAAAGTAAAAGCAGGTAAAAGTTTCTTGTAACTCATCAGTAAATTAAAGCAGAAAATGGATGGCTGAATATACCGTTATAAAGGCAATAACGTAAAATCTGCTGCTTTATTTAACATTTTTTTACAAATAGACATTTATAACACCTTTATTACCGAACCCAGCATTTCACCCTGTGGCAATTGCACCTGTACCGGTTTTTTATTGATAAGCAGGTTAACAGTTTGCAACTTACGGGTAGGGTCCGATACCCAAAGTCCGCTATCACCCGCGCCGGTTTTATAGATCAGCATGCAGGGCTGGTCGGTTTGAATGCGCTGCGATCCGCTCATATATAAAGTCCCGGCCTGGTAAAATACAGCCATAACGGTGCCGGTTGATTGCACGGCTTGGATATCCTTAGTATTAGCTATCACCCTCACAGGTAAATGGTAGGCCAGTTTGCGGGTATCAACCACACCAAAAGCGGGTTTGATCATGTACTGATACTTATCTGTGTTATTATGGCCGATGTACCAGGTAATTACCGAATCGGCGGATAGGATGCCGGTTGATGATCTGTCTACACTGCCCCAATCGGCCTGGCGGTGCTCTATTTTTGTTTTCAGTTCGGTGTTCATGTCGGGGAAAAAATAGCCGATGCCATCATGCCAAACCCAGTTTTCGCCTTTCAAATGCTTGCCGGTTTTGCTGTTATAAAGGCGCTGGTTAACCGTAGTCACCACGTTTTCCTTTTTAGCCGATGTAATGCCCGCGCCCACAACCACCATCATATCGTTAATAAAAAAATAACCTTTGTAAGCGCTTACACCCAGCCGGTTATAATACATGGCGCTTGCGCCGATGGTTCCGTTTGAGATTTGTCCCACAAAGCCCGACTCATTTTTGCTGGTCAGCACCTTAGCATCGGTAACAGCAAGGGTGGTATCGGTAGTAGTACCGGGCAGCATGTTCCACCGCCAGATGGCCTGGATGTTTTTATACTCGTTACCGGTACGCTGTATCAAACTTACCCCATCATTCAGGTATGCGCCTTGCAGGTTTTCACCGTTGATGGATTCTACCCGTTTAACAAACGGGCCGTGGGTTTTAACGCTCATCATGTATTGGCCCGATTGCAACTGCACCATATAATCGCTGCGCCAAAAGCCTTTGTTGCCAGCCAAAGTACACTGTGCATCGGGCGTAAAACCATCCAGGTAGTAGTTGCAGGGATTGTTATCAAACGATTTGATCAGGTTAAAATCATCGTACAGATTAACGCCGCGTTTAGCCGTGAAATTTGGCCGCAATTGCCTGCCAACAGCCGGGATATCCATTGATCCTTTAAAAACCGTCCAGCGTAAACCATCCGAGCAATAGTTAAAAATGATCTGCTGTTTATCCTTATCAAAAGCAAAGGGCGTGTTGGCGGTTAACTTTATCCAAAACAGCAGACTGTTTACAAAGTGCAACCCATAATTGCCAATTTGCAGCATAGCCCCATGCTGATGGAAAGAATTATCTGGCTGGATGCCCTCGGCTGTTGATACCGTAATGGTAGACTGCATGCTGTTTATCGAAGCAACGAACGCGGCCTGATCGTTATGTAACAAGGCCATTCGCGCCTCAATATCTTTTTGCCAAATCTTATTTTGCCCTGTCGGATTTTTTTGCTGCAGCGCGCGGCCAACTTGTACATCGTTTAAATAAGCGGTTTCGGCAGCAGTGGCGTCCTTATCCAGCATCAGCATAATACTACTGTAGCAAAATGGTATGTTGATCTCGTTTTGCCACCAGTTACTGCATTTAAAATCGTTTTTGATATAGAAGGCCAATGCCCGGTGTATGGCGGCCAGGTATTGCGGGTTGTTGTTTTTGTAATATTCGCGACAGAGCAGCATCAGGCGGTACAGGTGCCAGCAGGGCGGCCACGCACTGGGACTATCGTTGGTATAATCCAGATCCTTCCAGCTGCCATCCGGGCTTAAGGCTTTAAAATAGCCTGCGGCATCGGTGTTGTATTTTACATCATCAGTTAAACGGAAGCTTTGCTCGGTAGCGTAGGCGGTATCTGATAGTAATAATTTACGGCACTGTATGCGTATATCCCGCAGTGAAGCAGCGGGTGGCTGTTGGGCATGGCTACTGAAAGACACCAGGCAGAACAATAACAGGTATAGCGCGGATAGTTTATTCATGGCGGGCGCTAATTTAGGCATTAAATTTAATGTCATCCGGCCGGGGGCGAAATCTTATACACGCGATATATCCGGTGAGATAAGATTTCCTTATGCCAGCGTTACATAAAAAATTTCGCGATCTCCGCATACGGAATAGCATCCTTGGTAAAGTCAAAAGTGCCTTTGTCCTTGATCTCCTTAGCCGCATCAATAAAACTCCCGTAAGCCGCGCGCGCCAGCGCTGAACCCAGACTGATCCGTTTTACACCCAAAGCTTCCAGCTCGCTAACCGAAAACGTGGCGCTTCCTAAGCCAATAACTGCATTTACTGGTTTTGGCGCTACAGCTTTCACTACGGTTTCAATCTCTTCGCGGGTTTTTAAGCCGGGGGCAAAAAGTACATCGGCGCCTGCTTCGGCGTAAGCTTTAAGGCGTTTAATGGTATCCGGCAAATCGGGGCGGCCGTGTATCAGGTTCTCGGCACGGGCGGCTAATGTAAAAGGGAATGGCAGGCTGCGGGCGGCTGCTACAGCGGCCTGTATGCGGGCTACCGACAGGTCGAAATTGTAAATAGGATCATCGGCCCGACCGGTGGCATCTTCAATAGAACCGCCAACTAATCCGGCTTTTGCGGCTAACAAAATGGTTTCGGCACAGGTTTCAGGCGAATCGCCATACCCGTTTTCAAGGTCGGCGGCAACGGGCAGGTGGGTAGCGGCACAAATGGCACGGGCGTTCTCTAAAGTTTCGTCCCGGGTAACCAGGCCTTTACCATCCTGCTTAGCCAGCGAATAAGCCAGCCCGGCACTGGTGGTTGTCAGCGCTTCGAACCCCAGGCTCTCCAGTATCTTTGCCGATCCGGCATCCCAGGGATTAGCGATAACAAATATACCCGGGCGCTGGTGCAGGGCCTGTAGTTTTTGGGCTTTAATTAATTGGCTGTTTTCCATGTGGCGTTTTTTATAGATCACATCATCCCAAACCTGTTTTGGGATCTCATTTACAAAATCGAAGTTATGAATTGTGGTCTGAATTGTATGCAGGGTACGGAAACAAGTTCAGCATGACTATAAACAAAAAATCCCGGAAACGGGGTTAACCATTTCCGGGATGCACAGCTTTAAGCTATTAATTAGTTTTTACCTTGGCCACTTTTACCACATGCTTGGTTTTAGTGCCGCTGTATTTTTTCTTCTTGCTAAACATGTTATGCACCTTTTGCGGAAGGGTGCTGGTTTTTTTAGTCTTGGTTTCGTTTTTAACAACTTCTGTTTTGGTTTGCGCAAAGGTCATGCTTATGCAGCAAATCAAGGCTAAAAATAGGCTGGTTACTCTTTTCATGGTTATGGGGTTAATTGATTTATGTTATTACAACTATTAATAATTGTAAAAGTTTTAAATCATTAAAGCTTGCTATTCCATCAATAGGACAGGCTACCCATGACATTTTAAAAGCTGGGTGTCATGGTGAGCCTGTCGAACCATGGTGGGCGGGCCTACCGCACGCAGTCTTCGACAGGCTCAGACTGACAATCCCCGCTTTTATTTCCACCTTTAAAATCCCGCCGGGATTCATAACTCAGGCAAACACCCTGCTATTAACTAACCACATCCCTTAACACCGGCATGCTCATGCAATGGAAACCACCCCGTGCCCGGGATAATTCGGCAGATGGCATCAGCACTAAAGTATCTTTCATCGTTTGCGGATCCAGTTCATCACGTTCAAATTTTTGGAGCAGGTCGGCTACTTTAAACACTTTGAAGCCGTTGTTCTTAAAGGCCTCTACGGTTTTGGTATTGCGATCGTAACCTAAAACTACCCCTTCGCGCAGGGCCAGCAGGTTGCAGGAGTCGGTCCACTGCTCGCGCGAATCGTAAGGGAAAACGTTGTTACCCGAGTAAATGAATTGAGTAGGTTCGGCACTGTTTAGATCGTTTTGGCTGATGTCATTCAGCAGGTCCTCAATACAACTAAACGTTTTGGGAGATTGCTTCCCGGCTTTAAATTGCAGTATCTCGGTTTTTTCCTTCGATTTTTTGTCGCCAAACCAGGCAATGGGCTCGGCCGTTTCCACATCAATTTCCATCCGCCCCAGCGAACCTAACAGTACCCACATATTGCGCTTTACCTGGGTAAAAACGGTATCAATGTGCATATAATCGCGCTTATGAGGGATCTTTACGATAGTGACCTTATTAACCACCTTATTCTCGAACAGTAATTTAATAGCCTCGTTAGCCCCGCTTACGGATGTACGCTCGCTGCAGCCGATAATAACATGGTTGGGGCTAACCACCATCACGTCGCCGCCTTCCAGCGTGGTTTTGCCGTCGCTGTCCTCGCCGGGGCGCAGGAAATGCTGCACGGTTTCGGGGATCTCTAAAATGTTATCGCGGTAAGCGGCAAACAGCGGGTGGTTAAAAAAGATATAGCGCACCAGCAAAGTCTCGCGCGAGCGGGCCTTTTTAGCCGGTTTATTAATAAGGATGTGTTTGTTGATGACAATACCGATATCCCGCGAAAATATGAGGTTGGGGATGGGGGCAAAGATCATCTCGTCGTCCGTCATTGCGCCCGAGATGAATATTTTGGCTAACGCTACCGGCTCTGTAGCTACCAGCCTTTGCTGCAAACGGTAATTGCACCCCTCTATGGCACAAACCGAAGCTACCAGCTTTTCGCGGATGCGCTTATCATCCAGGATATCGGCCAGCAGGGTTTGCAGTTCAATTACTTTGGTGGATGCATGGAAGCCGGCATCATCGGGTTTGTAAAACGCCCGCTCGGCGGCCCGCGAGTTAATCTCCTCCAGCTTGCCTTTTATTTTGCCCGGATCAAGGAAATACATCAGCAGCTTAACGTAGTAATCGTACTCGTTTTTGCGCATAGTATCCAGGTGTACGATGTCCTCAAACAGCCAGTCCTGCGCTTTGCTGGGCACCACTTTGCCCAGGCCGCTATCAGGGCTATGGATTAACAGCGCGCGCAGGGCGCCAATTTCGGAAGTTACATCGAGTTGAAAATCTTTATCGAAAAGCATATACGGTATCAGATAGACTAATACAAAGCTATCCGATTTATTTGGATTTTAAAGCTAAAAATAGGGTTAACACAACTTAACACAATTCAATTTTTCAATTTATTAAGTAATTAACAGTCAGATATTTAACTACTTTTCGGGGTTGACATAAAATGACTTAAATGTCAGCGTCTATACTAACAAACTGTTTTCAAGTTCCAGCGGAACTTTTGGTTGGTAGAAAACAAAATAACGAGCCCGGGGCGTTCCGACAGGAACGCTTGGTGAATAGCGACAATGTAATACTACCAACCAAATGTGCCTAACGGCACATCTAAAGAGGTTGCCCTGATAGTTTAACTAATAAGCGCCAAACCTACTTTTTCGTCCCGCTCACATTAACAATTACCTCGCTGGTGTGGGGGATGCCCAGTGTGGTACCGGGTTTGATTTTCAGGTAAGCTTTGAGGTAGCCATTGGTAATAGCCTTCATGATTTTTGGATAGGTTTCAGAGAACGGCGGTACCAAAGGTGTCATTGGTTTACCGAAACTGATATCGCCTTTTTCATCTACCAAAATGGTGAAGTAATACCTGAAATCGTCATAAGCCTTACTAATGGTAATATTGTACTCGGGCGATAGGTAATCAATCGGCGGCCCGTCGTTATCGGTATCGGCACGGTCGTCGTTGACTACATTTTCAACCTTAACCAAAGGGGTTTTGCTGGTGATCTCCGCAATTTTGCGCGCCGCGAAGGCTTTGGATGGGTCTTTGCGTGCCCGGTCGGTCAGTTTTTGGATCAGCAGGGTATCCCTGCGGGTAAAACCCTGTATCTGCAAGGGATCCTTGTGTAATACATTTTTAATATAATCGTTGGCGTACAAGGTCATATAAACGGTTGAACCTTCGTTATCGATCACACGGCCGTTAACCCGCAAAACCTGGAAAATGATACTATCCTTACTGAGCGTTTTTAAGCGAAGGTAAGCCCAGGCCACGTTAAAAACCGAATCATGATCGAACAAAAGCGGCGCGTTCACAAACCGTTTACGCTTTGGGTTATAAATATTCACCGAGTCGTCCGACGGGAACGACAGGCGCCAGTTGGGGTCCAGTTCGTAACCTTTTTCATTAAAGCTATAGCCGGTGTTAAAGTAACGGCGAACTTCGGTATAGCTGCGTCCCCAAACTTTTTTAAACGATGCCCGCGGTTTTTCGGCAGGCGGTTTGGGTGGTTGCTGGCAGGCGTTTAGTATGATGCAGGCTGCGGGTAAAAGCAGGGTTTTATATATTTTATTGCGGATATTCATTCTGTATGGCGAAGATAATAAACCATCGCAAACGTTTAAGGATGTAACAAAAATCTTAGTGTTTTGGTGGTTAAATCTAATCCTCACATCCCCCAGGCCGTTATCACTAATCGCCGCGCCTCGCCATAATTACGATGCTCGCACAGGTAAATGCCTTGCCAGGTGCCTAAAGCCAGGCGGCCGTTGCTGATAGGGATAGTTACCGAACTGCCCAGCATGGCGGCTTTCAGATGGGCGGGCATATCATCAGGCCCTTCGTCATCGTGCCGGTAATCGGGATCGTTCTCGGGGACGGCTTTGTTAAAGTACATTTCAAAATCCTGACGCACGGTGGGGTCGGCGTTTTCGTTTATGGTAAGCGAAGCCGAGGTATGCTGGATAAACACCTGGCACATGCCGGTTTGCAGTTCACTTATTTGCGGCAGGGCGTGTACTACCTCGTTAGTAATGAGGTGGAAACCGCGTTTACGCTGGCGCAATTGGATACTTTGCTGAAATATTTTCATCTTGTTGTATAATACAGCAATAAGCCTGGTGATGTTTTAAATTTGATCTACCTGATGTGGTCGATTTGAGCGCAAATATATCAGAATTAGTCAACCGCCCCTTGCAAATGAAGCACAGTAAACTATATTAGCCGGGTTATTAACTGTATTAATGACATATTTCACTAATTTTGGATAAGATTATACCTGGATTAAATATGCAAAATATACCATTGCCTAAAGTGATTTTCGGTACCAGCGGATTGGGGAACCTGTTTGTTGCGCTGAGCGACGAAGCCAAATGCGCTATTGTAAAGGCGTGTATAGCCCATTCGCAAAAACCGGTGGTGTTCGATTCGGCAGGGAAATATGGGGCGGGCCTTGCGCTTGAATCCTTAGGGAAATGCCTGAAAGAGTTAGGCGTAAAGCCGGATGAAGTATTGATCAGCAATAAACTGGGATGGCTTAGGACAGATTTAAAAACCCCCGAGCCTACCTTTGAGCCCGGCGTATGGATAGACCTGAAATACGATGCCGTGCAAAACATCAGCTACGATGGTATTTTAGCCTGTTACGAGCAGGGCAACGAACTGCTGAACGGTTACAAAGCCGCACTGGTATCGGTACATGATCCGGACGAATATTTAGCCGCGGCTACCGGTCCCCAGGATAAGGTACAGCGTTACCGCGATGTGCGGGAAGCCTATCGCGCGCTGGGCGAATTGAAAGCGCAGGGCAAGGTAAAAGCCATAGGTGTAGGGTCGAAAGATTGGCGCATGATCCAACAGATCACAAAGGACGTTGACCTGGACTGGGTAATGATAGCCAACAGCATGACGGTGCATAGCCATCCTGCCGATCTGATAGCCTTTATGGAGGAGCTGGACAGGAAGGGCATTGCTATTATTAATTCGGCGGTGTTTAATGCCGGTTTTTTAATCGGGTCGGATATTTATAATTATAAGCAAATGGACAGAGCGGCCAATGCTGATCTGTACAAATGGCGCGACAGTTTTTTTAAACTCTGCGATAAGTATAGCATAAAACCCGCCGAAGCCTGTGTGGCTTTCGGGCTGCATGCGCCGGGTGTTAAAAGCATAGCGTTAAATACCACCAATGCCGCGCGTGTAAAAGGAAATGTGGATATGGCCCATGTAATTATTCCCGTTGGATTTTGGGAGGAAATGAAAGCCGAAGGATTGATTAATAATAACTACGCTTACTTGTAAGCGACAAATACATAACATGAAGATATTAGTTTGCGAAGAACCGGGTAAACTGGCTTATAGTGAGAAGGAAGCGCCGGTTGCACAAGCGGGTGAATCGCTGATACAGATCAAGCGTATAGGTATCTGCGGGACCGACCTGCACGCTTTTGAGGGTACGCAACCATTTTTTAGCTATCCAAGGATTTTAGGCCACGAGTTAGCCGGCAATTTGGTTGACCCTAACGGTGCCGAAGGTTTTGCCAAAGGCGAGGCGGTTACTTTTATCCCTTATTTTAATTGTGGTACATGTATTGCCTGCCGCAGTGGCAAACCTAATTGCTGTGCCAGCATAAAAGTTTGCGGCGTGCATGTGGATGGCGGCATGGTGGAGTATCTGGCTGTGCCATCCTATTCCTTAGTGCATGGCGAGGGTTTAAGTTATGATGAACTGGCGCTGGTTGAGCCATTGGCCATTGGCGCCCATGGCGTGCGCCGCGCCGGTGTGGAGCCGGGCGAATTTGTGCTGGTGATAGGCGCTGGCCCCATTGGTTTAGGCACCATGGAGTTTGCCCGTATAGCCGGCGGTAAAGTGATTGCCATGGATATGAACGAAGCCCGCCTTGATTTTTGCCGCGACCGCCTGAAAGTTGACCACGTGATTAATGTATCAACTGAAAACGTAATGGAACGCCTGGTCGAAATTACCAATGGCGATATGCCAACTGTGGTGATTGATTGCACCGGCAACCTGCGTGCTATTAACGGCGGTTTCCAGTATATGGCGCATGGGGCCAGGTATGTGCTGGTCGGACTGCAAAAGGCCGAGATCAGTATCAGTCACCCCGAGTTTCATAAACGCGAGGCTACCCTGATGAGCAGCCGCAACGCTACCCGTGCCGATTTTGAGCACGTGATTGCCAGTATGAAAAAAGGATTGGTTGACCCCACCAACTATATTACCCACCGTGTAAAGTTCGGCGAGGTGAAAGATCAGTTTGAGAGCTGGCTGAATCCGGCTAACGGGGTGATTAAGGCAATGGTGGAGGTTGAGTAAATATTCCTGCAATCGCCCCCTCCTGCAATCGCTCGGCTTCAACCGAGTGATGTTCGGAAGATTAGAAAAGGGTGGGATTGTGCGATTCCCTCCCATCGGGAGGGTGTAGGGAGGGGTTTCGGCAAGCGTAATAAACCACAACACAGCCAACCGCACCCCTCCCGTACTTACAAGTTTCTATGCCCTGTAAGGGCTACCTCTTTGTAGCAGCTTGAGTATCGAAACGGCAATGTCCCGGACGGGACTACCCTTCACCGGCCTGCATTTCACCAGGGTAGCCTCTCCGAGGCAATAACAAATTTGCATCTTTTTCTACAAACAGGTAGCCCTTACAGGGCATAGAAGCCTTTTTAAAGATGTGGATACACGTTAGCTCTCTCCTGCAATCGCTCGGCTCCAGCCGAGTGATGATTATTTCCCGGCCTCCGGCCGCTGTGAAGTATAAATTAGCTGTTTACACCGGCCAGAGGCCGGATAATAAGGGTCACTCGGCTCCAGCCGAGTGACTGCAGAGCAGTTTTTTATACAAAAATCACGGAAAAATAGTAGATTTGCCCGCTCATAATTCCCATGTGGTGTAACGGTAGCACAACAGACTCTGACTCTGTTAGTCGTGGTTCGAATCCATGCATGGGAACATATTAACGCGAGTTGGTAGCAATGACGTTTTTTATTTGTCATTCTGAACGTAGTGAAGAATCTCTCACTATATATGCAGATTTGCATATCCGCTCTGCTTACGGTGGATTTTTCACTACGTTACCCATGACATGTTGTTTAATCGTGTTGTCATTTCGAACGAACCTGCAGAGGGTATAGGCAGGGGGGTGAGGAGAAATCTTATACGGCTTACCTATCGCATGTATAAGATTTCTCTTTCGCCCTCCCCCGCAATTCCTACCCCAGCTCTTTCGAAATGACAACGTGATTTTAATGTCATACACACCGTCAAAGGCCGCCGGAATTTCATAACTCATAATGAACTGGTTTTAATAATCGGCGCCTAAGTGTCGATTCCTCCCTTAAGTCTAAGCCAGATTATAACTCATAAATATGGGCCAAACTCACGTTACACCATCGTCTTCAACAATCCACCCTCAGCCCTTATCGCCGCGCCATTAGTTGCAGAAGCCAGCGGACTGGCTAAATAGACCACCATATTGGCAACTTCATCTGTACTTAAAAAACGCTGGATGATAGAGGTTGGGCGCATGGTCTGGAAAAACTCGGTTTTTACTTCATCTTCCGTTTTGTTTTGGTCTTTGGCTAATTGCTCCACAAAACCACCCACTCCCTCCGAAAGTGTTGGGCCGGGCAATACCGAGTTGACGGTTACATGGGTGCCGCGGGTCATTTCGGCCAGGCCACGGGCTATGGCCAGTTGCGCTGTTTTGGTCATGCCGTAATGGATCATTTCGGTAGGGATCTGCAAAGCCGATTCGCTGGAAATAAAAATAATACGCCCCCAATTCTTTTGCAGCATCTGGCCGAAGTAAGCGCGGGATAACCTTACGCCGCTCATTACGTTTACTTCGTAAAATTTCAGCCAGTCTTCATCGGGGATATCCTTAAAAGCCTTGGGCTCAAATATCGCTACGTTATTGATCAGGATATCTACTTCAGGTACTTGTTTAATCAGTTCGGCTATCTGTTCGGGCTTGGTAAAATCGGCTATCACACCACTGATTTCCGTATTTCCGGTATCGGCTTTAATTTGCGCTACGGCGGCGTTCACCCTTTCGGCTGTGCGGCCGTTCACAATTACTTTCGCGCCTTCGGCTGCCAGTTGTTTGGCTATGGCATAACCTATCCCGGCGGTCGATCCTGTTACTAATGCTATTCTGTTGTTGAGTTGTAAATCCATAATGTCAAAACTAAATGTTATGGATAATAGTTTTCTTTTTGATGCCTAAATAGGAGATGTGGTTGACATTATAACAGGATTATAACAATCTGATGGATTTGTCCCGGTAGGTTGTCAAACAAAACGCATTTTTATACTGTTTACAAATTATACTTTGTTATCTTAGTTTATCCCCTAATGCCTCTCTTATTCAATTGCTTATGATCACATTAAACGTCAACAACAAATCGTACCAGGTAAATGCCAGTCCGGATATGCCCCTGCTGTGGGTATTGCGCGACTTGCTGGGATTAACCGGGACTAAATTTGGCTGCGGTGTTGCCCAATGCGGCGCCTGCACCGTGCACCTCAATGGCGAAGCGGTACGCTCGTGCGTTACCAAAGTAAGCCGTGCGCAGGGACAAAAGATCGTCACCATCGAAGGATTATCCTTAAACAACGATCACCCGCTGCAAAAGGCCTGGGCCGAGTTTGATGTGCCGCAGTGCGGTTACTGCCAGTCGGGCCAACTGATGTCGGCCGCGGTATTGCTGCGTGAAAATGCGGACCCAACCGATCAGGATATTGATGATGCCATGTCGGGCAATATTTGCCGTTGCGGTACTTATCCGCGTATCCGGCAGGCTATTCATAAAGCAGCGCAACTACAAAAAGAAGGAGGCCGGTCATGAGCGTGGAACAAACAAACATCAGTCGCCGTAATTTCCTGAAAGCCGGGGCCGTATTGAGTGGGGGCTTATTGATTTCCTTTACCATACCGCAGGCCAACCGTCTGCTGGTTGCTGATGCCGCCGCGACTTTCGCCCCTAACGCGTTTTTGCGCATCGGTGCCGATAACAGCATCACCGTAATATTAAGCCACGTAGAAATGGGGCAGGGGATCTGGACAACCTTACCCATGATCCTTGCCGAAGAACTGGATGCCGATTGGGATCATATCAAAGTGATACACAGCGGGGCCGATAAGGCCTATAACCATACTGTTTACGGGATCCAGATCACCGGAGGGTCCAGTACTACCTGGTCTGAGTTTGACCGTTATCGCACTGCCGGGGCTACCGCGCGGGTAATGTTAAAGCAAGCCGCATCCAAAAGAACAGGTGTTGCGATAGAGAATTGCACCACCAAAAATGGCTTTGTAACGGCCGGGGGCAAAAAATTAAGCTATGGCGAATTGGCGGCGGAGGCGGCAACATTGCCCGTACCGCAAAATATACCCTTGCGCCCGCCTGTTGAGTGGAAACTGATTGGTAAAGGAGCAAAGCGGCTGGATGCGTCATCAAAAACTAACGGGAAAGCTATATTTGGGATAGATGTGCAATTTCCCGGGATGCTGACCGCGGTGGTGGCCCATGCGCCGGTATTTGGCGGCAAGGTTAAATCTTTTGATGCCACCAAAGCTAAGGCCGTGCCTGGCGTGCGGCAGGTAGTGCAAATACCTACGGGCGTAGCCGTTATTGCCGATCATTTTTGGGCAGCCAGTCAGGGCCGCAAAGCCCTGCAGGTTGTATGGGATAACGGGCCCGGCGCTAACCTGAATACTAAAACCCAGGTTGCCGCCTATAAAAAGCTGGCAGCCACCAACGGGACAAAAGCCGCTGCCGCCGGCGATATACAAACCGGCTTAATAAAGGCCAGCAAGGTATTAGATGCCGAATATGTGTTCCCATATCTGGCGCATGCGCCAATGGAGCCGATGAACTGCACCGTTAAAATAGGCAAGGACAAATGCGAAATATGGACAGGCACCCAATTGCCCGGGATCGATCAGCTGTCGGCCGCGAAAATATTGGGGCTGAAGCCCGAACAGGTAACCATGAACGTGGTTTTTTTGGGCGGTGGGTTTGGCCGCCGGGCTACCATGACCTCGGATTTTGTATCCGAAGCGGTGCAGATTGCCAAAGCCAGCGGCAAATTTGTTAAAATGGTTTGGACCCGCGAGGACGATATGAAGGGCGGCTATTACCGCAGCGTATTTGTACACCGCGTTAATGCCGGGTTGGATGCCAAAGGGATCCCGGTGGCATGGCGGCATAGTATAGTTGGGCAATCAATTATGGAAGGCACTCCGTTTGATGCTAAAAACGGTGTCGATTCAACCTCGGTGGAGGGTATTGCCGATTCGCCTTACCTTAAGGTTGTGCCCGATCATTTTGTTGGCTTGCATACCACGCACGAGGTTGTTCCGGTGCTCTGGTTCCGCTCGGTAGGTAACACGCATACCGCCTATGTAATGGAAACCATGATAGATGAACTGGCCCATGCCGCCGGGCAGGACCCGCTTAAGTATCGCCAGCAATTACTGAAAGATAGTCCGCGCCACCTGGCAGCACTGAACCTGGCCGCAAAAAAGGCGGACTGGAGCAGCACTTTGCCTAAAGGCAGATATAAAGGCATAGCGGTGCACGAGTCGTTTGGTAGTTTTGTGGCCCAGGTGGCCGAGATTAGTATAGATAACGGCAAACTGCGGGTGCATAAAGTAACCTGCGCCATTGATTGCGGCCTGGCCGTTAATCCGGATGGCGTGCGTGCCCAAATGGAAAGCGGTATCATTTTTGGCCTCACCATGGCGCTTTATGGCGAACTAACCCTGGATAAGGGGGAGGTACAGCAAAGTAATTTTTATGATTACCGCATTGCCCGGATGAATGAGTCCCCCGAAATAGAGGTGCATATTGTAGATAGCAACGAAAAAATGGGCGGTGCGGGCGAATGCGGCGTACCGCCAACCGCGCCGGCCATAGCCAACGCCATATTTGCCGCTACTGGCAAACGCGTTTATCAACTTCCTTTTATGAACACCTCATTAAAAGAACAGGCATGAAAAAGTTAGTTTATTTATGCATCGCGCTGTTTACGTTAAGTATGGCGGTGTTGTCTTTTAAAACAGAGCATATTGCAAAGCCTGCGCCGTCGCCTAAGGATAGTGTAGGTTCGGTTAAAGCGTTTATGTCGGTTTATAAGGTGTTGATGAGCCCACGCTGTATGAATTGCCATCCAAATGGCAATGTTCCCCTGCAGGGCGATGACAGCCATTTACATACCATGGGTGTAAAACGGGGTATTGACGGTAAAGGCTTGTACGCTATGCGCTGCAGTAACTGCCATCAGCCGCAAAATACTGCCGGCCTGCATGCGCCGCCGGGCAACCCTAAGTGGGCCTTGCCGCCTGCCAAAACACCAATGGTTTTCCAGGGGCGTACCCCAAGGCAACTGGCCCTGCAGCTATTGGATCTGAAACAAAACGGAGGCAAAACCAGGCAGCAGTTGATTGCCCATGCCCATGATGAACTGGTGATGTGGGCCTGGCGCCCCGGCGAAGGGCGTACGCTGCCTCCACTTAGCCATGCCGAGTTTGCCAAACAGGTAAAATTATGGATTGATAAAGGGGCTTACGCGCCGGCTAAATAGGTGGGTAAGTTATCATGAAGTAGATTCACCAAACGTTCCGATGGAACGTAAGAAATGGGTTTAAATGTGCTACCAACCAATCGTTCCTACGGAACGACTTTTATCCTTCATCCCGTAGGGATGTTTGGTTGGTAGAAATGATATGGAAAATTGTTACGTTCCATCGGAACGTTTGGTGAATTGATACCCTGTATTTCATGGGTGCATCGGCTAAAGCAATCCTTAGGCCAACAGCCGGTTCCATTCGGGATGGACGGTTAGGTAGTGTTTTACATAAACACATAAAGGCACCAGCTTTAAATGGTGTTCTTCCATATATCTAAAGGTTTTTTCTACAATAGCGGCGGCAACACCCCTGCCTTCTAACGCGGTGGGTACTTCGGTATGGATAAGGTATACTTTATCGTCTTTTTGTTTATAGTCGATAAAAGCCCGCTGACCGTCCACAAATAATTCGAAGTTGTGGATCGCCGTATTGTTAATAAGTTGGTTTGCAGTATAGTCCATACAATTATTAATACGCGCTGATGGGTTTAACAGATAATACGCTGTCCACCACAAAAACGCTTACACCGCGCCAGGGGAGGGCATGCAGGTATTCTTTATAATGCAGCTCAAGGAAAGCCCCCGCGCTTTTATTTAAAATGGCGGCCACCTTAGGGTCGGTTACCGAAAACATAAACTCGTTTGATTGCACAGCGCCCTGCACTGGCGTGCGGATGCCGGTTTGGATCAGCCGCCCTTCGTAGGTTTTAAAAACATAACCTTTATGTACAAAATAGTTCATGGTGCCGGCTTTAGTGCCATCGCCAAAAACAAAATAATAGCGGTAATAGAAAAAGCCGGCCAGCAGTAATAAAACGATGGTTAAAAGAATGTAACGGGTGCTTTTTTTCATATCAGGGGTAATACTATTATAATTAATTCAGCTTAGATCTTCCTTGGCCGTTTGGCTCTGACAAAGCCGCCCTGGCCGGGTCTTTCAACTTTACGGTACACGGGTTTAACCGGTTCGGGTTGTTCTTCTACTATATTCACCCGCATTTCGCGGCCAAGGAAGGTGGTTCCATCCAATGCTTCCATCGCTTGTTCTGCATCCTGGCGGCTCTCCATTTCAAGGAAAGCATAGCCTTTACATATCCGGGTTTTTTTATCCCTTACAATTTTTATAGTAACCACGGTGCCATACGGACTGATCCATTGGACCAGTTCCAGTTCGGTAATTTCTAACGGGAAACCGCCGACAAATAGTTTAACCATCATATCAATTAGTGTGCAAGGTAAAATTAAGCATTCACTATCGCAACATAAAGCTTTAGTAAATAATACTTTTAAGCTGAGGGATGTCCGCTGTTTAGTCTACGCGACAGGCGCAAAACCTGGACAGAAAGCAGGAGGGAAGCAGCTATGAAATGCTGAACGTTCATTTTCATTATATGAATGTTTGTGCTTTAATTAATGTTGGTCTGCTCTTAGCCGCAGGGGCCAAGTCACTTTGTCTTCGACACAAAGTAACCAAAAGTCAAGTCAAAAAAAGCTTCCACGCTCCCTGCCTTGACAACTCCTCGCCGGAGGCGGTTGCCAAGGGCATTCCCGCCAACGCTGGCCCGCTTTTTTGACAGGCCCGCGCTCCTGATCAGCCTCTTGCCAATTGGATTTGCGATTACTGTTGTGACGAACCTTTAATAACCGTCCTAAATGCGGCATCGGGAATCTTCGGGTATCACTGTCCCTGCCCAAGCACTGACTGTTCGTAGAAGATAACCAAGCCGCGGTTTTTTTCTTTGGTTACTTTCTTTTTTGCGAAAAAAAAAAGTAACATCCACCGGCTTTCATAACTGATTTACCCGGCCTAATGAAATGCTGAAAAATATTCCAAACAAGTAAGTACCCATTTTGTGTTCCCGCAGGGTCTCTCGGAGAGGACCCTGCGCACGTTTGCAAAGCGAACACGCTTATCGGACCTGCATGGTAACGCAGGGTCCTCTCCGAGAGACCCTGCGAAGACACGGAAGTGTTCTTCTCTTAAGCCTCATTGTCATTGCGGGGAACGAAACAATCGCGAGCTATGCAAGACTGCTCTTTGGGTGTGCGATTGCTTCGTACCTCGCAATGACAGGCGTATAATAAACAACCCTTGTATATATGCAACACTATCACTACCTTTGCGCCACAATTAACAAATTTATTTACGCTTTAATATTATTCACGTAATGTATTTAAGTAAAGAAGCAAAGGCAGAGATCTTTGCAAAACACGGTGGCGTTGCTACCAACACTGGTTCAACAGAAGCACAAGTTGCTTTATTCACCACCCGCATCGCGCATTTAACCGGTCACCTGAAAAAAAACCGTAAGGATTTTTCAACCCAGTTATCGCTGCAAAAATTAGTAGGTAAACGCCGCGGATTGCTGGCTTACCTGTACAAAAAAGACATCGGAAGATATCGTGCTATTATCAAGGCTCTTGAGCTAAGGGATATCATTAAATAAGTTTTCCCAGTTTTACTGAAAAAGCCGTTCGCAATTGGTCGAATGGCTTTTTTACTTTGTTTGAAACAATTTACACAACATAAAAACCGGTGCGCCCCCAAAGATGAAAGGTGCATCACAACAACAAACAAATGAGTTTAAATGTAATTAAAAAGGTTATTGATTTAGGTGACGGCCGCACCATTGAGATCGAAACCGGTAAGCTGGCCAAACAAGCGCATGGCAGCGTAGTAGTAAAAATGGGTGATACCATGTTATTAGCTACCGTTGTTTCATCGTTTGAAGCTAAGGAAGGTGTTGATTTTTTACCGCTTTCTGTTGACTACCAGGAGAAATACGCTGCAACAGGCCGTATCCCGGGTGGTTTTTTACGCCGCGAGGCACGTTTATCAGACTATGAGGTTTTAATCTCGCGTTTGGTTGACCGCGCCCTGCGCCCATTATTCCCTGAAGATTATCACGCTGATACACAAGTGATGATCTCTTTAATATCAGCTGATAAAGATATTATGCCTGATTGCTTAGCCGGTTTGGCAGCATCGGCAGCGTTAGCTGTTTCTGATATCCCTTTCAATGGCCCTATCTCTGAAGTTCGTGTTGCTAAGATTGACGGCAAGTTGGTGATTAACCCACGGATGAGCGAATTAGCTAAAGCAACTTTAGAATTTATAGTTGCCGGTAGCGAGTTTGACATCAATATGGTTGAAGGCCAGTGTGATGAAATTCAGGAAGACGAAATGGTTGAGGCATTGAAATTTGCCCATGCAGCCATTAAAGTACAATGCTTTGTACAAAAAGAACTGACCATTGAAGTTGGCAAAACTGAAAAACGTACCTACAGCCACGAAAACCATAACGAAGATCTGAAGAAAGCTATTTACGCTGCTACTTATGAGCAGGTTTACGCTATTGCTTCTTCTGCTTCGGGTAAAGATGAGCGTTCGGCTAAGTTTAAGGAAGTACGCGATAACTATATTGCAACCTTAGGCGAAATTGACGACGTTACTAAATTCCTGGCTAAAAAATATTACCACGATGTGGAGTATGATGCTATCCGTAACCTGGTATTAGACGAAGGTAAACGCTTAGATGGTCGTCAGACTACCGAGATCCGTCCGATATGGAGCGAAGTTGGTTATTTACCTGCTGCTCACGGTTCGGCCGTATTTACCCGTGGCGAAACACAAGCATTAACCACTGTTACTTTAGGTGCTAAGGACGATGAGCAAATGATTGATGGCGCGTTCATTAACGGTTATCAAAAATTCCTGCTGCACTATAACTTCCCTGGTTTCTCAACCGGCGAGGTTCGCCCTAACAGGGGTGCAGGCCGTCGCGAGATCGGTCACGGTAACCTGGCTATGCGTTCGTTAAAACAGGTATTACCTGCTGACGACGAGAACCCATACACTATCCGTATCGTTTCGGATATCCTGGAATCAAACGGTTCATCATCAATGGCTACCGTTTGCGCGGGTACATTAGCGCTGATGGATGCCGGTATCAAAATCAAAGCGCCTGTATCAGGTATTGCGATGGGTTTGATCACTAACGAAATGGGTACCAAATACGCTATCCTTTCGGATATTTTAGGTGACGAAGATCACTTAGGTGATATGGACTTTAAGGTAACCGGTACTAAAAACGGTATCGTGGCCTGCCAGATGGACTTAAAGATCAACGGCCTTTCATACGATGTTTTGGCTAAGGCATTAGATCAGGCAAAAGCCGGTCGTTTACACATCTTAGGCGAAATGGCTAAAACCATGGAAGCCCCTCGTGAAGATTACAAACCACACGCTCCACGTATTGTTACCATCCGTATTGATAAAGAATTCATCGGTGCCGTTATCGGACCTGGTGGTAAAATTATCCAGGAAATGCAACGCGAAACCGGCGCTACTATCTCTATCGAGGAAGTTGGCAACCAGGGTGTAGTGCAGATCTTTGCTGACGATAAAGCCGCTATTGATGCCGCCGTTGGCCGCATTAAAGCTATCGCTATGAAACCAGAAGTTGGCGAAATTTACGAAGGTAAAGTACGTTCGATCATGCCTTTCGGTGCATTTGTTGAAATTATGCCTGGTAAAGACGGCTTGCTGCACATTTCCGAGATCGACCACAAACGGATCGAATCTATGGATGGTGTATTTGAGATTGGCGAGATAGTAAAAGTGAAACTATTAGAAGTTGATAAGCAAGGTAAGCTGAAATTATCGCGCAAGGCTTTAATGCCGCGCCCGGAAAGACCAGCCGCCACTAATTAATTTTATTAGCAATAAGTTAACAAAAGCCCCTTTTTAAGGGGCTTTTTTAGTTTTTTGAAAAAAAAATAAAATAATTAAAACAAAAACCTTTTTTTAGTATTTCCTTAAATAAGTGACAGAACCAAAATCTTCTAATCAATAAGCGCGTGCCACATTTAAAATGACTTCTGCTAATACCAATGATCCCTTAGATTTCCTTAGCTATCATCCTTCGTCGGGGAGTCACGGTAATGCGCAAACAGATTTGATCCAGGCATTACTATACGAGATCATTCGTGTAAAAGATCTGATCAGGTATTACGAAGACATCCCCAACGGCGCCGGCGCATTAGGCGCATCCATACTAACCGAACTGGTTGCCGAAGCCTATAACTCCCTTGTTAACTACGATACCGAACTGATACGTAAATATTACGATCTGCTGCAGAATTGTGACTGATTACCTCATGTCATTGCGAGGTACGAAGCAATCGCACACCCAAAGAGCGGTCTTGCATAGTTCGCGATTGCTTTGTACCTCGCAATGGCAAATCGAGCGTAGGGTGTCATGGTGAGCTTGTCGAACCATGGTAGGCAGGCCTCGCACACACCCTTCGACGGGCTCAGGGTGACAGCCACTCCTCCTTGTTACTCCACCTTTAAAGTCCCGCCGGGATTTGATAACTCACAATGACATGCTTTTGTTTTGGAAATGAAAGCCAGTAGTTCTTAGGCATCGGTAGTCCTGCTATCCGTTCCAAGTCCTCGTTCGCTGCGCTACACTCCGGGCTTTCCACTACTATCAGGTTTATAATGAACGGTCAGTGTCCCAAAAGCTTTCGGTCTCCCAACTTTCGGAGTATTCCTCTATATTTGCAATGACTTAATGACCCAATAACCCAATGACCAATTTCCACCTGATAGCCCCATCTATTTTAGCTGCCGATTTTGCCAACCTGCAGCGCGATATTGAAATGATCAATACCAGCGCGGCCGACTGGATCCATGTGGATATTATGGATGGCCTGTTTGTGCCCAATATCTCTTTTGGTTTCCCGGTAATGAAGGCGGTAAAAAAATACGCTAAAAAGCCACTGGATGTACACCTGATGATAGTTGACCCCGACCGTTACCTGCAGGCATTTAAGGATGCCGGCGCCGATCATATCACCGTACATTACGAGGCCTGCACACATCTGCACCGCACTATACATGCTATAAAGGATTTAGGCTGCAAGGCAGGGGTGGCGCTTAACCCGCATACGCCCGTAGCGCTGTTGGATGATATTATTGCCGATGTGGATACGGTATTGATCATGTCGGTTAACCCGGGTTTTGGCGGACAAAGTTTTATTGAAAATACCTACAAAAAGATAAAAGAATTAAAGGCTTTAGCGGTGGAGCGTAACCCTAATCTGTACATAGAAATAGATGGCGGCGTAACACAGCAAAATGCAGCCCAGTTAATAAATGCGGGCGCAAACGTACTGGTGGCCGGTAACTTTGTTTTTTCGGCTAAAGATCAGTTGGCGACGATAGCCGCGATGAAAGATCTGGGTATTTAATCTAAGAATTATCTTTATAACCCAGGTTTATTAAATGGTTGGGCTTCATATAGATCTCATCTTTGTTAAAATCGAGGATGATGTTGAACCTTTTTAAAAGCCCGTTCCCCAGGTAATTAACAGAAAAGCCCATCGGGTTTTTACTGCCCAAAACCAAAGTTGGGATATTAGTGAGCTTAAATGTGTTGATGGTGTAAGACGAAGCAAGAACTGTTTTTGTTTCGTATTTTACTCCACGGGGATCACTGAGGAATGATGATTTAATCAGCTTCAAATCTTTAGTAAAATAATGTTTAGCTGCCCAGGCGCTATCTAAAATAATGGCCAGTCCCGATCCGGTATCCATTGAAAAACTCCCTGCATATTTATTGCCGCCTATTTCAAACGATCCTTTAACTGTAGCATACGAACGCATAAACTCCAGTTTGGATTTAACGTAGCCCTGCATATCCTTTGGCAAAACCGGGTAAATAATAAGCAGATTATGATCGTAATCAATTTCAACTTGCTTGCCTTCAAAAAGGTTCCCGCCAAAGCGCCCGTCCATTTCGCTTGCGGTTGTAACTGTTGGTAACACTACCGGGTCGGTCCAAAACCTATTACCCATTTGTAAGCTAAATACCTTGCTCAGCTTATTATAGTTTGGTGTTGTTTTCCCGGCTAGGGCATCGGGCTGATTAGCAAGCAACTTTGTTTTTTTTAGTATCGCATCACGCGTTAAATGAAAATCGAACGAACTGAGATCAAAATGCAGGTTTAAGGTATCTGTTTGATTAATAATAGCCTTTACAGCGATGGCGTCATTAGCCGTAAGGGTAAATGGAATGGTGTCGTTTTTGACTGTTTTACCTTTTAGTTTATCTACAGGAGGGAGTGCGCTGGCAATTTGTGTGTAACAGGAATCTTTGCCGTTGAGCAATACAATAAAGTTATACTTTGTGCCTGGCTTTACCTTTACCCTTATCGAATCTATATCCGTATAAAAGATAACCCATTTGGTTTCTCTTGTCCTGTCGGCCGTATAAATATCTGGCCTTATCCCCGGCGAAAGCGACCAGGCATTTTTATCCAAAAAACCGCCATCGTTAATGGTTACACTTTTTGATGTAGCTTTAATAACCGGCAGCTTAGATTGCGCGAAAATACTTTGAACCGCTAATAAAGCGACAATGCTGAATATATACTTCATTTTAAAACTAATCTCTCATTAACTAATCACTAACCTACCACTTCTTAAATATAACAAATACCGCCAGTACAATCAAGCCAAAGCCTACCAAATGGTTCCAGCCAAATTTTTCGGTTTTAAAAAAGATGATACTAAATACCATAAAAACGGTTAGCGTAATAGCCTCCTGTATGGTTTTTAACTGCACCAGGGTAAAAGGGCCGCCATCGCCCTTAAAGCCGGCGCGGTTAGCCGGTACCTGAAACAGGTATTCAAAAAATGCCAGTCCCCAGCTAATAAAGATCACGGCTATCAGCCCGATATTTTTGCCCCAGTCGTAATCTTTAAATTTAAGGTGCCCATACCAGGCAAAGGTCATAAAGGTGTTGGATATTAAAAGAAAGATGATGGTTTTTAGTCCGCGCATAGCTACATTAATGCAGATAATTTAATATTGTTTTATAATTCACCCCAAAGAGGGGTTAAGGCATTACTCCAAACGTTTCTTTGCTAATTCCTGTGCATATCGTTCAAGCAAAGCCGGTTTCGGGTCGGTCAGCAGATAAATACCGGTGCCTTTTTCTACCGCAAAAGGGGTCTCAATTTCGCCCAGTTTACGGACGTATCCCACCATTGGTGTTAAAGCCGATATATCCGAGTGAAAGTGATTGTCTACATATATCATATATTTAAAATGCAGATTGTCGGGCGCCCATAGGGCAAAACTGCTGTTTAAGCTTACCACATCGGGTATGTTGTACTGCCTGGCGTATTGGTGCAGGGCGCCGGCCTGCCCATAGTTGCTACCAAATATAATGGTCTGTTTTTGCTGCCCGGGGGTAAGCTGGTGGTAGGCAGCGGCAACTTTTTTAGCCATTTCGTCCCACCCGAACATGTCGGCATAATCCTGAGTTGTAGCGTGCTTTTTGTGATCCTCCCAGGTAATGGCAAAATCAAAGAAATGCATTTTCCCGGTAAACCTAAACCATGCCAGGGTTTGGTTAAGCGGCAATACCGGTAGCAAAACAGGTAAAAGCAATAAATTGGGAGCTATCAATAAAACCGCTATAGTATTACGCAAAGCCGGCCGCCACGATTTTAGCAGCCGTTCAAACGCGAAACCACCGGCTGCAAACAGCATAGGGTAAGCGCCAAATAAATAGTATTGCTTGCCATGCATCAGTACTAAAAAAAGAAAGATTAAAAGGTAAGCAAATACTAAAAACTGGAACTTACGTAAACGGAACGAGAACAGCAGGAAAAAGAAACCTGCCAGCCAAACAAACAAGGCCGTACCATTCACCAAAAATTGTTGTATAATAAAACCAGCAGGGTTGTTATAGCGTAGCTGCTGTTCATCCAGGGTGCGCATGTGGGTAATAAACGGCAGGTGGTGCGCAAATTGCCAGATGGCATTGGGTAAAAATATCAGTGTGGCTATCAGGGCGGCTATCAGCACGTGCCTGGTAAACAATATACGGCGCTGTTTACTGATCAGGATGCCTAATATCAGGGCAAAAGTAAAAAACGCCATGGTGTACTTGGTCAGCATACCAAAACCAACAGCAGCACCCAGCCAGTACACGTATTTTGCCTGCTGGGTGTTCACATATTTAACCAGCAGCCAAACGGCCAGCACCCACCAAAACTGATCGAACACGACAGGTTGGAATAGGTAACCGCTGGCTACAAATGCAGGGGCAAATATCAGCGATATGCAGGCTAAGCTTATCGCAAATTTACGGCCGCCCAGTTCCAGGGTGATCTGGCCGGTAAGCCAAACTATCAATCCGGCACAAAGCGTAGTTAAAATACGTGCCGCAAAAACAGAGGTGCCAAACACATGCACTGTAATATAGCTTAGTACAGCAATTAATGGTGGTACTTCTTTATAGCCCCAATCTAAATGATCGGCCAGTACCAAATGTAGCAGTTCATCGCGGTGAAACCCAAAATGAGCTATCGCCAGCAAATTCAAAATTATTTTTATCCCAACAAACAGTAGTATTAACCAATTATAATTGGGCCGTTTACTTGAAATCATGAAGATTTTACCAGGTTTTTTGTTAAAGGTAATAATTAGTTGATTAGATTAATACAGTTTGGGTTACCAATTCAGTCAACCATATAACCATTTGCTAATTTAAAGATCTGCTGTACACTATCAGGGATGTGCTGTGTGTAATGCGTAACATAAATAAGGGTAATATTGGTTTGCCGGCAAATCGTATCAACCAGGGCCTTAAAATGCTGTATCTGGTGGTTGTCCATCCCCTGGCAAGGTTCGTCCAAAATAAGCAGGGCCGGGCATTTGATCATGGCGCGGGCCAGCAGGCACAGGCGTTGCGCGCTGGCGGGGATATTCTTTAACGGTTGCCGGGCATATCGGTCTATTTCCAGTACTTTCATCCATTGCAGGGCACGGTCGGTTTTAGCTTTGTCTGAGGGGCGGAATAACCCCATGGTATCATAGTATCCCGATTCTATGGCCTGCAGGCATAGCGTATCAGCAGGGAAATACTGGTACAACTCGGGCGATATAAAGCCAGTTTTCCCTTTGATATCCCAGATACTTTCGCCGCTGCCGCGCTTTTTATCAAACAGTACAATGTTATTGGCATAAGCCTGGGGGTTGTCGCCGTTGATGAGGCTTAACAGGGTAGATTTTCCGGCACCATTAGGGCCAAGCAAAGCCCAGCGTTCGCCCTGATTAATTTGCCAGTTAATATTGCTTAAAATCGTTTTTTCGCCATAGCGGATAGTTACCTGCTGCATATTTACAACAGCATGGTATAAGGGGGCCGGGTACTTGTTCAGCAAGCCATTCAGGTCAAAAGCGTTGTAATTATTTTGTTCGGCAAATAGCTTATCCGTGTCTAATTCCTTTTTCGCGGCGGTATTAAAACTACCATTTTGCAATACGCCTATATGCGTTATAGCTTCGGGTATTTCGTGTATACCGGTAGCCATTATAATGGTAATGCCACTGGCTGCAATTTGGTTTATGATGGTATTAAATTGGGTACGGGTTGCTATATCCAGGCCGGCTAAGGGGTTATCCAGCAGTAGTAATAAAGGGTTTTTAAGCAGGGCGGCCGCTATCATCAATCGTTTGGTCTCTCCGTTCGATAGTTTAATCAGCTGCTTATCGGCCAGCGGTATAAGTTTAAGCAAGCGGATCACTTTATCCATATCCCAGTAATGGTGTACTGACAGGGGAGTGGAAATGCTATTCAAGTAGTCAGCTACCGTAAAGGAGTCGTCCGAATCGGAGGAATTATAGCGTTGCTGATAATAAAAATTTGAAGTGTTAGATAAATTACGGAAATGATGTTTGGAAGCTACAAAGCCGATGAGCAGATGGAAATCTGTTACACCCTTATCATTTTGCGCAAAATGGCGGATGATCTCTCCTGCTTTAAGCTGTAGGTTACCGGCAATAACATTCAGCAATGTGGTTTTGCCCGATCCGCTTTGACCGGTAATGGCCCAGTGTTCCCCTTTTTTAATTTGCAGGGAAACATCGTTGATGACCGGCTGGTTTGAATAGCCAATAACACCTTGCCTGATAGTGAGAAATGAAGTTAACATAGATAAAGCCCCGAATATAGGCTATCGTTGTTAAAACTATATCATGAAAGGATTTTTAACGAGGAAATTATGCCGACCGCATCAGGCTGTTATCGCCGCGGGATAAGTTAACGTTTTTTTTATTAAGCCGGTTCCATGTTTCGATATCTACCAAAGGACTTGCTACTACATTTTTACACGCTTCGTTAGGGCATTTTACTTCCCATCCGCCTTTTTTAGCTTCATCAATTACAGGCCTTGTGCCACATTTAATACAATTTTCACAATCAATTCCCGGCTGTATTTCGTAACTCATATTCTATTAAATATATTATTAGCACTTTGACAAGCAAAGGTAACAAAGGTTTAAATAGCAGGACCATTATTATTTTCAAATATGTACGATAAGTCAGTATTTGTGGATTTATTTTTTTCTATATTTTAAATCAACTGTATACAGAGACGCACATCATATACTAATAGTACGTTTTTTTTAACGGTAACGTTGCCCGGATATTTTAAGGTATAGTTTTTGAATTAACCGTAGCAACATTATCCAACGTATGAAAAAACTTAACATTTTACTTTTTGCTTTAGTAGTAGCTACTTTAAGCAGTTGCGAGGTAATTGGCGGAATAGCAAAAGCCGGATTTGCCGTAGGAATTATAGTTACACTAATAGTTGTATTCCTGATTATTTGGCTAATATCGGCCTTTAGGGGAAGAAGCTAAAATATTATGCTGATCAGTTTAATTGTACTGATTACGCTTTATTTGTTTGCAATTGCAGACAGGTGATGTATGATAGTTTGTTGTAAAGCGCTCGTTTTTGATTAAAAAAATTTCTTTTAAATTAAACAAATCTTGATGGCGGGCGTTATTCTATTATAAAACATCAAGAATATGGAAACTACAAGCGTAACAGTTGAGAATTTAAACGATCTGATCGAGATCCATAATGATCGTATTGCAGGATACGAAAAAGCGATTAATGATCTTAAAGACAGTAATTCAGAACTTAAAACCCTTTTTACCAACCTGATAGGTGAGAGCCATCGGTTTAAAATGGAATTGGGTACCGAAGTGCAGGCTTTAGGCGGCGAAATTGAAACCGGTACTACCATGAGCGGAAAAGTATACCGCGCCTGGATGGGTTTAAAAGACGCCTTTGGAAGCTCGGACAAAACAGTTTTAGAGAGTTGTGAATTTGGCGAGGATGCCGCGCAAAAAGCCTATAGAACAGTGCTGGAAGATGATACGATGCCGGCTTACCTGCAGGCTACTTTAACCCGCCAGCAAGCCATATTAAAAGCAGCGCACGATAAAATAAAAGCCCTGCGCGATCAACAATAATAAGTCCCTTAAAAAACTCCCGGTAACGCCGGGAGTTTTTTTATGATACCAACAACTGTTAACAATAACATCACATTAATGTAATCACCACTTTATGCCATACTTGTAGCTTAGTGTAATTAAATACTGATAGCCATGAGATTAATTGCAAATATTTTAAGCCTGATAGGCGTATTACGCGAAAGGCTGATGATCAAAAGTATGCGTTCGTCATTTATGCACTAAAATATTGTCGGGCATATTCTTTTTTTATCCGGTAATAATCAACAAATTGGGCCGGGCCGGCGGCTCAGTCTAAATGGAACACGAAGAACTCAGTAAAAAGCTTTTTGGGGATGATTTTGCATGGGGGGTATCTACCGCGGCCTTCCAAACAGAAGGGGCATGCGATGAAGATGGCAAAGGGCAATCTATTTGGGATGAATTTACTTCCAAAAAAGGCAAAGTGCTGAATGGTGATACTGCTGCAATAGCCTGCGATTTCTATCATCGCTATCGCGAGGATATCGACCTGATCAGGCAAATGAATATCCCCAATTTCAGGTTCTCTATTGCATGGGCAAGGATATTGCCCAATGGTGATGGCGAAGTTAACCAGCAGGGTATAGATCATTATCACAGGGTAATTGATTATTGCCTGGAGCAGGGTATCGAACCCTGGCTAACCATATATCACTGGGACCTGCCCCAAAACCTGGAAGCACAGGGCGGCTGGACAAACCGCAAAATTATAGATTGGTTTACTAATTATACCGCCATTTGCGCCCGGCACTTTGGCCATAAAGTAAAGCACTGGATGGTGATGAACGAACCTGGTGTTTTTACGGGGGCCGGCTATTTCCTGGGTTTACATGCGCCGGGCCGCACCGGTTTAAAAAACTTTTTACCGGCTATACATCACACGGTACTCAGCATCGTATCGGCTGCAAAAAAACTGAGGGAAATGTTGCCGGATGCTATGATAGGTACAACTTTTTCCTGCTCGCATATTGAACCGTATTCGCAAAAAACACGGGATATTAATGCCGCTATCCGGGTTGATGCTTTGTTAAACCGCTTATTTATTGAGCCGCTTTTGGGGCTGGGTTATCCTACGGAAGTGCCTGCTTTAAAAGGGATAGCCAAACATACCCTGCCCGGCGATGAAGCCAATATGACATTTGATTTTGATTTTATCGGGATACAGAATTATACCCGCGAAATTGTCAGGTTTTCTTTGTTCACTCCTTATGTCTACGCCCGCCTGGTGAAGGCCGCCAAACGCAATGTGCCCACTACCTTAATGGGTTGGGAAGTGCATGCCCCCGCTATATACCAGGTATTAAAGCAATTTGCCGCCTATGATACCGCTAAACCGATTTATGTAACCGAGAACGGGGCCGCGTTTCCTGATGAATTAGCCGACGAGGATGTTAATGATGCAGAGCGTGTGGAGTACCTGCAAACCCATATAGCGCAGGTTTTAAAGGCAAAAAACGATGGCGTAAATGTAAAAGGCTATTTTGTATGGACGCTTACCGATAATTTTGAATGGGCCGAAGGCTATCACCCCCGCTTTGGACTGATCCATATTGATTTTGAAACACAGCAGCGCAGGATCAAAGCTTCGGGAAAATGGTATGGGCAGTTTTTAAAATAACCAGAAGCGTTTATACACGGGCTGTCACAACATCGCTAACAGCAATATTGGTTTTTGAAAGGCGCACATAAAAGGTTGTGCCATTTTTGATGTCACTCTCAAACCATATCTTACCGTCATGCTTTTCAATGATCTGGCGGCAGATTGATAAACCCAGGCCAAATGATTTTTCGCCTAATGTGCCCGGGCGCTTAGCATCGGTAAACATATTAAATACCTTGCCTTTAATGTTTTCGGGGATGCCTATTCCATTGTCTCTAACCGCAATTTCAACTTCGTTCACCTCATCGGTTACACTTACATATATCTCTGCACCAATGGGGCTGAATTTGATCGCATTGCTAATGAGGTTACTGATAACCCGCCATATTTTTTCGCGGCTGATCATGAGTTCTTCCGGCGCGCTCAGGGTATTCAATACAATTTTTTGATTTTTTTCGGCAGCTTTAAAACGCAGCAGTTCTACACTGTTATTCAACAGCATATTAATATCAACAGGTTGCTTTTGCAATTCGGCAGGGGCGCTGCTGGTGGCTTCTAATATTTCATTGATCAGTTCCAGCGAATCATAAGCGGTTTCTTTAATGATCTTCAATAGTTCTATCTGCTCGTTGTTATAATCCGCGTCCTCTACCATTGCACCGGTTAGTGAGGCTATACCGCCAAGCGGGTTACGCAGGTCGTGCGCTACGGTGCGCAGTATGCGGTCTTTTTCCTGGCTGCTTTGTTCTAAATCGGTCAGCGTCGTTTCCAGATTGCCTTTCTGCATATTTACCTGGGTATTAAGCGCACTTACCACCTCCATTTCGCGCCGCGATCTTTTCCAGTTACGGAAGATCAGGAAAATAATGACAGACGACATGGCCACGAAGATCATCCCGGCGTACATATAGATCCGCTGTTTGTTGCGCAGATCTACAATCTGGTATTGTTTTTCCAGGTTAGCCACCTGCTCGTTCACATTATTTTCTTTTAAAGACCGGGTACGTTCGGTTAACGAATCTTTAAGATGATGATAGGCCTCCATGTAAGGCATGGATTGGGCCAGCTGCTTTTTGTTTTTGTAATAAGTACCCATCATTAAGTTCCAGCCGGCTTCGGCATCGCTGGCTTTTACCGAGTCTAATTGGGTGCGTATGGTGTTTAATAAAAGCAATACCTCTTCATCCTGATGTAAGTTCATGTACAAGCGGGCCAACTTTATTTCAGATAGCTCTGCATCATGGTTATCGTTGCCTTTTTTAAGGTTGGTAGCAATGCTCTTTTTTAGTAATGCTACAGCCTGGGTATATTTCCCCTCCATGCTTAATACATCGGCCATGTTGCCATAAATTACGGCCCGCGCTACTTCCAGTATATCAGCCCGCGACTGGTATTTTGTGCCTTTATCGTTAATATATTGCAGTGCCAAATTAAAATAGGCCAGCGCGCTATCCAGCATTCCCTGATTCTTATATCCTAAAGCGGTATTATCTAATACTTCCTGCTGGCGGTAAAAGGAAACAAATTCATCCTTGCACGATTTATTTTGCTTAAAGCTTTCCTTAAAATAGGTTACCGCGTTTTTATAATTGGCTTGCTTATAGGTAATCATCCCCATGCGATAGGTATAAGCTGATAGGGTGCAATTATCCAGGTTGTTTTTACCTAACAGGTAGCCCTGGTAATAGCTGCTGTACGATTCGTTATAACGGCCCATTTCAAACAAGGCGTCGCCACGTGCAAAGTTTGCCTCGCCCAAAAACGAAATATAACGCTGTTTGTTGGTGAGCAGACTGGCTGCCGCTATCATGCTGTCTGCATACAGCAAGGCCTCCTCATTAGTATGTTTTATCTTATTATGATACACATAATGAAACCCGTATTTGCGGAATTTATCTGTTGGCGTAAGGTCAGAAAGGTGTTGAACCGAGGAATCAAGATAGCGTAGACCCTTGTCTTCCTGGTTTAATTCGAACAAACGGCTGGTGGAGTCATAAACAGGTTTAAAGCCTTTAGAGAATTCAATATCCTCAGATTTTTCGTTACACGAAGTAATTATAGCTGCTAACAAAACACACAGCCGTAACAGACTGTTGATAAGGAAATTAGGCGCAGGACTTTTAGCAGTTGATGAGGGCATTCACGATAATAGTCTGAAACAAATATAATAGCTGCCCGCCTGATATCCAATTTTATAAGTAAAAATCATTCTTAATCGTTGTATCGGTTTTTTAAAGCTGCTAAAAACGATTATTTAAAGGCATCTAACCCGGTAACATCATGCCCGGTGATTAGTAAATGAATATCATGCGTCCCCTCATAAGTTACTACCGATTCTAAGTTCATCATGTGGCGCATAATCGGGTATTCGCCGGTAATGCCCATCCCGCCCAGCATCTGGCGGGCCTCGCGGGCTATGTTGATAGCAATTTCTACACTATTGCGCTTAGCCATAGATATTTGCGCGGCTGTTGCCCGGTTCTCGCTTTTCAAAGTGCCTAAGCGCCAAACCAGCAGTTGCCCTTTGGTAATCTCGGTGATCATTTCGGCCAGCTTTTTCTGCTGCAGCTGGAAGCCGCCAATCGGGCGGCCAAACTGTACACGCTCCTTGGCATAGCGCAGGGCGGTGTCATAACAATCCATCGCCGCGCCTAATGCGCCCCAGGCTATGCCATAACGGGCCTGGTTTAAACAACCCAGGGGGCCTTTCAGTCCGGATGCACCCGGCAACAGGTTCTCTTTGGGGACTTTTACATGGTCAAAAACCAGTTCGCCGGTAGCTGATGCCCGTAACGACCATTTATTGTGCGTTTCGGGCGTGGTGAAGCCCTCCATACCGCGCTCTACGATAATGCCTTTGATCTTGCCACTTTCGTCCTTAGCCCAAACCACGGCCATATCTGCAAAGGGCGCGTTTGAGATCCACATTTTGGCGCCATTGAGGATATAATGATCGCCGGCATCTTTAATATTAGTTACCATACCGCCCGGGTTCGATCCATGGTCGGGTTCGGTTAAGCCGAAGCAGCCCATCATTTCGCCGCTGGCCAGTTTGGGCAGATATTTCTTTTTCTGTTCTTCCGATCCATAGGCATAAATAGGGTACATCACCAGCGATCCCTGTACCGACGCGGTTGACCGGATGCCCGAATCGCCGCGTTCTATCTCCTGCATAATAATGCCGTAAGCGGTATAATCCAATCCCGCGCCGCCATACTCGGTTGGGATAGTTGGCCCAAAGGCGCCAATTTCGGCCAATCCTTTAATTAATTGTTTGGGAAATTCCGCACGCTGGGCATAATCCTCTATAATGGGCGACACTTCTTTTTTTACCCAATCCCTAACCGTTTGGCGAATAAGTTTATGCTCATCGGTCAATAATTCATCCATTAAATAATAATCGGGCGATTCAAAAAGGTCTGTCCTGGCCATAAATAGGTGGTTTATAGTGGCAAATCTAATGAAAATTTTGTGTCTGCGAAGGGATTGCCGGAGCAGACTTTGCACTGGAGGATTTATGCTTGCGGGGCCGGATCAATAAAGCTATAAACAAAGAAAGCCCCGGTAACACCGGGGCCCTCATCAAACAAAACTATAAACTATTATTTATTTAAACACGCTGTACACGTTGGTAATTTTCCATCCTTCGCCGGTGTTGGCTACGGTTACATAATTGCTGCGTACAAAGCCATCATATTGCATATCTACTTTTACTACGCTTACATCCTCATTGTTTTCAACTACTGATGTGCTGATTGTGCAGGTTTGCTCAATATTTTGGTTGGCTTTTAAAAAGCCCAGCATTTCTGCTTTGCCATAACTCATTACCTTTGTACCACGTAACATGCTAAATTTAGCAGTCGCGTCAAGCACCTCATTCATGCCTTGCAGTTTACCGCGGCTCATAGCATCTATATAAGTGTTAATGGCGTAATTCTTTGTTAATCTTTCTACTGGTTTATCTGCTGCTTTGGCAACACAAACAGTGGCTAATAATGCGATGCCTAAGGCAATTGATTTTAAACTTTTCATAATATTGTATTTTAAGGTTGTTATTTAATTTATATCTATAAGATGCCTTCAGAATACAAAACGTTACAGCATTTGATGGCGAATGGTGAGATTTAACAATTTTTTAACAAATTAGCGTGTAATTAACAAATCTGGCTTTTTAAGTTTAGGTATACGATAAACTATGGTAACATACACTACCATTATATTGCAGTTTGCAGATCAGGGCGAGAAAACCGGGTGGACTTATATTGATATCCCGGCTGATATAGCGCAGCAGTTAAAGCCCGGTAACAAAAAATCGTTCAGGGTAAAAGGCATGCTGGATAGTTTCCCAATTAAAGCTGTTGCATTGATGCCTATGGGCGAGGGCGCTTTTATTATGGCCATTAATGCCGGTATGCGCAAAGGGATCCATAAACGCGCGGGCGCCATGCTGCAGGTTACTTTAGAGGTAGATAATAATACGGAAGTAATTGTCCCCGATGATTTGCAGGAATGTTTTGAATACGAGCCCGGGGGGATGGACTATTTTAACAGCCTGGCCGAAGGCCACCGCCGTTATTTTGTGAACTGGATAAACAGCGCCAAAACCGAACCTACCCGGGCTATCCGTATTGCCAATACCATTAACGCCATGGTAAATAAGTGGGACTATGGGCAGATGATACGGGCGATGAGGAAAAGGTAACTGGCTTCGTGTCATTATGCTTCGCGTCATTGAGTCATTACGCTTCGCTGTCATTGAGTCATTGCGCTTCGCTGTCATTGAGTCATTAAATAGTTAGTCTAAAAAATGCCGCAGGCATTTTGACCCAATGACCCAATGACCCAATGACCCAATGACCCAATGACCCAATGACCCAATGATCCAATGACATACCCCCAGATATATTTATACCGCCGCATTGTACAGGCTAAGCTGTATATGGATAGCCATTATCACGAGGCTATCGATCGGCATGCTATTGCCGACCAGGCTTATTTTTCGCGGTATCATTTTATCCGGTTGTTTAGTAAGATATACGACAAAACCCCGCACCAGTACCTAACTGTAGTGCGAATTGAAAAGGCTAAACTTCTACTAAAGACCGATGTGCCGGTGCAGCAGGTTTGTTTTGCAGTAGGGTTTGATAGCATTGGGTCGTTCACCAGCTTGTTTAAAAAGCATACCTCGGCAAGTCCGGCGCAATATCGTACACGGCAATTACAACGCGCGGAAGAAATAAGCAAAGCCCCCCTCAAGTTTATCCCCAATTGCTTCGCGCAGCAAAATGGTTGGGTTGATAAATAACCCGTCATAAAAGTAGTTTTATCACTTAAAATGTAAAATGTTGATTGTTAGTTAATTAGAAAATCATCTTGGGTTAACACTAATAAAAGTTAACATTCTGATTGTCAATTATTTATATGAAATAATGCCCGAATTATGTTAAGTTGTGTTAACCCTATGTGGCGGGTAAGGTTCCGTGTTTGCGGGCAGCGGTGTGCATTAATAAATAGCAATTTTAAAGAAGTTGAACCCAGTTTAAGTGAGCATCTTTGGATATAAACAAACGAAGCGATGATCACAAAAATGAACCACGTTAGCATCTTCGTCCTGGATCAGGACAGTGCTTATGATTTTTATGTAAATAAACTGGGCTTCATTGTCCACACCGATGCCGCTATGGGCCCCGGCGCGCGCTGGCTCACCGTTTGCCCGCCCGAGCAACCCGATTTGGAAATAAGCCTGATGGCTATTAGCGAGGGCATGATGTTTAAAAAAGAAGCTGCCGCACAAATGCGCGATCTGGTAAGCAAAGGCACCTTCGGATTCGGTGTGTTTGAGTGTAACGACCTGCTGGCCACTTATGAGGAACTAAAAGCCAAAGGCGTAGAGTTTACTAAAGAGCCAACCAAAGAATTTTACGGTTACGAAGCCCTGTTTAAAGATGATTCAGGCAATTGGTTTTCGCTGGGGCAGAAGGAGTAGGTAAATGTACAGATGTGCGGATATCAGATGTGCAGATGACGGGAGATTAAAACTTCAAACTTTCGGTTAATCTCTTGGTTTCACTAACTTTTGAGCAAATGAATACCAGGCTCTATATTTAAAAGACCGATCAATCTTTTTAAGATCCGCTTTTTGTGTTAAGTCATTAATGAAAAAATTGAATGCCTCGCTCATCTTTTTGCCTTTTTCGTAAGTAAAAGTTATAGCCTTGTTAAAACTATCTATCATTCCATCCCATGCATAAACCCGGCATTGGGTGCCAGGCTGGATGGAATGACTGAAAGTTAAATCGTAACTTCCCGTTGCTCCAGCTTTTAATGAAAATATGGGCGTGCATTGTTCATTTCCCCAGCAAATCTTAAACTGTGCATTCGGGACATTTTTATTATAGAAATCGATAACCATACTATTTAAGTACCTGAAAATATATTTGTTAAACTACCCTATATGGACTATGGGGTAGGGGTCCCCATTACTCGTCGTGCCCTGCCTTTCAATCGCGTATTCCAGTGGTCAAACCGGCCGCCACCACCGATAACGCACATAATGCCGAAAAGAATGACTACGGCCATTATAAAGATGTGAAGTGCCTGAGAAAGGAAATGTACCATAATATAACATTGTTAGTGTATGCACCATCTTGCAAATGTTATACCGATAATTTCTAAATAAGAACAATAATTTATAATTACGATAATTGTATTCTATTTTAGTTAAATGCTGTTGTTTCGACCGAATTGAGAAATTTGCCCCAATTAATTACGACATCCCTAAAAGTGAGTTTAACTATACTTTTTTGCTGCTGCCCTAAATCTGATACGTTTTTGCCCCGCCTGGACCAAAAAAACAGTTCCACCGGTTCAAATCTGTATGTTCCTTTCCTTGAGCTCGTTTGTAACAAGTGCTGAACATGGTCAAGCGGCTGCGACGCGCGATACAATCGCCCGAAAGTTTTAAGCACCCGTTACAAGCGAGCGCAAGAAGCAAATCTCTGTGCCCTCTGTGTTCCTTACCTCTGCGCCCTCCGTGGTTAAATCACCGACATCACAACACACAATCACCCTCACCGCATTCCACATCCCGCCCATTTTGTTTAAAACTCGTTTCCCGCAATCAGGCAACTATATTTATATTTACCCATCCATAATTTTTAGCTGCTAATGAGTGAAGATTTAGGCGCGAATGATACGCCTGTTAATAACGAAGAGAATACCCTGCATAACGTCATCTCGCTGGATGGCCTTTACGAGAACTGGTTCCTTGACTATGCATCGTACGTAATACTTGACCGTGCCGTTCCGCATATTCATGATGGTTTGAAGCCGGTTCAGCGCCGTATCCTGCACTCGCTGAAGGAGATGGACGACGGGCGATTTAATAAGGCCGCCAACGTAATTGGTAATACCATGAAGTATCACCCGCATGGCGATGCTTCCATTGGCGATGCCATGGTGCAGATAGGACAGAAAAACCTGCTGATTGATTGCCAGGGTAACTGGGGCGACCCTATAACCGGCGACTCGGCAGCGGCGCCGCGTTATATCGAGGCGCGCTTATCAAAATTTGCGCTGGAAGTTGTTTTTAATCCCGATACCACCGTTTGGCAAGCCAGCTATGATGGCCGTAACAAAGAGCCGATCACCTTGCCTGTAAAGTTCCCGTTGTTGTTAGCACAAGGGGCCGAGGGTATTGCTGTGGGTTTGGCTACCAAAATTATGCCGCACAACTTTATTGAGCTGATTGATGCATCTATCGGCATATTGCGCGGTGTACGGCCCGATCTGCTCCCTGATTTCCCCACCGGCGGTATGGCCGATTGCTCGGCTTATAACGAGGGGCAGCGTGGCGGGCGCATCCGGGTACGGGCCAAAATTGTGGAGCGCGATAAAAAAACGCTGGCTATTACCGAGATTCCTTTCAGCACTACCACCGGCGGGTTAATTGACAGCGTGATAGCAGCTAATGACAAAGGCAAGATCAAGATCAAAAAGATCGAGGATAATACGGCCAAGGACGTAGAGATCATGATCCACCTGGCGCCGGGCATTTCGCCCGATGTAACTATCGACGCGTTGTATGCCTTTACCGATTGCGAGGTTTCCATATCGCCAAACACTTGTGTGATTAAAGGCGATAAGCCGCACTTTATGAGTGTGAACGATATCCTGGAAGAAAGTACCCTGTTCACTAAAGAACTGCTGAAGCAGGAACTGGAAATTAAGCTGAGTGAACTGATGGAGAAGATCTTCTTCAGCTCGCTGCTCAAAATATTTATACAGGAGGGGATGTACAAGCACCCCGATTACGAAAGTTCGTCGACCTTTGAATTGGTAGTAGAAGTGTTGAACCGTTTGTTCGCGCCCTTCTTCCCGCGGTTTTATCGCGAGATCTTAGCTGAAGATTACAAGCGTTTGATCGATAAGCCGATGAGCAGCATCACCCGGTTCGACTTTAAGAAAACGGATGAGCAAATCAAAAACCTGAACGACGAGATTAAACAGGTGAAACATCACCTGAAACACCTGACCGATTATACTATTGACTGGTTTGAAAAACTGAAAGCCAAGTTTGGTAAAGACCGCGGCCGTAAAACCGAACTGCGGGCCTTTGATAGGGTAGAGGCTTCACAAGTGGCGCTGGCCAATATCAAACTGTATGTTAACCGTACAGACGGCTTTATCGGATCGGGCTTGAAAAAGGATGAAGCGGTAAGCTTTGTATGCGATTGCTCGGATATCGACGAAATTATTGTATTTCGCGAGGATGGGAAAATGCTGATCACCAAAGTGCAGGAGAAGGTATTTGTTGGTAAGGATATCCTGCATGTGGCCGTATTTAAAAAGAACGACGAGCGCACGGTTTACAACATGATCTATAAGGACGGCCAAAGCGGCGTATCCTACATTAAGCGTTTTAGTGTGGTAGGCGTTACCCGCGATAAGGAGTATGATTTAACCAAAGGCAGTAAAGGCAGCCGGGTGCTGTACTTCAGCGCTAACCCTAACGGCGAGGCCGAAGTGGTGAATATTCAACTGAAACCGCACTCTAAGCTGAAGAAACTACAATTTGACGAGGACTTTGCCGAACTGGCCATCAAAGGCCGTGGAAGCATGGGTAACATCATTACCAAATATCCGGTTAAAAAGATCATCCTGAAAAGTAAAGGCGTATCTACCTTAGCCGGTCGGAAGATCTGGTACGATGAGATATTGAAGCGTTTGAATGCCGACGGCAGAGGCAAATACCTGGGCGAGTTTGACGGTGAGGATAAGATATTTACCCTGTTAAGCAATGGCGTGTATGAGCTGACCAGCTTTGACCTGAATAACCACTTTGATGATAAAATGCAAATGATCGAAAAGTATAATCCTGAAAAGGTTTATACCGTAGTGTATTTTGAGGGTAAATCAAAAAACTATATGGTGAAGCGGTTTATGTTCGAGAACACGGTTATTGGCAAGCAAACCAGCTTTATTAGTGAAGAGCCGGGGTCAAAACTCATCCTCATCTCGGGCGCGGCACAACCGATTGCTAAAGTGGAGCAGTTAAAAGGTAAAACCATGATCCCCGAAACGGCCGAAATGAACCTGGCCGATCTGATAGATGTGAAGGGCATGAAAGCTATGGGTAACCGCCTATCGGCCCATGTGGTGCAAAGCGTGGTATTGATCACCGAGCATGATGATGCGGCCGATGTACCCGATCCGGAACCGAATACAGTTGAGGAAACCGAAATAGTAGTATCGCCCGAAGCTAAGGCAGTAGCAGATACGCCGCCGGCCAAAGCGGTAAAACCGATGGTAGAGCCCGAAGAAACATCGGCGCCTATTATGGAAGTTAAGCCGGAAGCCGAAAAACCTGTATCGGTAGAATCGCCAAAAACAGAACCGGTGAAATCAGAAGAAAAACCGGTGGAACCGCCAAAAGTAGAACCGCCAAAAGAACCGGAACCACCGGCTCCCAAAAAGATAGATTTCGAGATCACCAACCCGGATGATATTGAGATTGACGATAAGGGGCAACTGGGTTTGTTTTAAAAAGAAAAGAGGCTGTCATTAAAATTATGACAGCCTCTTTTTTGGTAATAGCTTTCAAGACAGACGGCACCAAACGTTCCGATGGAACGTAATAAATCGCTGGTTACTTTGCTACCAACCAGCCGTTCCTATGGAACGGTTATTCTTTCTTCATCCCGGAGGGATGTTTGGTTGGTAGTGATGGGAGTATATCGCCTACGTTCCATCGGAACGTTTGGTGAAATATGTGTTCCCTGTTTTTGGGATTACCATCTCCCGGCTATATTAAACGTTCATTCCTCCCGAAACTTCAATGCGTTGCGCGTTGATCCATTTGGCATCGTCGGTACATAAAAAGGCTACTACCGGGCCAATATCATCGGGTAAACCCACACGGCCAAGGGCGGTTACACCGGCAATCATTTTATTAATCTGATCGTTATCCCTTACCAGGCCACCGCCAAAGTCGGTTTCAATTGCACCGGGGGCAACAACATTTACAGCAATGTCCCGCGCGCCTAATTCTTTAGCCTGGTAGCGGCTCAATACTTCAATAGCGCCTTTCATAGCGGCGTAAGCAGCATAGCCCGGGTTACTGAAACGCGCCAGTCCGCTTGATAAATTAACAATACGGCCGCCATCATTAATTAAAGGCAATGCTTTTTGCGTAAGAAAGAAAACACCTTTAAAGTGGATGTTCATCAACTGATCAAACTGGTCTTCGGTAGTTTCGGCAAAGGAGGCATGGATGCCGATACCCGCGTTGTTTACTAAAAAGTCGAACCTATCGGTATTAAAGGTGCCTTTCAATACGGTTTTAACCTGCTCAAAAAAACTATCAAAGCTTTTTATATCGCCGGTGTTTAATTGCAGCGCGGCGCCTTTTGCCCCGGCCTTTTCAATTTCGGCCACTACGGCCTGGGCTTCATCCTGTTTGCTGTTATAAGTTAATATGACGTTGATACCTTTTTGTGCCAGGCTAATGGCCATGTTTTTGCCCAATCCGCGGCTGCCGCCAGTGATAAGTGCTATTTTGTTGCTTGTTGACATTTGTGTTATTGTTTAATATGATTTAACAGCACAAAGGTAAGGCCATAAACAGGCCTGTGTTTGCAAGCATCAATCCAATGTTTGCAAAATTCAAATCATGGCTGTTGTTCATACTGCTGGCGCAAGTTTAAGGGCGGGGTAGTGTGATGGATTAACTTGTGCCTTGGATGGCTGAAGTCTAAGACTTCAGTAATAGGTAACCACAGGTTACGCTATGCTAAACCTGCGATAGTAAGCGATTTCTGAAACATGCAATTCTGTCCCCGGAGGGGATTACCTATTTATAGAAGGGTAGCCCCATCCGGGGCAAGGAAAATTTAGTCCGACTTTCTATAAACAGGTAGTCCCTCTGGGACATAGAAGTTAAAAAGATCCCGCAAGCTTAACTCAACACCTTCTCTCGCAACTCCCTTGATATCTCATCCGTCACGGCTATCATATCATCATGCAAATGGGTGTTATTGGTGATGATCCGGTGACTGGTATCGCGGAAGGGCAGCAGGAACTCTTTATAAGCCGGTACCACATGGTTATGCCATTTGTACATCACATCATCGTGCGAGTAGCCGCGCTCCAGCAGGTCGCGTTTAAGGCGGCGGCTTAGGGCTATGTCTTCTTCGGTATCGATAAAGATGCGCATGTCCAGCAAATCTGCAATCTCGGTAAAATGCATAATAAACAAGCCTTCTACAATAATAATAGGGGCCGGTTTAATCTCTAACACCTTGGGGACGGCATTAGGATTATTAAAGGTATACTCGTGCTTAACAACAGTTTCCCCATTGATCAGGCTGCTGATATCGTTAAAAAAATGCTCGCGGTCTATGGTCGATGGCAGATCAAAGTTGTAAAGCTTATTCTCCTCCGGTGTCATATTATGCGCTACAGGGATATAATAATCATCCTGCGATACCAGCGATACTTCGGCGTCGGTAAAGTGGGCCAGGAAACATTTTAAGAAAAAGGTTTTGCCAGATCCGCTTCCCCCGGCAATACCAATAATATAAGGTTTATTGCTGCTCATTTGGAACACCGTAGCTCAAATTAACACGGAAACGTTTATCCATCGCGCCAAGCATATCGGCAACGTTTTTGGTCACTACCACAATCACATCCTTATTAGCTTCATTATCAGCAAAGCGGCCGGCTACCTTAGCAAAAACGCTACGGCCTGTCATTGGGTTGGTGATCTTCATTACGGTGCCAATGGGAGCGGTGCGGTGCAGTACCAGTTGCTTTTTAGGGTCAAAGCTGGGATCGTCCATCCAGGTGGCCGGGCCTTTCTCATCTTTTAAAAACAAGCCGTAACGGTTAGCCGGGATATGGCGGTCGGCCAAACTATCGGCCAGGGCTACCATGGTAGTATCGCGCTTAGCTATTATTTCTTTTGGTTTTTCAACTACAGGGGCAGGGGGCATGCCATTGCGCACAATCAGGATCTGGCCCGGGCTAAGGTTGTTATTGGGTAGTTTATTCAGCGCAATGATATCATCAACCGAGGTGCCAAACCTTTTGGCAATGGTAAACAAAGTTTCGCCGGCCGAAACCTTATACTGTTGTGTGTTTTGCGTATTTACCGGTGTGGTTTGAGCGGTTTGGGTATTGTTTTGTACGGTTGGCTGGGCTACCGGCGGTTGTACCTGCGGCCTGGTTTGCTGCACAACCGGAGGGGCTTGTACCGGCTTGGTTTCGGCAACGTTTTCCTTTTCGGCTGGTTTTGGCTGGCTGCCGCCTGATGACCTGATTTGTAAAACCTGACCGGGCGATAGTATATCCGATTTTAATCCATTGGTTTCCTTGATATCGTCAACCGTGGTACCAAAGCGTTTGGCAATAGAATACAAGGTTTCGCCGGCCGACACGCGGAATTGCTGTACCGTCGTCTTCACCTCGGGCTTATGTTCGGCTACTATAGCGGGTTTGGTAGCAGTTTCGGCAAAGGGCAACTCGGTTGGCACTTTCATAATGGCACCCGGTTGCAAAACAATGTTGTTATTAAACTGGATAACAGCGCCAACTTTTACATGATAACGCAGGCTGATGCCATAGTAAGTTTCTTTGGGTTCAACTTTGTGCAGGATAACTTTTTTACCGTTTTGATTTTCAACACCAACCGAATCAAAAACGGTTTTTGCAAAAATGGTATTTGTTAATATGAACAGGGGGCAAATAATCAATAAAATTTTAAACCTCATATCGTTTACTTATTCAGTTTTCTAAATCAATTACATTTAACTCAACCTTATTTCTTAAGTAAATCAAATGCTTATTATGTAATACAAACGCCTCGGGCTGTAATTTTTGTATGCCGGTATTTAATAAATCGCTAAATACCTGTTTATCATCTTTAAAAATATACAAACTTTGGTTAAGCGTATCATTTTTTAGTGCGTGCAAAGATACAATTCTATAACCGTTGTAATAAAGGTTATGTACTATATTTCCAAAAGGTTGCTCGGGCAGGCTATCCCCGGCCAAAATATCAGCGTTTACCATATCGGGTAAAAGGATGCCGGTTTCCACATCGTCATCAATAGCCGGGCTATAGGTGCGCAGCATCGTCCCGGTTTTTATATCGGCAATAAACAATTTGCGGGGTTGTATGCGGCTATCAAAAACCACAGGTCCGTTAATACTTAAATGATTAAAGGCGCGGTTATAATCGCTCCACAGCACCTGCCCGGTTTCGCCATCGGCAGCAATAATACCTTTATGCGCCGGGCTGCCGGGTAACTCATAGTTATGCAGCAGTAAAACGCCATTATAAGCTGCTTCCATACCGGTTAGCCAGCGCTCGTTTGTAGTCAGTTGTGTAAAGTTGATTTTGCCCGATGCCAGGTTAACGGATGCAAAGCTGACCTGTTTATCCGCTTCGTTCCTGATCTCGGCAAAAAGTGTGGCCGTTATGGCATCAATTTCCATGCGCCAAACCGTGCCGCCGAACTTTTGACTGATGTGGGGTTGTAAAATATCCATGCCGGCTGCAAATATGATTTATTTAGACGTAAAAATGACTGTTTATGCAGAACATTGCACGGTTATTGTACGTTTACTTATCATTCAACATAAATTTATGGACGCAAAAGAAATCAGCCTGAAAGAAAAAAAAGTTAAGCCTGTGGTAGATCATTTAAATGACCTGCTGGCTAACTATCACATCCATTACCAAAAACTAAGGGGATGCCACTGGAATGTTAAAGGGAAAAGCTTTTTTACCCTGCATGTAAAGTTTGAAGAGCTATATACCATGGCCTTAACCACCATTGACGAACTGGCCGAGCGGATCCTTACCCTTGGTAAACCACCGTACAGTACTTTTAATGATTATATTGAAACAGCTACCCTTAAAGAAGCGAAAACCATTGGGATGAAAGATACCGACATGGTAAAAGCCATTATTGCCGATATGGCCACCCTGATAGAAATGGAACGCGAAATACTGGAAATAACCGCCGATGCCGGCGATGATGGTACCAATGATATGATTAACCGTTTTATGCAGTTTAAAGAGAAAAATACCTGGATGTTGCGCTCGTTTATTAATGAGGATTGATATTAGTGATTAAAGGTTAGTTAATTAGAGGTTAGTTATCATCTCTGCCATACAGAATAATAGCAAACAAAAAGAGGCCCGGATTATCCGGGCCTCTTTTTGTTTGCAAAGACTAATCTCTAATTAACTAATCTCCAATCACTGTCTTAGAACCTAAACCCAAACGTTACATAAACGTTATCATTAGTTTTATTAAGCAATGCCGATGGGCTTGCCGCGCCAATTTCGTACGGATACACGGTTTGGTTACCTTTAATGTGGCTGTAAGTCAGATCCAGGTAATAGTCGCCGCTGCGGTAGCCTAAGCCTCCGCTAACGGTGTTGATATCGCTGCCGTTGTTTTTAAGCGGGTTGCCTTGTACACCATAACCACCGCGTAAAAATACCTGGCTGCTTAATCTGGCCTCGGCGCCAACATGCGCATTAACAGTCGATTGATAAAGTGTCCTGATATCGTTATTATCGCCGTTTGAAGAGTAATCGCCGCTTAACCTTGATGATGAATAATCCAGGTATTCTACATCGCCGCTGATAAAACCATACTGTTTAAAAAATACAGCTAAGCCACCTGCCGCCCTGAACGGAGTTTTTAGTTTATAACTGAAAGGATAATTTACCGGGTTGTTTGAAATAAGTGTGTTATTAAGCCTGGTGCTCATGCTTTCGTTATAGTTATCGTCTATATTATACCAGGTAGGGGTGGTTATTACCGCGCCAAAACGTACAGCTTCTACAGGTTTGTAAATAAAGCCTAATTTCGCGTTGAAGCCAGTCCCTTTAGTTTCCTGATCCTGGGTGTAAACATTATTATAGTTTTGATTAGCAAACCCCGGGTTTACAAAAACAGAAGCTACACCGCTTTCGGTAAAAGTACTGGTGGTGTTATAACGTAAATTGGTAATGCCGATACCAAAACCAAGGTAAAACTGGTTGCTGTAATTTGCACCCATTGATAAGCTCAGTTCTGATTGCCCGCCGGTTTTAACCGCGTCGCTCAACTGGGCTACACCACCGGGGTTAATACTTGGATAAGCGTTGGTTGCATATTTACCGCCTGCGCTGGTGTATTGGTCTATCAGATTTTGATTATATGCCCATGCGCCCAATGTGTTGTCGGCTATATCACCCGACGCTGGACTTAGCGAGTTATTATTAGCATCATTAGCATAATAGTTAGTGATGCTGCTGCCGGTATTTTTACCGCCATAACGGATATCCTCGTAATAGTTATTAGTACGGTTATACGATACGCCAAAGTTAAGGCTTAACCATCCCTTTGTTTTATCGGCCCCTTTGGGCGTATTTAAACGCGAGTAAAATACCGCTGCAATGTTATTTAAGTTAATGCTGCTTTTTGATGCATCGTTGTTTTGCGACAGGTAGCTGGATTTTACTTTCGAGCCATCAAATTCGGGTGTTAAACTAAACTCCGACCGGGTAAAAAAGCCAATACCTGCAGGGTTACCGCTTACCGAGGATAAATCGCCTCCGATAGCCGTACCCGCGTTGCCAATAGCTTTAATGCGCGATGTAGAACCAGTTTGGAAGGTAGAGAACCGCAAGGCGTCCTGCGAGTATTGAGCAAAGCTTGTCCCTGCAGCCCCTACTATAAGGGCTGCTGTTAGTAAATATTTAGGTTTCATAGATTTTAAGAATGTAAGCTGTTTAGATTGATTTGAATTATGGCCTTACCGGACGGGCACCGCCGCCACCACCGCCTGATGAACTGCTGCTGCTGCTTGACGAACTTCCCGAATTAGATGAGGAAGATGGAGGTGGCGTATAACTCTGTTGTGGTGTATTATTAATAACCGGGCGTGGCGCATCATTGCGTACCGGCCTGCTGCCGCTATTGTTATAGGTGCTACCATTGCTGTTTACCACCTGGCGGCCATTCCCGCTGCCGCTATTAGTAGGGCGGCCCGGATAATTACTGTTTACCGGATAGTTGCCATTATAGCCAATAGGGCGTGTTGCACGGCTTACCAAAGCATTGCCTGGCGCGCCCGAGCCACGATATGGCCTTGGCGTACCTGAGTTGCCATAGGCCGAGTAAGTACCCCAGTAGCCACCACCGCCGCCATAACCATAACCGGTGCCAAAGTAGTTATAACCATAGTATGGATTATAGCCGTAACCACCATAATAACCGTATGGCGAATAATATGGATTATAACCATAATAACCACCAAAGCCAATGCTAAAGCCTAAGCCGCTGTAGTATGGGTTGTAGTAAGTGTAAGGTGAGTAGCCGTAATAAATATCATTGTAATAACTGAACGGTGAAAAATAACCGAAGCGGTTGATGCGCGATGCATAGCTATCGTAAAAGTAATAATCGTCGTCGGTATAGTTATTGTAACGGTTTTGCTGAACAGGCTGTGCAGCAGCCACATACTCGGGTTGATCACCCGCTTTTGCGTTTGAATAATAAACATCGTCATCTTTGTTTGACTGATTGGATGCGATTTTGGTAGTAGAGCAGGAACCCAGCGCCAATGCGCTGATCAGCATAATTCCACCTATAATGTTCCGTTTCATTTTGGAGATTTTGGATTTGTGAGTTTAATAATCTTTAAATTTATAAATTTGGCCGCAATTATACGTAATACAAACGTAAAAATTAATCAGGTTAGGGCTTGTTTGGTTATCGGTATTATGGGTAAGACAAACGGTGTAAACAAAGGTTTAATTAACATAAAATAAAAAACAAATACATATAATCAGGTTGTAATGAGTAAAGGAATTATTAGTAAAGACGAAGACTATTCGCAGTGGTATAACGATCTGGTAATCAAGGCCGACCTGGCCGAATACGCGCCGGTAAAAGGCTGCATGATCATTAAACCGTACGGTTACTCCATCTGGGAAAAGATGCAGGCCGTGCTTGATGGTATGTTTAAAGATACCGGGCACGTAAACGCCTATTTCCCCTTGTTGATACCTAAGTCATTCTTCAGCAAGGAAGCCAGCCATGTGGACGGCTTTGCTAAGGAATGCGCTGTTGTTACACATTATCGTTTAAAGAACGACGGAGCAGGTAATATTGTTGTGGATGAGGATGCCAAACTGGAAGAAGAACTAATCCTGCGCCCTACATCCGAAACCATTATCTGGAATACTTACCGCGGCTGGATCCAGTCTTATCGTGATTTGCCTATCCTGGTTAACCAATGGGCCAACGTCGTGCGCTGGGAAATGCGTACCCGTATGTTTTTGCGCACTACCGAGTTTTTATGGCAGGAGGGGCATACCGCCCACGCCACCGCCGATGAAGCCATTGCCGAAACCGAGCAAATGCTGGACGTATACGCCGATTTTGCTGAAAACTGGATGGGATTACCGGTTGTAAAAGGTAAAAAAACGCCTAACGAACGTTTTGCCGGCGCCCTGGATACCTATTGTATCGAAGCTTTAATGCAGGACGGTAAAGCCTTGCAAGCAGGTACTTCGCACTTTTTAGGGCAGAATTTTGCCAAGGCATTTGATGTGAAATTCACCAATAAAGAGAACGTGCAGGATTTTGTTTGGGCTACCTCATGGGGCGTATCAACGCGTTTAATAGGTGCCCTGATCATGGCCCACTCGGATGATGCCGGCCTGGTATTGCCGCCAAAACTGGCGCCTATACAGGTGGTGATTGTGCCCATCTACAAGCATCAGGAAGAACTGGACAACATCAGCGAATACGTAAAGGGTTTAACTAAAGAATTGAAAGCCAAAGGTATATCCGTTAAGTTTGATAACCGCGATACCCATCGCCCCGGCGCGAAATTTGCCGAGTACGAATTGAAGGGTGTGCCACTGCGCGTTGCCATTGGCAGCCGCGATATGCAAAACGGTACCGTTGAACTGGCCCGCCGTGATACCAAAACCAAGGAAACAGTTAACCAGGACGGTTTATCGGCACATATAGAAAACCTGTTGGAAGAGATCCAGCAAAATATCTATAAAAAGGCCTTAACCTTCCGCCAGGAGAATACCACCGAGGTAGATACCTACGAGGAATTTAAACGCCAGCTGGACGAAAACCCCGGCTTTATCTCGGCCCACTGGGACGGCACGCCCGAAACCGAGCAAAAAATAAAAGATGAAACTAAGGCGACAATCCGTTGTATACCTTTGAACAATAAACAGGAGGCCGGTAAATGTATTTTAACAGGTAAGCCTTCAAGCCAGCGCGTTCTTTTTGCCCGTGCTTATTAATGCAATTGGTTAAAGATAATCATTATGTTATCTGCCTTGATCTTAAATTTCAGCAGTTGTACATTATATGGATATCTGATGAGGTGGACGAGGTTTTGGTTAATGAGGATCTTAAAATAGTCGCTTTCAAAACAAAAGTTGGATTGCTTAAGTACTGGCAGGAAAACATAAAGGAATCGAATGTCGAAATTACTAATTTTAACATTTACCTGTTACAACAGTGGTTGCTTCAGTCGGTTCGGAAATTTGATTGTGAATTATTTCTGAACCTTTGGAATTTATTTACAGATGTCGCAGTGTCAGTAAATAAAGATTTTATAGGGGATGAAAAAGAAGATATTAGGAATACCATATATGATAAACTGTTTGATGCAAGCGGTGTTTTTATAGCCGATAACCCTAATCCCACTTTTGATATCACTGAAATTGATGTGTTAAGTAAAGTAATGAAAAATGGGCTTGATATTTTATTGAATAATATATCGGTGACTGACCAATAGGTTAATTACTATCCTTTCCCTAAAAGGAAAACTTTAATTGCTCCCCCTTTAGGGGGCCGGGGGGCTTGAGCTACTATGAAATTTGCGACTAAGGCTATACATGCAGGTCAGGAGCCCGACCCTACAACAGGGGCCGTGATGACACCGATATATCAAACATCAACCTACTGGCAAAAAACGCCGGGGGATAATAAGGGCTACGAGTATTCGCGTGGTACCAACCCAACCCGGAAAGCGCTGGAAGATTGTTTGGCCGCATTGGAAAACGCTAAATACGGACTGGCATTTTCCAGCGGTATGGGCGCTACCGATGCCGTAATGAAGCTGTTAATGCCCGGCGACGAGGTGATTACCGGTAATGATCTGTATGGTGGCTCGTACCGGATCTTTACCAAGATCTTCGCTAACTACGGTATCAAGTTTCATTTCCTGGATCTGTCCGACCCGGAGATCATCCGCCAATATACCAACGAGCATACCAAACTGGTTTGGATAGAAACGCCAACCAATCCCACCATGCAAATTGTGGATATTGAAGCCATTGGAAAGATCACCAAAGAAACTAATCTGATGCTGGTGGTGGATAATACCTTCGCCTCGCCATACCTGCAAAACCCGATGGATCTGGGTGCCGATATCGTGATGCACTCGGTTACCAAATACATTGGCGGCCACAGTGATGTGGTGATGGGCGCCCTGATGCTGAATGATGAAGACCTGTACAAACGCCTTTGGTTTATTTATAACGCCTGCGGCGCTACGCCCGGGCCAATGGACAGCTTCCTGGTGCTGCGCGGTATTAAAACCCTGCACCTGCGCATGAAGGCCCATTGCGAAAACGGTCGCGTTATTGCCGAATACCTGAAAACGCACCCTAAAGTAGACAAGATCTATTGGCCGGGCTTTAGCGATCACACTAACCACGAGATCGCCAAAAAGCAAATGCGCGATTTTGGCGGGATGATCTCCATCACCCTGAAAGGTGCCGACCTTGCTGAAACGTTCCGCATAGCCGGCTCGTTCAAAGTATTTACCCTGGCCGAGTCCTTAGGCGGTGTAGAATCATTAATTAATCATCCCGTAAGCATGACCCACGGCTCTATCCCCAAAGAAGTCCGCGAAGCTGTCGGTGTAACTGACAACCTGCTGCGTTTGAGCGTAGGGGTAGAGGATGTGGAAGATTTGCTGGAGGATTTGAAACAGGCGCTAAGCCCCCTAACCCCCTAAAGGGGGAATGGTTATGCTTAAGCAGGATCTTCAAAAGCTCCCCCTTCAGGGGGCTGGGGGGCTTAACCTCAAAGCCTTCCTCGACTCCAAAGTTGCCCAATACAACCAGCCCGGCTTTATAGCTAACGACCCGGTTTGTATCCCGCACCTGTTCACCAAAAAGCAGGATATCGAGATCATGGGATTTTGGGCGGCTACCCTGGCCTGGGGACAGCGGGTTACCATCATTAATAAATGCAAAGAGCTGATCAGTCTGATGGATGGTGCGCCTTACGATTTCATCATGAACCACCAGGAGCCCGACCTGAAAAAGCTGCTGCATTTTAAGCACCGCACTTTTAACGATATTGACACGCTGTACTTTATCGCGTTTTTCAGGTACCATTACACCAACTTCACCTCATTGGAGGATGCTTTTATACCGAAGCCCCCCAACCCCCTAAAGGGCGAGTTTGATTTGCCTGCTCCCCCTTTAGGGGGCCGGGGGGCTATAGCTTTGAACCACTTCCGCACCTATTTCTTTTCCCTGCCCGATTTTCCCCACCGCACTAAAAAGCACGTGTCGTCACCATCGCAAAAATCAACCTGCAAACGGTTGAACATGTTCCTGCGCTGGATGGTGCGTAAAGATGATGATGGTGTTGATTTCGGTATCTGGAACCAGATCAAACCCGCCGACCTGATCATGCCCTGCGATCTGCACGTTGACCGTGTGGCCCGCAAACTCAACCTGATCACCCGCAAACAAACCGACTGGCAAACCGCCGTCGAACTAACCGAACGCCTCCGCGAATTTGACCCCAATGATCCGGTGAAATATGATTTCGCTTTGTTTGGGTTGGGGATTGAGGAAAAGTTTTAAAAAGAAAAAGTACTGCCATTGCGAGCGATAGCGTGGCAATCTCCAATTTGCAGGCATGTCACCCTGAGCTTGTCGAAGGGTGTGTGCGGAGGCCTGCCCACCATGGTTCGACGGGCTCACCATGACACCCTACGCCCACTTGCCCTCGCAATAACATGGGCTAAACGAGGTTTTAAACCGCTTTCCGCATCTTCACAATCCCCAGCATTTCACCATCTGCCATAGGTGCATCAACTCTTTCAATCGCCGTATAACCCATAGCTTCATACAAAGGCACACCGGGCAGGGTAGCGCCCAATTCAAAAGATTTGAACCCGGCAGTCATGGCAGCCTGTTCGCATAGGGTGATCATTTTGCGGCCAATACCCCGGCGGGCATAATCAGGGTGCACAAAAAACGCGCGGATACGGGCCGCATCCGTGGCTGGGTCGAGCAGCGGGTCTTCCTTTTCTTTATACTGGTTGCCGCCGTAAAGCGTGTTGCGTTTGCTCCAGCCGCCGCAGGCTACAATTTGATTGTCCAGTTCTAAAACATAATAGGTGCCATCGGTAATTAACTGGCTATCTACACCAAAAATGTGTTTAATAGAGCTTTCTATTTGCCTGTCGGTATAGTAGCCGGTGCTTAAACCGCGTACCGAAAGGGCGATGAGGTTTTGCAGTTCGGGGATATCGTTAAAGGTAGCTAAGCGGAAATTCATTTGGGGGTAAAGATAAAAATTGCATTGTGGTTTTGCTCTATTATGCCCGGTTTGTGCTTTATCAACGTAGGCCCGCTCAATTGCCGCGGAGGGCTGTCACTTTTTTTCTTGATAAAAAAAGTAACCAAAAAAATCAAGACAGCGCTAATGCTTCCTTTGCCGCACTGGCCTTTGCCCGCATCATGCAAAACCACGGGCCGCAAGAATTTGCCCCTGCTCTCGCTCGCGCATTGCCCCGCTTCAGGCAAATTCGCTTTACCCTTTCCACCCACAGGCCAGCATCGTTTTGCCTGATCTTTCCGGAAGCTTCACCGCTGTCGGGGATAAGAAGAGCAGCAAATCCAATCGGCCAAAGGCCGATTGGATTTGCCATATACTATTGTGACGAACCCTTAATAACCGTCCTAAATGCGGCCTCGGGAATCTTCGGGTACCACTGTCCCTGCCAAAGCACTGACTGTTCGAAGAAGATAACCAAGCCGCGGTTTTTTTCTTTGGTTACTTTCTTTTTTGCGAAAAAAGAAAGTAACATCCACTGGCTTTCATAGCTGATTTACCCAGCCTAATGAAATGCTGAACATAAGGCTCTGCTTGCAGGGGGGATGTAGTATTCCGTAGCTAAGTGGCAAATATAAGGATGGGATTGCCACGTAGCCCCACTACACATTCCCTGACGGCTCCTCGCAATGACATAAAGTATAAAATCTCAAATCTCAATTTCAAATTTCAAAGCAAAACCCTATCTTCGCCCATGCAAGAAAAAATCCTCATTCTTGACTTCGGCTCACAGTTCACTCAGCTTATCGCCCGCCGTGTCAGGGAACTTAACATCTACTGCGAGATCCATCCGTTTAACAAACCGCCTGAAATTGACGAAACCGTAAAAGGCGTAATTCTGTCCGGCAGTCCATACTCGGTACGCCAGGAAGATGCCCTGCATTACGATTTTAAATCTATCCACGGCAAACTGCCTTTATTAGGCGTTTGTTATGGCGCGCAATACATGGCCCATTTTGGCGGTGGCGAGGTAATGGCCTCCAGCACACGCGAATATGGCCGTGCTAACTTAGATTATATTAAAAAGGACAACCCGCTGTTTAAGCAAATTCCCGAGAATTCGCAGGTGTGGATGTCACACGCAGATACGATTGCCAGTATAGCTGCCGATTACGAAATTATTGCCAGTACCGAAACCGTAAAGGTGGCGGCCTACCAAATAACAGGCACGCAAACCTACGGCATCCAGTTCCACCCCGAGGTTACTCATAGTGTGGACGGCAAGCAATTGCTGCAAAACTTTTTGGTTGATATTTGCGGTTGCACACAGGATTGGACCCCCGACAGCTTTGTGGAAACCACCATTGCTGCCCTGAAAGAGAAATTAGGCGATGATAAGGTAGTGCTGGGATTATCCGGCGGTGTTGATTCATCGGTGGCGGCGGTATTGCTGCATCATGCTATTGGTAAAAACCTGTATTGCATATTTGTTGATAACGGCCTGTTACGCAAAAATGAATTTGAAAGCGTACTGGAATCATACAAACACATGGGCCTTAACGTTAAAGGAGTAGACGCCAAACAACGTTTTTACGATGCGCTGAGCGGCTTATCTGATCCCGAAAAGAAACGTAAAGCTATTGGCCGCGTATTTATAGAGGTGTTTGATGATGAAGCACACCAGGTGCAGGACGTAAAATGGCTGGGCCAGGGTACTATTTACCCGGATGTGATCGAATCTGTATCGGTTAAAGGGCCGTCGGCTACCATCAAATCGCACCATAACGTGGGCGGTTTACCCGATTTTATGAAGCTGAAAGTGGTTGAGCCGCTGAATACCTTGTTTAAAGACGAAGTTCGACGTGTAGGTAAAGCACTGGATATTGACCCTAATATTTTAGGCCGTCACCCTTTCCCGGGCCCGGGACTGGCCATCAGGATCTTAGGTGAGATCACACCCGAGAAAGTAGCAATTTTACAGGAAGCTGATGCGATTTATATCAACAATTTACGCTCGGCCGGTGTTTATGATAAAGTTTGGCAGGCGGGCGCTATTTATCTGCCGGTACAAAGTGTAGGTGTAATGGGCGATGAGCGCACTTACGAAAACGTAGTGTGCCTGCGCGCAGTGGAATCGTTAGACGGGATGACCGCCGACTGGTGCCACCTGCCGTACGACTTGCTGGCCAAGATCAGTAACGAGATCATTAACAACGTAAAGGGAATTAACAGGGTAGTATATGACATTAGTTCAAAACCGCCTGCTACAATTGAGTGGGAATAAACGCTTACTGTTTGTAGCCATAGGCTTGCTGCTGGCGGCATGTTCGCCCAAGATACGCCCTGTGGTTACACCCCCAAAACCTGTTGATAGTGTTGTTGCAAAGAAACCTGTTGAGGTAAAGGTTGTACCGCCAACGCCGCCTCCGGCAACGCTGATATCGTTACTGCTGCCGTTCCATTTAGATGAATTGGATTTGAGCAAAGGCGCGGCCCGTAGCGGCTTAACAAAATCTGATTTGGCTGTGGAATATTACCAGGGCTTTAAACTGGCGCTCGATTCGTTAACAGCTGGTAATCGTAACTTTAAATTACAGGTATTTGATACCCGCGATGCTACCGCCCAGGCACATAACCTGGCGCTGAATACCAAAGTACGCACCAGCGCTTTGATTGTAGGGCCTGTTTATCCCGAAGAGGTAAAGAGCTTTAGTTTAGCTTCGCCGAATTTGAAGCGGATGGTAGTATCGCCGCTTTCGCCGGCGTCTCCCCTGGAATATAAGAACCCTAACCTGATCACGGTGATACCACCGCTGGAATATCATTGCTGGCGTGTTGCCGGGTATATCCAGGCTAAGTTGAAAGCTAAAAAAGTATTCATACTGAAATCGGGCTATAGCGATGATAATAAGTACTCGGTCCCATTTAAAAAGGCGATTGACAGTCTCAGCAAAAAACGCATTAAAGTGATTGAGGTAACTGTAGTACGCGGTAATTTAAGCGCGCTGTTGCCCCAATTATCTTTAACCGAACAAAATATATTTGTAGTCCCCTCAACCGATCAGCAGTTTTTGCAGGTCACGTTGCGATCGCTGGATATGCTGGCTAAACAGCATTACCCGGTAACCTTGTTCGGCCATCCTAACTGGGAGGACGCGGATTATCTGAAACCCGAACTGCTGCAACGGCTGAATACCTATATCAGTTCTGGCGATAAAGTGAATTATAAATCGGCCGCGGTAATAAAGTTTATTAAAGATTTCCGTAAGGCCTACCATGCCGAACCACATGAATATGCTATAAAAGGCTATGACGAGGGTATGTATTTTGGCCGCTTAGCCAGTACAGGCGGGCAATCCTTTCCGAATTTACCCGATTATGAGGGCCTGCATAACACCTTTCACTTTGTAAAACTGGCGGGTTTGGGTTATGTAAATACCCATGTTAAATTATACAAGTTTGCCAACTTTGAGTTAAAACCTGTAGAATGAAAGCACTGAACCAGCTTAAAACTTTTCAGCGCATTTTGGATGAATATCCGGCAGATACCCCGCTGGGTAAATTCCTGCCCGGGTTTTACAGGCAAAACAAGCAAATGGGCTCAACCGATCGTAAAGTAGCCGGCAGGTTGGTTTATAATTATTTTCGTTTAGGCCAGGCCTTGCTCAATTTGCCTGCCGCCGAACGGCTGATAGTAGCCGAGTTTTTATGCAATACGCAGGTTAATTCCTTTTTGCAGCATTTTAAGCCCGAATGGGCGCTTTGCATAGATCAGCCGATTGATAAAAAGATGCAAATGGTGAAAGACATTCACCCCGGTTTTAGGCTGGAAGATGTTTTCCCCTGGACAGACCAGTTATCCCCCTCGATAGATAAGGATGCCTTCCTGAAATCATTCTTCACCCAGCCCGATCTTTTTATCCGGGTACGCAAGGGTTTTGAAACACAGGTAAAAAGCGAACTGACAAGGGTAGGGGTTGTGTTTAAGGATGAAGGTAATAATTGCCTCTCCATGCCTAACGGTACCCGGTTAGAGAATATCTTCCCGGCACAGCATTGGTTTGAGGTGCAGGACAGTTCATCGCAGCAAACCGCGCGATTTTTTAAGCCCAATAAATGGGATGCCTGGTGGGATGCCTGCGCCGCATCGGGCGGTAAATCGCTGCTGCTGCATGAGTTAGAGCCCAATATTAAACTGGTAGTATCCGATATCCGCGAATCGGTATTGGCTAATCTCGACGAACGTTTTCAGCGCTCGGGCTTGCACAAATATCAGAAGAAGATCATCGACCTGACTCAAAACGTAGACCCTGAACTGCATGATTACGCCTTTGATGGGATCATCCTGGATGCGCCCTGCAGCGGTGCTGGCACCTGGGGCCGTACGCCGGAGATGATCAGCCAGTTCAGCAAAACCAAAATAGATTTTTTTAACCGCCTGCAGCAGGATATTGTGCGCAACGTAGTAAAATACCTTAAACCCGGCAAGCCGCTCATTTATATCACCTGTTCGGTTTTTAAAGCCGAGAACGAAGCGGTGGTTGATTTTATAGTGAAGGAATTAGGCTTGAAGGTAGAAGAGCAAACCGTGCTGAAAGGCTATGAACATAAAGCCGATACGATGTTTGCGGCAAGGTTGATTAGCCCCCCCGGCCCCCTAAAGGGGGAGTATTCCATTAGCCAGTTCAAGCGTGGACGCTTGAACTCGTGCGAAATTAAGCGTCCATGCTTAATTTAATATTGAACGTGAGCGTGGACGCTCAATCAGGATTATAGTTCAAGCGTGGACGCTTGAACTGGCAACAGATTGCAGGTGCAGACCTAAGAGTCGGCTGTGAGGACACAGCCGACGGGTGGTTAATTATCCCATTGCAGAAAGTTCCACACCATCCCCATCAAATCCAATAAAAAACCTATTTTTAAAAAGTAAAAACAGCAACCACTATATCATGATCTATCTACCATCAGACAAGCGATACGATACTATGCAATACCGCCGTTGCGGGCGCAGCGGCATTAAACTCCCGGCCATATCATTGGGGTTGTGGCACAACTTTGGGGGTGTGGATGTGGAAGAAAATTTCCGCAAGATACTGCGCACCGCCTTTGATAACGGTATTACCCATTTCGATCTGGCCAATAATTACGGTCCGCCGCCCGGATCAGCCGAAACTAATTTTGGTAAGATATTAGCAGAAGATTTCGGCGCTTACCGTGATGAACTGATTATTAGCAGTAAGGCCGGCTACACCATGTGGGATGGCCCTTACGGCGATTGGGGTTCAAAAAAGTATTTGGTATCCAGTCTTGACCAAAGCCTGAAGCGTATGCGATTGGAATACGTGGATATTTTCTATCACCACCGTCCCGATCCGGATACCCCGCTGGAGGAAACCATGTCGGCACTTGATCTGATCGTTCGGCAGGGGAAGGCGCTTTATGCGGGCATATCCAACTATCCGGCCGAAAAAGCCGCGCAGGCAATCGCTATTTTGAAAGATTTAGGTACGCCATGTTTAATCCATCAACCCAAGTATTCGATGTTTGAGCGTTGGGTAGAAGGCGGCCTGATGGATGTTTTAGGTAAGGAAGGGGTAGGCTGTATCCCGTTCTCGCCCCTGGCGCAGGGTATGCTGACCGATAAATACCTGCACGGTATCCCCGAAGATTCGCGCGCGGCAAGGGGAGCATTCCTTAAAAAGGAAATGCTGACCGATCAAAAGCTGAGCCAGATCAATCAGCTAAATGATATCGCTAAGCAACGCGGACAAAGCCTTGCCCAAATGGCCCTGGCATGGCTGCTGAAAGACGAAAGGGTAACATCGGTACTGATAGGCGCCAGCAGGCCCGCGCAACTGTTAGACTCGCTGAAATGCCTGGATAATATCCAGTTTTCGGCAGAAGAGTTAGCTAAAATTGAAACCATATTAAAATAAACAATGGCCGATATTAATTGGGGAATTATTGGCTGCGGCGATGTAACCGAAGTGAAAAGCGGGCCAGCATTCCAAAAAATTGAGGGCAGCAAGTTAATAGCCGTTATGCGCCGCGATGCCGAAAAAGCAGCCGATTATGCCGCTCGTCACCAGGTAAGCAAATGGTATGATGATGCTAATCAACTAATGGATGACACGGATATTAACGCGATATATATTGCTACGCCGCCGTCATCGCACATGCCTTATGCCCTGGAAGCCTTAAGCCGGGGTTTAAATGTATATGTGGAAAAACCGGTTACCCTTAACGCCGCCGAAGCAAGGCAAATAGCCGATGCGGTAAAAAAAAGCGGGGCAAAACTAACAGTGGCGCATTACCGCCGCGCTGTACCCATGTTTTTATATATTAAAGATCTGCTGGACAAGCAAACCATAGGCGATGTGAGGACTGTGCAGATCAGGATGTGGCAAAGCGCCAAACCGGCCCTTGTTGCCGACGTAAAACATCAATGGCGGGTTGACCCGGCGCTATCAGGCGGCGGGTATTTTCATGATCTGGCTCCGCATCAGCTCGACCTGATGCTGTATTACTTTGGCGAACCAAAAAACTACCAGGGTTACTCATTAAACCAATCGGGCTTAAACCAGTCTGATGACCATGTTTGCGGCCAAATAGTTTTTAAAAATAACGTGGTGGTTAACGGTTCGTGGTGCTTTAATGTGGCCGAAAGCGAATCGGTTGATATTTGCGAGATGGTGGGTACTAAAGGCAAAATATCGTTCCCGTTTTTTGGGAAAACGGTAAGCTGGTATAATGAAGAGGATAAGCAGACCGTGACTTTTGAGCACCCGCAACATATACAACAACCACATATTAAAAATATGGTGGCTTATTTTAATAACAAACAACCTAATCCATGTGCCATTGAAGAGGCTATTGTGCTGATGGACATGATGGATGCCTTTACATCGCGATAAAAAACGTTCATGAATAATCCTATCAACTATCCGCCTATGCCGGTAAATGTTGACCCGGAGGTAATTAAACCATCGGCAACATTTAAAAAAAGTGTGGTGAATGTAACACTGGCCATGTTGCTTTTTGTAGTAGTTTATGTGTTAATGCTGATAGGCGCCATGGCCATTGCTATTGCATTTGGTGGGGCAGGTTTAGGGTTAATGTATATTTATCCCAGTTTTGTTACGCTGGCAATAGGGGCGGGCTTCATCATATCCGGCGTAATGTTGCTTTATTTTTTGGTGAAGTTTATATTTAAAAGCAACAAAACCGACGTATCGGGCATGCTTGAAATTACAGCGCAGGAGCAACCCGAACTGTTCGCCTTTATCAGGCAGTTGACTACCGAAACCCAGTCGCCCTTCCCTAAAAAGATCTTCCTTACAGCAAATGTTAATGCGGGTGTATTTTATAACTCTACCTTTTGGAGCATGTTTTTCCCGGTGAAAAAGAATTTGCAGATAGGTTTGGGCCTGGTGAATTGCTTAAACCTGTCGGAGTTTAAGGCTGTAATGGCCCACGAGTTTGGGCATTTTTCGCAGCGGAGCATGAAATTTGGCAGTTATACTTATAACATGAACCGTGTTATTTATAATATGCTGTATGATAACGAAGGCTATGCGCAAACCCTAAATACGCTTGGTAACGTCCATTCATTTATCAGGCTGGGCATTTACATTAACATACAGGTTATTAAAGGTATACAGGCCCTGCTGAAAAAAATATACGTTGTAGTTAACCGCAGTTACCTCAAGCTATCGCGCGAGATGGAATTCCATGCCGACGCGGTTTCGGCTTATGTTACCGGATCCAATCACACCATTAACTCACTACGCCGTATAGAACTATCCCAGGTATGTTACGACAGTACATTTAATTATCTAAATATACTGGCCAAGGATAAAAAGCGCCCGGATAATATTTATCCGCAGCACGTAGCAGTAATGAGCTTATTTGCTGCCAATAACCAATTGCAGGCCGATGCGGCGGGGATTCCCATGATAGATAAGAAACTGGCGGTATTGAATAATACCCAAATAGTAATTGCCGATCAATGGTCGTCGCACCCCTCTATCGACGAGCGGGAGCAGCACTTAAACGCCATTAACGTGATTACCGATACAACCGATTTGCCAGCCTGGAGTTTGTTTAACCATCCGGAAGAGTTGCAGTTACGTTTAAGCAATATGGTGTATGAAGGTGTATCCGAACCTTACGACGTGATCGATACGGCCACCGCTAAACAAATATTCGATCAAAAAACCGAGGAAAATTCTTATAGCAAAGCGTATAAAGGCTACCACGACGGGCGCTACTTAACCGAATTTGATATAGATGAACTGACAGCCCGGCCATATCAAAAAACAAACATCAGCTTTAACGAATGGCTGAATGATGAACGCATTAATTTACCCGCGCGCATTAAGGGGATTAAAGGGGATATGGCTACCGTAAAAGCAATTTACGAAGGCGACCAGGTGAAAACCTTTGATTTTAAAGGTATAAAATACAACCAAATTGATGCGCCAAACATTGAAAAGTATTTGCAAACCGAACTTGCCGAAACCGAAGATCAGCTAAAGGAAACGGATAAGGAAATGTTCCTGTACTTTTATCACCATGCTGCTCAGCCGCAAAAGATAGCCGATGCTTACAATGATTTTTTTGCCTGCCAGCAGCGTACTATAGCTAATTTGACCAGGTATGAAAAGCTGATAGATACCATCAGCCCCATTTATACCAACATGCATCCTAATGATATTGAACATACACTGGATTTGGTATACGCTTTAGAAAAGGATTTTAAACCACACATGAAAACCTTGCTGGATGACCATTTATACAGCACATCCATATTGCCCGAGTATAAGGAAGCTATTGAGGCTTATTTAGGGAAAAACCTGGTATATTATACCAGTATGTACAATGAAGTTGCTATTGGCACGTTAAACAAAGCATTAAGCGCTTATTTTGCGATTGTGGATGATCATTACTTTTCTCATAAAAAGCAGCTGCTTAAATTACAATTGGCTGAATAATAAATTATATGAATAAAAATTATATTAACTAATTTCGTTAAAACTGCAAACAATGAAAAAACTATTCTTTCTCACATTAATCACTGGCTTAATGTTTACAGCCATTGGCGCATCGGCACAAGTTAAGCAAAAACCAAGTCCGCCGGATACTGTTAGAGGCACAATAAAAGGTGGCGTAGATGTTACTATTGCCTATAGCCAACCCGGTATTAAGGGCCGCACCCTGGGTAAAGAAATTGCAACTTACGGGAAGCTTTGGCGCACAGGCGCTAACGAGCAAACAGCCATTACTTTTAGCAAAGATGTTAAAATTGAAGGTAATGAGTTACCTGCGGGTAAATACAGCATCTGGTCAATCCCTGGCGAGGATGAATGGGTGATCATCATTAACAAAAACACAACAAACTGGGGTACTAATCACGATGAAGACGGCGATCTTTTTAAGTTTACAGTTAAAACCCAAAAAGCTAAGAAATTTGCCGAGCGATTTAAATTCTCTGTAGAAAAATCGGGCAAGATTTCATTCGTATGGGGCGATGCCTTGGTATCGTTCAATGTGAAATCGTAATTAAAAAACACCATGTCATTGCGAGGTACGAAGCAATCGCACATCTGCAGAACCGATCTGTATAGTTCGCGATTGCTTCGTACCTCGCAATGACATATTATTAAAAAAAGAAAAGCCGCTTAACGCGGCTTTCTTTTTTTAATCCTTTTTCGGCACTTTAGCGCCAGCTTTCCGCGCTTCGGATAAGCCGATGGCTACGGCTTGTTTTTTAGAGGTCACTTTTTTACCGCTGCCGCTTTTTAGCTTTCCTTCTTTCATCTCGTGCATGGTTTTTTCAACCTTTTCTCCTGCTTTTTCTGAATACTTTGCCATAATAAAGGTGTTTAATAGTTATTTATAAGCAAAATATTTGCCAAAATATGCCTGGAGTTTGTTTGGCTAAAGCCCCATAAATGCGGCACTTGTTCCGTCCCATAAATGGGACGGCAATGAATGGGATAGATAAAACAAAGAAGGATTTATATAAATATTCATTGCCGTTGGCTTTAGCCAACGGAGAGCGATTGAAAAGACCGGGGCTTTAGCCCAAAACCTCAATTATTTAAACCAACAGTCTCCAGCGCATCCACATCCACCGAATTAATGATGCTTAAATGCTCGGTGATAACATCGGCCTGCCATTCCCACCAGGCAATTTTAAGCAGGCGGGCAATAGTTGCATCATCAAAGCGCTTGCGGATGATTTTGGCGGGGTTGCCCCCCACAATGGCATAGTCGGGTACATCTTTGGTCACAATCGATTTGCTGGCTATTACGGCCCCGTTACCTATTTTAACACCCGGCATAATCAAGGCTTCATACCCCAGCCAAACATCGTTACCAATAATGATATCGCCTTTATGCGGGTATTTTTTTTTCAGATCAACACCCTCATTGATCTTTTCCCAGCCATTTTCAAATATGGCAAAGGGGAAGGTGGAGATAGGTTCTATCTGATGGTTAGCGCCGTTCATAATAAACTTAACGCCTGATGCGATGGCGCAAAACTTACCGATGATCAGCTTATCGCCCAGCATATCAAAATGGTACAGCACGTTATTTTCAAACCCCAGCGGATCGTCGACATCATCGTAATAGGTATAATCGCCAACTTCAATATTTTTGCGGGTGATGATATTTTTAAGGAAAATTAGCTTGCGGTAATCCTTCATGGGATACAGCGCTTTGGGATCAGGGCCGTGTGGCATCATAACCTGTTTGATGTTTTAATAAATGTACGGTTTTAAAAAAACATATATTTGAATATCCCATGAAAATATAACCATGCAAAGAATTTCGGAAACCGACCTGATACTGAATGCCGACGGCAGTATTTACCATCTTAACCTGTTACCCGGCGATGTAGCCGATACCGTTATTACCGTAGGCGACCCCGACCGGGTAGGCGAGGTGAGCAAGTACTTTGACACCATTGAATTAAAAAAAGGCAAACGCGAGTTTATTACCCACACGGGCAGCCTGGGCGGCAAGCGCTTAACGGTACTGTCAACAGGTATAGGTACCGATAATATCGATATTGTTTTTAATGAGCTGGATGCATTGGTCAATATCGATTTTGAAACCCGGTTAGTAAATCCCGAACTGAAAAGCCTGGATATCATCCGTATAGGCACATCGGGCGCGGTACAGGCGGATATACCAGTGGATGAATTACTGGTATCATCGGCCGCTTTTGGACTGGATGCGCTGATGCACTATTACCTGCAAAATTTAAGCGTTGATGAACAGCAGTTGCTGGATGCATTTAAGTCGGCCCTACCTGCTAACTATGGCTTAAAACCTTATTTTGCCCCAGCAGGAGCAAAATTATTGCAATCATTGGCAAGTGATTTGCCGCAGGGTATAACCATTACCGCGCCGGGCTTTTACGCGCCCCAGGGCAGGCAGGTGAGGGCGCAATCTTTAACCCCCGGGCTGATGGGTACCATACGGCAATTTAATTATAATAACGAGCGTATTACCAACCTGGAAATGGAAACCGCGGGCATATATGGGCTGGCCGGTAGCTTAGGTCATCAGGCCATATCTTTTAACGTTATACTGGCTAACCGCGCCAATCACGTGTTCAGTAAAGACCCGGCCGGGGTTATGGATAAATTTATCGGGCAAATACTGAAGCGGATAGTATCGGCCTAAAACTAATAGTGTATATTAGTGTTAAACCCCTGATCAATCATCCGCATGACTACAAAAAAACTTATCGCTCCTTTTTACGAACGGCTTTCATTGGTACTTATCGGGATAATAGCGCTCGGCTATCTCATTATCCTGGGTAAGGAAGTGTTGGACCCTATGATGTTCGGTTTGCTGTTTGCCATATTGTTACTGCCTGTTTGCAATTTTTTTGAACGGAAATTCCGCTTGCCGCGTAGTATAGCGGCGTTTTTATCCATTATTTTAGTAGTGCTGTTTATTGCAGGCCTCACCTATGTGGTAGGGTCACAAATTTCTGTGCTAAGCGACGACTGGCCCCAGCTACAAAAGCAGGTATTGGAAACCGTGGGAACGATACGACGCGCGATCAGGGATCAGTTCCATATCAGTTCTTACAAGCAAATTGCATATGTAAATAAAACTACTAAAGATATTATTGCTGATGGTCCCGGCGTACTGAGCACAACCTTTGGCGCGGTATCATCGCTGCTTTTGTTTTACGCGTTCATTATCATTTTTACCTTTTTTATGCTGCTTTACAGGCGCCTGTTACTCCGCTTTTTCATATGGGTATTTCGCGAAGAAAACTCGAACATAGTGTTTGATATTGTTGAGAATGTACAATATATCATCCGGAAATACATAGTAGGTTTACTGATCGAGATGCTGATCGTATCTATTGCAGCCTGCACCATTTTTTACTTTGTGGGCGTAAAATACTTTTTGCTACTGGGCATTATTACGGGCTTGTTTAACATTATCCCCTATATCGGCATTTTTACGGCGCTACTGCTTAGTTCGTTAATTACTTTTGCCACCGGCAATATTAGCAATACCATTATCGTAGCTGTCAGCGTACTGGGTATCCATATCATAGATTCTAACGTAATACTGCCTATGGTGGTTGGCTCAAAAGTACGCCTTAACGCGTTGATCACTTTTTTAGGGATCATCATTGGCGAAATGCTTTGGGGCCTGTCGGGTATGTTCCTCTCTATCCCGGCTATTGCTATCCTGAAGATCATATTCGACAGGATAGAGAGCTTGAAACCATGGGGCTTTTTATTAGGCGGCGAATACGAGTACAAAGCGGCAGCAGAGAAAAAGATGAAGACTGAATAAGAGGCTGCTACATAGGTACCAGCGCCCAGGTTTCCCTGATCCGGCCAATTTTGGCGGCTTGTGTTAGCAGGTCGGGCATATCGGCCGGGTTAATATATTTTAAGGCTGATAGCTGTCCGGAAATCCTTTCCGGCTTTTTATGGATCTTAAATCCGCACCCGTTAAAAAAGCGTTCGGCCTGGGTAAAGCTTTCAAATTTATTACCTTCTACATTATGCGCCTTTAGGAAATCGCTGAAATGATCGTTTGCCGTATATGCAGAAATATCCTTTCTGATATAAATATCAGCAGTGATCCAATAACCGCCACGTTCGGATAAAATGTGGTGAATAATTTGGCATAAACGGGTTTTTTCTTCAGTATTTAAGTAAACCAGTAAGCCTTCGTTAACAATATTTACAGGTCCGGATGGCAATTTGCCGATATGCGCTATAAAGCTGTCTTCGTCCAGCGCATTCATGGGCAGGGTGAGCAGGGTGCCTTTTAAGCTGAGGTTTTGCTGCGCGATCAGCTGTTCGGTCAATTGTTTTTTGGTTTCAATTACTTCGGGCAGGTCGGTATCAATATAAGTTACCGCAGGGTTGTTAACCGCTCTGTGTAACCCGCGGAACGAAAAGCCGGAGGATATTTCTAATATATTATGGCCGCCAAGTGTTTCCAGCAGGTGATCAATTGATTTGTAACGTAATTCAAAGTGGAGTAGCCGTTTTAAAAAAACCTCGTCCCTGATCCTGTTATCCAGCGCAGTTATGGCGCTGCTGCCCCAAATCAGCTCCACCGCATCGGCAATAAAAGGGATATCAGTAAGGCCCTTCAGCAGTAAAAGGGTTTTAGCCGATGGACTTATAGAACTGTAATCGCGCATAATAAACTATTGGATATGATTATATCAAACTCACATTATCTTCATAAACCCTTAGTATTTTTGACTAAATGTATATTTATTTCTGCATTGTTATTAATTATCCAAAACTACATTTATCATGGAAACTGATAAAATACAATTGTCGAAAAAATACAACTGTAATAAATGCGGTAACCCATTGAATACACGGATAAAAAGACCGTATATTATTAAAACCTTATTGTTTTGGCTGCCTGTAAAAAGATACTTTTGTACAAAATGCGTTCGGTCAAAATATGTGATTTAGTATTCGCCGGTGCAAATGTTGGCGGGGATTAAAAACTATCCTGTTATTCATATACTCAAATTTGGTACGGTATGTTAATCTAAAGCTTGTTTTGTTAAAATATGTTAAATATCTACGAAAATTTCGTATACGGAATTTTCGTTTCTATATTTGGGTATAATTAAAATTTGATCATCCCCGGATATCTTTAAACTAAAACATCACAAGTCATGAAGAAACGACTACTCACTTTAACAGTTGCTTTACTTGCCGTCTTTGCAGTGAAAGCACAAAAAACGGATACCGCCAAAGCCGTAGTACACTATAAGTTTTCGCACTTACGCGATACCACTGCTAAAGATAAACCGTATACCGAAAATATGATATTGTTTTTGGGGCAAAGCGCCAGCGCCTATAAAAGCTATGACCGTAAGTTGCAGGACGCGATGGTGCGTAAGCAAGTAGCCGACCAAATTGCCGCTAACGGTGGCATGCCTGGTAATATCAACATTAAACGTACCGGCGGTGGTATTACATCAACAGAAATTTACCAGTTCCCGCTGGAGAATAAAATGATCCGCAAAGAGAAACTGCTGATCACCAATTATAAAATAGAAGAGCCGATGCCGCTGATCAAATGGACTATCAGCGCCGATACCATGAGTTTTGGTACACTGCACTGTCAAAAAGCTACCGCTCATTTTAAAGGCCGCGATTATACAGCCTGGTTTTGTCCCGATCTGCCCTTCCACGCCGGTCCGTGGAAGTTAAGCGGTTTACCCGGCTTAATTGTTGAAGCTTATGATGCAAAAAAGGAAGTGGAATTTAAGTTTGATGGCATGGAAGCCGCGGTAAAAACTGATAAAGCAGCACAACCGGCTACGCCAGCCGTTTCAATGGGAACAACAGTTATTAAGTTAGGTGGCATGGATGATGATACAGACCCTAACGTAATTGCAATCCCCGATAATGCCGTGAAAACCACCGAAAAGCAATATAACGATTTGTTAGCCGCTATGAAAAAGGACCCGCAGGCATTTATGAACAGTATGATGGCCGGTTCGGGCATGAACGGCGGCGGCATGCGTGTTGTTCAGGGAGGCGGCGCCGGTGCACCCACTACTTCTATGAAGGTAAATGTAAGCGGTAACGGCCCGGTAATTAACAACCCTTTAGAACTACCCGAAAAGAAATGAGTACCCTAAATAAATGGGCTGGAGTATTCATTTTATGGATGCTGATGACAGTGCTTTGTCATGCCCAAAGCATTAAAGGCATAGTTTTAGATAGCCTGGGCAAGCCCGTGTCATTTGCCAGCATCAACCTTAAAAGCGGCAGCAATCTCATCATAGCCTACACTACCAGCAACGAGAAAGGGGCCTATACCCTGCAGGTACCTGCCGATGCCGATAAAACCGCACTGAAGCTGGAAGTAAGCTGTGTAGGCTTTAAAAAAGAAAGCAAGCCGGTTACCGGTTTTACCACACCGTATAACTTTAAACTTTCGGCATCTGTACAGCAACTGCAAACGGTTACTATTAAAAATAAAAACCCACGGTTACGCCTCAGCGGTGATACGCTGAGCTATAAGGTGTCTGATTTTAGTAGTCCGCAGGATAGGGTGATAGGCGATGTAATTAAAAAACTGCCCGGTATTGATGTAGCCAAGGATGGCAAGATCAGTTATAACGGTAAAGCCATATCACAACTATACATCGGCGGCGATAACCTGCTTGATGATAAATATAACATAGCCACCAACACCATCCCTAACGGTGTGGTTGACCAGGTGCAGGTGATGGAAAATCATCAGCCTATCAAAATGCTGAAGGATAAAGTGGTGAGCGAAGATGTGGCCCTTAACCTTACCATGAAAAAGGATGCTAAACTGCAGCTGGTGGGGCAGGAGACAATAGGGGCCGGCTTACCTGGCAACTACTACGCCGAACTGAACGCTATGATGTTTAAAGATAAATACAAGGCTATCAATTACATCAAAGGTAATAACACAGGTTATGATATCAGTAACGATCTGGTATCGCACAATATGGGTGATTACCTGGCGCGTATTGATAATGATAAACCCGGCACCGTGTTATCCCTGGGTACCGCCGGCGATCCCGACCTGCCACGTAACCGGTATTTGTTCAATAAATCGGGCATCATTAATTTGAATAATCTGGTTAACCTGAAAAAGGAAGTACAGTTGCGCACCAATTTCTCATACCTGAGGGATGATCAACGCCAGGATTACCGTAAGTTCAGCGAGATCTATTTGCCAAAGGATACCGTTCGCTATAGTGAAATCCAGCGTAATAACCGCCGTCCCGATTTACTGCACGGCCAGTTTTTGGTGAACATTAATAAGGATAAGTATTATTTAAACGAAAGCCTTACGGCAGATTACAGCCATAATTCATCGTATTCGGCATTGATCAGTAATAACGTGCCGCTTAACCAAACATTTAAGGATAACCTGGCCGATTTCAGCAATCAGTTGAGTTACATGAATACCTTTAAATCCAATAATATCATTGAACTGTACAGTTACATCAACCGTACTAACGAGCCCGAGAACCGTGTGATAGAGCCTAACCTCAACCCGTTAATATTTAACCATGGTACTAACTATTCGTTACTCACGCAAAATACCAATATCCCTACCTGGTTTACCAATAACTATATATCATACAAAATACCACGTACCATTACGCAGAGTTATAAAGCGGGTTTCAGCCTGCAATCGCAAACGCTGACATCCGACCTGACGGCTACACAGCTAAATAACACCTATAACCTGGTTGCAGACAGCGCCCGCAATAACCTGGATTGGACGCGCCAAAAACTATACGCCGAAGCGCAGTATGATTTGCCGGGTAAGATTGTGAAAATAAGCGCCACGCTGCCATTGAGTTTGCAACGCACCACTTATAACGATGCGCATTATAAGCTGGATGAAAGCCTTACCCGCTTGTATTTTAACCCCCGCCTTTCGGTGAAATACCAAAGTGGTATCGAGAATTACTTTACGCTGAACTACGGTTTCAGGAATCAGATAGGTAACATACAGGATGTTTACAGGGGATCTATCCTGACCAATTACCGCAGCATCATGTCTAACAATGCCGACCTGACCGAGCGCCAGAGCCAAACTGCAGGTTTAGGGTTTAACTATCATAAAGCTATCACCTTGTTCTTTTTTAGTCTGAATGCAACCTATAGTCATATCTATGCCAATACCATCAGCTCCAGTATCCTGAACAACAATATCACACAACGCCTTGTATTGCCTTTTGATAATAATATTGATACCTGGAACTTTGGCGGGAACATTAGCAAATATAATTTTGATTTGCGCACTACACTTAGCGCAAGCGTAGGTTATGCCACTACTAAACTCAATCAAATACAAAACGGTATTACCTTACCTTACAAAACCGTATCAACCAATTTTGGCGTAGGTGCCGATACCAAAGTAAGCCAAAAGGTGAATTTTAGCTATAAGGCTAATTTTAGCGAAACTACCAGTAAATCATCAGCGGTAGCAACCAGCAGTAAGTTTGACCGCCTGATACAAACGGCATCGGTATATTACTCGCCGGTTAACAACCTGTATTGCAGCCTTTCCGGCGATCATTACTATACCCATCAGGCCGCTTCAGCCGATCTGAAGTACATGTTTGCCGATGCTTCCCTGCGTTACAAATTCAACAAAACCAAGCTGGATATTGAGTTAACAGCCCAAAACCTGTTTAATACTCAAAATTACACCGCGGTATATTTATCCGCCAACGTATATACCTCCAGCACCTACACTATCCCCGGAAGGATAGTGCTGGCTAAGGTGATGTTTAATTTGTAAGTGTTCAGTTAATTATAGTTGCTAAAGGCCTGCCCCAAAAGGGCGGGCTTTTGTATTTAAACGTAATATTCTGGTGGCTGTAAACTTTTCCTTGCAGTCATCCTGCTTTATTAACGATATTTACCATTCAATTATAATCCCGGTAATTCATGCTCGTCCCACGCCTGGTTTCACGTATTTGCTGCATGCTTGTTATGGCTATGCCGTGCATTTTACCAGCAGTTGCGCAGCCCAAGTACAACCTTAAACATTATACTACCGAGGATGGCCTGCTGCACGACCGCATATCCTGTATCCTGAAAGATAAAGAGGGCTTTATGTGGTTTGGTACCTGGGACGGCCTGAACCGCTTTGACGGGCACACATTTGTGGCCTACAAAGGCATGCCCGGTGATAATTCAAGCCTGGAGAATAATAAGATCAGGCTGATATCTGAAGACCAGCAGGGCTACCTGTGGATAAAAACATTTGATAATAAGATCTACCTTTTTAACAAAAAGACCGAAAAGTTTTTAGCCATACAGGGCTTACACGCCCCCCGGTTTGTAAAAAATATAGTGGTAGACCGTATTGTACCGGTATCCAACGGCGATACCTGGCTACTCTCGGCAGGGCATGGCGCTTTATGTGCTTACGGCGATTCGGCAAGGCAGGATCTGCCCATTATTAAAGCATTCGGTAAGGCGGAAAAAGGCAATTTTCATCTCAATAACAATGAGATCAATTTTTTATTTGAGGATAGCCGGAAGCAGCTATGGCTGGGCACCTCGGCAGGGATTTACTGCCTGAAAAAAGCAAGCGCGGGTAATTACGATCAGGTAAAACTACCGGGCTTATACGCCGATCAATCTTTTACCTGCATTACACAACATGGCGATGATATATACCTGGGTACCCAACAGGGCAAACTTTTCAGCTACAACCTCCGGTCGAAAAACATCAGCACGGTTGACCTGGTGGCCGGCACAGCTATCAATGCGGTTTATTATGCAAAGAACCATTCGCTGTATTTCACCACGGCAGGAAAAGGGCTGATTGAATATAACCCCGCTAAGCATCAGCTTAGTTTCAGGATAAAGGAATATAAGGAACTGAACAAGATCTACCAGGACAGGTATGGCCTGCTGTGGATACAGCCCGAACGGGGCATTCTGAAATATGATCCGGCTAATGCCACCTATAAGCTGTTTACCCAAAAAAAGGATGCCGAGGCCAAAACCATACATACTACTTACCAGGCTTTTGAAGATGCTTATCATGTTTTATGGGTTTGTATGGTAGAGGGGGGCTTTGGTTATTATAACCGCGCTGCTGACAGGGTAGAATATTTCCATAATGAGCCGGGTTCTCCCGACCAAAAGTTCTCTAACGTGGTGACCGTGATCTACGCCGACCCTGCCGGCGTTTTGTGGTTTAGCGGGTACGACAGGGGAATTAACAAGGTAATCCTACAGCCCGATGTATTTAAACAATATTTGATCGATCAGGGTTCGGTTACCAAAACTACCAACGAGGTAAGGGCGCTTTGCGAAGATCATAACGGCCGGCTTTGGGTTGGCAACAAAGCCGGGCATATTTATTTGTATAAAAACGGCATTCGTTTAAGCGATCCGCTGGTTAACCTGCCGCCGCGGCACCAGCTAAAGGCCTACTGCATTTACGAGAGCAAAGACAAAACGATTTGGCTGGGTACCAAGGGACAAGGACTCATACAGGCCAGGCCCTTGGAAAATGATTCGGCGCATTATCAAATTACAACGTATGTTAATGATCCTAAAGATATTAACAGCATCAGCAATAACAATATTTACACCATATTTGAAGACCATAAAGGCCGGCTTTGGCTGGGTACCTTTGGCGGCGGTTTAAATAGGGTAGTGCGTGATGGCAACAAGGTCACTTTTAAAAGTCCGAAGAACGCGTTCAGGAATTATGAGTTGGCCCGTGCTAACGGCATCCGGCATTTGCAGGAAGACCCTAAAGGGAATATATGGATTGCCAGTACCAACGGCCTGGTTATTTTTAACCCCGATCAGGGGATCAGTAACTTCAATTTTAAACGGTATACCAAACAGCCCGGCGATGCTGCGTCTTTAGGCAATAACGATGTACAATACATTTGCCGCGATGCGGGCGGCACCATGTGGCTGGGCACCTTCGGCGGCGGCCTGCAGCAAGCCATCACCAATTTTAACCTGCAGGATAAAGTAAGTTTTAAGGTTTATACCACGGCTAATGGCTTGCCTAACGATATTATCCTGAGCATTACCAGCGATCGCCGCGGCCACCTTTGGCTGGCTACCGAAAACGGCCTGTCCGAATTTAACCCGCTTACGCAAGTATTTAAAAACTATAATACCGACGACGGCCTGCCGCAAACACCTTTTTCCGAATCCGCGGCTGTACGGTCGGCCTCAGGTAATTTGTATATCGGTTGTGGTGATGGTTTTATCGCTTTTGATCCGCTGCATGTTGCAAGCAGCGCCAATACCGCCAATATCGCGCTTACAGATTTCCAGATCGCTAATAAAAGCATTGTACCGGCAAACCCGGGTTCGCCACTTAAATATGCTATCGATCATACGAATGAGGTAGAGCTGAAATACAACCAAAACCTGTTCAGCATCGATTATACGGTGCTGGATTATAAAATAACGCACAAAATATGGTATGCCTACAAGCTGGAAGGCTTTGATAAGCAATGGAACCAGGTAAGGAATTTACGGCAGGCGGTTTACACCAATGTGCCCCCCGGCAATTATACGTTCAGGGTTAAAAGCGTGAGCAGTTATCTTTTTAAAAATACGCCCGAAAGGAGTGTGGCGGTCACCATTTTGCCTCCGTTTTGGAAAACCTACTGGGCGTACCTTATTTATATTATTCTGGCGGGCATAGCTATTGAAATAGCCCGGCGCATTATTTTTACCATGATACGCCTGCGTAACCGTGTTACCGTTGAACAGAAACTGGCCGAACTGAAACTGCAGTTTTTTACCAATATATCGCATGAGTTGCGGACGCCGCTTACCCTGATCGTTAACCCGTTGGAGCAGGTGCTGAACCACGAACAGTTATCAAAGAAAGGCAGGGAACATGTTAGCCTGGCTAATAAAAATGCCAACCGCATGGTAAGATTTATCAATCAACTGCTTGATTTCAGGAAATTGCAAAGCGGCAGTGCCCGCTTGCAGGTAGCAGAGATAGACCTGATTGCCCTGATTAAACAGACCTTAAACTATTTTACCGAACTGGCGCATGAACGGCAGATCAACCTGACATTTAAAAGTGAGAGCCCGGTGTTGATGGCCTGGGTTGATGCCGAGAAAATTGATATTGTGGTTTATAACCTGCTGGCTAATGCCTTTAAGTTTTCTCCCGCCGGGAAAAATATAACGGTTGTTATTGAACAGCAGGAGGAGATCTGTATCAAAGTAATTGACGAAGGCCCGGGTGTGCCTGAAGATAAACTGGAACAGATCTTTAAGCTTTATTATGAAGGCGCTTCAAATCAGCCCAATCAACCAAAGGGAACCGGCATTGGCCTGGCCTTTTCTAAAGAGCTGATCAATAGCCACCAGGGGAGTATCAGGGCTGCCAATAACCCGGCCGGGGGTATGACGTTTACGATTTGCCTGAAACCGGGCAAAGATCATTTTGATGAAAAAAAGGTGGATTTTGTGAAGCCCGGACATATAACAGAGGTAAACAATTTACCGGCGGCTGTTTTGAATGATACCGATAAGGATATTGATCCGGTTGCTGCGGTTGATGGTATGCCTTTAGTGCTGATAGTAGAAGATAATATAGAATTGCGGAAATTTTTAAGCGACCAGCTCAGTGCGCACTACCGGGTAGAAATGGCCGAAGACGGGGCTATTGGTTTGCAAAAAGCTACAGATTTGATCCCGGATCTGATCATCAGCGATGTAATGATGCCCAATATGGATGGTATTGCCATGCTGGACGCTATTAAGAACCAGTTGGCTACCAGCCATATCCCCGTGGTTTTATTGACCGCCCGGTCATCGGTAGAGCATCAGATAGAAGGCATTAAATACGGGGCCGATTTTTATGTGACCAAACCTTTTAATACCGCCCATGTAATTACCCTGGTTGATAGCCTGATCCGCCAGCGCCGGAAATTATTTAACAGCTTTATCGGAAATAAAAATGTGGTACAGCTGGCGCCGGGCGAGGTCCTGATCACATCCAAAGACGAACAGTTGCTGAAACAGGTAATAGCAATTGTAGAGCAGCACATGGCCGATGTGCAGTTTAATATCGACGAAGTAGCTACATCTGTTGGTTTGGGGCGCACCACCTTCTATAAAAAGCTAAAAAGCCTTACCGGCATGGCCCCGGTAGAGTTTGTAAAGGAAATGCGCCTGAAGCGCAGCCTGCAACTCATGGATTCGGGCGAGTTTAATATCTCCGAAATATCGTATAGAGTAGGCTTTACCAGCCTGGCTTATTTTAGTACCTGCTTTAAAGAAAAATATCAGCAAACCCCTTCGCAATACTTAAAACAGCTGAAAGAAAAGCAACTGTGAAAACATCCCAGGTCAGCATGGCAGATTGAGCTCAGGGTGTCATGGTGAGCATGTCGAACCATGGTGGGCAGGGCCACAGCACGCATCCTTCGACAAGCTTAGGATGACATGCCCTTTGTCATCAAAGTCCGGACGGGATTTAATAACTCAGCATGACCTGGTGTAAATCCCATTTTTACGCCTAAAAACGCCATTTTTACCAATTTTTATAAACTTTTCACCAATTTTTAAAAACACCGCACCCTGTTTATAGGCTACGTTTGCTATACAATTATAAACAGCAAATACCAGTGAAATTTTGAACAGGGAATTGTAATGAGTTATTCATTTAGCGCATCATCAAATCCAAATATGGGCAAGCTTTTGCCGTGTATCTGCTAAAGATATTCAACAAATACAGTTGCTACCACGGCTGTAACCAATTTTTTTGATGCCTATTTATGAAGAGAACTTTACAAAGTACACTTGTGTTTTTGTTAACCTTTTTAGTACTGTCCGGCTGTACTAAAAAGGAATTTCATGAACGTTATGACCGCCCTGACGACCTGGCCCCGGCCATCTATCAGCAATTACAGGCAAAGGGTAATTTTACCAGTCTGCTGGCCTGTATAGATAAGGCCGGTTATAAAACCATCCTGAGCGAGGCCGGTTACTGGACCATGTTTGCACCTAACGATGCCGCTTTCGCGCTTTATCTAAAACAAAAAAACCTGGCCAGCGCGGCCGATATTGATGTGGCCACCGCAACAGCCATTGTTAAATATAGCCTGGTTTTTAACGCCTTTAAAACAGACCGCCTGCCCGATTTCCAGGCAGCATCGGGTTGGGTGCCTAACCTGGCTTTTAAACGCCGCACCGCTTATTACGATGCCGCGCAAACCACTACTGTTAACGGGCAAACCATTAAATACTATAATTCTAACCGTAACAATACCGGCGGCACTAACTACTACACCGCTGCCGATAATAACAATAAGTATATCCCATACTTTCTTGATCGTTATTTAACACCTAAAAACCTTACCGCTGCCGATTACAACTTCTTTTTTCCTGATAATACCTATACCGGCTTTAATGTGGCCGGCGCCCAGGTTGTTAACAAGGATATCATTGCCGAGAACGGTGTGATCCACGAGATTAACCGGGTGATTGCGCCGCTACCAAGTATCGATCAGTACCTTACTTCAAACACCCAGTACAGCGTGTTTAAATCGCTGTTTGATAAGTACATGGTGTCGTACATCATCAATGCCGATGCTACCAAAAAAAATAAGGATAATACCGGATCTGCCGATAATATCTACATAAAGGTTTATGATGCCGGTCTGGCTTACTCGCCCAATAACGAGAACTATTTGAAGCTGGACGATAACGATGGCCAGATGGAGGGCTACTCCATGTTTGCCCCAACCAACACGGCGTTAAATAACTATATCAATAGCGTACTGCTGGAGTTTTATCCATCGCTGGATGCTTTGCCGAAACAGATCATGTACGATTTCCTGAACGCGCACATGTTTAACACCACCGTTTGGCCAAGCAAATTTGCAACCACCACTAACGGGCAGGGACAAGGCGCCTTATTTAACAAGGATGTAGATGTGGTTGATAAACAAGTACTCAGCAACGGCGTATTCTACGGCACCAGTAAAGTGCAAAACGCCAATGTGTTCAGCAGTGTGTTTGGCCGGGCTTATTTAAACCCCAACTACTCGTTAATGACGCGGGCGCTAAGTGCATCGTTGAAAACCAATATTATTAATACCAGCTTAAAGTACACCCTGTTTTTAACCTCGGATGCTACTATGAAGGCATTAGGCTGGTCGTACGATCTGGATGCTACTACCTGGCGTTATACGCCACCGGGTGGGGGTACCGCTTTATCAGGTTCTTCGGCGCTGGACAAGCTAAACCGCATTATTAATATGCAGGTAGTTAAAGCCGATTATCCAAGCTTGCAGGGTGCCGGCATTGTAGAAACTTATGATGGCGAGTATATTAAATACGAGAGCGGCAACAAAGTATTCTCGACCGGTAACCAGGATGCTAATATCAAGCTAAACGTAACGGGATCGCGCACTACCGAGAACGGTACGGTATATTTTATCGACGGCTTAATGACCGAATCGACCCTGGCTATAGGTAAGCATTTAGAAGCACTGGCCAATCAAACCAATTCGCCGTACAAAAAGTTTGTGGATTACCTGAAAGGTTCCATCATTTATAACACTACCAGCGGCGAGATACTGGGTACTACCGCAGGATCGTTCTACACCATCCTTGCACCAACCAATACGGCAATAGATGCGGCCATCACAGCCGGTTACCTGCCGGCGTCAACAGCGCCAACCGATCAGCCAAGCAAGGATAAGATAGCCAATTTCATCAGATATCATATCATCCAAAAAGCAACGGTAGTTCCCGATGGAAAGAAGGATGGCGGCTATTTAACACTGCTGCAAAAAGCCAATGGCGACCCAACAACCATGACCGTGATTAACACTGTGCCTAACAACATGTCGGTTACGGATATGCTGGGCAATACGGTTACGGTAAACACAGCATCGAGCAATAATTTATCAAACCGCGCGGTGATCCACCTGCTGAACGGCTATTTAAAGTTCAATGCCAATTAAAATGTCAAACCTAAATAAAGCTACCGGCACCACCGGTAACATTACTAAACCTGAAATAAAAACTTTGTAATGAGAGTAATATTTACCCGTCTTCTTTTCTTCAGTGTCATAACGGCAATGGCTATGCACATTACTGCGGTAAAAGCTCAAACAGCCCCGGCAACGGTTACCATCCGTGGTACGCTGACCGATAAAAAAGATAAAAAAACACTGATAGGGGTTACCGTTGTAGAAATTGATAAAGATAAACGTACCGTTGCCGGCGTAGCTACCGATTTAAACGGTAATTACGCGCTAAAGTTAAAAGATCCGAAAGACCGGATCTCGTTTTCACTGATCGGCTATAAAACGCTGATAGTTGATGTGCAGGGACGGACTACGATTAACATTGAACTGGAGCAAACATCAAACGCTTTATCTGATGTAACCATTGTAGCTAATAAAACCACCAATAACGGCTTGTTAACTATCGACCGCCGTAACTCTACCACGGCAGTAGCGTCGTTAAGCGCTAAGGACATTGAAGAAATGTCGTCGGCTACTATTGATCAGGCGATACAGGGCCGCTTACCGGGTGTAGATATTGCTGCCAATTCGGGTGATCCCGGTGCCGGTATGCAGATCAGGATCCGTGGTACCTCTACCATCAATGGGTCAACCAATCCGCTCATTGTGCTGGATGGGATGCCTTATGAAACCGAGATACCATCCGATTTTAACTTTGGTACTGCCGATGAGCAGGGCTACGCAGCGTTATTGAATATTGCCCCGGCCGATATTCAGGATATATCCGTATTGAAAGATGCCGCCGCTACGGCCGTTTGGGGTTCACGCGCGGCCAATGGCGTATTGGTTATTAATACTAAACGCGGCAGGGTAGGCTCGCCGCAGGTTACTTACACCTTTAGGATTACAGGCGCCAGGCAACCACAGGCTATCCCAATGCTAACGGGTAATCAATACTCGCAACTGATCCCTGAAGAGGTGATGAACCGCACCGGTACCCCTTTAAACACACAAACCGTAAAAGAATTTCAGTACGATCCCAGCGATCGCTACTATTACAATAACTACAGCTCTAACACCAACTGGATTGATGCCATTACCCGCACCGGTATTACGCACGATCATAACCTCTCCTTATCAGGCGGCGGCGAAAAGGCCCGTTATTTTGCTTCGGTAAGCTATTTGGGGCAAAAGGGCACTACTATGGGCACTAATCTGGGCCGTATTACCACCCGTATCAACCTGGATTATGAGGTATCAACCCGCATTAAATTCCGTACGGATATTTCTTACTCCCACTCTAACCTGGACAGGGCTTATAATGATGATGCCCGCAGTATCGCCTATCAAAAAATGCCGAATATGAGCATTTATGAGATCAATACGGCAGGTATCAATACAGGTAATTACCTGTCGCCTTTATCAAACATACAAGGCACTTACCCGGGCACGTTCAACCCTGTGGCTATGCTGGCTGCCGGGAAAAACAATGTATTGGGCGAGCGTATTGTACCTCACTTTAATATCCAGTACGAGATCATTCCCGGTTTATTCCGCTCTACTTTTGATATCCAGTTTGATATCAATAACAACAAAAACAAAAACTTTTTACCGCAGATAGCCACCGGCCAGCCACTGAATGACGTTGACGTAAACAATACCTTTGATGGCGATGCCGACCAGTTTGGCGTACAAACCAAAACCAACTTTATTTTTACCCCGCGCCTGGGCGAAAAGCACGATTTGATGGGCTTGCTATCGTTCATGTCAAATGATAATAAGTCAACCTCTTTACAGGCGCAGTCGTCAAACTCGGCGTCGGTATACCTGCAGGATCCTTCGGTATCATCAAGGGTGCAAAATTTAGCGTCAAGCTTTTCGCAAACCCGCAGTGTAGCTGCCTTGCTTAACGGGCAATACAGCTTTTTAGACCGTTACATTGTTAACGCCGGTTTACGTCTGGATGGTAACTCCAAGTTCGGTCCGTCAAAACGCTGGGGTTTGTTCCCGTCTATCTCCACCCGTTGGAGGATCTCGGGCGAGAGCTTTATGAAAAAGGTAGACTGGCTTAACGATCTAAGTTTACGCGCCAGCTACGGCCAAAGTGGTAACGATCCGCGTAATAATTACTCGTTTTATAACTTATACGGCAATTATAGTTGGGATTACCTGGGTTCACCGGCGGTGTATTCGCAAAATATCCAGCTGAATAACCTGCGTTTTGAAAAAGTTACCGGCCAGGATCTTGGCTTAACCTTTGCCCTTTGGAAAAACCGCATTAACGTAGATATCGACGTTTACCGTAACCGTACTACCGACCTGTTCTTTAACGGACTTAAACTGCCGGGTATCTCGGGCTTCAGCACCATTAACATGAACATCGGTACCATGGACAATCAGGGCTGGGAAATTAATCTGAGCGCTACTGCCATGAAAACCAAAAATGTAGCGGTCGATTTCAACTTCAACATTGCTAATAACACCAACATCATCCGTAAGATCTCCGAATTTTATCCAAGCACCAAGGGCGATATCACCACTAACGGACAGTACAAAACCCTATTGCAGATCAATAACCCGTTTGGCTCGTTCTACGGTTTCAGGTACAAGGGCGTGTATACAGATGCTTCGGCTACAGTTGCTACCGATGCAACAGGCAAACCTATTGTAGGTTTAGATGGTGTGCCGCTGCAAATGCGCTTTAACTATCCGGCTACCGATTATGTATTTAAACCCGGTGATGCTAAGTATGAAGATGTAAATCACGATGGCAATATCGACTATAAAGATGTGGTGTACCTGGGCAACGGCAACCCTAAATTCACCGGTGGTTTTGGCCCTACAATTACCTATAAAGGCAATCTGAAATTGACCTTCTTCTTCAGCTACCGTTTCGGTTACCAAATTGTGAATGGTACCCGTATGCTGACCAGCAATATGTATGGCTTCAACAACCAAAGCACCGAAGTTTTACAAAGATGGCGCAACCCGGGCGATGTGACCGATGTGCCCCGCGCGCTGTGGAATGATGGCTATAACTGGCTGGGATCCGACCGCTATGTGGAAGATGGCTCATTTATCCGTCTGCGTTCCATCACCACCCGTTACACCTTCCCTAAAAGTTTAGCGGCACGGTTGGGGATCAAAAGCGCGAGCGCTTATGTAACAGCTGAAAACCTGATCACATTTACAAAATATACCGGGCAGGATCCGGAAGTATCGGTGCGTGGCAGCGATCCGTTCCGCGTGGCTACCGATAATTCAATGACGCCGCCAACACGTAACCTGGCGCTGGGGCTGGTGATAGGATTTTAATGATTGACTAAAGAATAATACTGATATGAATATAAAAGTAAAATCACTGATTGCATTGCTGCTGATCGTTTTCGGCACTACCTCATGCAATAAGTATCTTGATCTGGAACCTCAGGACGGGATCATCCGCCAGGAGTTTTGGAAAACCAAGGAACAACTGGCCGCCGCTGTTAACGGTTGCTACGCCTCGCTATTGTCTGATCCCTTGGTGGAGAACCTGTTTTTATGGGGCGAATTGCGCGGCGATATGCTGTCGGCCGGTACCGGTATCAGAAGCGGCGAGCTTAACGTAATGAACGTCAACATCAACTCGGCAAATACCATTACCGATTGGTCTATTGTATACAAAGTCATTAACAATTGTAACACCGTATTGGATTTCGGTCCCGGTGTTTTAAAATCGGATAATACCTTAACACAGTCTGTTTTAGATAGCTACATGGGCGAGGCGTATGCGTTACGCGCGCTCATGTACTTCTACCTCGCACGCACTTTCGGCGATGTGCCGCTGAAACTGACATCAACTACCAGCGATGCGGATAACCTGCAGATACCTAAAAGCACACAGGCAGAGGTTTTTGCCCAGGTACTGGCCGATCTGAAAAAAGCCGAACCAATTGTATTGAAAAATTACGGCTCTAACGATATGAACAAAGGCCGCATTACTTATTACGCGGTTGAAGCCATGCTGGCCGATTTGTACCTGTGGCTTAACCAGTATGATAATTGCATCAAGGCCTGCGATAATATCACCAATTCGGGTCAGTTTACCCTTGTTCCGGGCGACCCTAACTGGTTTACTACGGTGTATTTCCAGGGCAATTCAGCCGAAAGTATTTTCGAGGTGCAATTCAATCAGAACAAGTTAAACCCATTCTATAACATGTTCGCGGTTACCAGTAAGCGCTTTAAAGCAGCACTAAAGGTAAGCGCCGAAATGTATACGATAGACAATATCAATATCGACAATAAGGATATCCGTGGTGATGGCGCCGCGCTGAAATTTAGCGACGGGAGCATTTATAAATACCAGGGTGTAAACTCCGGCTCAACCAGGGCTTCATCGGCATCGTACGCGCATTGGTTTGTTTACCGCTATTCGGATATCATGCTGATGAAAGCCGAAGCGCAAAACCAGTTAGGTAACGGCCTGGCAGCTTTGGATGCTATTGCAAAGATCCGTTTACGTGCCAATGCTTTGCCTATGTCGGAGATGATCGTCCTGCCCGACGATAAGGACGGCGTGACCAACTACCTATTGGCCGAGCGTGCCCGCGAGTTTGGCTTTGAGGGTAAACGCTGGTTCGATTTGCTGCGTAACGCCCGCCGCGATAATTATGCCCGCCTGGATCTGTTGCTGGACATTGTGAGCACCACCGCCGATCCGCAATACCAACAGGCGGCTATTGTAAAGCTCCGCGATAAAAGAAGTCATTATTTACCAATATACCTGTACGAGCTGCAGGCTAATAAAGCTCTTGTTCAAAATCCTTTTTACCAATAAAACCAGGAATATGAAAACCTTAATTTCAAACAAATGGCTCGCGCTGCTGATGGTGATCATCGGCTTTACAGCCATACTGGCCGGCTGTAAAAGAGAGCAGTTCCAGACAGAAACCACCAGCGATGTCAATATCCTGGGCTATCTGCAAAAAGACCCGGATAATTTCTCGATGTTCATATCCATACTGGAAAAAGCGGGCAGCGCCGGTACACTGAACGGATATGGTACCTATACGCTGTTTGCACCTAATAACGCCGCGGTTACCCTGTATCTGAAAGATATTAAAAAAACCTCGGTAGCGGATATCAGCGAAAGCGACGCGAAGAATATTGTAAAGATCCACCTGATCAGGGATACCATTACTTCAGATCAGTTTAACGACGGCAAACTGCGTACAGCTACCATGTACGGGCAATCGCTGCTTACCGGTGCGCAAAACATAGGTGGAGCTACTACGCTTACCATCAACCGCCAGGCAACTGTATTAAAAGCCGATATCCATACGGGCAATGGTATCATCCATGTAATTGACCATGTGCTGAAACCAGCCACGCTTACTTTAGCGCAGATGATTGAGCAAAACCCCGACTTTTCCATCTTCACCCAGGCGTTAAAGTCTACCACTTTGTACGATTCGCTTAATGTACTGCCGGCTAACGCGCCCGATTCGCTGCACATGTTCCTCACAGTTCTGGCCGAATCTGATGCCGTGCTTAAAGCGGCGGGTATTAATTCATACGCCCAGCTAAAGGCTAAATATAGCAATACCGGCAACCCGGCATTGGTACAGGACAGCCTGCACCTGTTTATGGATTATCACGTTTTGCCGGGTTTGAAATACCTGCCGGATGTTTTCAAGGCATTATCACATACAACCTTATCGCCACTGGATGTGGTTACCACCAAATTGATCGGTTCGGATATCCTGATCAATGACGATACCTTTAACGGTACACATGAAATAGGATCGAAGATCAATCGCCCGCTTAGCGATAACACTACTGCTAACGGCGTACTGCATTTTATGGCCGAACATTATGCTATTAAAGTGCGTTTCCCGGTACCGGTTTATTGGGAAGTGACCGATCAGCCTGAGTTCCAAAAACTGAATGGCATTTACCATGTAACCAATAAAAGCAGCGCCAAATTTGCCGATGGAGATATAAAGGATATCCGCTGGCAAACCGGTTCGGTACAGTATTTTGTTGCACCCGAAGCACGCCAGTTTTATGTGTATAATAACGATTACCTGTTTATTGCCGCGCTGCGCACTGCCGCTACCGCTAACAGTTGGATAGAATTAAAAACACCGCTATTAGTTAAGGGTAAATATAAAGTATGGATTTGCTTTATACGCCGCGGCGGGGGTAAGGGTGTTTCGGTATTGTTTGATGGTACCTTACTGCCACGCGTACTAAACTTTACCGAAAGCTTGCCTGCGCAGGTATTGGTTGGCAGCAACTGGACGTATCCTGCCGGTACCACGCCTGCATCATTAGAGGCTTTAGGTAAAAAGATCACCTTTGGCGGTGGCGTACCTTACTATAATAATCCTGCCCAAACTATCGACTACTACAGGGATAGCTATGGGGTGCTGGCTGGTACCATTACCGTTGACAAAACCGACCGCCATACCATCAGGCTGCAGGCTGTGGCCGATGCATCGGGAGATGTGCAGATTGATATGATCCACTTTATACCTGAAAATATGGATCAGCTTTATCCCAAGTTTAACCCTAATGGCACTGTTGTTCAAAAACCATAATAATGAAACTAAAACGTGTTATGTTATCTAAATACATTAACCGCTTCCTGTTGCTGCTGGTAATCCCTGTAGTAATAGCAGGCTGTAATAAATATAAAATTGAGCCTAATCAGCCTGCGCTGGCGCAAACGCTGACAGACCTGATCCAGCAAACGCCATCGTTGAGCAAATTTAACGAGTTGCTGGTAAAAACGGGTTATGATAAGGTTTTGGCCTCATCTAAAATGTATACCGTTTGGGCGCCCGACAACCAAACCCTGCAAAGCCTTGATGCCGCCATAGTAAGTGATACCGCCAAACTGAAACAATTTGTAGGTAACCACGTGGTAAACCTGGCTTATTATACCAATATGCCTAATCCGTCTATCCGCATCCGTACACTGAACGGTAAGTATATCAATTTTACCCAAACCCAGTTTGAGGACGCTACCATTGGCACTGCCAACCAGTACGTAGGTAATGGGGTATTGCATATTATTAACAAAATTGTGCTGCCTAAACAGAATGTTTGGGAGTATATCAACACAACTACATTTGCGGAGAAAGCAGCTATAACAAGCTTGGATTATACCGCTATCGATTCGGCTAAAGCTGTGCAAACCGGTATCGACCCGGTTACCGGCAAGCCGGTTTACCAGCCCGGTACAGGTATCATCACTAAAAACCAATTGTACGATAGGGTAGGCGACTTGCGCGATGAAAGCCAGTTGTATACCTTCATCCTGCTGACGGATGCCGCTTTGTTAACCGAGCGCAACAAGATTAAGCCTTATGTAAAAAACGCGGTTCCCGCCCAGGTTGAACTGCTGACATCATTGCACGTAATTAAAGATCTGGTGATTAAAGGCCAGTACACCGTTGCCAATATGCCCGATACATTGGTATCAGCCGATGGCGTAAAGGTGCCCATGAACAAGACCGCTATACTGGAAACCCACCAAACCAGTAACGGTATTGTTTATGTAATGAACCAGGCCGATGTAAAACTATCGAACAAGATCCGCCAGGTTAAACGCGAAGGCGAATTGCCCGACGGCTTTAGCCGTACCGATAAAAGCGGCAATATATCGTACCGCTTAAGGCTGAATCCGATCACCAGTCAGCAGTTTAATGACATCTACATATTCAACCATAAGATACCGCTGTTTAATGTGCGCTATAATATCAAAGAGCTTTACAGTACCAAATATAAAGTGTATTGGGTAGCGCCTAATGATGTGCAAACGCTTACGTTTAAACAGCGCTTTGCCGTTAACGACCCATTATCTACCGCATTTGCCGAAACACAGGTTGACCTGAAAAACTATAACGAGATCTATGTTGGCGATTACGATGCCGCCACATTTGGCAGCGTGGTAGCCTATATAGTGGCCGCCAACAATGGGGTAGATGGAACCAACTCTATTAATATCGATTATTTCAGGCTTGTGCCGGTATTGCCTTAACCTTTTAACCATACGCTTACAGAACTTAATATGTGTGTATTTACCCGAATAAAAATATTTGCAACGTGTGGGGCCATGTGTTTACTCACAGCGGCATCCGCGCAGCAAAGTCCAACCGTTCCGGCCGGTAGTCAAGTTGAAAAAATAATAAACGGCTACAATGTAACCGGCCAGGTTACCGATGCAGCCACCCGTAAGCCGCTTTCAGGTGTTAACGTGGCCGTGCAGGATGTTGCCGCGGTTATTACCGATGATAAAGGCAATTTTAAGATTACCGTACCCTCAAAAACCAGCGTATTGCAGGTTTCTATACAAGGTTATCAGTATAAGGAAGTAGCTGTGAATAGCCGTAGTAATATTAGTGTGGTGTTATACGAAGATGGCTTTAACTCGGTATACGACCAGGTTACTTTACCTTTCAGCAAACAAACCAAGGCCGAAGTGAACTATTCGGTATCGGGCATTAACAATACCGAAAGCAGCTGGAGCCACTCGCACGAAACCATTGATAATTCGATGCAGGGGCAGGTGAGCGGCCTGAATGTGATCCGCCGTTCGGGTACACCGGGCGCGGGCGCTAATTTGTTTTTGCATGGCTTTAACTCCATTAACGCTACCAACCAACCTTTATACGTGATAGACGGCGTGATCTACGATGCGGCCAGCTACGGCACCTCGATCATTGACGGCCACGTGAACAACCCGCTGGCAGCGCTTGATATTAAGGATATCGACAATATTACCGTAATAAAGGACGGCGCATCCTACTACGGCAGCCGCGGCGCTAACGGCGTGATATTGATCACCACCGCCCATGCCCGCGAACTGACTACCCGTATAGATTTTGCAGCTTATGGCGGTTACAACTTCACACCAAAGAACATCCCGGTTTTAAAAAGCAGCGATTACAGGCTTTACCTGTCGGATGTATTGCGTAGTTCAGGCCTGACCGATGCGCAGATCCAAGCTAAGCCGTATATGAATGATAATCCATCGAACGGTACCTATTACCAATACCATAACGAAACCGACTGGCAAAAAAAGACTTTTAGCAAAAGCTTTAACCAAAACTATTACCTTAAGGTAACAGGCGGCGATAATATTGCCAAGTACGCCTTATCGGTTGGTTATTTAAAAAACGGCGGTGTGATAGATAGCACTAGCCTGCAACGTTACAGCACCAGGTTCAACGCCGATTTAAACCTGACACCAAAACTAACGGCTAATACTAACCTGTCGTTCGCTTCGTCAGAGCAAGCACTGAAAGATCAAAGCTTAAGTTCAACCAACCCTATGCTGGTAAGCTTGATCAAAGCACCGTTTTTATCCGACAGGCAGGTATCGGCAAGTGGTGTACAATCGCCCAACCTGGCCGATGTGGACGCGTTTAATGTCAGTAACCCACGCGCGCTGATCAAAAATGGTCAGCAGGTAAGCAAGTATTATCGGTTTACCGGCTCTATTAAATTCAGTTACCAGTTTAACAAGCACCATAGTTTAAGTAACCTAACCGGTTTAACCTATGATAAAGTGCGCGAGAACGTATTTATCCCACGTTTAGGCGTATCGCCTGATACTTTGAGCAATGCCGTGGCTTATAGTCGCCTCGGCGCATCTATCCAGCGTTATAATTCGTTTTATAACGATACCTGGTATAGCTATAAAAATACTTTCAGCGGCGAGCAGGATGTATTGTTTAATGTTGGTTTTCGTTATCACAGCAGCCAAAGCGAACAGGATTATGCCCAGGGTTATAACTCATCAACCGATGATTTTGTGAGTATCGGCAACGGTGTAACCAACCTGCGCCGCCTGAGTGGTGACTACGGCAAATGGATTTGGACGAATACCTACGCATCAGCCAATTACAGCCTGAAACATAAGTACTTTTTATCTGCCAACGTATCGGTAGATGGTTCATCACGCTTTGGCAGCGATATTGCTAACGCCTTAACCATCGGTGGCATTAAATACGCGGTATTACCATCCGTAGCTGCGGGCTGGTTACTATCATCCGAAGAGTTTTTATCAAACTCATCTACCATCGATCTGCTGAAACTGCGTTTGAGCTACGGTTTAACAGGTAACGATGATATCGGCAATTTCAATACCAAATCATACTATACTTCTCAAAACCTATTGGGCGCTCAAGGTTTGGTACTGGCCAATATTGCCAACCCGCAATTACAGTGGGAGGTGAGCAAGAAAACAAACCTGGGTTTAGATGCCGCTCTATTTAACGAGCGCTTAACCTTTAGTCTGGATGTTTATCACAACGTTACTTCAAAGATGATCATGTTCGAGCCTTTGCAAAGCGGCAGCGGGATGATATCGGTGATATCAAACACCGGCGCTATGCAAACCAATGGTGCCGATCTAAGCCTGAATGGCCGGATCATCAACAACAGCACTATTAAGTTTGATGCAGGCATCAACCTATCTACCTATAAAAATAAAGTTAACGCCTTACCTGCCAATAATATGCTGACCAGTTATGGCGGCGCTACTTTAATCACACAGGTAGGGCAGCCACTGGCCATGTTCTACGGTTTCCAAAGCAATGGGGTATATGCATCGGCAGCCCAGGCTACGGCCGCCAACCTGAGCGTCCGCGCTACTGATGGCAGCCTGGTTCCATTTAAAGCAGGCGACGTACGTTTTACCGATGTGAACAAGGATGGCGTCATTGATAACAGCGACCGTGTAATTATCGGCAACCCTAACCCTGATTTTGTGGGGAGCGTTAACGGCCGCTTCAGCTGGAAAAATATCTCGTTAAGTGCCATGTTTACCTTTAGCAGCGGTAACGATGTTTACAACGCGCCGAGGGCTATCCTGCAATCACTGTCGTCGCCGGCCAATCAGTTTGGCAATGTGGTGAACAGGTGGCGCTTTGAAGGCCAGGTAACCGATGTGCCGCGCGCATCATACGGCGACCCGATGGGTAACGCCCGTTTCTCCGATCGTTTTATCGAGGATGGTTCTTATATCCGCCTGCGCACACTGGCCATTAACTACAACCTGCCGGTTAAACCCAGGTTTATGAAATATGCCACCATTTATTTAACGGGCGATAACCTGTTCACTGCTACCCACTATCAGGGTTACGATCCCGAGTTTAGCGCGACAGGCAGTCCGTTAATACAAGGTATTGATACCGCGCTGGAACCGCAGTTCCGTTCGGTGCAGTTAGGTTTACGCATAGGCTTATAATAAAATTGAATAGCAACATGAAAATTAATAGATACCCGATTTTAAAAGTTACCGCGATGGTGGCCCTGCTTACATGCCTAAGTTCATGCAAGAAAATGTATGATGTACAGCCCGAGAACACGGTTGAAGCTAAAAACACCTATCAGAATATTTATGATGCTGATGCCGCCGTTACAGGCGTTTACGGTAAGCTATTAAACATAGCAGGCCAGTATGAGATCATGAACGAGCTAAGGGCCGATCTGATGGAGGTAACGCCCAACGCCGGCGCCGATCTGCAGCAGATTAATACCCACTCGGTGCAGGCTGGTAACGCTTACGCGGATCCAACCCCTTTTTACGCGGTGATATTGAATTGCAATGATGTAATGAAGAACCTGAAGATTATGTTCGATACGCAAAAGCTGACCGCTGCCGATTATAACCAGCGTTGGTCGGATATTGCCGCTTTGCGCACCTGGCTTTACTTCCAGTTGGGGATACAATATGGTACGGTGCCTTATGTAACGGAGAGTGTAAGCAACATTAACGATGTAAAAGACCCGTCTAAATATCCGCGCATTCCGCTTGATCAGTTGGTGAAAACCCTGATCACCTTTATGGAGGCCTTGCCTTATAAAGACCCGTATCCGGCGGCCAATTCGCTGGTTACGCAGATTGACGGCTATCCGTCTAAAATGTTCTATGTGAATAAAAATTGCCTGTTAGGCGATCTATACCTGTGGAATAACGATTATCACAAAGCGGCCGAAGTTTATAAAACCGTAATGGAAACGTCAACACCAAACGGGCCAAGTGATAGCTATAACTACTTTAATACCTATACGCTAAATAGCGGTTCGGATAACGACGCGGCATCACCTGCCGCCTGGCAAACATTCTTCTCGCGTTCTATGCAGGACAGGGAGTATCAAACCGAATGGATCTGGTCGATGGTGTTTGATAAGAACTTCGCGCCCGAAAATCCATTTATTAACCTGTTTGCCAATTCGGGCGGTAAATACCTGGTAAAACCATCGCAAAACGCGATAGATAACTGGAATGCCCAGCGCCAGTCGGACGGTACCCCGTTTGATTTCCGTGGCCCTAACAATACCTATAAAATAGTGAACGGGCAGCCGGTGATCATGAAATTCTTGTATAACTATGTGAGCGCGTCAACAGGTTTGCCATCAGACCTGCTGGCTAAAAATGGGCGCTGGTATATCTACCGCACGCCAACACTGCACCTGCGCTATGCCGAAGCCGCTAACCGCGACGGGCAGAGCAAAATTGCCTGGGCGCTACTTAATGCTGGTATTAAAAGCGCTTATGACGATACCAGCAACCCCGACCCAACACAACGCCGTATCACCAACCTGCCGTTCCCTTATGATTTTGATGCCCGTAAACTGGACGCACCAACCATACGCGGTAAGTTTCACCGTAACCTCGGCATCCGTGCCCGTGTAGGTACCACATCGCTGGATGTTACGCTGCAGCAAAATGCCAATATGCTGGCCCTGGAAGATAAGATTATTGAAGAAGCCGCGCTGGAACTGGCTTACGAAGGTAACCGCTGGCAGGATTTAATGCGCATTGCCAATCGCCGGAATAATACTGCTTTTTTAGCTGATAAGGTGTATAACAAACTGCTGAAAGACGGTAACCCTGCAGCCGCTACCGTGAGGACAAAACTATCGGACAAAGCCAACTGGTTTTTACCTTTTAAATAGAATAAATATCTACCTATAAATACCCTTAAAAAGAAAAGTGAAGATGAATTTAACACAAACAGTAAAGCACAAATTATTTAAAGCTATGGTATTTTGTGCAGCCACATTGGGCACTGCAGGCTTTGTAAGCGCGCAGCAATTGGCCTTCCCCGGGGCTGAGGGCTTTGGCCGTTTTGCTACCGGCGGACGCGGCGGAACGATATACCATGTAACCAACCTGAACGATACCGGCGAGGGTTCTTTCCGCGATGCGGTGAGCAAGCCTAACCGGATTATTGTATTTGATGTATCGGGCGTGATTAAAATAACCGATAAAATCGCGGCATCGCCTAAAATTACCATTGCGGGGCAAACAGCACCCGGACAAGGTATTGTGGTATATGGCAATGGCGTTTCATTTTCGGATAGCAGCATTATCCGTTATATCCGTTTCAGGGGCAGCATTAACATGTCCAGGGGCACTTGTACGGTAGTGGCTGATAATTGCAAGGATGTCATCTTCGATCACGTGAGTGTAGAGTGGGGCAGGTGGGATAATTTTCACATTAAAGGTACTACCAATATCACCCTGCAATATTGTTTAATAGGCGAAGCTATCGATCCGCAGCGTTTCGGGGCTTTGTTTGAAGATCCGCACAATGTTACCGTGCACCATTGTTTATGGATAGATAACCAAAGCCGTAATCCAAAAGCTAAAGCGGGTATCGAATTCATTAACAATGTGCTATACAACTGGGGGGGCACCGGCTTTGTTGGCGGCCACTCAGGGGCCGACCATTACCAGGACCTGATAGGTAATTACTTTATAGCCGGGCCAAATTCGGGCCGTGCTTTTATCGGTCAGTTTACCGCTACCGACCATGTTTATCAGCGCAATAATATGGTAGATCTGAACAAGGATGGTATGCTGAACGGCCGACTGATGGGCGACTCGGACATTGTCCGCTCAAAAGCTACCTTATTGAAACAGCGCAATTTTACTACCAATGTCACTATTGATAAAGCTTCCGATGCCTATCAGAAAGTGCTGGCCGGCGTGGGCGCTTCCATGCATCGCGACGCTGTAGACAACCGCATTATCGGCTACCTGAAAAGTTTGGGAAAAGCAGGGGTTATCTTTAAAACTGAAGCTGATGCCGGTGGCCAGCCAGACCTGCCAGCGGTTAAGCAACTGGCAGATAAGAACAATAATGGTATTCCTGATGAATTGGAAAATAAATACTTAGGCTCGAAAAATACCGACTCGACAAAACTCAACAAGGATGGGTACACGCTTTTAGAATCGTACCTGAATGACCTTGTGAAAGTAAAATAACATGCTCTTCGTTTAAATTGGTGTAAAGGGGGACACCCGCCCGGGTGCTTCCCCCTTTCGTTTTTATACTTTGCGGTATAAATAAAGCAAATTTGGTATGGATTTAACCGCCGTGTTAATGGCTAAGCAAGGTAAAATGGCTTTCCTTTACATCGCGGGAATTTGGGCCGATGAATACTTTAAACTCGCCGGGTTCGGCCACATATTTAAGATCGGCATTGTAAAACTTCAAATCGCTTTCGGTGATGGTGAAGCTTACTTCCTTGCTTTCACCCGGCTTCAGGCTGATTTTTTGGAAGCCTTTTAGTTCCTTTACAGGGCGGGTAATGCTGCCTACCATATCGCGGGTATACAATTGTACGGTTTCTTTGCCTGCTACATTGCCGGTATTGGTTACGGTTACACTTGCTGTAAGTTTATCTCCGGGCTTTAGGCTGGCGCTGCTTAGTGTCAGGCCGCTGTAGCTGAAGGTGGTATAACTTAATCCATAGCCGAAGGGATACAAGGGATCATTACTTACATCCAAATAATTTGAGCGGAATTTGGTGAACCAGCCGCCCTCAGGCAACGGACGCCCGGTGTTTTTGTGACTGTAGTAAATGGGTACCTGCCCTACATTTTGCGGGAAGGTAGCCGGTAATTTCCCCGATGGATTTACATCGCCAAACAAAACATCGGCAATGGCATAAGCGGCCTGGGTGCCGCCAAACCATACATTCAGTATGGCTGGTACGTTCTCGCTTTCCCATTTTATAGCTAATGGCCGACCGGTAAATAAAACCAGTACCACAGGTTTCCCGGTCTTTAACAGCGCAGCCAGCAAACGCTGCTGCACAGCCGGGATCTCAATATTGGTACGGCTGGAACTTTCGCCGCTCATTTCGCTTCCTTCACCCAGCGCAGCAACCACCACGTCGGCTTTTTCGGCCAATCTCACCGCGTCGTTAATTACCTCGGCTTCGGGGCGGTTATCCCGGTTAATCCCACGACCAAACATCGTCCCGTTTTTTTGTTCAGTGGCATCGCTTAACAGGTTCGATCCTAATGCGTAGGTGATATTAACCTTATCTCCGGCAACGGCTTTTAGGCCTTCTAATAACGATGGCGTATTAGCTAAATTGGCATTTACGCTCCAGGTGCCGGGCATATTGGCCCGGGTATTCCCCAGCGGGCCAATTACAGCAATTGTCCCCGTTTTTTTAAGCGGAAGTGTATTATTTTGATTTTTTAACAGCACAAATGTTTGCGTAGCTGCTTCGCGCGCCAACTTTAAATGATCAGGGCTTAAGATCTCGTTTTTAGCGCGTTCTTCACTGCAATAGCGATAAGGATCATCAAACAAGCCTAATTTGTATTTGGCTTCCAGTATTAAACGGCAGGCGGTGTTAATATCAGCTATGCTCACCTTACCTTCGGTTAATGATTTTTTTAACGTGGTTAAAAAACCTTCGCTTACCATATCCATATTCATCCCGGCTTTTAAGGCCAGGCCCGATACCGTTTGCAAGTTGCCCAATCCATGCTCAATCATTTCGCTCACACCGGTATAATCTGATACTACAAAGCCTTTAAAGCCCCATTGCTTGCGCAGTACATCGGTAAGGAGCCACTTATTAGCCGTTGCAGGCGTTCCGTTAATATCGTTGAATGATGCCATGATGCTGCCGGCGCCCGCGTCTACAGCGGCCTTATAGGGCGGCAGGTACTCATTATACATGCGGTTAGGGCTCATATCGGTGGTGTTATAATCACGACCGGCTTCGGCGGCACCATACAGGGCAAAGTGTTTTACACAGGCCATAATGGTATTGTTCTTTTTCAGGTCATCGCCCTGGTAGCCCTGCACCATTACCCGGGCAATGGCCGATCCCAAATATGGGTCTTCGCCACTACCTTCGGAGATCCGGCCCCAGCGAGGGTCGCGGGCTATATCAACCATGGGCGAGAAGGTCCAGTTAATCCCATCGGCGCTGGCTTCGGTAGCAGCTACTCGCGCTGTGCGCTTAATTAAGTCCATATCCCAACTTGCTGCCAATGCCAGCGGAATAGGGAAGGAGGTTTTGTAACCGTGGATCACATCCTGTCCAAAAATAAGCGGGATATGCAGGCGACTGTTGTTAACCGCTATTTCCTGTGTTTTGCGCACCTTGCCGGGAGTGGTTAAGCTGAAGATGCCACCAACCTGGCCTTTCTTTATTTTAGCTTCTACATCAGTACTTACAGCGGCGCCGGTAGTAGCTTCGCCGCCGGTAACTAAATTAAGTTGACCGATCTTTTCATCAACCGACATTTTTGCCATCAGCTGACTGATGAAAGTATTCATTTTAGCCTGTCCGGCAGGTGCAGGTTTTTTGCCTTGCGTGTATGCAGTTGTTGCCAGTAGGGCCGTTAAACACAAAATCGTTACCGCTCTTTTCATATTCTTTTAGTACGCTTATTTTGGCAGGATCTTATCAGGATATTCTGCTTTTTTATTTTAGATAAGGACTTTTAAAGCCCAGTTTTTTTAATCCCGATTTAACTTCGGGGCTGCTCATAAACAGGTTCCATAATAAGGAGGTCCTGCCGTTTTCTATCATAATTACAATAGGGCCTTCATCAATACCCAGGTAGCGTTTAGGGTACCAGTTATCGGTTTCGCTGAAAGCATCATAAAAACCATATTCGCCCCAAACCTTATCGCCCAGGTCTTCATATAAATGCCTGATCACTTTCATCGATTCTTTTGGCGTATAGCAATAAGAACCCAGCGCCGCCGTAGGCGAAATCACCCCCAGATCGTGCCCGGGCGCGTGGCCCGAATAGCCCTTTACCGAATAGCTGGCCGTTAAGCCCCAGCAATCTTCGCCGTAACCTTTAAAGTGTTTAGGGTTATCTATGCAGTACGCCCTATTTACCAGTGTATTGTTTTTATTCTCTTGCCAGTAGTCGGCATATCGGTCTGTTAAGCCTTTGGGGTTTAAACCCAGGTACGAGTATTGCGCCCAAAATAAGGGGCCAACACTGTTTTCGGCACCGTTATGTTTCAATTTGATGGGGTAACCGTAAGGCTTAATATCAGTGCTGATGCCGCCGCTGCGTGCCCAACCCTCATGATAAACCGTTGCCGGGATGCCATGAGTAGGCGATGCCGCCGCCATAATGTACATGATCATACACTCGTTAAATCCTTGCACGGCAAAATTCATTTTCCAGCCTACATTAGGCGACCAGTGCCAGTACAGCACATTTTTATCGCCGTTACGGTACCAATCCCACTCTATGCCGCGCCATAAATTGTCAATACGTTTGGCCAGCAGTCTTTCGGCTTTATTGCCTTTGTTAAGATATTGCCGAACGCAAAGCATGCCTTGCGCTAAGTAGGCCGTCTCTACCAAATCGCCGCCATCATCAAACCTGCCGAATGGCTTTACCTTCCCGGTATTAAAGATCCAATGCGACCAGGCTCCGTGGAAGCGATCCGCTTTTTCTAAAAAGGCTACCTGTTGCTCAAAACGTTTAACACCTGCTTTACGGGTAATAAAATGTCGTTCGATACCCGCAACAATAGCCATCATACCAAAGCCCGATGCACCTGTGGCTATCACATCTTTATCGCGCTGGGCGTATTCGTTATCCGAATGGTAGCGCTCGCGCGCCAGGCCCGACACCGGTTCGGCACCATCCCAAAAGTATTGAAAGGTTTTTTCCTCTACCAGGTTTAGCAACTGGTTATCGCTTAATCCTTTTTTTATTACTTGCGCGGGAACTGTATCCTGTGCATTTAAAGTTGCACAGCAAAACGCCAATAACAAGGCAGGCAATATTTTGATATATCTGTGTGTCATTTGTATTATAGATTAGGACTTGTAAATCCAAAACCCTTCATCCCGGTTTTAACTTCGGGGCAACTCATAAACAGGTTCCATATTAACGCTGTACGATAGTTCTCTATCATAACGATAATAGGCCCCTGGTCGATAGCTAAAGTAGACGAAGCAAACCATTGCTGCTGCAACGAAAATGCATCGTAAAAGCCATAAGTACCCCAGGTTTTATGGCCTATTTTATAATAGAAAAATTTAAGCGCCTGCATAGATTCGGTAGGGGTGTAGGGCATAGATGATAAAGCAGCGGTAGGCGCTATCACACCCAGATCGTTAGTTGGCGAACTGGCCGCGTAGCCACCCGATATATCACTTGCCGTCAGGCCCCAGCAGTTTTCGCTGTAACCGGTATAGGCTTTAGGGTTGGCCTTGCAATAGTTATAGTTGATGAGCGTATGCGCTTTAGTTTGGGTTTCGTAATTGGCATAAGCATCAACCAAACCTTTAGGATTAATCCCGAGGAAAGAATAATGCTCGAAGAATAAAGGGCCGCCATTGGTTATGCCCAAAGGCAATTGTACGCCATAATAGGTACTCCCGTTTTTCATGGTGCCATTTTGGGCCCAACCCGCATCATAAACCGATTTAGGGATAGGGTAGGTGGTTGATGCACCAGCCAGTACATAGGTGATCAAACACTCGTTCCAACCGCGGATGGGTACATTCATATCCCAGGCGTAGGTAGGGCTCCAATGCCAGTAAAGTACGTTACTGTTATCCTTACGGTACCAGCTCCATTCAACGGCGTTATAAATGGCATTGATATCATTACGCAGGGTAGTTTCGCCGGCATCGGTGCCGGTAAAATATTGCCGGGCGGTTAGCAAACCGGCCATCAGGTAGGATGTTTCTACCAGATCGCCGCCATTATCTTTGGTACTGAAAGGGATTACCTTGCCTGTGGTGCCGTCCATCCAATGCGGATAAGCGCCATGGAAGCGGTCGGCGGTTTTTAGGAAGGATACCATTTTTTGCATCCTTGCCAGGCCATCAGCCCGACTGATAAAGTTCCGGCTAACAGCAGTTACCAGTGCCATGATGCCAAAGCCCGAGCCGCCGGTGGTTACCGTATTGCCCGATGTATTGCGCTCTAAAGCCAGCCCGCTTACGGCATGCCCCATATCGTAAAAATACTTAAAGGTTTGTTTTTGCACCAGTGTAAGTAACTCATCATCGGTAATACGGGGGAATTTATCGGTATCATCTAAAGCAGTACTTAGCTGGATAGATACCGGGTTGATCAACTTTCCGCCTGATGCGGTTTTGATGCTGTTGCTGATACTAAGGGTATAAGTAGTAAGCGATACCAGCGCTTGCTGAGGAGTGATCACTAATGTTTTATTGCCATTTTGCAATTGTGCGGTGATAGCAACCGGGCTGCCGTTACCGGTAAGGGTAGCGCCCGTGCTAATGGTAGCTGCATCAATTGCTTCGGAGAAGGTAACTGTAACGGTAGGACTGCTTCCCAGGCCATTATAGGTTAATGTGCCGTTATACTGACCATTAACTGTGAAGGCAAGCGAAGCGTCAACCGGGGCATTGTCAACCGCCGGCGAACTTTTTTTACACGCGGTAAAAAGCAACAGGGCACACGCTATTACGTAATAAAAAGCCGGCCGTTTAACACTGGTGTTTAGCATTGGTAGATAGTATTATAAACCCAACAGGCTACAAACGCAGCCTGTTGGGTTTGTGTAATTATTTGCCGGCGAGGCCTAATTTGTACAGTGAGATAATATACGCATCCGGTAATATGGTGTTGTAGATCCTCACCTCGTCAATGCTGCCTGTCATGGCGCCAAAACTGGTATCGGTTGATACCGTTTTGCCCGGGATCACATTGTAGTTACCGCCGAAGATTACCTCGCTTGGTTCAAACGAATTGAACAGGGTGGTACCTGTACCCCGTGCCTGGAAGGCCGGTACACCAATTTTTACCCCGTTGCCCCATATCTGGAAGATACCTGTGGTAGCATCGTAAGTAATAACCATGTGTGCCCAAACATTAGCGCCAATTTTTGGCGAAATGAAAGGAAACGTTCCATTGGCAGTGTTCAGGTTATCCTGGGTGCCGCCGTTTTGCCCGGTAAAAGTGGGGTGGATAGTAATGGCATCGGTAACCGTGGCCGCCCTTGAGTTGGTCTCTAACACAAAGTTGATATTGCCGTTAAAGATACCCGGGCGGGCCAGTTGAAACAACATGGTTTTTTTGGACCCGTTGTTTAATATTTGCACCCAGGCGCTTACCGTAAAGCTCTTTAAGGCCGTGGTTTTAAAAGCATTAAACTGGCTTGCATAATATAAATAACCACTGCTTAAGGCCAGCGCCTGGCCCCTTACACCGCCGGCAATATAGGTATTACCTACCGATGTTGTTGGAGCAGTGCTGCTCAGCTTTTCGTTAGTGGTGTTATCAAAGCTCCAGTAGGCTACCAGGTTATTGGGGAATACTTCTTCGGATGTATTAAACCCATCAACCTTGCCCACATAGGTATCTGTTGATACCGAAGGTAATTTATTAGGATTACCATCCTTTTTGCATGACGACCAGGTTACCGCTGCCAGTGCCAGCAATAAATAAGAACCGCCTTTATATATTTTTGAGAATTTCATTTTTGTAGGTTTTAAATTAATAACCAGGATTTTGTGTCAATACACCCTTGCTCAAATCTATCTGGGTTTGAGGGATAGGCAGTAAATTATCCCTGCTGGCAAGGAAATTAGTTTTACCGGCGCTGCTTAATGCTGTTTGCGAAATACCCCAGCGAACGATGTCGAAGAAGCGATCGTGCTCCATAGCCAGTTCAACCCTTCTTTCGTGGCGGATAGTTTCCCTAACCACAGCCGGGTCTGTACTGGTAATGTTTGGTAATACAGTAGCAGCGGCTGTGCCACGCGCCCTTGTCCGTACACTGTTTAAAGCTGTAACAGCACCAGTAGTATTTCCGCTTTCGTTTGCCGCTTCTGCAAACATCAGTACCACATCGGCATAACGTAAAATACGCATGTTCATCCACCAGCCCGAATTATCGCCATACAATGATCTGAACGAAGGATTGGTGTACATTTTGTGATTATAAGCCGGGTTGATCCAGGTAGTAGCTGTATTTTCGCCGTAAACGGTTTTGTTGGTTACGGTAGCTGTACTCCTTAACAAAAAGGTGCGTGCATAACGCGGGTCGTTTGCTTCATAAGTAGCGGCCAGGTTATCATTAGGTACATTCCAGCCGAAACCTAAATTCCAAACGCCGCCATCACGAACACCTTGATATTGCGCGTTTTGTATACCGTTAGCTGTTTTAGTTGCAAAACTTGCCGTGGCCTGCACCTCAAAAACCGACTCCTTGCTGTTCTCGCCCGACTCGCCAAAAATGTTATTGTACGGAGTAGACAGATCGTATTGCCCGCTATTCATTACAAGTTGGGCAGTCGCAGCTGCCTGGGCCCATTTTTGTTGTGTAAGATAAACTTTAGCCAATATCCCGTTAGCTGCACCCGAAGTAGCGCGGCCAACAAATTTTTTATCCCAGGTTGCAGGTAAATTAGTAGCCGCGAAGGTTAGATCAGCTTCGATAAACGCGTAGATCTGCGCGGCGGTACTTTGCGGGATATTTGAACCAGCTACAGTCACCGGTTTATCAACCAGTGGCACCCGACCCCAAAAACGTACCATATTGAAGTAAGCGTAACCACGCAAAAATCTTGCTTCGGCTTCGGCCAGCTTCTTTTGCGCATCAGTTGCAACAATGGTAGTGTTTGTATTAATTTGATCAATGGTATTATTGCAATTAGACACAAGCGAGAAATAACCATTCCACATATCGTTTACAAAACCGTTGGTAGGTAAAACCGGGAAGTTATCCATGCTGATGGCATCGGCGCCACCATCACTGGCAGTGCTGCCTTTATCGGCATCATCGCTGCGTACGCTTGTTGACAGGAAAAAAGCCGCCACGTGCACATTATAAGCGCGCAGGCTGTTGTAGGCTGCAAACAAAAACTGATCATACGGGCCCGAATTGCTGGGATAAGGATAGTTTTCGGCATAATACTCGCCTTGCCTTTGGGTATCCAGGAATTTTTTACAGCCAAAGTTTGCAGTTATCATCAGTATAGCTATCACCGCCATACCCAGATACTTTGTTTTGTTATTGAAGTTTTTCATTTTCTTTTTATCTGATATGATGATTAGAAAGTTACGTTTAAACCAACGGTATAAATAGCGGGCACCGGATATGTTCCGTTATCGGCACCGCCAGCCAAAATGCTGCCTATTTGCGGCTCTGGCGAATAGCCGGTAGCTTTTGTCCAAACTTTTATGTTTTCGCCGCTAACAAACAACCTAACGCGTTGTACTCCGATTTTGCTTATCACAGCAGTTGGTAAACTGTAGCCCAACTGTATGTTACGCAGGCGGAAATAATCGCCCGGCTCTAAATAATATGAGCTGAACAGGTAATTGTTACCGCGCGAGTTATCCAATATCGGTTCAACGTTACTGGTGCCGGGAGCTGTCCAGGCGTTAAGGCGGTTACTTTCGTAGTTTAATACAGCAAAGTTAGCGGTGCGGCGTTGCAGCCAAATTTTGTTACCGGCAACACCCTGTCCTGATAATAATGCATCAAACCCTTTATAATTTAAAGCTATAGATAAACCATAGCTATATGGAGGAAATGGTGTACCCAGGTAGGTACGGTCGGCAGTGGTAATTACGCCATCGCCATTAATATCCGCGTAAGCAATATCGCCCGGAAGGGAATTGGTAAAGTGTGGTTGTTTATCCAAATCGGCGGTTGACTGGTAAACGCCAACTTGCTTGTAGCCATAAAAATAACCTATAGATTGGCCCGTTTCGGTAACGTTTACACCACCGTTGCCTAATAACTGGAAGGCTGTGCTGTTACCTATTGAGTTCACTACGTTTTTATTGTAGCTAAAGTTAGTATTGATTTTATAGGAGAAATCTTTACCTATATTATCACTCCAACCTAATGATACCTCTATACCTTTGTTGGTTACTTTTCCAAGGTTTGTAAAAAACGGTTGTGTAGGGTCGGCCGAACCAGGCAACGTGAAACTTGTTAAAAGCCCGTCGGATATTTTGTTATATAAACCAACGTCAACACTTAAACGGTTGCGTAACAGGCGCACTTCCATGCCAACATCAATTCCCTTAACAGTTTCCCAATGCAAGTTTGAATCGGGACGGTAAGCGTTTTTAACTGCCGGATAAATATTATCGCCAAATACAGCTGTACTACTTGTTGTTAGTGTTTGCTGGTATAAATTAGGTTGTACACCGTTTTGGTTACCCTGTTTGCCAAAGGATGCGCGGAACTTCATGAAATCGATACCTGGAGCCACTTTCTTAAAAAACTCCTCTTCGCTTGCAATCCAGCCTAAGCCAATGCTTCCAAATGTACCCCAACGGTTTTGCGGAGCAAACCTTGAGCTGCCGTCGCGACGGACCGTACCGTTAAACAAATACTTGTTTTTGAAAGCATAGCTTACACGGGCAAAGCCGCCGGCTTGTGTTTCTAAACTACCGCTGCCGCTGTTGCTTAACGGATTATTGGCATTAATGATGTTTAAGTACCATAAATCTGCATTAAACGGAACGTTTAGCGTTGTATCAGTACGCGAACCGCTTAGTAAAGTGCTTGATTGGTGAACGGAAGTAAAACCAGCGGTAACGGCTAACCTATGGCCGCCCTGAAGCTCTTTATCATAAGTTAAAACATGATCCTGCTGGAAAGTACGGTATTCATTTGCGCTTTGGCTTACACTGGTACGTACGGTATTATCAAAAAATGTAGTAGTTGGGTTAGTGCCCTCGCCTAAGTTAACAACGGTATAAGGGAGCGGGTTATAACTACGGGCATTGTTGAAACCCAGATCGGTATAGAAGGTTGATCTGAATACAAAATCTTTAAGGAACCTTACTTCGGCAAATACATTACCGTTAACCCGATAGCCGCCATTAAGGGAAGTGCCTCTCCCACGTTCAATTGCATAGACCGGGTTGCCTACCTGCGCACGCTGGAAGGATGGCATGGTGTAATATAAACCAGAACCTGGTTGTTGCACAGGAGCAATTGGCGCCGCGTTAATGCCCGAATTAAGACCAACAGAGGTTGGGTCCTGTGTCCATTTAAACCCGTTAACGCTTCCGCCAAATTTTATGTTATTGTTAATCTTAATCTCTTCGCTAAGACGTACCAGGTATTTTTTGTAATCGCCGTATTTAACAACTCCCTGCTGATCGCTGTAACCTACGTTAAACACGGTTGTGCTTTTGTCAGTATTGTTAGATACTGTTAGGTTACTGGTGCTGATAATAGCGTTGCGCAAAATTAAATCCTGCCAATTGGTATTGGCCGTATAATTGGTATAATCAAACGGAGCGGCATTTAAATTGGCCAGTTGGGCGCTGTATAACTTTTTGAAACCCGCGGCGTCAACTACATCAATTTTGTTTGACACGTGCTGAACGCCCAGGTTAGTTTGAAAGCTTACGGTAGTTTTGCCCCGTGCCGCGCGTTTGGTTGTAATAGCTATTACACCATTGGCACCCCTTAAACCATAAATTGCTGTTGAAGACTGATCTTTTAACAGATCGATAGTTTCGATGTCGTTCGGGTTTAAAAAGTCGATATTGGTTTGTAATAAACCGTCAACCACGTATAAAGGGTCGGCATTGTTAGGACTGGCCACGCCACGGATACGTACAACCGGCGCTGCGCCCGGTGTGCCCGAGTTAACCACCGAAAGGCCTGCAACAGTACCCTGAAGGGCAGCAACTGGGTTAGTAACGGTAAACTTGGCAATATCCTCGCCCTTTACACTGCTAACGGCACCGGTAAGGTCGCGTTTACGCTGTGTACCGTAACCTACTACCACAACCTGGTTAAGTTGCTGGGTTGAAGCAGTTAAGGTTACATTAATTTCGGTTTGGCTATTAAGTGCTACTTCTTGTTTGTCGTAACCGATAGAGCTAAATACCAAAATGGCATTCTTGGGCGCGTTAATGGTATACTTTCCATTAACATCTGTTTGGGTGCCTGTGGTTGTGCCTTTGATAATAACACTTGTGCCGGGCAAAGTAACCCTGGCCAGTCCGTCGGTAACCACACCTGTTACGGTAGTAGTTTGTGCAGAAACTGATGTAATTAATAAGAGGCAGCAAAAGGCAATTAAAACAGAAGTTTTAGTAAAAATTCCTTTCATACTTTTTTAGATAAATGGTTAAATAATTGGTGTGGTGTAATAATGGGTATTACAAAATCGAAGTTGAGTTTGTTTTTCGGCTTGTCCAAAAAATAAAACTCTACATTAATACATCTGATTGATGTGTAGGAGGAATGATGTGGGTGATAATCGGATTAGTAATTGATTATCAATATTTTATGAATCATCAAAAATGATTATGTAGTAGGGGGCCTGATGGGGTATGAGAGGTAATGATGTAGTACTAAAGCTCTATCAGGAACTTTACAAGGTTGGTATCATGTGGTATGTCCAGCTTCTTGCGGAGCCTGTAACGCCGTATTTCTACTCCGCGTAGTGTAATGTTTAATAATGAGGCTAATTCCTTACTGCTCATATTCATCCTTAAATAGGCGCAAAGCTTCAGATCGTTAGGAACAAGATCAGGATGGTGGGCCGATAGTTTTTTAAAGAAATTCTCGTGGGCTTCATTAAAACTCTTCTCAAAAAGGTTCCAATCCCGTTCGTTATCCATGCCCTCGTTTATCACTTTCTGTATTTTAGTTAACTGATATTCAGGGAGTTTTTTACCGGTGCTGTCTTTAATTTTCAATAATTCCTCACTTAGCTTTTGTAATATCTCGTTCTTATAAGTTAAGGATAAGGCGGTGTTAGCAAGTTCTCTGCTCTTTGAGTCCAGTTCGGTTTGCAGTTTTTCGGTTTGCAGGCGGGCAATGTGCTTTTCATTAGCTTCGGCTTCCAGCCGGTATATCTCATCCTGTTCTTTTTGCAGACGGTAAGCTATTTTTTGATGATCTATACGCAGCTTGCGTTCATATATTTTTTTTCCGATAAGTAATACTACTATCAGCAATATAAAATAAACCAGGAAGGCTAATTTGGTAGCATACCATGGTGGTAGTATCTCAAAATCAAAAACTGTGATGCTGCTTATTGTAGTATTATTGATTTTGGCCCGTACCTTGAACTGATAGGTGCCAGCCGATAGATTAGTAAAATCTTTTTGGGTAGCTGTGGTCCAGTCCGACCATTCGCTGGAGTAACCGCTTAAATAATACTGGAACCGGATATTTGCCTGCCTGTAATAAGGTAATGCATAGGCAATACGGATATTATTACGGGTGGCCGGTATTTGCAGGGTGTTATTATTACTGCCGTTTTCGCTCAGGGTTTTGTACTTGTCGGTGATGTCCTCTATCCGCCTGATGAGTACCGTAGGCAATGAAGTAGTGGTGCTGGCATTATTATCTTCGCCCGTATTATATATTACAAATCCATCATCTACACTTATCAGGTACAGGTTATTGCTAATACGGCTGATATTTTCATAATACTGCACCATATGCCCGTCGAGCACACTAAATACACTTGAGTTTATGGTGAGTTTGCCCGGTTGAGAAAAATCGACAAGCGCCACCCTGCCATGGTTAATAAACCAATATTGATGCATCCCCGCGCTGATGATCTTATTAGAAGTCGCAAATGCGCCCAGTTTTGTATTTAATACATCGTACTTGCTAAACCGGTTACTCAGGTCATCGTACCTGTAAAAACCCGAGTCGGATGAGAATACGATCTTGTTCTCCAGCTTAAATACATTGATATTATAATTGCCGGGCAAGCCGTTTTTTTCGTCGAAATATTGGTTGGCGGTTACCTTTCTCAGATCGGGGCTAAGGGTTAACTTATTTAATCCTTTATAAGCGTGACTTACCCATATTTCGCCTTTATCGTCCTCTTCTACATGCCGCGATGGCTCGTTAAAACCAGTTATTTGCGATGTAAACGCCCAACTGCCATTATCGGCCCTGCTGTATAAAGCCAGTCCGTTATAAGTGCCCTGTATTAAATGCGGGGGCGAATTGCTTAAGCGTTTAATGGTCCAGCCGCCGCTTAACGCCGAAATCCGTTCTATTCTGTCGCCAATCACTTTATAGGTGCCGCTATTGTGGCCGCAGATCAATTGGCCGTCTATCAGGCTCAGGTCCCAAACCTGCCCTTGCGAGTTTGGCACAATCTGAAAGTTAAACGAATTGTTTTGCTGCGTCCAGTTACTGTAGAATAAGCCCTGGTTAGTACCCAGGTAAATTTTATTATTAAAAATGATGCTGGAATAAACCGTGCCGAATTTGCCTGTTTTATCAAAATAAAAATACAGGGGCGAGTTTAGTTCCACCCGGTCAATTCCATTATCCAGGCCCGCCCAAAGGTTTTGATCGCTATCGGCATACAGGCTTAATACCGTGTTATTTTGCAGCCCCGTGTTTTTATTGATCTGCTGTATAACGTTCCCCTCTTCGTCAATAATGATCAGGCCGTTTAATATGGTGCCGTAAGCATAATATTTATCCAATACCCTGGTACCATTGTTTAATTGAAAAGTTTGTAAAAAAGCATTGGCCGGGGTGTTAAAAGGCTCGAAAGTTTTTCCATCATAAATAAACAAACCATCCTTACTTGTGCCGATGATAAAGCGGTTGCCTTTATAGGGCAGTATGGAAAGCACACTTTTTATATTTTGGCTGCCGGCAACCGGGATCAATTTATCGCCGGTTAATTCAAATAAACCGCGTTTTAATCCTTCCGCAAAAAACCGGGTGCCAACTTTATGTAAAAACAGGTAAGGGGCATCGGTTTTTATTACATTGATCTTTTGGTGGTTGTAAATATAAATGGTAGAGAATGATTGAAAAATAACGCGGTCGCCGTCGATATAAATCTTCCAAATTTCCTGGGCCAGCATGTGGGTATCAGGTATCAGGCCAATAAGCGAGTGATATACAAACTTGTTGTTTTTAAACGCCCAATAACCAAACTCGCCGTAGCTGCCGGTATAAATACGGCCATTGTTATCTGCCGCTACCGACCGTACTATCTGCCGGTGCGGCATCATATATTGCTGCCAGTAGCGGCCATCATAAACCAGCAGGCCCTCGGCGTTGCCAAAGTACATCATTCCGTTTTTATCCTGCGCTACCGACCAGTTTTGGTTGCCCGAACCATAAATACTTTTGGAGTAATTTTGGATATAGGGTACACCAATTGTTTTTATATCGCCCGCAAACAAGTTAATGCCGATACACAATAAAGCATTAATGAATAAAGCGGGGAATATTTTTGACATGATGAAACAACCTATGTACGCAAAGTACTAAATACAACCATCGTTAGTATGTTTACTACTTTAACAATCCGGCAAAATAATTAGGGAAATCTGTAATAATGCCGTCAACCTTTAAATCTTTCACACGCTTCATTTCGGATAGGTCATTTACCGTCCATGGACAGATCAGCATGTTTTTTTCATGGCATTGTTTTACCAACTGTTCGTTCACCATACCATAATGCGGGTTGTAAAATGTGGGTGTAAAACCCATATCGGTTAAGTGCTGCTCAAAGCTTACCTTATTATCGCCAATTAAAAAGCCCGTAGCTACACCCGGATATTTTTGATGTACGACCTTTAACTGGCGGATATCAAATGATTGTATAATTAACCGCTGGCCAAGTTTTTTTGGTTTTAGTACTTCCATTACCTTTTTCACCAGTTCATCGGGCACAGGTTGATGGATGCCATCGGTTTTTTCGTCGGATTTTATTTCGACCAGGTAATATACTTTGGGCAGCTTATTTATTTGGGTATAATGATCTACCGAATCTATCAGTTCAGAAAGCAGGGGAGTGCAGGTAGCCACACTTTGCTGCAAAGGGTATTGTTTGTATTTTTTTGTACCGATAATGAACGGGCGGATATCGGCGTAATTCATTTGGTAAAAAATATAGTCGTTCCGTTTTTTAGGATCTATTTCGCTGCCATCAGGCATCAGTGTGTAATTAGGGTCAAAAGAGTCATCGTGGTAAACAATTACTTTACCATCTTTGGTAATATGCACATCCATTTCTACCATGTTGGCTCCGTAATCAATAGCCTTTTTCATTGCAGGTATGGTGTTTTCCGGCATCAGGCCCCTGGTGCCCCTGTGCCCGATACTAAAAAAAGCCGGATATTTAACCGTAACATTCATAGATTTAAAGGCTGTTGACAATGTAAAAGTAATACCCGCCAACAAGAGTATGGCCCATGTATTTTTTTGCTTGATCATATATATAATTTTAGGTTTTATGGATTTGATCCATATTACACAAAGCTATATAAAGAAAGATATTTTTACGTGTCCAATATTAAATATCAGATACGGAGCAAATCATAGCATTTAAATATCAGCTGTCGAGTTTCTGATAATTAAGGCAGATGGCAGAACAACGCTTTCTTCTTTCAGGATAGTGCTGTTGTTTTTTAATGATTTAAGTAAAACTGTCGCGGCAGTTTTACCCATTTCAAAGGCAGGTTGAGTAATAGTAGTAAGCGACGGAGTAAGAATAACAGCCGAAGTATCATTTGAAAAACACACCACCTTTACCTGTTGGGGTATATGGATATTTAACTGCTGGCATACCTGGTAAATATCTATGGTCAGCTTTTCTACCGTAGCAATTATGCCATCCGGCCTGTCGGGGCCCTGCATCATTTGTTTAACCAGGTTATAAGTATATTCAGGGTCTTGCGTGCAATGGACAATACGGTGATCCGATTCGTTCATGGCATGATCGGCAATAGCCGTTTTGAAGCCCCTGACCCGTTCAGAAATAATGGAAAGATTATCAGATATGGATAGCAAAGTTATGCGCCGGCATCCGGTATCTATCAAATGTTTAGTGGCCTTGTAGCCGCACTCAAAATCATTAGTGGTTATTTTGGCCGTATCTATCTCCTGGCAAACCCTGTCAAAAAATACAACAGGGAGGTGGCTGTTAAACTCTTCAATATGATCAAATGTGTTGGTTTCTACAGTAATAGACATAATAGCGCCATCTACACGGCCACCGAGAGCCTTTAAAATGGCCCGTTCTCTTTCAATTTTTTCGTGCGTTAAATAAATAAGGGTGTGGTAACCTTTTTCAAGCGCGGCTTCTTCTATGCCATTTAAAGCCAGCGAGAAAAAGCTGTCGGCTACCTCCGGAATCAATACGGCAATTGTTTTGCTTTTGTTCCTCCTCAGGCTTCCCGCATACACGTTAGGTACGTAATTAAGCTCTTTAGCCAGCGCCTGTACGCGATTTTTGGTCGCTTCGCTTATTTCGTGACTATCACACAAGGCTTTGGATATGGTAGCGGTTGAAAGATGTAATTGTTCGGCAAGAAACTTTATAGTAATACTGCTCATATAGCGTTTTATAACCCCGGAAAATGCAATTTGTAATGTCTGTACTTAATCGTTTACGTAAATTTTATTTAATAAAATAAAGATTTGTGTAACAATTTGGTGAAATTAGTCCAATAAACCAATTAGTACAAGTACCACTTATTTTAAGGCAAAAACCAATAATTGTCAACATTACAATACTAAAAAATATTTGTCATATGTATGCTAATAACTCTCTTGCCGGCAGCAATCTGGCACCACTTTCTAATCTGGATGATTGGGAAGCCGATATATTGAAGCGTTATCCGGACCCTTCGGCTATCAATGAGGATAAAAAAGCCGAGGAATTCAGGAACTACGAGCAAACCGAAAAAAATGGTGTAAAGGAGTTTTACCGCCTTAACCATACCTTCCAAACTTTTGATTATGTGATGGAAAAGAAGGCCGAATTTTTGAAGTTCGATAAAAAGGAAATGCCTATCTGGGATGCTTTTCAGTTTTTGAACCAGCTTGTTGATGATTCGGACCCCGATACAGACCTTGATCAAATGCAGCATTTGTTGCAAACCTCGGAAGCGATCAGGAACGACGGCCACCCCGATTGGATGGTACTGGTAGGCTTAATACACGACATGGGTAAAGTATTATGCCTTTTTGGCGAGCCTCAATGGGCTGTAGTAGGCGATACCTTCCCGGTAGGCTGCGCTTTTTCTGATAAGATCGTTTATCCTGAATTTTTTGAGCAAAACCCCGATCGTTATAACACAACTTACAATACCGAACTGGGAATATATACACGTAACTGCGGACTGGATAACGTTCACCTATCGTGGGGGCACGATGAATATGTGTATCATATGATGAAAGATTATATACCCGAACCGGGCTTATATATGCTGCGTTATCACTCATTTTACTCACAGCACCGGGAGCATGCTTATAATCATTTAATGAATGACCATGACCACGAGATGTTTAAATGGGTAGATCTTTTTAACCCGTACGATCTGTACTCGAAAAACCCTAATCAAAAAAGCTGGGACGAATTAAGGCCGTATTACGAAGATCTGGTAGCTAAATATCTGCCAGCCAATCTTAAATTTTAATATATAACACAATAAATCACCTTTTTAATATGAACCAAATTTACTAAAATCATGAGATTAAACTTACAATTCAACAAGGGCAGGTGGATGGGCCTACTGCTCTTGCTATTCCTTGTCAACGTTTCTGTTACGGCCTTTTCACAGTCAGATAACAGGATTACGGGCGTAGTTGCCGACAAGAAGGGGATAACGATCCCCGGTGCTACCGTAGTGGTAAAAGGCACCACTAAATCAACAGCAACAAGTGTTGATGGAAAGTTCAGTATTTTGTCAAAGGCTGGCGATGTGCTGGTAGTTACTTCGGTAGGTTATACGGCTAAAGAAGTTGCCGTTACCGACGAAAAGTTTTACAAAGTAGAGCTGGCCGACGCCAACACCGCGCTGACAGAAGTGGTAGTTATTGGTTATGGTACCACTACACGCGAAACCCTGTCAAGCGCAATCACTACCATCAAGCCGGGCGACCTGAACAAAGGCGCCATATCTGATGTGGGGCAATTACTACAAGGTAAAGTTGCAGGCCTTAACATTACCGCCAGCGGCGACCCTAACAAACCAGCTGCGGTAATTTTGCGCGGTGCATCAACTGTAAATAGTCCCGGTGCCCCCTTTTACGTTATTGACGGGATCCCCGGAGCTGATATCAGCGCTGTAGCGCCTGGCGATATCGCGTCTATCGACGTATTGAAGGATGCCGCGGCTACCGCCATTTATGGTAACAGGGCTGCCAGCGGTGTAATTATGATCACTACCAAACGCGGCAAAAAAGGGGCCACCCAGGCAACCTATAGCGGTTACTTTGGTACCGAGAAAGTAAGCAATTCGCTTGATCTGATGAATGCCGATCAATTACGCGCGTTCATCGCTGCAAACGGTAGCGCATTTTCGCCAAATGATGATAAGGGTGCCAATACCGATTGGATGAAAGCGATAGAGCGTTCAACCGCTTACTCGCATAACCACAACATTTCGTTAAGCGGCGGTACAGATCACAGCACCTACAGCGCCAGCTTAAACTACTTTAAAAAACAAGGTATCCTTAGCGAAAGCTCGCTTGAGCGCGTAATAGGCCGTTTAAACCTGGAGCAATACGCTTTAAACGATAATTTGAAGTTTAGCCTCAACGTTTCAAACTCGTCGAGCAACTCCATTAACGAACCTTTGCAAAACATTGTGTTACTGCAGGCAGCTAAACACTCGCCGGTGTCACCAGTGTATAATGCCGATGGTACTTATTTTGAAAACCTGAACAACACCGGGTATTTTAATCCGCTGGCCATAGTTGGCAATGCTCAGGACGAAACTAAATACAACGTATTGCTGGGTAGCTTCAACACACAGGTAAAATTACCATTTAGTTTTACTTATAATGTAAACCTGTCATACCAGCGTACAACTTCAGCACATGGCGAGTATTATGGCAGTTACTTCAGCAAGTATCCAACATCAAATTTTTATAACAACCCCGATCCTGGTATCGGCATAGCGCATACACTTATCGGTTCTCTTTTCGGATCTAATGGTTCGGCTTTGCGCTATAATTTAGAGAATACTACTAAAACTTTAGAGACATTTTTGGCATGGAATAAAAAGATTGGCGATCATACTATCGACGCGGTAGTAGGCTACTCGTACCAGGATAATATACTGGGCGATGGCTTCCAGGCATCCAGTACCAATTTCCCTACCGATTATACTGGTTATTCAAACCTTACCTTGGGTAACCCATACGCTATATCAACCTATCGTATAAACCTGGGTAACGATCTTACCTATAGTAAATACCTGATGATATCAGATTTTGCCAGGTTAAACTATAGCTACAAAGATAAATACCTGTTCCAGGGTTCTATCCGTCGCGATGGCAGCTCTATCTTTGGTGCTAATAACCACTGGGGTTATTTTCCGTCGGTAGGTTTGGCATGGCGTATTACACAGGAAGATTTCATGAAGAACCAGACTCTATTTAGCGACCTGAAATTACGTGCCAGCTATGGCGAAACCGGTAACTCGGCAGGTATAGGCGCTTACACAAGTCAGTTGTTTTATGTAACTGCTGGTACATATTATAATAACGGTGTGCAAACTGCGGCTTACGCGCCTTATCAAGGTGCAAACCCTAATTTACAATGGGAAAAAACAGCCACCAAAAACTTAGGTGTCGATTTCTCTGTGTTGAATAATAAACTTTCGGGTTCGATAGACGTTTACGATAAAAACACCACTGGCATGTTGTTTTCTTATAACGTTTCGGCAGCCTTGGTTCCTGGTGGCCGTATCGTAGCTAATGGCGGCAGTATCAACAATAAAGGTATCGAGGTAACTTTAGCTGCTTCACCGGTAAACGGCAAAAGCTTTAGCTGGGCAACCAATATGAGCCTGGCCTACAACAAAAATAAGATCACAAGTTTGCAAGGGCCGTATGCTAACGGCGACTCGGTACGCTATTCAGATCCTGAAGGACCGGGCCAAACCAATTCTACCCTGCAATTGCTTAAAGTAGGATATCCTGTTGGCCAGTTTTTTACCGCCAAATACGCAGGTAAAGACGCCAGCGGCATCTCGCAGTTTTACAAACGCGATGGTTCTACCGTAAACTTGCCACTCATCGGTACCGATTATTTTTATTTAGGCAGTCCGCAACCCAACATTATCATGGGTTGGAGCAACACTTTCAGGTATAAAAATCTTGATTTAAATGTGTTTATCCGCGGCACTTTCGGCAACAAAATATTTAACGCCACACGTGCCGACCTTTCCTACACAGCAGGTGCGGCTACCAGCAATATATTGAATAGCGCGGCTAATGATAAAATAGCTGATACCCGTAACTCTGTATATTCGGACAGGTATATTGAAAATGGATCGTACGCGCGTTTAGACAACGCCACGCTGGGTTACAATTTCAAAAACCCTTTTAAAAATATTAGTAACATCAGAGTATATACATCGACAAATAATTTGTTTACCATAACCGGATATAAAGGAATTGACCCTGAAATTAACCAGGGCGGTGTAGCGCCGGGGATAGATTATAACAATTTCTACCCCAAAACACGCACCTTCCTGTTCGGTGTTAACGTATCATTTTAATAAAGAAAGTTTAAAGACATGAAAAAGATATTTTTTGGAATAGTAAGCATGCTTTCGCTGGTTGCTATATTCTCTGCCTGTCATAAGATAGAGACCCCTCCTACAGCCGAACTTACGCCGGATGTTTATCCGCAAACAGCGGCCCAGCTTACCTCGGCATCAGGCCCCATTTATATTAGTTTAAGAAGCGATTACCAGGGTTATTGGTTTTTACAAAGCTGCTCAACAGACGAAGCCGTACTGCCTATTTTTGCTACCGACTGGATAGATGGTAATAAGTACCTGGAATTGCACAGACACACCTGGACTAAAGATAACGCCTGGGTAGCCGGGGAATGGAGCTATATGACTAATATGATTGGTACAGCTAACCAAACCATTTCAGTAATCAAATCTTCAGCGCCTGAAGGGGCTGCCAAAAACACCAGCCTGGCCGAATTAAAGACCATGCGTGCGTTGGCTTATTTTATGATGTTGGACTGCTTTGGTAACGTACCGCTGGATACCCTTTACGGGGCTACAGATCTGAAGACTAATACCCCGCGTGCTAAAGTGTTCACTTATATAGAAAGTGAATTAAAAGCCGCAATCCCGTATTTAAAAACAACATCGGGGCAGGCCACATATGGTTTACCTACCAAATACCTGGCTTACTCTTTACTGGCCAAAATGTATTTGAACGCTGGCGTGTATACTGGCACCAACCGTTATGATGATTGTATTGCTGCCTGCGATCAAATCATCAGTTCGGGACTGTATGCTATTGAACCGGCGAGTACCTATTTGCAGATGTTTTATCCCACTAATGGGCCATCGCAAAAGGAGTTTATTTTTGCCATTCCGTTTGATGCTTCAACTTCTAATGGCTATTGGTTCCCTGCAAGGTATGACTTGAACCGCAACCAAGGTATCCGGTACCTGTATTCGGGATCTACCCCGGGGGGAATAACTAACCCTATTATGAACCAGAGCAGCGGCAGCGGACTGAACAACGTTAAACCAAGCGGACCACGTATGACCACTACCGAGTTTTACGCGTATTTTAATGACCCTAATGATGTGCGTAATAAGCAATGGTTAACCGGCTTGCAATACTGGCAGGATGGTTCGCCAATTATGGTAAATACTACTAATTTGGGTTATAACCAGTTTTACACAGGCGGAAGCCCGTCCGCATCGTATACTTACCAGTTAAACTTAACCCCGCTGGGCGCGTCGCGCCTTGGTGCAACATCCTATGACCTTGGTAAGGATGAAATTGCCTGGAACACCGGTTACCGCAATATTAAGTACCTGCCAGATTATACTAACACTATCAGCCGTAACCAAAATAACGATGTGCCGTTGTTCCGTTATTCGGATATCGTGATGATGAAAGCTGAAGCTATTTTTAGAGGTGGTACAGCAACTTTGGGCGCTACTGCGTTATCATTAATCAACTCGGTACGTTCAAACCGTACTACTTCGGCAGCTTTAACAGCCCTTACGCTGGATGATATTTATGCCGAGCGCAGCCGCGAGTTTACCTGGGAAGCCTGGCACCGTAATGATATGATCAGGTTTGGTAAATTTGAAACAAGCTATGGCTTAGGCAAAACGAATACCGATACCTATCGCCGTATTTTCCCTATACCGAGTACTGCTACTGCTACCAATCCCAACCTGGTGCAAAATCCGGGTTATTAATCGGGTTTAATAATACAAATAAAACCTCCGGCGAATTTTTTTGCCGGAGGTTTTTATTAACCGCTTGTTTACCCGATGTATCTTAGTACATGATCATGCCAGCTTCAGTAACAAACCTTCCCGAAGATCAAATAAAAAAAAGCACAAGACTTTTATCGCTTGATGCATTGCGCGGGTTTGATATGTTTTGGATCATCAGCGGCGAGGAAATATTTCATGGCTTTGCCGATGTTGTAAAAGACAAGTATGGTTTGATGCGTAATCCAACTAACTGGCGCATAACTACCGACGAAAGATTATCAGTGACTGAACGTATAATGATTGGTATCAGCAACCAACTCCATCACTCCCCCTGGAACGGTTTTACCTTTTACGATCTCATCTTCCCGCTGTTTATTTTTATCGCCGGGGTTTCTATGCCATTTTCGTATGGTAAGCATCAAGTATCTGCAGCTGATGCAAGAGCCATTAAAAAACAGCGCTATTTGCAGTTGTTTAAACGTACTGTATTGTTAATACTTTTAGGTATGGTAGTAAACGGCCTGCTAAAATTTAACGGATACGAACAAACAAGGATAGCCAGTGTATTAGGCCGCATTGCGCTGGCCTGCTTTTTTGCCGCCATCATTTACCTTAATACTTCGTTAAAGGGGCAATTGCTATGGTTTAGCGCTATTTTACTGGGATACTGGGCGCTAATGGCCTGGGTGCCGGTACCCGGCTACGGTGCCGGGGTATTAACGCCCGGCGGAAACCTTTCAGCATATATAGATCAGTACTTCCTCCCCGGAAAACTGCATCGCATAATATATGACCCCGAAGGGTTACTATCAACCATCCCGGCAATAGCTACCGCTATGTTAGGCATATTCACCGGGCGTTTTTTAAAAGGGGGAGCAGGTGATCAATTAAAACCGCTGCAAAAAATGCTGCTGATGCTTGCCGCTTCGGTGTTACTGATTATACTTGGTTTAGTCTGGGGCATTTACTTTCCCATCAATAAAAATATGTGGACAAGTTCTTTTACATTGTATGCCGGCGGTTGGAGTTTGTTATTGCTTGCTGTTTTTTACGGTGTTATTGACGTTGCCGGATATAAAAAATGGTGCCTGCCTTTTGTTTGGATAGGTACAAATTCGATATTAATTTACCTGGCGGCACACGGGCTGATCAATTTTGAAACCACTTCTGGCTTTTTATTTGGAGGGCTCATTAATAAGGTCCCCGGGCAATGGCAGCATGCGCTGATATGGATAGGCGTGCTTTTTATACAGCTTTTACTATTACGTTTGTTGTACCGGAAAAAAATGTTCTTAAAACTTTGATCCCCGGATAATATGTCTATCAATACCTTATACTATTGTTAAATAATAGGAATGAAATTTAAAAATCTCTTATTTACGGCTTTTATCATACTGCTGGCGTTTAATGCAAATGCACAATCAACCTTGCAATCCTCAAGGGAACTGATAAAACGGCTGTTACCCCGGCATGCTGCGGCTTTTGAGATAGAGCCCATTAGTTCGGCAAGTAACCTGGACGTTTTTGAACTGGAAAGTCGTCATAATAAAATTGTGCTAAGAGGTAATAATGGGGTAGCCATAGCATCGGCCCTGTATTATTATTTAACCGAATACGCCCATTGCCAGGTTACCTGGAATGGTACTAATCTTAATTTACCGGCCGTATTACCTCAAATTAAAGCTAAGATCACCCGGAAAACACCTTATCAGTATCGCTATTATCTTAATTACTGCACTTTTAATTACAGCATGAGCTGGTGGGACTGGACACGGTGGGAGAAAGAAATTGACTGGATGGCTCTACATGGCATTAATATGCCCCTGGCTATAACCGGCGAAGAATACACCTGGTACCAGGTGTATAAGGAGATGGGATTTACGGATGCCGATTTGAATGGCTTTTTTACGGGTCCCTCTTATTTTTCGTGGTTTTGGATGGGGAATATGGATAAATGGGGCGGTCCCTTATCCCAACACTGGATGCAAACGCATTTTGATTTGCAAAAGAAGATTTTACAGCGCGAACGTGCATTGGGCATGAAACCCGTACTGCCCGCTTTTACAGGGCATGTTCCGGCTGCTTATAAAACTAAATTTCCAAACGCAAAGCTAAAAGCTACCAACTGGAAAAATGGCTTTGCCGACACGTATATCCTTGATTCGGAAGACCCGATGTTTGCACGGATAGGTAAAGCGTTTTTACAGAAGCAAACCGCTATGCTGGGTACCGATCACCTGTACTCGGCCGATACCTTCAACGAAAATGAACCGCCATCGGATGAGCCGGAATACCTGGGAAAGCTTAGCGCACGCGTGTACGAAGGTATGCGCCAGGCCGATACCGCCGCCGTATGGGTGATGCAGGGCTGGTTGTTTTATAGCGACCGTAAGTTTTGGAAAGATGCCCAAACCGAAGCTCTTTTGAAAGCGGTACCAAACAATAAGATGATCATCCTTGATCTGGCTACAGAGATTGAGCCGGTATGGAAGCGCACCAGCGCCTTTTACGGTAAACCATGGATCTGGAACATGCTCAATAATTTTGGCGCCAATACTAACCTGTTTGGCCGGATGGATGTGGTGGCAACCGCTCCGGCCGATGCTTATCACGATCCGCAAAGCGGACAAATGAAAGGCATTGGTTTAACCATGGAAGGCATTGAACAAAACCCGGTATTATACGAATTATTAACCGATAACACCTGGCGAAACCAGCCCATAAATGTGGATACCTGGCTGCCTGAGTATGTACAAAATAGGTATGGCAAAAAAAATAAGCAGGCGCTTAAGGCCTGGGATATTTTAAGAAAAACAGTTTACAGCGTACCGGCCGACCGTTATATCCGCGACGGAGCTGAATCTATTATCCAGGGCAGGCCTACTTTAGATAGTGCTACCCGTTGGGCTAAAACCAAACTAAACTACCGCGCCCAGGATTTACTGCCCGCCTGGCAGGCTATGATCGGTGCCGCTGATGAACTGCAAAGCAGTGATGGTTTCCGGTTTGATCTGGTTGATCTTACCAGGCAGGTATTAGCTAATCATGCACTGTCGTTACAGCGCAAATTTGTGTTGGCATATCAACAGAAAGATCTGGTATCTTTTAAAAAGTATAGCGGTGAATTTATTGATCTGATCCAGGATATGGACCAGCTGCTGGCAACCCGTAAAGATTTTTTATTAGGCGCCTGGGTTGCAGATGCACGGCGATGGGGTATAACACCGGGCGAAAAAGCCTTGTATGAGATGAATGCCAAAGATTTAATTACGCTTTGGGGCGATAAGGATTGCCCCTTAAATGAATATGCCTGTAAACAATGGAGCGGCTTGCTCAACGATTTTTACAAACCCCGGTGGCAACAGTTTTTTACCGGACTGACGCTGGAGATACAAGGTAAGCAGGCATTTGATAAAGAAGCTTTTACAAAGCAGATTAAAGACTGGGAATGGAAATGGGTTAACACCAGGAAGGATTACCCGGCAAAACCACAAGGCAGCGCTATTTTAAAAGCTAAACAGCTGTACAAAAAGTATTGGGCGCCGGTAAATAACATATGATAATGATGATACCTGATAAAAACTTATTTAAACCGATGAGGATAATATTGAACAGCATTTGTGGTATGCTGTTTGCCGGCAGCAGCTTTACTGCCGGCGCCCAAAACCTGGTGCAATATGTGCAACCAATGGCGGGTACAGCGGCTGCGACAACAAAAGCGGCTTTAAAACATGGTAGCGGGCTCGAATTAAATGCGAATACCATCCCGGCGGTTACCACACCTTTTGCCATGACGCAGTGGACGCCGCAAACAAAGGCTACCGAAAACAAATGCATCGCCCCGTATTATTATAAAGACGATGTTTTTTTAGGCTTCCGCGGTTCGCATTGGTTAAGCGGTTCCTGTACGCAGGATTATGGAAGTGTAAGCATTATGCCCCTAACCGGCAAACTCCAGACAACCAATTTTGGTACAACCTTTACGCATAGCGATGAAATAACCACACCTTACCTGTACCAGGTTAATTTAAAAGCATTGCAAATTACAGCCGCGGTAACCACTACCCCGCGTTGCGGCATGATGCAGTTTACCATGGATAAAACCGGTACCCTGCACCTGTTGATGATGCCAAACAGCGATTATAAGGAAGGTTATATTAAGTTTGATGCCGCCAAAGGCGAAGTTTATGGCTACAACCCGGCGCATCGTATCTATCAGGGATGGGGGCAAAGGGCAGGCTTTAGCGGCTATTTTGTGATCAGGTTTGAAAAGGGGACAAGCAATCATGGGACCTTTGCCGGCGATCAGCTCTTTACCGGCGACAGTATCCAAAATCAGGCCCATATTGGCGCGTATGTGAGCTTTAAAATGAACAAAGGTGAAAAGCTGACCGTCCGTATCGGTACTTCCTTCACGGACTTTGCCGGCGCCCGTAAAAATCTGGATGCCGAGATGCCGGACTATAATTTTGATCATACCGTCAATCGCTGCAAAGCTACATGGGAAAAGGCATTGGGCCAGATAAAAGTTGAAACAGAGAATGTGGCAGATAAGCAAATATTTTATACCTCGTTTTACCACGCCATGCAACAGCCAAGGCTATATAACGATGTGGATAGCCGCTATCCCATGTTCTCATCTAACTATAAAAACGCCAGTTTAACCCAGGGGAATTACTATGATGATTTCTCGATGTGGGATATCTACCGGGCGCAAATCCCCTTGTTTGAAATACTGAACCCGCCTTTTATTAATAATCTTGTTCAATCGCTCATTTTAAAAGGAAAACAAGGTGGCTGGATGCCTATTTTCCCCTGCTGGAACAGCTATACATCCGAAATGATCGGCGATCATACCGTCTCCGTAATTAGTTCGGCCTATTTAAAAGGTATCCGTAATTACGATGTGAACGAGGCCTACCAGGTGCTCAGGCGCAACGCGTTTGAAACTCCTGCAAAAAGAAGCGACTATGTGGAAGGTAAAGGCCGCAGGGCATTAGATAGTTATTTAAAATATCATTACATTCCGCTGGAAGACAGTGTTAAAGACGCGTTTCACAAGCAGGAACAAGTGAGCAGGGTGCTGGAATATGCCTATGACGATTATGCCTTAGCGCAGTTTGCAAAAGCCATCCATAAAAATGCCGATTATAACGTTCTGATTAAACGGGCGGGTTATTATGCCAACGTTTTTGACCGCTCGACCGGGATGGTACGCGGCCGTTATGCCGATGGCAATTGGATATCGCCCTATCAGCCTGATAAAAAAGTAAGCTATATTACCGAAGGTACCCCACGGCAATACACTTTTTATGTGCCGCAGGATGTAGGCGGGTTGGCGCGTTTAATGGGCGGCACTGCCAAATTAGAGCAATCGCTGGATAGCCTGTTCATCAAAAATGAATACTGGCATGGTAACGAACCTGGGCACCAAATTCCTTTCATGTATAACTACACCGCTTCGCCGTGGAAAACACAGCGTGAGGTACGCAAAATATTGGCAGAAGAATACAGTAGCGGGCCGGGCGGCCTGGGCGGGAATGACGATGCCGGGCAAATGTCGGCCTGGTACCTGTTTGCATCCATGGGGTTTTATCCGGTAAACCCTGTATCCGGCGAGTATTTGTTATCGTCGCCTGTTTTTAACAAGGTAACTATCGCGTTAGCGCAAGGCAAAAAGTTTGAAATAGTATGTCATAAAAGCAGCGCCACCGCGCAGTATATCAAAATGGCTAAATGGAACGGCGTTAAATTCAACCGCAATTTTGTACGCTATAATGATATCATGAAAGGCGGCCTGCTCGAATTATACCTTCAGGATAAACCTGCAACTAACTGGGCGGTTAACCCGGCCGATCAGCCTAAAGGACTAACCAAATAAACGGAATTAAACCTATTTGAAATGATTAAGAGGCTCACTTTTGTTGGTATTTGTTTGCTTGCCGCTATGTGTTATCGTGCTGATGCGCAGCAAAACAACAGCTACAATATTATTAATTACGGCGCTGTTGGCGATGGTAAGACCGATGATGCTGCGGCTATGCAAAAAGCCATAGATGCGGCATCAGGCGCTGGTGGCGGTAAGGTAATTATACCAGCGGGGAAAACTTATTTAACCGGGCCGTTCAACCTGAAATCAAACATTGAGTTTGTGGTGGAAGTTAATGCCACGGTTTTAGCCAATGGTAACGAAGGGGTTTATAAAAAGAGCGCTTTTCGCGATAATAAAGGCGAAGGCACCATCTGGATTGGCGGCGAAAACCTCAGTAACATAACTATTTGCGGCGGCGGTACTATTGATGGCAACGGCATATCCTTTATGGGGGCCGAACTGGAAGATTCGTACGTGTTAAAATCATTTCATATAGTTGATCCGCGTCCGCATGTACTAACTATTGTGGGCGGTAAAAATATCCGCATCCGCGATCTTACCATCCGCAACTCGGCTTATTGGACGGTGCATTTGGTGGGGTGCGATGATGTAGCTATTGATAACCTGACATTGCTTAACAGCCTGAAGGTGCGCAACAGTGATGGGATAGATCTGGACCACAGCAAAAATGTACGCATCAGCAACTGTTATATCGAATCGGGGGACGATTGTATCTGCCTTAAAAACCGCCGCGAGTACGAGGAATTTGGCGCCTGCGAAAATATTACTGTTAGTAACTGCACCATGACGTCGCGCTCCTGCGCTATTAAGATCGGGTCGGAGAATATGGACAGGATCAGTCATGTGCTGATCAATAACTGTATCATCAAAAAAAGTAATCGCGGTATCGGCATTCAAAACCGGGACGAGGGTACGGTTACCGATGTGATCTTTTCAAATATCCTGATCGATTCGCACCTGTTTTCGGATGTATGGTGGGGCAAATCCGAGCCTATTTATGTAACCGCTTATCGCCGGGCCAATACTAATAATAAAGATGCGGGGTGGCGCTTGCCAAAGGGGGCAACAGAAGGCAGCGTTGGTAAGGTGAGCCAAATTTATTTCAGCAATATTAAATGTGTGAGCGAAAACGGCGTGTATGTTGGCGGGGAAAGTCCTGATAAAGTTTCGGGGATTGTGTTTGATCAGGTTGATCTGTTCATCAATAAAACAACCAATATCCCCGGCAGTATTTACGACCGCAGGCCAAGTGAAGTGGAAGGATTGCTTAAAGCCAATACCTCGGCATTTTACCTGGATAACGCCGAAACGATCACCATCAGGAACAGCTCGGTTACCTGGGGCGTTAACCGGCCTTCGTATTTTGGGCCCGTCATAAAAAAACAGGGTGTCGGTAAGTTGAAGGTTTATAATTTAACCGAACAATAATCGGTTTTTAGCAAATCCATTATTCGGTGATGCTTCTGTGTCCTGGAGGGACTACCTGTTTGTAGAAAACGTAACAGAAACCATAATGCCCCGGCCAGGGGCTACCCAAAACATCTAATAATAGGCCATTGCTTTCAATAGGGGATGGTGGAGAGGGAGCCCATCGCCCTTTTCTCGGGAGGTAGTTTCATAAATTGTTTATAACGGGTATCCAGGTAGTATAGCAGATTAAAATCGTTAGCCATATAAACCTTTGGCGATGGCACATAAAGTGAGATGAACGTGCCAACCTCCGTCTTTTTCAGGGGCAGGAATTTCATCAATGTGTCATCGTTAAAAACCTTGTCAATTTGCAGGCGTATAGTTTCCTCATCCTGCTTTTGCTTAAGTTTTTCCCGCTTGCGCTCATCTTTTTTCCAGTAGTGTAACCTCAACGTGACACCGCCTTTGTACGATCCGTTTTTATTGCGCGTGTAAATCACGCTTTGCCCATGAAACTCGGGATCCATCAGGCTGCCGGTATGGATTTCGGGCGTAACCACTTTAGCCTCTTTCAGCATATTTGTTTGCGGTTCCATAAAATAAGCGTTGGTACGGATGTCGGTAACCATAACGGTATCGGGTAGATAATTAAAACCATTAAATACCAGTATATCATTCACCGACGCCTTAATGCTGAACTTGCCATCGGCATCACTTTCCGTACGTTGTTTGGTGCGCAGGTTTTGTATGCGGATGCCGTTTAAAGGGATCCTGGTTTTATTTTCGTAAACAACGGCTTTAATGGTTTGCTGCGCGTATCCAGTAGTAAATAATAAACAGCAGAGGATCAGTAATAGCAGGTAGCGAAACATGCCTAAAGATAATAGTAGCGAATGGCTTAAAACAGGCTAAATGTGTTAAAATTGGTTAAATGCCATCATCCACAGTATAAAACGCAAAAAATCCTGCCAGCTTACGCTAACAGGACTTAAATCATCTTCGGTTAACCGAAAAAATTACTTTGAAGCGGCGATAGCTTTCGCTAACACTTCGTTGTTTTTTGCGATCTGGCTGTGTTTCGACTCAGCAGAACGGCTGCCTAACTCAATGTTAGTAGCTAATTTTAAAAACTGTACTTCTAAGCGTGAAGTAGTCTTGTTTTTCCTGTCTTTTCTTTTTAAACGTGTAACGCCCATGATAATCTCTTTATAAAATGTTAACCTCGAGGTCGAGAGCGGATTCGAACCGCTGTACAAGGTTTTGCAGACCTCTGCCTAGCCACTCGGCCACCCGACCATTTTTCAGGAGTGCAAAGTTAATAAATATTTATTGCAAGCCAATTTTTTATTTAAAAACGATTTCTAAATATCTCCGAACAAAATATGGCGGCAGCTATCGCCACATTTAACGATTCGGTTGCGCCGGCGCCGGGTATAGTGATAGGGGTATCTACCAGTTTTTGTATTTCGGGCCTTATTCCGTTACCCTCGTTACCCATCACAATTAAGCCTTCGGTGTTAAAGCTGGTGGTGTAAATATTTTGCCCGTTTAATAAAGCGCCGTAAACCGGTATTTTTAATTGAGGGATAGCCGATGACAAGTCGGTATAATATACATTTACCCGCGCCAGCGAACCCATAGTAGCCTGCACAACCTTGGGGTTGTATACGTCTACCGAATCGTGTGAACAAATGATATGAGTGATACCAAACCAATCGGCCGTGCGGATAATGGTACCCATATTGCCGGGGTCCTGTACGCCATCCAGCACTAAAGCATATTTGTTTTTTAGCAGGGCAGCATCCAAAGCCGGCCATTGAGGTATTTTTATTAATGCAATAACTTCCTGCGGTGTGGTTAAACTGCTTATCTTAGCCAGGTCGTTTAAAGAAATTTCCTGAAAATTTATTTTTGCCGATAATTTCAGCAATTTTGGGGCGGCTGCATCTGTATGGTAAACGGTTTGGATGGGATAACCTGAAGCAATAAACTCTGCGACAGATTTAAATCCCTCGGCCACAAATAATCCATGAACATTGCGGAACTTTTTATGTTGTAAAGATTTAAATAAACTAATCTGAGATTTTGAAAGCATATACAGGTTTAAAACATAAAAGCTTCACAATATTAGTTATTCTATCGGTTTTCTTGTTAGCAGGATGCAGTTTAACGCGCCGTTTAAAACCAAATGAATCGCTGGTGCGCAAAATTACGATAAAAGGCGTAGATAAAGAATTTAGCGAGGCGGCCCCTGCTTATGTAGATAAAGAACAGCAGCCCAATAACTGGATAAACCTCAATTTATACTATACCTTCAGTAAGAACGGGAAGAATGACGTTGGCGAACCGCCATCCATACTGGATAGCAATTTGGTAGAATACTCGCGCTTGCAGATAGAAAAATTCCTGCAAAATAAGGGTTATCTAAAGGCCCGGGTAACCGATTCCATTATCATCAAAAAGAAAAAAGCTGAACTGGTTTTTACAGCAGTTGAAGGGCCCATGTTCAGGATCCGCAAGTTTTCGGATGATATATCCGATAAAAGTGTAGAATCGTTGTACCGTGCAAACCGTGTTCAGTTTTCACATATACAACCCGGCGGCCGGTATGATAAGGATAGTTTGGCTTACGATAGGGATGAGATATACCAGTTGATGAAACGTAATGGTTATTACGATTTTTACCGCCAGTATGTTAGCTACGAGTTTGATACCACATTTAATAACAGTGTGGTGGATATAAAAATGAGGATCAATAACCCGGTGGGGAAAATCAAACATCCGGTTTATACCATCAATAATACACTTATTACTATATCAAACAGTTATGGACGCAATCCGGGTAAAGCCGATACCTTGCAGGTAGATTCCCAGTTCAGGTTTGTTGATTTTTCGCGCAACTTTAAACCCAAGGCGGTAACTTATTACGTATTCCAGAAAAAAGGAGAGTTGTATGATATTGATAAACAATCGTTAACCACCACGCGGCTCTCCGAGTTAAACGTGTTCAGGAACGTGCCTAACCCCACCTACGAAAAACTTCCCGACAGTACTAACCGGCTGAATACAAAAATTGACATTGTACCACTGAAAAAAATGAGCGACCGCGTGGAGGGCGAGTTTATTTTTAATGGTGGCCGTTATGGTTACAACGTAGGTAATACCTTTACCAACCGAAACCTGTTTAAGCGTGCCGAAATACTTCAGTTTAAAATAAACTGGAGCGTATTATTTGATAAAGCTAATGGCCAGGGGGCAGCAGGTATTCAAAACCAGGAGTTTAAAACGGGTGTCAGCCTCATCTATCCGCGTATCATTACACCTTTTAAACTGCCTATATTGGGTAAATACGGTGTGCCGCATACTACTTTCTCTTCCAACTATTCCCTGTTCTATTATAAAGGGCTGGTGCAGCGCGAAAGCTTTATTAATTCGCTTACCTATGATTTTGCCGAAACCGGCCACAAACTGCATACCTTAACTCCGATTAATATCGAATACTCCACCGGCCGGATCGATCCGGCTGCCCGGCAAGCCTTGCTGGATATTAACCGCTATTCGTATATCTTTTTAATTGGCCGTACCATATTTACGGTGGGCAGCCAGTACACTTACCAGGTAAATGCCGATATATTGAACTCGCTGGGCAGCTTTGAATATTTCAGGGGATCGCTGGATGTAGCGGGCAATACCATGAATTTGTTAACCAAAGCGCTTAATACCCCCCGCGATACCGCTAATCAGCGCACTATTTTTGGGCAGGCTTTTTCGCAATACGCCAAGGCCGAGATAGATTTTAGGGTATACCGTAATGTTGGGGGCGAGCGGCAGTTTGTTTTTCGCATTAACCCTGGTATAGGGATCCCTTACGGCAACAGCAATCAGTTGGTATTCGAAAAGAATTTTTATGCAGGGGGCGCTAACGATAACCGTGCCTGGCTGCCCCGCACACTTGGTCCCGGTCAGTTTAACCGTGCCATTTATCCGGATAGCACCACGCGTAACCGGCTGAAGTATTTAGACCAGTTTGGCGAAATAAAAATATTGGGCAACATAGAATACCGGTACAAAATAGCCGACAATTTTTTTGGAACAAAGCTTAAAGGCGCGTTATTCTCTGATTTTGGTAACGTATGGCGCCTGCACAAAGAGGTGGAAAGTCCGGGCGGGCAGTTTAGTTTTAGTAATTTGTTCCAGAGTACGGCTATTGGTTTAGGCGCGGGGTTGCGTTTTGATCTTAATTTCTTTGTGTTTAGATTAGATGCTGCCTTTAAATTTAAGGACCCTCAATTTACAGGAGGCGATCAGTGGGTGCTGCTGCGCCATGCTAACGAACTGTTTCACAGCGGTAACTTTAAAAGCAATTACCTGGCCACCCATGGCGATACCTACAACTTTATGCAGCTGAACTTTGGTATTGGCTTGCCGTTTTAAAGCTTGTAGTTATTTATGTACGTTATTAATTAGAGATTATATTCTTAATTAGAATAATGAGTTTCTCAAATACAACTGAAGAAGTTTAATCATCTGGTGGTTTCTTTAATTATGAAATTAGTAACGAACATTATGGATTACCTCTTAATGAAGTCAATTTCTTTAAAGCATCTTGATCTTTTTTCCTCATGAAACTACCTTGACCAAAATATAAAAATAATATTATTTTTGAAATCATCAACTTTGGTTTTCTTGTAAGACTATCATTTGATGTTAAGTTTAATGCTAATCTATAAAAGTTTACTACACTCCTTTTTTTGAAAAAAAGATAAGGTGTAGAAATGTAAAGAACAAATAATACTGAGTATAGTATGGTTCTATGATAAGGTAAGTCATGAAAATAACGATTAAAGAATATAGATGCACCAAAAATTGCAATACATAAAAAAGGTAGATAAATATAACTATTGATTTTATTGCGATTTTCAAATGGTGATTTCAATTCCATTAAAAGATTTAGGTTCTTTAAAACCATATTATTCGGATCTCTTTTGGACGCAATTGTAACGCATTGTGTAAAAAAAGTTTCTTTTATGATATTCTTATAATACCATATTCTATAATCTGAAGAAGAGTTTATTTTTTTTGACAAATCGTCGTTCACAGGCATATCATCTAAAAGATAACATACCAATTTTTTTCTTAATGCAGACTCAACTAACAATACGACCCAATTATCAGATTCGACTGTGTTTTGCAAAATTTTATCTTTAATTAATCCTAAAAAGGGAATTTGGTCACAGTTTTGAATAATTATATTGGGGAAATCATTAAGCAAGTTGATATTACCTATTTCACAAAGCCTAAAAACAGCAGCAGCATCTTGACTTGCAAATGATGTTAATATTTCGTTTAATATAGTTTTATCTTTATCTAATAGATTCTCATAAAATTGAGTAAGATTTATATTTTGATCAATATTTATATTTTCCGCAGCTAAATTTGCATCTCTTATTACGACGTTAAATAAATGCAAATCTTGTAACCACTTTTCATCTAATCGGCTACCATAATTATTTAATAAGTTGCTTTTTGAATTTTTTATGAACTCATTCCAATAGTCATGATTATACAATTTTGTTTCCAGAAAACATCTAGACATTAAATTTACGTCATTTAGTAATGATATATCTTTCAATGCCTGTTCTCGGTTGATTCTTGGTAAAAGCCCAGCCGTGAATGGGATTACTTCAATTAATCTTGACTTCCCTTCATTGCTAATTTTTATAAAAGAAATGTGATAGCTTACAAGTTTATTCCAACCATCAGCTATGCCTTGTGCAACTTCGAAAGCAGCTAAAAACTCACAAAACGTTAGGTGTATAAATCTAAAAGTTTCTTTCTGTCTTTCCTCTGTAATTAATCCGGTTTCTTTTGAAATTTCATAAAAAATTGCTTCAGCTTTTGCATCATCACATTTTAAGACTTCTTTGATTGTTGAAATCGCATTCTTCCATTTCAATGTATTTCTTGATTCCTTAATATTAATAAGATGATTATAAGCTATTTTACCCAAAATCTGTTCTCTTTGTTCTTTCAAAGATGAATAAGAACCTGTTATCGACGACTTTTGCATCATCCTTCTTTTAATTATCAATTCTTCAGTAACCTTTTTGTAGAATTGGGTTCTTGATTCTGGTGATAAATTGCCTTTAGAAATTTGATCTTCGGCAACGTACATAGATAAGATTAGGGGATTGCTACACATTTCTCTCAGTGTTGGCCTATCTGTCAAGTCTTTATATATTCGCGATATATTACTTTCGGTTTCTTTTTCAAAATGCCAGCGCGATAAAAACTCATAGACATCAGATGGGGTAAAAGGCTTTAAAAATGTAGAATGAGGAAAGTTTGTATTAAAATCACCTTTAATTTGTTGATAGTATTGTGTCCTCATTGTTAGAACAATAACATTATTGGGGCTAATTTTATTTAAGTATTTACTAAAATCATTTATACATTTTGCAGTAATAATGTAATTATTAGATGACACTTCATCTAAGCCATCAAGCAATATTAAAACTCCCCTTGTGGCGACATAATTATCAAAACACTCATCCATTTTAAATATTTTATTTTCAGAAAGGTCTTTTTTAATATAGTCATAAAGCCATTTTCCCAAGTCAATATTTTTCTTTTGAGGGGGGGTGATATTTTTCAATTCTAATAGAATTGGAAGTTTGGTTTTTTTTGGCTTTTTTAAACCTGCTTGACAACAGTCTCTAAAAACCTTTTTTATTAAGGATGATTTACCTGCTCCAGGATCACCCATCACTTTTATTCTATTTCCAATATTTAAAAAGTCTTTATGGTTGAAATTATTTTCTTGCTCCTCCAAATAACTTATTGTTAGGTTAACAAATATTTTATCAATATCTAAGTTTATATCCAAGCTTGAAGGAATATGCAGGAATTTTATGCTTTCATTTCCTATTTGCAATCTACAATAACGCCTCATACTTAAAGATGCAGCAAGGGATTGTTTGATATACTTGCTTAGTATGTACATTATTCCTTCCCATAGATATTCAGTCAGTTCTTTTAAATGTTTTAAAACAACTTTCTTTATAGCTAATAGTATAGGAATGATTAATAAAGTTACTGCTGCAGTTTTAGGATCGAAACCCCATTTTTTAAAATCGAACATGATAGGTTTAGTTTATGGTTTTCGAATATATATATAAGTTGATAAAATAGATAAATAATAAGTATATAATATTATCCATGGCGATACCTACAACTTTATGCAGCTGAACTTTGGTATTGGCTTGCCATTTTAATGGTATGATAACATTCGGTTAAACCGTATTTTAATCAAACTATTTATCCTTTTTTGCCTAATTTTAGGCCTTACACTACCATATCCCAATGAACGAGGTAAACGTACAATGGCTACAAAGCATTGATGCCTTGAAAGAGGTACCCGCCGGGCAATTGCAATGGCTGATAGACCACAGCACATTACTGGTGACGCAGGTTGGCGGGCAATTATTTAAACCCGGCGACCCGATTAAAGGCACCTATATTATTATCGAAGGCAAGTTTAGGCTGTGCATGCCGCAAAATGGCGAGATGCGCGAAATTTTTGTTTTTGAACCCAAGGCTATAACCGGTTACCTGCCTTTTTCAAGAGCAAAAACAACAAACGGTATTGGCGAGGTGGTATCAACTATGCGCTATTTGTTTATGCCGGTTGATAAAATGGATGAAATGATCCGTACACAGTTTGAACTGACACAGGCGCTGGTACATATCATGACTACTCGTGTACGCAATTTTACAGCCTTTGAACAGCAAAGCGAAAAAATGATGGCGCTGGGTAAACTGTCGGCAGGCTTAGCGCACGAATTAAATAATCCCGCAGCAGCGGTGGTACGCGGCGCGGCTTCGTTGTTAAAACACTTAAAGTTAACACCCGAAACTTTTAAAAAGGTAATGGCAATACGTATGAGTATTGCCGAAGTTGATTTTATAAACGATCAGCTGTTTGCCGTATTGAACCGGAAGGATAAGCCGCATTTTACCATGATGCAGCGATCGGCTATGGAAGATGACCTGTACGATTGGATGGCTGATTACAACGTAACCAACAGCCAGGAGATTGCCGAAAATATGACCGAATTTGGCTTTACGGTTAAAGATCTGGATGGTTTTAAAGAACATATCCCCGATGATTCCATATCGGCTGTTTTTAACTGGATCAATAATAACCTGGTGACCGAAAAAATGGTGATCGATATTGAGGATGCCTCCCGCCGTATTGCCGATCTGGTAGGTTCTGTTAAAAATTTCACCCATATGGACCAGGGCCATGGCAAGCAGTATGCGGATATCCATAACGGGATCCGCAATACGTTGACCATGCTGCAGTATAAGATTAAAAAAGGGAATATAACTGTTAACCAGGACTTTGATCTGTCGCTGCCCCCGGTAAATGCCATGATAGGTGAACTGAACCAGGTATGGACTAACCTGATAGACAATGCGCTGGATGCCATGGAAATTAATGGTAATGGTGTGTTGGAGATAAAAACAGCCCCCGCTAAAGATTGCGTGCAGGTATCGGTTATTGATAACGGACCGGGCATACCCGACGAGATTAAAAGCAGAATCTTCGACCCGTTTTTTACAACCAAGGAGGTTGGGAAAGGCACGGGACTGGGTTTGGATGTAGTGGTACGCATTGTACAGCAGCATCACGGAAGTATCAAAGTGAACTCGGTACCGGGCCGCACAGCGTTTATTGTAGAGTTCCCGATCAACGGTAATTAGCGCCGGTTTTGTATATTTATAACATTAAGAAAGCGAAGGATATTAATGAATCTGCCTATTATATTTTGTATTGATGATGATACCCAGGTATTGCGCGCCATAACGCGCGACCTGAAAAATAAATACCGGGAAAATTACCGGGTGCTGAGTACCGATAAGGTACAGGAAGCCCTGGATAGTTTGCTGGAATTGAAAAACAAAGGCGAAACGGTAGCGCTCTTTATTTCGGACCAGCGTATGCCCGAACTTGACGGCGTTGGCTTTTTAGAACGTGCCATGAAGTTTTACCCCGAAGCTAAAAGGGTATTGTTAACCGCATATTCGGATAAAGACGCGGCTATAAAAGCCATTAATGCCGTTAAGCTGGATTATTACCTGGTAAAACCCTGGGACCCGCCCGAGGAAAAGCTTTACCCGGTAATTGATGACCTGCTGGAAGATTGGGAATGCGACTATCAACCCGAGTTTAGAGGTATTAAAGTAATAGGATACCAGTATTCCCGTAAATCGCACGAGATAAAGGACTTTTTGGCGGGCAACCTGGTGCCGTACCAATGGCTCGATACACAAGCAGGAGCAGAAGCAGAGCAGTTATTAACGCTTAACGGATTGACAACAAAGGACCTGCCGGTTGTTTTTTTAGAAGATGGCAGCTATTTATCTAACCCCGGCATTGTAGAAATTGCTGCCAGAATTGGCTTAAACCCGCAAGTAAAAAGGCAGGATATTTATGATGTAGTAATCATAGGCGCAGGCCCGGCCGGCTTAGCAGCAGGTGTTTACGGTGCATCCGAAGGATTAAAGACCTTATTGATAGAACGGCGCGCGCCGGGCGGACAGGCCGGTACCAGTTCGCGTATCGAAAACTACCTGGGCTTCCCGACGGGGCTAAGCGGTGCCGAATTGACGCGCCGTGCCATTACACAGGCCGCACGCCTGGGTACCGAATTTCTTTCGCCGCAATCGGTAAAATCCATTCAGCAAAAAGACGGCTACAAAAGAATTATCCTGGAAGACGCAGCCGAGATCAACACCCGCAGCGTGGTTATTACTACCGGGGTAGATTACCGCAAACTGGATACCCGCGGTATCGACGATTTTACAGGTGCCGGCGTTTATTATGGTGCCGCCATGACCGAAGCCACTGCTTGTAAGGATAAAGAAGTATATGTGGTAGGCGGGGGCAATTCTGCCGGGCAGGCAGCCATGTACCTATCCAAATTTGCGAAGAACGTTTATATCCTGATCAGGAAAGAGGATTTAACCAGCACCATGTCGGCCTACCTGATAGACCAGATCAAGGCTACAGATAATATCCATGTGCTGCCTAAAACCGAAGTAACCGAAGCCCGTGGGGCTGATAGGTTGCAGGAACTGGATATTGCCAACGTGGATACCCATGCGGTTGAAACCAAGCCCGCTGCCGCTTTGTATATTTTTATCGGCGCTAAGCCATTTACCGAGTGGATTGAGCTGGACATTATTAAGGATGGCAAAGGCTTTATTGAAACCGGCCGCGAGTTAAAAACCTACGGCGATTTTAATAAGATCTGGAAACAAAAGCGTGATCCGTACCTGTTGGAAACCAGTTGTCCGGGTATTTTTGCAGCCGGCGATGTAAGGGCAGGGGCTATGAACCGGGTAGCTTCGGCTGTAGGAGAGGGATCAATGGCCATTAGTTTTGTGCATAAATACCTGGCCGAGGTGAAGTAACTTATGTCGGTATAAAAGGATCGTAAATAAATAAACTATGTCATTTCGATAGAGCCAGGACTGGGATTGTGTGAAGGAGCGAAAGAGAAATCTTATACGATATGCTAAGACTTCATTGTGTATAAGATTTCCCTCACCCAACTACTCAGCCCATCGCAGTTTGTCGAAATGACATATTCACATATAAAAAAACAACTATGGATCAGCCCGAAATCTGTCAGCATATCCAAGCCCTTACCACCTTGCAGGTGGCCGATGAATTAGTTTGCGAGATATGCATTAAAACCAATAGTCCATGGGTGCATTTGCGTACCTGCCAAACCTGTGGTGCAACCTTATGCTGCGATGATTCGCCGATGAAGCACATGACCGCGCATTATCACGCAACCAAACATCCCGTAATCAGTTCGGCCCAGCCGGGCGAAAGGTGGCTATGGTGTTATCCAGATGAAGTGTTTGCTGAGTATTAATAAACGCTAAGTATTTATCAGGGTGGTCTCCCTGTCAATAATATCCGCAATGCTGGTTTCGCTCAAGATTTTCAGCGTAGCATCACGCACATCGATAAATACATCACGGATACCGCAGGTGGTTTCCTGGTGGCACTCATCGCATTTATGGTAAAAGTTTAAACTGGCGCAGGGCACCATGGCAATAGGGCCATCGGTAATGCGCAGTACGTTTACCAGGTAAATATCTTTAGGGTCTTTGTTTAGGCTGTAGCCACCACCCGCTCCTTTTTTGCTGTACAGGAAGCCCGCGTTGCGCAGGTCGAGTAATATTTGTTCCAGGAACTTTTTGGGTATTTTTTCCTGTTCGGCTATCCACGATATTTGCAGTGGTGGTTTGTCCCGGTGTTTACCCAGTATCACTAATGCCTTAATGGCATATTTGGTTTTTTTGGAAAGCATTTGACCAGTTAAGTAGCAAAATTATATATAATTATGGTAACGTTTAGCTTGTATGCTCAAATATTCTGAAAAAATATAAGTTTCCCTATAGTTTTAATATATTTTTTTCAACAGCACCGCATTTAATATGGTTTGGCCGTGCAGGACTGAAGCGGCTGTTGCTTATCCGTATAGATTATACACCGGTAATCAGCGTTTATTTTACCGGCATACTTAATTTTGCAATTCATGTACCGAACCATTAAATTGTTTAAATTAGCCATTGGTTAAAAATATATAAAATGATGCTGAAACGTCTTTCTTTAACACTGGTAACGCTATTTGTTATTTACGGCTTTGCACAGGCCGATACCATTACCATCAATCATTTTATTATTAAGGATAACCCATTTGGCCAAAGCCAGATAGCCGTTGTCGCCACCGACTCGGTGGATGCACCATTAGAAAAGGTGAACGGCATTTTTACATTTACAGTTAACGGGTTCGACCAGCAGTTGGTATTTAATAAAGGGGTTGCCTTTTACGGCCCCAAATTAGAGAAATCCATTTTTTTATATCTCCGCCATAACAATGATACGGGCATCCATGCAAAATTGTATTATGTGTACAAGCACGATGAAAAGCTGGTACCTTTTCACATTAGCTGGGGCTGGCTGCTGGTGATACCGCTGGCATTGGTATTATTGGGTTACCTGTTTAAACGGTTTATTATCATCGCGGCCGTTATCTTCCTCATCTTCCTGTATTTTAACTACCACAATGGACTAAGTTTCCCAACGTTTTTTGAGAGTATTATAGATGGTTTAAAGAGTATGTTTTAGATACCCTGCCCATTCCTTTGCTCCTCCTTCAGGGGGTCGGGGGGCATAATGCCAGTAATCCTTCAATATCTAACCGGCGTGTAAACATGGTTAATTCGCCATCTTCATCTCTTGGCCACTGCTCTTTGGGGCGGTCCCAGTATAGTTCAACACCATTTCCATCGGGATCGTTCAAATATATCGCTTCAGATACGCCGTGATCGGATGCGCCGGTTATCGGGTACCTGGTATCCAGTAAGCGTTTTAGGGCAATGGCTAAATCTTTCCTTTCGGGGAACAGGATAGCGGTATGATATAAACCCGGCGCATTTTCTGGAGCAGGCGGGGCGCCTTTGCTATGCCATGTGTTTAAGCCGATATGGTGATGATACCCGCCAGCGGATATAAACGCGGCCTGATCGCCGTATTTCATCATCAGTTCAAAACCAAGCTGACCGCAGTAAAAATCAAGCGAACGTTGCAGATCGCTTACCTTTAAATGTACATGGCCGATACGGGTTTGGGCCGGGATTTTATAATCACTCATGATATTATATGTTTAAACATGTAAATTTACCGTGTTATTTAATGATATGTGTTATTTGATTGTAAATATATCTGATTAAAAATCCTGATCATCTATCGGATAGTCAGGTTTTCCTACTTCCCGACTGTAATCCGTATCTTTGCCGTATGATCATTAAATCAGCCGACTTTGTTGTCAGCAACACCCAGATATCAAGATTGCCACCGCCGGTAAAACCCGAGTATGCCTTTATCGGCCGCTCAAACGTAGGTAAATCATCATTGATTAATATGCTGGTGAATAAAAAAGGCCTGGCTAAAACATCGCAAACACCGGGTAAAACCCAACTGATCAACCATTTTCTGATCAACGAAAACTGGTACCTGGTAGATTTGCCGGGTTACGGTTACGCCAAGATCTCTAAAAGCAAAAAAGAAGACTGGGACAAGTTTATCCGCAATTATCTGAACAAGCGCGAAAGCCTGCAGTGTGTAATGGTGCTGATAGACAGCCGCCTGGAACCTCAAAAAATAGACCTTGAGTTTTGCAATATGTTAGGCGAAAAAGGCTTGCCGTTCGCGCTCATCTTCACCAAAGCCGATAAACAATCGCCTGTAAAAACAGATCAGAACGTGGCCAAATTCCGCAAGGCGCTGTTAGCCAGTTTTGAAGAAGTGCCTGATATTTTTATCACCTCGTCCGAAAGTGCCCTGGGTAAAGATGAAGTGCTGAATTTTATTGATGGCATAAACCGGGAGTTTGTAGTGCCGGATTATAAGAGTTTTGAGTAGGTATCATTTCGTCATCGTGAGCGATAGCGAACGATCCCCGGTAGATAGGTTTGTGCGTTCTGAACGTCAGTCCGCTCAATTGCCGCGGAGAGCTGTTACTTTTTTTCTTGATAAAAAAAGTAACCAAGACTTAGCGCAGCGATCTCATGAACACCTTAAAAACAAACCAAACGTGAATAACATCAAGTCAAAAAAAAGCTTCAGCCCGCCCTGCTGTGGCAACTCCTCGCCGGAGGCGGTTGCCACAGGCATTCCCGCCAACGCTGGCTCGCTTTTTTGACAGGCCCACGCTCTTTTTGACGGCCTTCGGCCGACGGACGAACGGAGCAAAGCTCCGCTTCTTACCCGTTACGCTTACCTCTCCCGACAGCGGTGCGGCTTCCGGGAAGATCAGGCAAAACGATGCTGGCCTGTGTGTGGAAAGGGAAGCGAATTTGCCTGAAGCGTAGACCTGCGCGAGCGAGAGCAGGGGCAAATTCTTGCGGCCCGTGGTTTTGCATGATGCGGGCAAAGGCCAGTGCGGCAAAGGAAGCATTAGCGCTGTATTGAATTTTGTTACTTTTTTTCAAGAAAAAGTAATAGGCCCCTGCGGCTATGAGCAGACAAACGTTCATCAAAGCACAGTCGCTAATCAACGAAATAAGCCGAAACATTACTACATTTGTAAACCATTTTGGTTTACAAATGAAAAAATATCTGTCCTTAGTTACCTTCTCCCACACCATATTTGCTATGCCGTTTGCCTTTATCGGCTTCTTTTTGGCGGTGACCACCACACATCATCCTTTTAAATGGACTTTGCTGGTGCTGATGGTGCTGTGTATGGTGTTTGCCCGTAACTCGGCTATGGCCTTTAACCGCTACCTGGACAGGGATATCGATGCTAAAAACCCGCGCACCAAACAGCGCGACATACCAGCCGGAAGGATCAGTGCGCAGGCAGGGTTAACGTTTACCATCATTAACTGCCTGCTGTTTATTGCAGCCACCTGGTTTATTAACCCGCTATGCTTTTACCTGTCGCCGGTGGCTTTGCTGGTGGTGCTGGGGTATAGCGCTACCAAAAGGTTTACGGCTTTGTGCCATTTGGTTTTAGGGTTGGGATTATCATTGGCGCCCATAGGGGCTTACCTGGTGGTAACGGGTGAGTTCCAGATGCTACCCTTGTTCTTCTCGCTTTCGGTACTGTGCTGGGTAAGTGGCTTTGATATTATCTATGCCCTGCAGGACGAAGACTTTGACCGCAGCCAAAACCTGCATTCTATCCCATCCTATTTAGGTAAGGTGAACGCTTTGCATCTATCTACCTTTTTGCATGTGCTGTCGGCTATATTTATTATGTTGCCGGTGTTTTTCACATCGGTAGGGGTGCTGTATTATGTGGGCATCCTGTTCTTTTGCAGTATGTTAGTATATCAGCACCTGCTGGTTAAACCTAACGATCTCAGTCGCGTAAACTTTGCCTTTATGACTACCAATGGTATTGCCAGCGTAGTGTTTGCTTCGCTGTTTTTACTGGACAGGGTGTTTGTGATCCATTTGTGGGAGCATTTAAGATTATAAAACATCAAACTTAAATTGTAACATCAATGAACGTAAGTTATAATAAAGCTGGGTATTCAGAATTGGTGATAAATGACAATTGTGACTATAGCGATTATTATCAGTATGCCGAAAAACTAACAGGATTATTGAATATTCATTATAAAAAAAAGTTTGATGGATTAGATGATTTGTATTGGGATTTTGATTTTGAAGGATGTGAAATGGTGCTCTGTTACAATGTTTATTTAGGAATTAGCATCTGTCCAGCAAAATTTAAAAATGCAAGTGCTAATGATGAGGAGAAATTAATACGAATACAAAAAATGCTTGTTAACCCTCAATAACGATACATGCCCACTCCCAACCTCATCCGTACCCTGCCCGTTCAAGCGTCCACGCTTGAACGTAATACTAAAGTGAGCGTCCACGCTCACGTTTAAATTAAGCGTGGACGCTTAATCAGGATATAAGTTCAAGCGTGGACGCTTGAACCGGCCGCGATTTTCAATTATCTTAGCCCGATGAACCAAGCCCATCTTATCCGCACCACCTCCGCCAACCCCGACTTCCGCACCTTAGTCAACCAACTGGATGCCGAGCTACGCGTAATGTACGCCGAACTGATGGATACTTACGATCAGCATAACATGATAGAGCAAAACGATACCGTAGTAATTGCCTACCTTAACAATACCCCGGTTGGCTGCGGCTGCTTTAAGCCTTTTGATGATGAAGCGGTAGAATTGAAGCGCATGTTTGTGCATCCTGATGCAAGGGGAAAAGGCATCAGCAAACTTATCCTCGGCGGACTGGAAACCTGGGCGCGCGAACTGGATTTTAAGTACACCGTACTTGAAACCGGCAGTAAAAACATAGCGGCGCAGAAACTTTACCGCAAATCGGGTTATGTGGATATCCCAAAGTACGGGCCCTATGTTGATTTGCCCGATAGTATTTGCATGCGGAAAGAATTGACCGTTGATTTAGGGTGATTTTTTTGATTTCGTTGATTGGTTAGTCCGTAAAAAATCAGCGCCATCACCCCAATCATTCTAAATCAACGGTTCAGACAATATTCAACGGTCAAACAAATTGAAAATAAATTCTATAACTTCTGTAGACTTTATATATATTTGGCGTATGAAGATGATTACCCTCTATCAAATTACCCATAATTGCTGCTATATGCATAGCAATCGCACGGGTTTGTAAGGGACATAATAAATTAAATATCAGCCTCTTCAGCCAACGCCGCGGGGGCTTTTTTTCGTACTATACATAAATTGATATAAAAGATGCAGAGCTTCAGAACCGAGCTGGAGAACCCCATAGTGGAGCAAGATATTATCGATCTGGAGAAAAAGATCCGTGCCTTTCGTGAAGGAAAGATCCACGAGGAAAAATTCAGGAGCCTGCGTTTGGCGCGCGGGGTATACGGCCAGCGGCAGCCCGGCGTGCAAATGGTGCGCATTAAACTGCCATTTGGCAAGGTTACCTTTAAGCAATTGCTCAAGATCGCCGATATATCCGACGAGTACGGCAGTGGTAACCTGCATTTAACCACGCGTCAGGACATCCAGATCCACTATGTAAGTCTTGACCGTACGCCCGAACTTTGGGCCAGACTTGAACAGGATGATATTACCCTGCGCGAGGCCTGCGGCAATACAGTACGTAATGTAACGGCGTCGGCAGCGGCTGGTATTGATCCGCTGGAACCCTTTGATGTTTCGCCTTACGCGCAAGCCACCTTCGAGTATTTTTTGCGTAACCCGATATGCCAGGAAATGGGCCGCAAGTTTAAGATCTCCTTTTCATCAAACGAGTTGGATACCGCATTTTCCTATATCCACGATCTGGGTTTTATCCCCAAGCTGAAAGGAGAGGAGCGCGGCTTTAAAGTATTATTAGGCGGCGGTTTAGGTGCTCAGCCATCCATTGCCAGCATTGTGCACGAGTTTTTGCCCGAGGATGAGCTGATCCCGTTCATTGAATCGGTGATCCGCGTGTTCGATCGTCACGGCGAGCGGAATAACCGCAACAAGGCCCGCATGAAGTTTTTGGTGGCCAAAATAGGTTTGGAAGAATTGCTGAAACTGGTAGCCCTGGAAAAGGTAGCCAATAAAGTAAAAACCTATACTATTGACAGGAGCACTGTTAGCACACCTGCTATCCCGCAAAATACCGATTACCCGCATATCGAACCCAGTCTGGCTTACGAGCAATGGCTGGCAACCAACGTTTTTGAACAAAAGCAAAGCGGTTTTTACGGTGTAAATGTAAAGGTATTAATTGGCGATATCCCTACCGCTAATGCCCGCAAACTGGTAGAAGGCTTAAGGCCATGGGTAGCCGACGAGATCCGCATTACCGTTAACCAGGGACTGATGTTAAAGTATGTGCGTAAAGAAGCCTTGCCGGCCGTATATGCCGCCCTGGCATCTGTTAACCTGGCCGCGCCGGGTTTTGATAGTGTTGCCGATGTAACTACCTGCCCGGGTACCGATACCTGTAATTTAGGCATCAGCAACAGCATGACCTTTGCCAAAGTGCTGGAAAACCTGATCTATACCGAATACGAAGAGCTGGTTTATAACCGCGATATCAAGATCAAGATCAGCGGTTGTATGAATAGTTGTGGACAGCATGGCTTGGCCCATATTGGTTTCCATGGCAGCTCGTTAAAAGCGGGCACTCGTGTGTTGCCATCTATGCAGGTATTGCTGGGCGGCGGTACCGTGGGCGATGGCATTGGCCGCGCGGCTGATAAAGTGATTAAAGTACCGGCCAAGCGTGCCGCCAATGTGGTGCGCTGGGTCCTGGATGATTATAAAACCAGATCGATAGCTGACGAGCCTTTTCACGATTATTACGACCGTAACGGCAAGGATTATTTCTACCAGCTACTAAAACCACTGGCCGATCTGAGCACTCTAACCGATGAGGAATTTGTAGACTGGGGCCACGAGGAAACCTTCAAGACGGCAATTGGCGTAGGTGAGTGTGCCGGCGTAGTGATTGATTTGATTGCGACGCTGTTGTACGAATGTGACGAGAAATTAGAATGGGCCAACGATGCTTATAACGAAGGGCGTTGGGCCGATAGTATTTACCGGTCGTACAGTGTTTTGGTTGGCGGCGCTAAGGCTTTGTTACTGGACAGGGGTATTAATAGCAGTACCCAAACCGCTGTGATTAAAGCATTTGACGAACAGTATATAGCTACAGGAGAATTGCCACTAACAACCGGCACCTTTGAGGAACTGGTATTACAGATCAATAAAAACGAACCGTCGGAAGCATTCGCTACCGAATACCTGCGGACGGCCGAAGCTTTTTTAGACCAGGTAAAGGCAAAAAGAGAGGAAGCGGTGCAGGTATGATCAATACGGACAAACACGTGAAAGAACCGCGCATTACTTTAGTAGGCGCCGGCCCCGGCGATGCGGACCTGATCACTATTAAAGGCCTCATCGCCCTGCAATCGGCAGATGTGGTTTTGTATGACGCGTTGGTTAACGAAGAATTATTGCAATTTGCCCCTTCCCATTCGGTGAAAGTATATGTAGGCAAACGCAGCGGCGAACATTATTACGAACAACCCGCCATTAACAAATTGATGGTTGATTACGCCCTTAATTACGGCCATGTAGTACGTTTAAAAGGCGGCGATCCGTTTGTATTTGGCCGCGGGTACGAGGAGGTAGACCATGCGGCAGCATACAGCATCCCAACGCAGGTAATTCCGGGTATTTCCAGTTCAATTGGCGTGCCCGGTTTGCAGGGGATCCCGGTAACGCACCGCGGCTTAGCCGAAAGTTTTTGGGTGGTAACAGGTACTACCTCAAACGGTTTATTATCAAACGATTTGTACGATGCGGCCCGCAGCCGTGCTACCGTAGTGGTGCTGATGGGTTTGCAAAAACTGAAAGAAATAGTTAAATTGTATCAAAATGAGGGCCGTGGTAAACTGCCGGTGGCGGTAATACAAAGCGGATCGACCGTGGATGAAAAAGTGGCCATCGGTGTGGTGGATACCATTGCAGAGGTAGTTGAAGAGAATAAAATTAAGGCCCCGGCGCTGATTGTTTTGGGCGAAGTGGTTTCGCTTCATCCCAATTTCCAGCTTATAAAAGATTTTTATGCCATTGCTGACAAAGAATAACGGACAACCTGGTGAGGCAGATAAGGTATCGGAAACAAACGAATTGTTCCCGGTATTTTTAAAGCTGAACGAATTGCATACGGTGCTGATTGGCGCGGGTAATGTTGGTTTGGAAAAACTGACAGCCGTGTTGGGTAACAGTCCGCAGGCAAGGGTGACCATTATTGCCAACGATTTTTTGCCGGAGATGCATGAACTGGCTTCCCGCTATCCGCAAATTGCTATTATTCAAAAGGCTTTTGCAGATACAGATCTGGATACTGCCGACCTGGTGATAGCCGCTACCGGTAATCCCGAACTGAATGATTATATCCGCCAGTCGGCACGCGACCGTAAGTTGTTGGTGAATATTGCCGATAAACCGGCCCTGTGCGATTTTTATTTAGGTTCTATCGTACAAAAAGGGAATTTAAAAATAGCGATCTCTACCAACGGTAAATCGCCTACGGTTGCTAAACGCCTTAAAGAGGTTTTAAACGACGGCATCCCCGACGAAATAGATACTACGCTTACACAAGTAAACCATTTGCGCAACGCGCTTCACGGCGATTTTAGCGAAAAGGTGCGCCAGTTAAACAAGCTGACTGCCGTGCTGGTAGAGAAAAAGCCTGCCGAAGAAACCAAAAAGAACTTCAAGTGGCTGATATGGGGCACCATTGTATTGTCGCTGGTCATTACCGTTACCGCACTTTGGTTTAAGGACCCCGACGCGCAGACGTTTATGCGGGATATCCCGGCAACGTTTTATTACTTTTTGGGCGCGGGCTTTGTTCTGGCTTTAATAGATGGCGCCATCGGCATGTCGTACGGAGTAACTTCAACCAGTTTTTCGTTGAGTATGGGCATTCCCCCGGCTTCGGCCAGTATGGGCGTGCATTTAAGCGAGATCATGAGCAACGGTATTGCCGGCTGGATGCATTACCGGCTGAATAATGTCAACTGGAAACTGTTTAAGCTGCTGCTGGTGCCGGGTATTATCGGCGCGGTATTGGGCGCTTACCTGCTATCGTCGTTAGAACATTACAGCACTTATACCAAGCCTGTAGTATCGCTGTACACCTTTATTTTAGGCGTGGTTATCTTTAAAAAAGCATTTGCTAATCACCGCAAAAAATCGGCAGATAAGATTAAAAAAGTATCACTGCTGGGTTTTGGCGGTGGCTTTATTGATGCCGTTGGCGGCGGCGGCTGGGGCTCTATCGTACTGTCTACCCTGATAGCAGGCGGTCGTAATCCGCGTTTCTCGCTGGGTACCGTAAAGCTATCGCGTTTTTTCATAGCGTTGATGAGTTCCTTAACTTTTATTACCATGCTTAACGGCGCCCATTGGGATGCGGTTGCAGGCTTAATTATCGGAAGCGCGCTGGCATCGCCTATAGCAGCAAGGGTATCTAACCAAATCTCTACCAAAACTATTATGGTAGCGGTGGCTGTTGTAGTGATGATGACCAGTTTGCGTAGTATTATTTTATTTTTAATGAAGGTGATATAAATGAACGCGTTGATAGAACATATAAAAAAACAGACCAGTGGTTTATCACCGGTAGCGGCCTTAAGGCTTTTAGCGGATACTTATCCCGGCGGGGTGGTATTCTCTACCAGCTTCGGTTGGGAAGATCAGGTGATCACGCATATGATCTTCGCCAATAATATTCCCATCAAGGTATTTACACTGGAAACCGGTCGCCTGTTCCCCGAAACTTATTACGTGTGGAACCGTACACTGGAAATGTATGGCAAACCGATACATGCCTATTTCCCGGATGCTGAAAAAGTACAGCAAATGGTGAGCGTTAAAGGGCCAAACAGTTTTTACGAGTCGGTTGATAACCGTAAGGAGTGCTGTCATATCCGCAAAATAGAACCTTTAAAAAGAGCTTTGGCAGGTAACCAATGCTGGATAACCGGCATCCGTGCCGAGCAATCGGCCAACCGCCAGTTTATGGCAGATGTAGAGTGGGACGAAGGTAACAAATTGATCAAGTTTCACCCGATCTATAGTTGGGATTTGGACGAAGTAAAGCAGTACACACGCGACAATAATGTGCCTTACAATACCCTGCATGACAGGGGCTTCCCCAGTATTGGCTGCGCACCCTGTACGCGTGCGGTGCAACCCGGCGAGGATTTCCGCGCCGGCAGATGGTGGTGGGAAGATCAATCGAAGAAGGAATGCGGACTGCATAGTGTGGATTCGGCCATTGATGAAGAGACGAAGGAATTGAAGCCTTTGTAAGGACAAGTTCCCCTCCCTGGAGGGGGCGCGTGAGATAGTGCGATGGCAGGGGTGGGTTTATAGTTTGAGCAGAGACCCCTCCCTGCCACTACATAGGCCGACACACCCCTCCCAAGGGAGGGAACTGTGAGGTAACAGACTTACTAAGTTTTAAAACTTAGTAAGTCTTAAACAGCAATTCTTGCCCTCTTTCCGCGCAGCGAAGAGAGGGTCGACCAGCGAAGCGTAGTCGGGGTGAGTCCCCGCGATAGGGATTGCAGTGGAAAACCCGGAGCGCGGGATAGGGCTCAGCGAAGGAAAGGCGAGGATTTGGAACGGAAAGCCCGGGCCGAAGGCATCGCCTAAAAAGATAGATAAATAAGCACGTGTCATGCCGAACTTGTTTCGGCAACCCACTTGCAAAGTAAAAATACAAACAAGGTCTCCTTGCGTGATGGGGTGCCGAAACAAGTTCGGCATGACGTTACGCTTAGAAGGCACGAATGAATAGAGAGAATGAGTAAACCGGATTATTTAGATGAGTTGGAGGCCGAGGCCATCCATATTTTAAGGGAGGTTGCCGGGCAGTTTGAAAAGCCGGCGCTGCTGTTTTCGGGCGGTAAGGACTCGATTACGCTGGTGCGCCTGGCCGAAAAGGCTTTCCGCCCGGGTAAGTTCCCGTTCCCGCTGGTGCATATTGATACCGGTCATAACTTTGAGGAAACTATACAGTACCGCGATGATATGATAGCCCGCATTGGCGAAAAGCTGATAGTAGGCTATGTACAGGATGATATTGATGCCGGCCGCGTGGTAGAGCAAAAAGGAAAGAACGCCAGCCGCAACCAACTGCAAACAGTTACCCTGTTAAATACGATAGCTAAACATGAGTTTGACGCCTGTATAGGCGGCGCCCGCCGAGATGAAGAAAAAGCCCGGGCAAAAGAGCGTGTATTTTCGGTACGCGACGAGTTTGGCCAATGGAACCCCAAAAGCCAGCGCCCCGAACTGTGGGACCTGTACAATGGCAAAATTCACAAAGGCGAGAATGTACGGGTGTTCCCCATCAGTAACTGGACGGAACTGGATGTGTGGAACTATATCCGCCGCGAGAAGATCCCGCTGCCCAGCATCTACTTTGCGCATGAGCGTGAAGTAATTACCCGCAACGGTCAGCTGATGGCCGCTTCACCATTTTTAAATATGGATGATGAGGATGTGGTACAACGCAAAAATGTGCGCTTCCGTACCGTGGGCGATATGAGCTGTACTGCAGCTGTAGAGTCGTATGCGTTTGAGATAGACGATATTATTAACGAGATCAGCGCCAGCAATATTAGCGAGCGCGGTGCACGTATGGACGACAAGGTAAGTGAAGCTGCCATGGAAGACCGTAAGAAGGGAGGATACTTTTAATATGAACATGCTTAAATTTTTAACAGCCGGCAGTGTTGATGATGGTAAAAGCACCCTCATCGGTCGCCTGTTGTATGATACCGATTCTATTCTTGATGATCAGTTAGAAGCGCTGCAGCGCAGCAATCGTAAAAACGACGATGGTACGATAGACCTGGCCATATTAACCGATGGACTAAAAGCCGAGCGTGAGCAGGGCATTACCATTGATGTGGCTTACAAATACTTCCAGACCGCAAAACGAAAGTTTATTATTGCCGATACCCCGGGCCATATCCAATATACCCGTAACATGGTTACCGGCGCATCCAATGCCGGGCTGGCCATTATTTTGATAGATGCCCGCAAAGGGGTGATCGAACAAACTATCCGGCACTCGTTTTTGGTGTCGCTGCTGGCTATCCCGCATGTCATTGTTTGCGTTAACAAAATGGATATGATTGATTACAGCGAGGATGTTTTCAACCAGATCGTTGCCGATTATAAAGCCCTGATCTCGGTTAAACTGGATCTGAAAGATGTGCAATACATCCCGGTAAGCGCCTTGAAGGGGGATAACGTTTGCTATACATCCGACAGAATGTACTGGTACAAAGGCAAAAACTTGCTGGATTACCTGGAAACCGTAGAAACTCATGTAGATGAGGATAACAATTTTACCCGCATGCCCGTACAATGGGTAGTGCGGCCGCAGACAGATGAACTGCACGATTACCGCGGTTATGCCGGCAAAGTACTTAGCGGTACCTTTAAACTGAACGATAGCATTACGGTACTGCCGTCGGGCTTTACCACCACGCTGGACAGGATAGAGTTGTTTGATAAGCGGCCGGAAGAAGCCGTGGCCGGTATGTCGGTTACCCTGCACCTGAAGGACGAGATAGATATTAGTCGCGGGGATATACTGGTAAAAAGCAGTCAGCCGCCCATCGTGTCGCAACTGATTGAGGCTGATCTGTGCTGGATGGATACCAGGCCGCTTGATCCTGCATTGACTTATTTGATACAGCATAACAGCAAAGTAACCCGCTGTAAGATTAGCGAGGTGCTGTACAAAATGCAGATCAATACACTGGAGAAGCTGTATGATGAAGAATTTAAGCTGAATGATATTGGCCGGATAGTGATCAAAACTGCCGACCCGCTGGCTTTTGATGTTTACCAGCAAAACAAAGCTAATGGCCGTGCCATTTTGATAGATAGTAGAACAAATTTAACCGTTGGGGCGCTGATGTTCAGGGCTGCCGCGGAGTAACACCCCTCCCGGCCTCCCCAAAGGGGAGGTGATTTGGATGGGTATAAAGAGCGTTGTGAGCAGAGAGGCAATAGGCCTGCGTCTTTGCTAATAGTTAATTCCTAAAGTTGAGAGAGAAGGGCGCGCTGGCACAGCGCGTTCCTTTTTTAGTTCCCCTCTTGAGAGGGGGCGCGTTGGCAAGTGCAGGACAAGGGGTGTGTCCTTGCGAAATTGCATGCCGGGTAAAGGACACACCCCTCCACCCCTCTCAAGAGGGGAATCGCACAGAGCCCCGACTTCCCAAGGCCTTATCTATGTGGAAAAAACTCCAAAACTCCCAACTGAAAACTCCCAACTTGTTATTATCTTAGAACCCGTGGAGAATTTTATTGTTTCGGCCCGTAAATACCGTCCTGCTACTTTTGAAACCGTTGTTGGTCAGCAACATATTACTGGCACCCTCAAAAACGCGATCAAAAATAATCAGCTGGCACAGGCGTTTTTATTCTGCGGGCCGCGTGGGGTAGGGAAAACAACGTGCGCGCGCATCCTGGCTAAAACCATTAACTGCGAAAATTTGCAGCCCAATGGCGAGGCTTGCGGCGAGTGCAGCTCCTGCAAATCATTCCAAAACGGTAACTCCTTTAACATCCACGAACTGGATGCCGCCAGCAATAACTCGGTTGATGATATCCGCAACCTGATTGATCAGGTGCGCATACCACCACAGGGTGCTCGTTACAAGGTTTATATTATTGATGAGGTGCACATGCTATCGCAGGCGGCGTTTAACGCTTTCCTGAAAACATTGGAAGAACCGCCGCATTACGCCATTTTTATACTGGCGACAACTGAGAAGCATAAAATACTGCCCACCATACTTTCCCGTTGCCAGATCTTTGATTTTAACCGCATTAAGGTTGATGATATGGCCAATCACCTGGCCGGCATTGCCGTTAAGGAAAACATTAAATACGAAGACGACGGCCTGCACATCATCGCCCAAAAGGCTGATGGCGGCTTGCGCGACGCTTTGTCGATGTTCGATCAAATCGTAAGTTTTTCGGGCGGGCATGTTACCTACAGTTCGGTTATTGATAACCTGAACATACTGGATTATGATTACTACTTCAGCATTACCGATAGCCTGCTGAAAGAAGATACGGCTAAGGTTTTATTGCTGTTTGATGAAATCCTGAGCAAAGGTTTCGATGGAGCCCATTTTATTACCGGGCTATCAGCGCACCTGCGTAATCTACTGGTAGGTAAAGATGCCAATACCTTGAAACTGCTGGAAGTAAGTGATGGTATTAAAGCTAAATACTTGCAGCAATCGCAGGCTACATCGGTATCGTTCCTGCTATCGGCTATGGCTATTGCCAACCAGTGCGACCTGAATTACCGCCTCAGTAAAAATCAGCGGCTTCAGGTTGAGCTGGCGCTGCTGAAGATCTGCCACCTGCCATCGGCCTTTAATATGGCTGCGATGCCTGCAATGTCCGAAGGGCAATTAAAAAAAAAACCTGATACCCCAGCAATAACGCCCGAAGCGGAAAAAAAACCGCCGGCGCCAACACCACTGCCGGCCGCGGTTATTGAAGTTAACCCAGCACCGCAACCTGTAACACCAGTTGTTGTGGCCCCGGTTAAAGAGGTACCTGCAGCGGCTGTATCAGCACCTGTAGCATTGGCTGCCGCAAGCCCAAAAGTGTTTATTCCCAATCAAAACAGCAGTACCTCTATCAAGATCCCGTCGTTTAGCGAAATGGGTAAGCAGGTAGAGGAAGAAGCCGCCAAAGATGACGATCCATATATAAAAGGTACCGATAAAGAGCGTTTTACCTACGACGACTTTTTGAAATGCTGGAACGATTATACCGCGAAATTAAAAAGAGATGGCAAACCCACCTTGGTTACCATATTTTCGGGCGAAGCGCCGAGGCAGTTAGGTGCTACTGATTTTGAAATTGCTGTTAGTACCAAAGCACAGGAAGCCGCCTTCCGTGAAGAGAAGCCGGACCTGCTGAACTATATGCGCGCCGCTCTGAAAAATTATGACCTGACGGTAACCACCCGGGTTGATGAGCATATTGCCAGCAAGCGCCCTTATACCGCTGTAGAAAAATATCAGCACATGGCTGCCAAAAACCCGCAACTGGTAGAGCTGCGCAAGCGGTTTAACCTGGATTTGGAGTAAAACCTCACCCCAGCCCTCTCCAAAGGAGAGGGAGTTTGAAGTCCTCCCCGAAGGGGAGGATTAGGAGGGGTGCTACTTCACATAATCCCCATCATTCTTTGGATAGCCTTCCTCGTCCAAATCATCACGATCATCTTCGGGGGTACGGGCCAGGGCTGCATCGGCCGGGTCAAGTTCTACAATTTCACCATCATCAATGTGCATGCCTAAGTCGTCAACATCGGTTTCTATACTTCGTTTAGCATCATATTCCCCGTTAACATCGTAGGGGTTAGCCTCGTCATAAGTGGAGCTGATATCGTCGCCATTTTTTACTGTAGTATCGTATGGGTCGGGATGGTCGTAATCCGGGTCGTCGCTTTTAACATCATATTCAAAGCTGTTCTTTTCAGGATTATAATTCAGATTTTCCTTGTCGATGGTTTCGCCAAGGTCATCCTTTAAAGTGCGGTCCCTGTCCTCATCTTCATTCTCAAGTTCAGGATAAATGTTATCTGGGTTCATGGTTTGATAGTTTTACTGTTGTATAATAAAACCCTGCCGGTGAAAATTAGTTTGACAGATTGGGTTTTTAATTGATGAATGTGACTAAAATCATTATTGTAATTGTGGCCTTAACACCAGCCGATGTAACTATTCGTCAATCTTATTTAAGGCAGCTGCCCGAACAGCTATTTTGGCAGTACGACCAAAAACCTTAAATTGATCGGGTTATGGTAAACAGACAAAACGGCGCTTATTGGATAGATCATTTAAAGCTGCAACCACATCCCGAGGGTGGTTTTTATCGGGAGGTTTTCCGCTCGGGAGAGGATGTCACCAGGGTGTTATCCAATCAAATTAAACAAGCCTGCACTTCTATTTATTATTTATTGGAAGGTACTGATTATTCCGGTTTTCACCGTATTCAGTCCGACGAAATCTGGTATTTCCATAAAGGCTCGCCGCTGCATATTCATGCTATCGATCAACGGGGGAATTATATGATACATGAGTTATCTGATACTGAAACAGGCCGTCTTTCGATAGTGATACCTGCCGGTCAGTGGTTCGCGGCGGAAATACCAATGGCTACCGGCTTTGTTTTGGTAAGCTGCGCGGTAGCCCCGGCATTTGATTTTAACGAGTTTGAAATGGCAGAACGACAAGCACTGGCAGCCCGATATCCCCGGCATGCGGATGTAATTAACAGACTTTGCAGATTGTAGCAGGATTATTTAACTTTATATCTAAACCCAAACAATTATCAATATGGCCAAAAATACCAACAAAACCCAATTAACAGAAGAATCGGTATCGGCCGCACTCGACGCTATGGTTGCCGACCCGCAGGAACGTAAGGATTGTGACACCCTGATTGATATAATGGAAAAGGTGACCGGGCACCCGGCTAAAATGTGGGGGCCGGCAATAGTAGGGTTTGATCAATACCATTATAAATACGAAAGTGGCCGCGAAGGTGATGCATGCCTGATCGGCTTTTCGCCGCGGAAAGGAAAATTCAGTTTGTATATCCTGCGCAATTTTGACGGCCGCCAGGAATTGCTGGATAAACTGGGTAAGCATAAGGTACAGGGTAGTTGCCTGCACTTTAAACGGATAAGTGATATTGATACGGGCGTGTTGGAAGAGCTTTGCAGGCGATCAACCGATTACATGCGGAAGGCGCATTAATACGTCCCGCCCGGAAGATTTAGCCGAGCGCATAACTTATATCCCCATATCATGCGCACCTCTATCACTATGTCGGTCTAATTTATCATCCAGTATATCGGGCTGGATAATGATATAGCGCATCAGTTTATACTCGGCCTTTACGGTTTCGCGGATACGGTCAATAGCGTCGTTTATCGTTACCGTATCCAGGTTATGCTTAAACTCAACAATCAGCATCAGCAAAATTTCATCCGGCGATTGGTAGGTTGACATGATGTGCAGCACCTTCACAACTGATTGGTCCTTTTGCACCATTCGGCATATTTTGTCCTTGGTTTCGGGGGCAATGCCTTCGCCCATCAGCAGGCTGCGGCTTTCGCGGGCCAGTATAGCCGATACTGCTACCAGTATCAGTCCCACCAGTACCGAGGCTACACCATCCAGCACAGGCAGGTGTAAATGCTGGTTCAGGAACAGGCATATCCCTACAATAAATAAACCGGCCACAGCGGCGCTATCTTCAAATAAAACTAAAAAATTTGATGGGTCTTTACTCTTTACAACGGCTTCCCATAACGGGGTTTCACCCCTCACCAGCTTAAAATGCCGGGCGGCAATCACCAGCGATGCGCCTTCAAACAAAACGGAAAGGCCAAGTACCCAGTAACTCATGGTTGGGTCGCCAAGGGGCTCGGGTTGGCGGATGTGCATAATCCCCTGGTAAATGGAAATACCGCCGCCCAGTCCGAAGATGAGTATCGAAACAATGAACGACCAAAAATAAAGTTCCTTTCCATAGCCGAAAGGGTGCAGCGCGTCGGGTTCCTTTTTAGCACGGTGCAGGCCCAGCAGTAATAATACCTCGTTCACGGTATCAACCAGCGAATGTATCCCTTCTGATATCATCGATCCGCTTTTACCGATAATCCCTGCTATAAACTTGGTAATCGCAATCAGCAGGTTAGCAATCAGCGCCCCGTAAATAGATGTTTTGGATGAAGCCATATCTGTAGTACTAAACACGGATAAGCCGCATTGTTTGTTTTTTTACCAATAAGCGCTTAAGCATGCCTGTAAAATATTGTACATTGTGCGGATAAACCAGGCATTATGGATCATCAGCAACTCATCCAAAAATTTTACCAATCTTTTGCCGAGCGCGATGCCGAAGGTATGGTTAGTTGTTATGCCGATGATATTGAGTTTAAAGACCCCGCTTTTGGCATGTTAAAAGGCGACGATGCTAAAAACATGTGGCGCGTGCTGCTAAAGAATAACAGCGGCCTTAAAATTACGGTAAGCGATATTAAGGCCGATGATAAAACAGGCAGCGCCAACTGGGTAGCTGAATACACATTCAGTCGTACAGGCAGGCCGGTGGTCAACCGGGTATCGGCAGTTTTTGAGTTTAAAGATGGTAAGATCATCCGGCATACCGATAGTTTTGATATCTGGAAATGGGCGGGCCAGGCTATGGGTTTAACAGGCTATTTATTAGGCTGGACACCGTTTATGAAAAACAAGATACAACAACAGGCTAAAGGGTTGCTGGCCAAGTATAAAGGATAGATATGGTGATCAGCATATTAGGTTGCGGCTGGTTTGGCCGGGCTTTGGCGGCAGCCTTAATAGTAAAGGGTATCAAAGTAAAAGGGTCTGCCACCAGTCCTGAAAAACTGGCCGGATTATCCGCATTGGGTATATCACCTTATCTGATCAATTTCCCTGATGGGGAAAATAATGATACCGGCTTTTTTGATTGCGACGTATTGGTAGTTAGCATCACGCCAAAATTCAGAAAAGGGGAGACCGAAGACTTTATCCCTAAGATAAAGCAGATCATCAGCGCTGTAAAGCAATACCAAATACAGAAAGTCATTTATATCAGTTCAACAGCTGTTTATGGCGCAAACCAGGGAATGGTTAATGAGTTGACTGAGCCCGTGCCGGATGATGGTTCGGGTAAATTACTGCTGCAGGCTGAACAGCTTTTCCAAAACCAGGCTGATTTTTCAGCTGCCATTATCCGCTTTGGCGGCCTGGTAGGGCCGGGTCGTCACCCGGGGCGTTTTTTTGCCGGGAAAAAGGATGTTCCTAATGGCCTTAGCCCGGTTAACCTGCTGCATTTGGATGACGCGGTAGATGTTGCCTTAGCTGTGCTTGAAAAAAATGCCTGGGGGCAGGTATTCAATGCCTCCGCGCCCGATCATCCAACCCGTGCCGCTTTTTATACGCGCGCCACACAAACAATTGGTTTAGCGGTGCCAACTTTTAAAAACGAATTGCCTGATCAAAAAACTGTTGATAGCATTAAGATAAAGCCAGTATTAAGTTATCAATTTGTACACGATAAATGGATGGACGAGTTGTTTGATTAAGCCATCCGTTGCTTAACTTAGCGGCGTGGCAGTCCCCAAAAAAACTACTATCCCAAAAGCAAAAACTACCCCGAAGAAGAGGGCCCCGGCTAAGCGCAAAAATACGCAGCGCAATCGCTTGCTATGGCGGGTGGCCATTGTTTTGTTGCTGATCATCCTGTCGCCCTTTTATTATGGATATGTACTGAAACTATTTTCTACCACCTGGCAATGGTTTAAGGATATAGGCGAAAACCCGCACTACCGCACCTATAAAAGTTTCCAGATCCGCATCCCGTCCAAATATCATATCCATGGTATTGATGTATCCTACGCGCAGGGTAAAATAGACTGGCAGAGGGTTAAAGCCATGCAGGAAGACAGCGTGCATATCAGTTTTGCCTTTGTAAAGGCTACCGAGGGTTTGCTTACGGTTGATCCTTATTTTAAACGTAACTGGCGCGAAGCACCCAAAGTGGGGATAACCTGCGGGGCATATCACTTTTTTCACCCGGAAAAGAATGGATTATGGCAGGCGCGGTTTTTCCTGCAAAACGCGAAGACCGAAAAAGGCGACCTGCCGCCTGTAGCCGATATTGAAGTGCTGAACAATACATCGCCTGCTACCATGCGTAAAGAGCTGAAAGCTTTTTTAAACCATATAGAATCGCAAACTAAGATCAGGCCGGTTATTTATACCAACCTTAGCTTTTATGCCGATTACCTGGCGGGATACTTTGATCAATATACTTTATGGATAGCCAATTACCACCAGGCCGATTTAGCGATCGACCCGAAAACCAACTGGCAGTTCTGGCAGCACTCGGATAGGGCAAAAGTGAACGGCATTAACCACACAGTTGATTTTAACGCCTTCCGGGGCGATAGTTTGGCCTTTAGTAAGCTGCTGGTGCGATAGTAAATATTTCACCCCAATTTAACCTGCATTTTATATATAATGTTTAAATTACCTTAATTAAATTGTGAACTATGGTTTTTAATAATTGGTGGCTTGGCTTATTTATATTGTTAATGATCATCCTGGTCATATGGTTGATCAGACGTAACCTGAAAGATAAAAAAAGCTTTGAGAAGGATTTAATGGCATCTGAATTAAAGCCCGAAGAAGATAAGCAGGAAAAAGACGAATCGCTGTAAAGCGATGATGCCAATCAGGTTTTTTGTTTCTTCTTTTTAGCGGCCGGGAATAATATATTATTCAGGATCAGCCTGTAACCGGGCGAGTTGGGGTGCAGGGCCAGGTCGGTTGGTGGTTCGTTAGGGCTATGTTGATAATCTTCGGGGTCGTGGCCACCGTAGAAGGTCCACTGGCCTTTGCCATATTCGCCGTGAATGTAACGGGCCTCATTAGCCGATTTTAATTCGCCCATAATGGTAACGCCAGGCTTTAGCTTGGTTTTATCAAAAGCTGTAGCCAGGCCTTTAAAACCTTTTATCACATGGTCATGGTCCTGTGTTAGCATACTGGGCACCACATCCCACTTAGCCGAAAAATCAAACAGCGTAAAAAAATCACGCGACCGTTCCACATTCCGTGTATCCGATACATCAATATCACTAAACCTGCGCCCGCGGCCAATCACCACGTTAAAGTTTTGAAAAGCCAGCGTCTGATTAAAATCAAGCTTTGATTGCGCGTTTTCATCGGGCGGGTCGCCATCGTATTGGGTATCCACAATATCGGTATTCGCCGCGGCCAGTGCAATGTCAAAACTATCCGCGCCCGAACACATGGCAAATAAGAAGCCGCCGTTAGCGCAAAAATCGCGGATGCGCTGCGCCACTGCCAGCTTCATTTTAGATACTTTTTTAAAGCCCAGCTTTTTGGCCGTCGCCTCCTGCACTACCTTGCTCTCCTGGTTGTCTTCGGGATTGGTATTCCGGTTTCCGCCGCCATTAAAATCCGGGCGTCCGCCACCACCTCCGCCATTAAAATCGGGATAACCGCCGCCGCCATAACCGCCACGGAAACCTCCGCCAAAACCACCCATTTTGCTGTATTGGCCTGTAAAATCCTCGTGGTGCAGGTGCAGCCAGTCGTATTTCATCAGGTCGCCTTTCATTACCTCGGTATCGTAAACATAATCAAAGGGTATCTCGGCATATTTTAGTACCAGTTCAACGGCGTCTTCCATATTGCCCTTGCTTTTGGGCGAATAGAGGGCTATTTTGGGGACTTTCTCCAGCTTTACCACATCCATATTTACCGATGGATCGCTGATCTGTACCAGGATGCTGTTTACGCTGGCATCGGCCAAAACCTCGAAAGTAATGCCGCGCACCTTGCATTCATCTTCGGTTTTTTTATCGTATTTGGTCATAAAGCTGCCGCCGCGGTAATTCAGCAGCCAGTCTACCGTCCCGCCATTTTTTAATACCCAAAAAGCAATGCCGTACGATTTTAAGTGATCCTTCTGCACATCGTCCATCGGGATTAATATGGAAGCCGCCCGGCCGATAGCCGATAACAGTAAAAGGCTGAAAGCCAGTAGGTATTTGATGCGGCGCTTCATTTTATCAAATATAATAAACAAAAAAGGTAGCAGATACCATGTACCGGCATGAAATTAACTGTGTAATATAAATATCACATAAGCGGTGATCTTTAATGGTACATCCATATCGTAAAGTCTTCGTCGGTATAGCCTTGTTTTAATGATACATCTTTACCTATCTGGGCACAATAGTTTAATATTTCCTGCGGATCATAAGCAACCAGCAGGCCATTTATTGGAACATGCTGTAACAGGTTAAAAGCTAAGCCTTTATTGCAGCTATGGTACAGCCTGGTTATGGCTTTAAAAATAAATTCGGGGTCGCTGCTGGCATAATTGAGGGATCCGCTGGCCAGTACATAATCCATCAGCGGCAGGTTGCGGGTTATAAAATTGCCTGATATAAAGGTTGTGCCGGGGATATTGCCATAGCGTTTCATCGCCTCGTCCAGTAATTCGGGAATCTGCTCAATACCGCAATAATGGCGTAACTGCGGATAGAGGCCTTGTAAATACGGCAGCAGGTCGGCATAACCGCAGCCGGCATCTAAAACGGAGTGACCGTTCAGATCGGCTATTGCTGCTAATTGTTTAAACCGGATCAACTGGCTTTCCGTATCGCGCCAGCCCTGGGCATAGCTGCTTTGCGGGCCATGCGTTTTGATCATAGCCCGGTGGTAGTGGAATATGGCTGATGAATCGGTTAAAGAGGACATGAAGGAAAGGTATTAAAAATACTGACCTGTTAGTCAGGTTAATGAGTTTTTTTATGGGCAGAAACTCAGTAAAACGCTGTTTTTACGAATATGGTATATTACTTTCGGGCCTTTTAACAAATAATTAACTTTTATTTTTTCGGCAAAATATCGCCATTTTTTCACCGTTCAATCAACAAAACAACAAAAACCCAAACACATGAAAAAAATCCTAATCGCAATTATTGCACTGCTATGCGTAGTCAAAATCTCCAACGCCCAAACCGAAAAGGGCACACAAAACCTGGGCCTTAACTTGAGTTTCGCTCATCTTAAAATTGATAATAATAACAATCCCTCATTTAATCAATCGCAAAAAACTACTTCTTTTAATATCGGGCCCGATTACAGTTTTTTTGTCGCTAAAGATATTGACCTTGGCTTTTTATTAAATTACAATACAAGCAGCCAGGAAAATAATAATACAACGGCATCTAAACAAGATGACCACGGCTACAGCGCAGGCGTTTATATGCGCAAATATTTTTTATATGATGGCAAAATAGGTTTGCGCACTGGCGGCCACTTCACTTATGGGCATAGTAATACAAAAGTCAGCTACTCGTTCCCAAACAACTTCTATAATTACGATACTAAAACTAACGCTTACAGTGGCAACCTTAGCCTTGAGCTGGTAGCTTATCCTACTAAAAAATTGGGCATAGCAGCATCATTAGCTGGTATAAATTACGTTCATTCTAAACAGAATGGCGTGGCAACGGGCAATACTACCTATAATAACATTAGCGCCGGGTTTGCTAACGATGGCCTTACCATGTCGGTGTTTTACGTAATAGGTAAGAAATAACCGATCATTAAAGCGTATTTAAAGTAAAAGGCCTGTTGATTAAAAATCAACAGGCCTTTTTAATATCCAATAAAAGCTATTAGCTTATAGGTATGATTGTAATAATTTCGACTTTGAGTTTTGACGTAAACGCATCAGCGCTTTATCTTTTATCTGGCGTACACGTTCGCGGGTAAGGCTGTATTTTTCGCCGATCTCTTCCAGTGAATGCGCTGCAACACTGTTTAAACCGAAGAACAAAACAAGCACTTGTCTTTCCCGCTCAGCTAATATGCCTAACGATCTTTTGATCTCCTGTGTAAGCGAATCAATCATCAGGTCGCTGTCTGTACCGGCAGCGCTGCTTTGTAAAACATCCAGCAGGGTGTTTTCTTCGCCTGCTACAAATGGCGCGTCGACTGAAATATGACGGCCCGCATTATTTAATGCGTCCGAGATCTTTTCAGGCGTAGTTTCCAAATCTTCGGCCAGCTCTTCGGGCGTAGGTACACGCTCAAATTGCTGCTCCAGTTTCGATGACGATTTACGGATCTTATTCAGCGAACCTACCTGGTTAAGGGGCAGGCGCACAATCCGCGATTGCTCGGCAACGGCAGTCAGAATAGACTGACGGATCCACCAAACGGCGTACGAAATAAATTTGAACCCTTTAGTTTCATCGAAACGGCCGGCGGCTTTAATTAAACCCAGGTTTCCTTCGTTAATCAGGTCGCCCAGTGTAAGGCCCTGGTTTTGGTATTGTTTAGCTACCGATACCACAAAACGGAGGTTGGCTTTGGCTAAGCGCTCCAGCGCCACCTTATCACCCTCACGTATCTTTTGTGCCAGGATAACTTCTTCCTGCGCCGTTATTAAATCCACCTTGGCTATCTCGCTTAAATACTTGTCAAGCGATTGGGATTCGCGATTGGTAATGGATTGGGTGATCTTTAGTTGCCTCATGTGTTGCAAAGGTACTCAAAGTATTGTGGACTGAACGTAATACTATTGCTATTTGCTAAATAAACTTATCGTGTATAGCGATTGTGACAAAGATTATCCGGATATACGGGCAAAGTCATTGGCGCTTGCTGCAAATCGGGTAACCTAATGGTAACAAAATGTTTATCCCACTGATAACGTTATTTCAATTTTTTGGCCACTATACTCCAGCGGAATAGCCATCATACCGGGTACAAAATTAAATATCCGCCCGTCAAGCGTAGGGGACAGGCTGAACGGGACATTTGATTTAATCCGCAAGGTGCCGCCCGCTTTGGCAATGCTGAGTTCACTGTCGGATACTTTAGTCATTTTTTCTTCCTGGGTGGCAATAACGGGCAGCATGTATTTAGGTTTCGCATCGCCCTTATCCTGATATTCGGCTGTGATTTTTATGGCCGTATCTGTAAAACTATAACTTATATGGCAAGTTACCGGGTTGTTTTTTAAGGGTGCCTGGCTATCATCCAGCAAAGCAGACCGGGTCTCAAATAAAATGCGCCCATCCTTTTCCTGTTGTTTTACTTCCGCTTTCAAATCGTGGATGTTGGTATACAGGCGTTTGTCCTGCATTAGCTCAAAACGGGGGGTAAGGCACCTGGTGTTCGGGTCTTTATCTCTTTGTTGGTTAAAATTTTCAACCATTTGGTAGATGGTCATGCTGGCTACCAAAACTGGCCCCAGCGCTTCGTGCCAAAGCATGCTCAAAGCGCCGCCGGTAGCATGGCCCGATTTCATCAGGTATTCCTCATCATAAGCGGTAACCGTACCCCGCCATTTTCCTTTGCTTACCAGCCAGGTTTGCAGTTCGGGGAATGATTTTACTCCATAAGTCAGTTGCCTTGGTGTTTTTGCTGCAGCGCTGGCAGGGTTAACCTTTGGCGCTTTTAATAACATTACCGTTAGCGCCTTACTATGGCAAAAGGTATGATGCACACAAGGCATCTCGCCATGTTTGGCAAAATGGGGGCCGCCATGCAGCAGGTTATTATACGTACAGTTATGCAGCAACTGTGTGTTGCGTAAAGCTACCTGGTAAAAGCGGGGGTCGTGCCCGGCCATCAGGGCGTAGCCGGGCTGGCAGCCATCGCTGGTGCGGCTTCCCCAGTAGGTCCACTTAAAGTTACGCGTACCCCAGCTGTTATCCCAGCCGCCATCGGGCAACATAAACTCCATGTGGGTTTTTAGCGACGCTAAAACTATTTCCAGTATTTTGGCGTCCTTAGTTAACTTGGCATAAAAAACCAGTGCCTGCAATGATTCTTCTACATTATAACCCAAATCAATCGAGTAGCAGCCCTGTGGGGATGGTTCTTTTTCAGGGTGCCCTTCGCCAAACAAAAAACGGTCTTTAGGGGTGAAATATTCCAGGCATTGGTAGGCCAGTTCCTTCCCGCGGGCTATATAGCGGGGCTCGTTAAAATAGGTGCCTATCAAAGCTAAGGCATAGCTGCAGGTAACCGGGTAGTTGATATTTCCCGTGTGGATGGTAAAATCGCGATACAAAAACCCGGCCGCCTTTTTTAGCCGGGCATCCCATTTTTGTTTAGTGGCTTTGTCCAGCATATCGCCAAAATGGGTTAATGTTTCGGCCAGCATTACGGCAGTAAAAACCGAAATACCCGTCCAGTCGCTCACGCTGATCTCGCTCACCCATGATCCATCGGGCATGCTCACCTTGCTTTCCATCCAATTGTACAACCTAATGGCGGCATCCTGGTATTTTTTATCTTTTGTACGATGCGCCAGATACATCATCGGGAATATGGCATCGGCATTACGGCCGTGTACGCAGGCGCAGGCAGGGCATAAAAAACCGCCATACACGCCTTTTAGTTTAGGGTCGGTAACCTGTATGGCCAGCATGCCATCGCCCCATCGTTTCAACAGGTTGTAACCCAGGCTATGCAGATCGTTAAAATCGTAGGCAGGATCGGTAATATTTTCATCAGCTTTATGATTATCGTCTGCATGAAGCAAATGCGCATCGGCATAAACCGGTAGCAATAGGGCTGAAGCTGCCAGTCCGCTCAGTTTTATGAAATTTCTTCTTCCCGCAAATTCCATTGGTAAGTAGGTTTATTTGGTTTGTAATTGATGCATGAGGGGCGATTAAATTTCCTGTTTCATGCCTGTCAAATATAGCCGGCGCGCCAGGGGATGGACCGCTATCGTCAGGCTATATTTCTTTGGGAATGCTCCCATATATTGGGAACGCTCTCATGAAAACATTTCAACCAATTCATTCACCCTTTTTTGCCTCTTACGCCATCTTTACATTGTTACGATGGCATCTGCCGGCAATATAGATCTATGCCCGATATAGTTTACAGGATAAAAAATTTGCACAGCAATGTAAAAGCATTGCTGATAATATGCATAATGCTTACGGTTATTTGCATAGCTACCTTTAACCGCGAGGCCGTCCCCGAAGATATTAAGGCAGTTATGGCCGGTGTGCCGGATGATATTGATTACAACGTAGATGTAAAACCCATTCTATCCGACAAATGCTTTGCCTGCCATGGCCCCGATGCCAAAAAACAAAAGGCCGGGTTGAGACTGGATATAGACACTTCGGCCTATCATCATCAAGCAAAAGAGAGCGGCCTGAAAGCTATAGTGCCTGGCCATCCCGGCAAAAGTGAATTGGTACGCCGCATCCTATCTGCCGATGAGGATGAAAGGATGCCAACGCCGGCTTCACATCTTACCCTAACCACTACCGAAAAAGCTATCCTGTATAAATGGATAGATCAGGGCGCTAAATACAAACCGCACTGGGCGTTTGTAGGTTTGGCCGAACCAGATTTACCCAAAGTAAAAAACGAAGCCTGGGTGAAAAACGATATCGATCGTTTCATCCTGCGTAAGCTGGAAAAGGAGCGGTTACAACCTTCCGGCGAAGCTGATAAGGCTACGCTCATCAGGCGGGTGAGTTTTGATGCGACGGGCCTGCCGCCGACGATAAAAGAGATAGATGATTTTGTAAAAGATAGATCTGCCAATGCTTATGAAAAAATGGTCGACCATTTCCTGGCTTCGCCCCATTACGGCGAGCGCATGGCGGCTTATTGGCTGGATGCAGCCCGCTTTGCGGATAGCTACGGATATTTAGATGATCGCCATCGTGATACTTCGCCCTGGCGGGATTGGGTGATCAGGGCTTATAACAAAAACCTGCCGTTCAATCAGTTTATTACCTGGCAATTAGCCGGCGATCTGCTGCCCCACGCCACTCAGGAACAAATACTGGCCACCGGCTTTAACCGTAACCACAAGCAAAACACCGAAGCAGGTATTATCGACGAGGAATTTAGGGTAGAATATGTGGTTGACCGCACCAACACCTTAGGCACAGCATTATTGGGTTTAACGGTAGGCTGTGCCAAATGCCACGATCATAAATACGACCCTATCAGTCAGAAGGATTACTACTCATTGTTCGCTTTTTTTAACAGCACATTTGAACTGGGTAGCCCCAACTTTGGCGATAAAAATGTAGTTGCCGGCCCAACCCTAATGCTGACTGACCAGTTGACGGACAAAAAAATAGCCGATATAAAGGGATTTATCAGTCAGTTAGAAGCTAAAAAGAAAAGTATAAAGCCTGTCAACCAAAACGTATCCGAATCATTAGCCGAAAAAAACATCGCCCACCTTACTTTTGATACGCAGATAAACGGTTTGTCGGAGGCGAAAAAAGGTACAAAACCACAACCAATCCGGCTTTTCCCCAATCTAACTAACAAAGCATTATCCGCGGAAGCAACAGCTATTGATTTTGGTAAGGGTATCTCCGGCAAATCGCTAAAACTAACTGCCGAAACTAATGTGCATTTCCCGCCATACAAGATCGGCTATTTTGAAAGGTACCAGCCATTTGGCTTTAGCTTGTGGTTGAAACTGCCTGCCACTAAACAAAACGGCGTAGTGCTCTGCCAAACCGACCCGGTACGTTATGGTACTCAGGGTTACGATTTAGTAGTAAAGGATAACAAACTTAATTTTCGCCTCAGCCATGCCTACCCGCACGATTGTATCAGCGTAATAAGTCCGTCTGCTTTAAAGCCCGGGCAATGGTATCATATCGCTGTCAGCTATGATGGATCAAGCAAAGCCAAAGGGGTGAAAATGTATCTTGATGGGCAGGATATTAAAGCCGGCGTAGAGTACGACCATTTAGAAAAGAACGTCCGCTCGCATCCCGATATCCAAAAAATATTCCCCTTTACGGGATTAACCTTTGGTTACCGTGTGCTTGACCATGCATTGCCCGGTGCCGAATTGGATGAGTTTATGCTGTTTAGCCAGGAATTGACTGATGCTGAAGTAGCCTATCTGCAAAAGAATAAGTCTTTAAAGCTCACGGCAAAAAAGGCGACCAAACCTGATGCCCTTTCAATTGAATTAGCGCGGGAGCGCGAAAAACTGGCTGCATTGCTGGATTCGGCCAAAGAAGTTATGGTGATGGGGGATCTCCCTAAACCCCGTATTACTCATGTATTAAAGCGTGGGGTTTACGATAGTTACGGTCCGCAGGTAATGCCGGGGACACCAAACTCCATCCTGAAATTCCCGGCTGATTTCCCGCGTAACCGCTTGGGCCTGGCAAAATGGCTATTCCTGCCCGAAAACCCGCTTACGGCCCGTGTGGCAGTTAACCGTTTATGGGGACTGATATTCGGGCGCGGACTGGTAAAAACAACCGACGACTTTGGCAACCAGGGCGAAATGCCATCGCATCCGGAACTGCTGGATTATTTATCTATGAAATTCCGCGAAAGCGGATGGAACACCAAAGCGCTGCAAAAATTGATACTGATGAGCGCCACTTACAGGCAAAGCTCGGAGATAAGTCCGGAAAAACTGGCTGCCGACCCGCAAAACGTTTTATTGGCCCGCAGCCCGCGCTACCGTATGCCGGCAGAGATGATCAGGGATAACGCTTTAGCCATTAGTGGATTATTAGCTGGAAAGATTGGAGGCCCAAGTGTATATCCTTATCAGCCGCCGGGTTTATGGGAAGCGTTGAGCGATAAAAGCTGGCGGGCTATTTATAAAGAGGATACTGATGAGGGACTGTATCGCCGAAGTATCTATACCGTCAGGAAACGCACCAGCCCGCCGCCATCCATGCAAATATTTGACGCGTCGGACAGAAGCGTTTGTACGGTGAGGCAGCAACGGTCAAGTTCACCCTTGCAGGCACTGGTATTACTGAACGATCCGCAGTTTATTGAAGCGGCACGGCAGGTAGCGGTGCGCATGTTAAAAGAAGGTGTCAGTAACATTAATGCTGAACTGACCTATGGCTTTCGCCTGATAACAGGACGGGAGCCGGTGGCAAAGGAGCTGGCCTTATTGAACCAAATTTATTTGGAGAGCATCCGCAAGTATCAAAGCAATCCCGGTAAGGCTACCAAACTGTTATCAGTAGGGGCAAGCAGGTTGTATGATGCTAAAAAATGGTGTGAAACTGCCGCGCTGACCGATATCAGCCTGGCGCTGATGAATACCGACGAATTTATTACCCGTAAATAAAATGTGACGATGAACGAGTTGCAACAAATATTATTTGCCCAAAAAAGGAGGGAGTTCCTGAAAGGGTCGGTGCTGGGGCTGGGTGGTTTGGCGCTGGGCTCGCTAATGGGCTGCAATAGCCCTGCCAGTAAGTTAATAGGGAAATTAGCTGCGATGCCCGATGAAAACCAGCCATTGGGCAAGCCTAACTTTATACCAACGGCTAAAAGGGTCATTTACCTGTTCCAAAGCGGCGGGCCATCGCAAATGGAATTGTTTGACTATAAGCCCAGGCTAAACCAAATGCACGGGCAGGAGATCCCGGCATCGGTTTTGGGCCTAAACCGCCTTTCGGGAATGGTGAGCAACCAGTCCAGTTTCCCATTGGCAGGCGCGGCGGCTACGTTTGCAAGGCATGGTGCTAACGGCACTTACCTGAGCGAGCTAATCCCGCATACAGCCGGTATCATCGATGATATCTGCCTGGTGAAGTCCATGTATACCGAGCAGATCAATCACGAGCCTGCCGTCATATTTACGCAAACCGGTAACCAGTTAAGCGGGCGGCCAAGCATCGGCTCGTGGCTAAGCTATGGCCTGGGTAGCTTAAACCAAAACCTGCCCAACTTTATCGTCATGATATCCAAAGGCGGCGGCGATCAGCCCATTAGTAGCGCGGCCTGGAGTAACGGCTTTTTGCCATCGCACCACCAGGGGGTGCAGTTTATGTCGGGTAAGGACCCGGTGCTGTACCTTTCATCGCCCGAAGGGGTGGATAAAATGGACAGGCGGCAGGCGCTGGATCATATCAAGCAATTAAACCTGCTGCAAAACGAAAAATGGCACGATCCGGAGATAGACAGCCGCATTAATCAATACGAAATGGCTTATCGTATGCAAATGGCCGTGCCCGAAGTAACCGACCTGAGCGATGAACCGCAACACGTACTGGATATGTATGGCCCTGATGTAAAAACACCCGGCACCTTTGCCTACAATTGCCTGATGGCGCGACGCCTGGCCGAAAAGGATGTGCGCTTTGTGCAACTCTATCATTTAGGCTGGGATCACCACGGCAAACTGGCATCGGGTATTAAAAAGGCTACCCAGCAAACCGACCAGGCATCGGCCGCATTGGTGAAGGATTTAAAGCAACGTGGATTACTGGATGATACCTTAGTAGTTTGGGGCGGCGAGTTTGGCCGTACCAGCTTTTGCCAGGGCAAACTAACCCCTGATGATTTTGGGCGCGACCATCATGCCACCTGCTACAGCATGTGGATGGCCGGCGGCGGTGTAAAAAGCGGCCTGGTTTATGGAGAGACAGACGATTTCTCGTACAATATTGTGAAAGACCCGGTGCATGTGCACGATTTCCAGGCGACCATGCTGTATACTTTAGGTATCGACCACGAAAAATTCATCTACAAAAGCCAGGGCCGGCGGTACCGGTTAACCGATGTTGCCGGTAAAGTAATGCACAGCCTGTTAGCCTGATGGTGATGCAAAGAAGGGACTTTATTAAAACAAGCGTATCAGCCGGGGCAGTGGCGGCCATCAGTGGGCCTATCCATATCATGGCCAAAAGTAAACTCGCCGGGGATATTATCGGTCACGGTGATTTTAAGTACCGCGTTAACCGGGACTGGGGCGTTTTAAACAGTGCGCAATACCCGGTAAATAACTGCCACGAAATGGTGATGGACAGCAAAAAACGCCTGATCATGATCACCGATGAGCCGAAGAATAATATCATTATTTACGATCGATCGGGCAAGTTGCTGGATACCTGGGGGCATCAGTTCCCCGGCGGGCATGGGCTGACTTTGCACGATGAGAATGGTACTGAGTTTCTTTACATTACGGATTATACCTTAGGCGAGGTTTACAAAACCACGCTGGATGGCCGGGTACTGTTTACGATTAAGCACCCTAAACTGATTGGTCAGTATGGCGATTGCGATCAATTTCGCCCTACTGAAACCTGCGTTGGCCCCAATGGAGATATTTATATTGCCGATGGTTATGGCTCGCAATACATTTTGCAGTACACGTCCAAAGGCGAGTTTATCCGCAAGTTTGGCGGCGATGGCTGGCTGGACGATAAGAAGTTTAAGCAGGCGCATGGTGTAACTATTGATAACCGCGACCCCAATAACCCTATACTGATGTGTACCGAGCGAATGAAGAACTGCTTTAAACGCTATACGCTGGATGGTGCCTATCTGTCATCGGTTTATTTGCCGGGGGCATATATGAGCCGTGCGGTTTTTGATGGCGATATGTTGTACTCAGGCGTTTGTTATTCGGCTTTAAAGCACCCGGTGCCATCATTTAATTCGGGCTTTGTTACCATTTTGGATAAAAATAACCAGGTGGTCTCTAACCCCGGTGGTACCAAACCCCGGTACCAGAATGGTGAATTACAAAAGATGATCCAGGAAACGCCGGTGTTTAAACATTGTCACGATATCTGTATCGATGATGACAAAAACCTGTACGTATGCCAGTGGAATGCCAATAAAACCTATCCCATTAAATTAGAACGAGTTTAACTGGTACGCAATGTTGATCAGCATTATCCCGGCAGCGGCAGACTGGAATAGTTTTTTTGGGCACTTTCACCCGGTGCTGGTGCATTTACCCATCGGGATACTGGTCATGGCTGGGATAATGGAGGTGATTGCTGTCCGGTCGCGCAATAATGATTGGGATAAAGTGATTGCCATTACACTTTTCTGCGGAAGCATCAGCGCTATGATATCGGCCGTATTGGGGTGGCTGCTTTCTTTAGCCGGTGGATATAATGAAGACACACTATCCCTGCACCAATTGGCGGGCATTGCTTTGGCGCTTTTATCAATCGTTTGCTGGTATTTGAAGATCAGATCGGCCTATTCAAAAAGGAATGAAACCATCTACCGGATAAGCTTAGGCGCGATGTTGTTGCTTTTAACTATCACCGGGCATTTGGGCGGCACGCTTACGCATGGTGATGGCTATTTAACATCAGGATTGATAACAGATAGTAAGGTACTTAGCCGTAAAAAGATCATCAGTATACCGCAGGCTATGGTTTACCGCGATTTAGTTTCACCCATGCTGCAAACCAAGTGCTGGAACTGCCACGGCGAAAACAAAAAGAAAGGTGGTTTACGGATGGATACAGAAAACTATTTAATGAAAGGCGGTAAGGACGGGGCAGTGATTGTCAACTACCATTCCGCGCAAAGCGAATTGGTTAAACGTCTGTTATTGCCCGAAGGTGACGAACACCGGATGCCACCCAAAGGAAAAAAGCCATTAACCGGGGAAGAAATAATTTTGCTGAAATGGTGGATAGATAAAGGTGCGGATTTCACCAAAAAGGTGATTGACCTAAAGCCCGATGCGGCCATTAACCAGTCGCTTGCAAAACTGACGGGTATAAAGAGCGATACAAAGGATGATGGCTTTACCCCCGCGGCATTAGCTGCGCCGTTCAATAAAAAGGTTGCTGCTGCAGGTGCTACGGATGTTAAGGCTTTAGAGAAATTATCAGTATTGGTTGCACCCGTAGCACAGGGGCAAAATTACTTATCAGTTAGTTATGTTAACGCGCCGGGTTTTAATGATACGCAAATGAAACTGTTGGCTAAACTGGGTATGCAGGTAACCTGGCTACAGCTCAGTTACACTAAAATTACCGATGCGGGGTTGAAGGAACTGGGGAAGATGACCAACCTCACCAGGCTAAACCTCGCTTATACACAAGTAAGCAATAAAGGCATCGGCGCAATTAGCAATTTGCCCTGCCTCCAATATTTGAATTTAACGGGTACCCAGGTGAGTGATGATGGCCTAAAAATGCTTTACACCCTGCCGCGTATCAAAAGCATTTATTGTTGGGCGACAAAGGTGACACCCCAGGGCGTAGCAAACTTTAAAAAAGCGCGGCCGGGCGTAGAAATAGCTATCGGCGTGCCATGATGAAACAGGATTATTGGGCTCGTTCCCAAAAAATGGGCTCGTTCCCAATACTCATTTCCGCGAAAGCGAGTGGTGATGAGGGATTAACCTGTTTAGTTTAGTGTTTAATTATCAGCTGATTATTTAAAACCAATTATAAGCTTTATGAAAACATTTTTAATACAAGAGAGTGCTACGGGGCAATTAGACTTTTTGCCGCCTGCTATGCAATGGGCCAATTATCCCGATGCGGGCAACGATTCGGGACCAACTGCCATTCCAACCGAATTGTTTTATATGGATATAGCCGACGTTAGTGATTTTAACATCAAGATCGTTAACGCGCTGCATTATATCGGGGTAACCAAAGTGCACGAACTGGCCCGCCTGTGCAGGCGCGATCTGCAAAAGGCCGTGGGTATTGGCAAAAAAGCCCGGGACACCATTAACGGTTTTTTGGTGCAGCATCAGTTAGCCAGGTTTAGCGACCTGGTTTAAAACTTCAATAATAACAACGCTTACTTAATGAAATATCTGAACTGTACCGGGTACTCGCTTTTTTTACTGATACTTTTATCCCTGAAGGGTTTCGCCCAGGATACCATCCCGCTAAAGGGTAACTGGAAGATCCAGCCCGCGCAATCGCCAATGATATGGCCTGATATCTCAAACTGGGGCGAAACCAACGGTACCGACCAGGCCAGTAACTGGCGCTGGGATTTGTTAAGCGGGAAAGGTACATCGTGGGAAAAGATGGCGCATGATAGTGTAAACAGCCTTTGGTACGAAAAGAAAATCAACATCCCGCAAAACTGGCAAAAGCGCCGGGTGATAGCCGATTTCAGGCGGCTGGAAGGCGATGCGATCATCTTCATTAACTATAAAAAGGTAAGCGAGCTGTTACGCCCCGGCGGCGAAGTGGATTTAACCAATGCCATTGAACCCGGTAAAGAGAATATCCTGAACATATTTGTAACCCGTAATTATACCGGTATTTCCCGTGGGTTTGAGCAGGACGCGCTGCGGTATCAAACACGGAAAGCAGGGTCAAACCAGGCATCGGTATGGCAATGGGGTATGGGAATTACGGCGCAGGTAAATATCATTTCACGGGCAGATCAGGCTATTACCGATGTGTTTTGTATCCCGTCGTTCCGCAAAAAAACATTAACACTGGAAGTGGAAGTTGATGCTAAGCAAGTAATAACAGGCACTACTCTTGAAGCAGATATTGTTGATGAAACCGGTAAGGTTGTACTCAAACTACAAAGTGAAAATCTTAAACTAACAGCAGGCAAAGCGGTGTACCGCATCAGTGCCCCATGGGATAACCCAATTTGCTGGGAACTGGAAAAATCGTACCTGTACAAAGCAAGGGTTAGCTTAAAACAGCAGGGAAGTGTCATCAGTAAGGCTAACGATCAAACTTTTGGCTTCAGGGAAATCTGGACCGAAGGCAGGCAATTGTATATGAACGGCCACCTTTCGCGCTGGCGGATCACCGATTTGTACGGTACTAATAAAAATGGCCTGTCGTTTCAGCGGATGATAGGGTATAATGTGGGCCAGATACAACCCGCCAGTAATTTATGGTGGGCCGATCAGTCCGAAACCCCTAAACCGGATGAAGACCTGCTGAACGAAATGGACCGCATAGGCATGGGCTTAACATTGCCCGCACCATCGGTCGTTGTTTTGCGGCAATCGCTATTAGCCAATAAGCAAATGCAGCAGGATTATCAGCGCGAGGCCGAATATTATATCAGGCATTACCGTAATCATCCCTGTATTTTGGCCTGGGTGGTATCTATGAACAGTGCTAACCCCAAGCTTAATATATGGGCGCAGGGCATGGGCAAGCGTGATACTGCCAGTTACACCACCCAACAAAAAGTAATTAACCTGGCCTGTACTTACGTAAAACAAATTGATCCGACCCGTCTGGCCTTTTCGCATGCTGATGGCAGCGTGGGCGATGTATCCACAGCTAATGTTTACCTCAACTTTGTACCCTTGCAGGAGCGCGAAGAATGGCCGATGGAATGGGCGAAGAATGGCAATATGCCCTATTCGGCGGTTGAGTTTGGTACGCCCTATTGGAATAACTTTTGGAAGGGGAGCCAGCTTTTGCTGACCGAATATCTATCTATGTACCTGGGTGATGATGCCTATATCCGCGAAAGCGAAGCCGGTTTGAAAAATACGATACCCATCAGCATTAGTACCGATAAGGATAAATGGGGCAAAATGAATATGAACCAGTTCCCGGCTTTTTGGGATTTTCAAAAAATGTTTTCCCGAAATACTGATCGGTCATGGCGCACATGGGGTGTTAACGCCGGGGTACTGCCCTGGGTGTTGGAAGGTTACGGCGACCCGCAGGATGGCAAGTCCCACCGCTTTACCGACAGGTATAAATTGGCCGCCCCGTTAACAGAGATCCCTAAATGGGTTAGCCCCCGGTTTTGGATCTGGCGAGAAAACAATACATCCCTGTTAACCTACATAGCCGGCGCGCCGGTGCATACCGATAAAACACATACCTTTTATTCGGGCGAGAAGTTCCAAAAGCAAATTGCGGCTGTATGGGATGGCAGCGTAGCCACCAACCTGAACGCCGAATGGCAACTGAAAAAGGGTGAACAGATTATTCAGCAGGGCAGACAAACGCTGCAATTAAAAGCGGGAGAAATAAAACTGCAACCATTTCAATTAACTGCCCCGACAGTACAGCAGCGTACTGATTATCAGTTGATATTATCTGTAAAGCAGGATAATAGTACAGTCGCCAAAAAAGACACTTTCGCGTTAGCCGTATTCCCGAAACCAAGCAAACTATCAGCGCAATTAACGATAGCTGTCTATGATCCGGCTGGGAAATCCACGCCGTGGATAAAATCGTTAGGAGCACAGACTGTTACATGGAAAAAAGGTTCATCTGTTAAGATACTGATTATTGGGCGTGAAGCCCTGAAACCCGGCGATACTATGCCTTATACCGAACAGGATATTGCCAATGGCCTGCATGTAATTGTGCTGGAGCAAAAGCCCGAGGTATGGTCGGGCATGGGTTTCCAAACTACCGAAACTATGCCGAGGCATGTGTTTATCAGAGACAAGCATAGTCCGTTGTTGAATGGGATAGAACCACAAGATTTGATCAACTGGCGCGGCACACCTGATCTGCTGCCCGAAGGCAAACCGGCTAAGGAATATGATACCCAGCACGCGCCAAAATGGACTAACACCCATGCTGTGGCATCGGTAGTAATAAAAACGCCCGAAACCGCTGGCTTTACGCCGATACTGCAAACAGAGTTTGATATGGCCTACTCGCCTTTGTTAGAATGGCGTTATGGCAAAGGTAAAATAACCTATTGTACGCTTGATTTGACGGGGCGTGTAGGTAATGAACCCGCCGCTACCCGTATGGCGCAGAACCTGCTGCAAAGCCAACAGGCGCCATTGCCCTCTGAAAGTAAAGTATATTATGCGGGCGCTGAAGAAGGTGCGGCTTTATTAAGTAAGCTGGGTATTGCTTTTAAAAGGGATATGCCTGCTGGCAACGCTTTGTGGGTGATAGGTGAAGGTAGCAAGTTATCAGTATCTGCAACAAGTAAGTTTGCAGCACAGGGCGGTACTATTTTGTATTTGCCGCAAAGTGGTAGTGATTTAAGCATGGCTGGATTTAAAACGGTTCGAAAAGATATTTACCAGGTTAAAGGTGATGATTCGGATTTATTGCGCGGCATAGGCCCCGGCCTTTTGCGCTGGCGCGATGCCTTGAATGTATCGTTATTTAGCACAAATAGCCAACCGGCAGGTTGTAAAGTTTTAGCCGGAGGCCTCGTCTTAGAAAGAAAGATAGGAAAAGGCAGGGCTGTTTACCTGCAGGCCGGCCCGGATATGCTGGACTCAAAATATACGGATGCTCCGGAAAAAGCCGAAGCAATCCAGCTAAGTGTTGTGCGCCTTAATCAATTGATGGCTCAGTTGCTCACTAATTTGGGTGCTAATGCCAACCCGGATATGGCTGCGCGATTAAATAGGGTTATACCGCCACCGGCTTATCAAACACTGGGAGCATGGAAGGTGATGGGGCCTTATTTGGTCAATACCACCGATGTGCTGAAAGTGCTGGAAACCAAATACCCCGGCGAGCAGGATGCTATTGATGGGGCCGAAAACCCCAATATTACCTACAAACGCAGCGATGGTGTGATGCTGGATTGGCGTAAGGTTGTCAACGCCGACGATAATGGTTTTGTTAATTTAGGCAAAGCATTTAATGGGATTGATGATAACGCGGTGGCCTATGTCAGTAAAACAATCAGCAGCGAGTTTAATCAGAATGCTACCCTGCGCCTGGGGGTTGATTATTGGATGCAGGTTTGGGTTAACGGCAAACAAGTATTTCAATTAGAAAAAAGTCACCAGAAGCGGGCGAATGAATATGTGTTGAATATTCCCCTGAAGAAAGGTGAGAATATCATCACTATGAAAGTGATATCGGGCAGGGGAGGCTTTGGTTTTTGGGCTAATTTGAATTACCACCAGGAGCAGCCCGCGAATAATGGTTCGGCGAGGATCAGCGAGGTGAGTTTTTATACACCGCTGTTTAAATATTTTGATCCATACCGGTTTAATTATTGGTAAATTATAAACTTATGATATTATTTAATACAAAGTGGTTTGTTAAGAAACGCCTGTTTGCAGGCTGTTTTATAATCGTTGGTTTGTTGTTTAATCATGCAGCCTATGCCCAAAAAGATACGCTGAATAGTCTGCAGGAATTTCGTATGCGTAAGGGTTTGCCCAACTTTTTTCATAAACTAAAAGAGGGTAAAGCAGTTACTATAGCTTATTTAGGCGGCAGTATTACGGCGGCGCAAAATGGCTGGCGCGATCAATCATACGCCTGGTTTCAGCAGCTATATCCGCAGGCAAAGGTTACACAGGTAAATGCTGGTGTAGGCGGTACAGGGTCAGATCTGGGCGCTTTTCGTACCGGGCGTGATGTACTGAGCCACCAGCCCGACCTGGTATTTGTGGAGTTTGCCGTAAACGATGGCGGTGCCGCCGCCGAAAGGATCTACCAGGCTATGGAAGGGATAGTACGCCAGATTTGGCATGCTAATGAGCGTACGGATATCTGCTTTGTATACACCCTTTCGGGGCCAATGGTGCCCACTTTGCAAAAAGGCGAATTATGGCCCTCGCAATTGGCAATGGAGCAAATTGCGCAGTATTACCAGATCCCGTCCATCCAGTTTGGCGTGAAAGTGATATCGCTGATAGCTGAAAATAAACTCATTTTCCAGGGTAAACCTGCAGAGTATCCCAACCAAATTGTTTTTTCTGAAGATAATGTGCATCCCCTGGCGCAAACCGGGCATAAACTATACTACGAAGCACTGGTACGATCGATGGAACAGATCAAAAACAATACGGATGGTTTCAAACATAAATTGGGAAAACCCTATTCCGATGCCAATTGGGAAGATGCTACCATGATAGCTGTTAAAGACCTGCAAAAGACCGGCGGCTGGCGGCAGATAACCCAACAGGATACTGCTGTAAGCGGTTTTCTGAAAAGTATCCCTGGTCTATATAAATCTAACCAGCCCGGCGCTGCTATTAAAGTTAAATTTAAAGGCCGTATGGCCGGTATTTACGATTTAATAGGGCCAACTGTTGGTCAATTTAGTGTGAGCATTGATAGCGCCGCGCCTAAATTATATTGCAGGTTTGATAAATACTGTACTTATTATCATTTTAATTATTTCTGCCTGCCTATGATGGAGCAGGGCGTGCACGAAATCACCTTCACTGTAGCTGCCGAAAAGCCTGATAAAATGACTATCCTGAAAAAAGGGAACGGCGTAATTGGCGATTTGGCTAAATATGATGAAAATGCCTGTTACCCCGGCTGGCTTCTACTGATCGGTAAACTGAAAAACTGACGATATTATTGCCGATGTTTTACCTATTATAATAAATAGCTTAACAATACATAAATTGAGAGCGTTCCCAATAAATGGGAACATTCCCAATAAATATATGGACGCCAATAAATCATAAGGGCAATTGGCTCAGCTATATTTGGTTACCAATTAAAATATTAAATCCTAATGTATGATGAGAACTTTTTACTTACTAAAGTCATGCCTGTGTGTTATGCTGGTTTTGATAATGGTGTTTTTTGCCGCTACCCCTTCGCAAGCACAAGCCACCACAGATAAGCTGATCTCGGGCACTGTTAACGGCCCCGACGGCAATTCACTCCCCGGCGTAACCGTCAAGCTGAAAAGCAACAGCAGCAGGGGCATTGTTACCGATGCTAACGGTAAGTTTGCGCTCCGGGCGCCTGCCAATGGTACGCTTGTTTTTTCTTTTATCGGCTATGTTACTCAGGAAGTAACAGTAGGTACCCAGACCAATATCACTGTTAATCTGAAAAGCCAGGATGCCGGCCTGAACGAGGTAGTGGTAATAGGCTATGGGTCTATCGCCCGTAAGGACGTTACCGGCTCTATCGCATCGGTAAATATGACCGATTTGCTCAGGGCGCCGGTTAAATCAATCGATGATGCACTGGCCGGCCGTATAGCCGGTGTGCAGGTGGTGGCTATAGATGGTCAGCCGGGCGGAGGTAATTCTATTAAGATCCGTGGCGCTAACTCTATAACCGGCAGCAATTCGCCATTATATGTGGTGGATGGCTTTGCGATGGAGGATTTCGATCTGAACTCTATAGCCCCAACGGATGTTGAATCTATCGACGTACTGAAAGATGCATCGGCGACAGCCATCTATGGCGCGCGTGGTGCCAACGGTGTAATTATCCTTACCACCAAACGGGGTAAATCGGGCGAACCGGTAGTAACCTACAATGGTTACTATGGCGTGCAACACGATTCAAAACGCGTAGAGGTTTTAAGTCCATACGAGTTTGTGAAACTTCAACTGGAGATCTCACCATCATTATATGGCGCCGAATACACCACTGCGCTGGGCCGTACCTTAGATTATTATAAAGATGTAAAGCCGATTGATTGGTATGGCCTGGTTTTCCGCACCGGTGCGCAGCAAAACCACAATGTATCCATCACAGGCGGCACCGATAAAACCAAGTATTCGGTTACAGGTTCGATATACGTCCAAAATGGTATTATTATTAATACCGGCTATAAAAGGTTCCAGGGAAGGATCACCTTAGATCAAACCCTGAGCAATAAATTTAAAGTAGGTATCACGGTAAATTCAAGCGCTACTAATACTTACGGCGAGCAGGTGAATGCCGATGGCGGTGTTACCGCGTTTATGCCTAAATTATGGACACGCAGGCCTATACAGGTTGACCCGGACCTTGATATCACCACCGAATTATTAGACCCGGATAATGTTGGCGTAGCGCCTACAACCAACCCTTTTATTGAGGCGCAGAATAAATACAATGTAAGCAACGGCAGGCCCTTCTCATCAAATGCCTACCTTGATTACAATATTACCAAAGATTTGCGCCTGCGTATAGGCGGTAGCGTTACCCAGGCCACTACCATATCCGATCTGTTTAACAACTCGCTTACCTATCATGGCGCTAATTTTACAGGAAGCGTACAGGGGGTTAACGGCAGCGAAGTTGTATCAAGAACAACAACGTTGAATAACGATAATACCTTAACCTACAATAAAAAAGTAGGTAATCATACCTTTAATTTATTGGGTGGTTTTACCATGCAAACCTTTAAGCGTAATTCGTTTGGTGCTACATCCATATACGTCCCTAACGAGTCGTTAGGAATCAGTGGCCTGGACGAGGGTACGCCTTCCAGTATCACGTCTACCTCGGGCAACTGGGGGTTGGAGTCGTTTTTAGCGCGTGGTTATTACAATTACAAATCTAAATACAACATCACCGCTTCTATACGTGCGGATGGATCGTCAAAATTCCCGCCTAAAAATCGTTGGGGTTATTTCCCATCGGCCGCTGTTGCCTACCGTATCAGTGAAGAGGATTTTATTAAACAATTAAAGTTTGTCTCTAACGCTAAATTCAGGGCAAGCTATGGCGCTACGGGTAATAACGGTGTGCGGAGCGAATACCCTTACTATTCAAGCCTGAACTTTGTGGGCAACGGTTATTCGTTTGGTAACGCGGTGCCATCGCAGGGCGCGGTTGCCAATACCCTGGGTAACCCCGATTTGAAGTGGGAAACCACCAGGCAGGCCGATGTAGGTTTTGACCTGGACCTGTTTAACGGCCGGATCACCTTAACAACCGATTACTATAACAAGGTTACATCCGATTTGCTTTTAACCGCCGCGTTACCCATTACAACAGGTTATACTACCGCTACTAAAAACGTAGGGAAGGTTTCAAACAGCGGTTTGGAGTTTACATTAAACACCGTTAACGTGAGTAACAACAAGTTCATGTGGTCTACAAACTTTAATATATCGTTTAATAAAAACAAAGTACTGGCCCTTACCGAAAACCAGGAGGCTATCACCACTACCGTATCTACCGCGCAGCCATTTTATATAGCCAAAATAGGCCGGCCTATAGCAATGTTTTACGGGCTACAGTATGATGGTGTATATCAATATTCCGATTTTAACCGGTCGACCGCCGGGGTTTATACTTTAAAGGATAATGTGCCGTCAAACACAACCGCGGCGTTGCGAAATAACATTAAACCGGGCGATATCAAGTTTGTAGATATCAACGGCGATGGCATCATCAACACTAACGATTATACCATCATTGGCGACCCTAACCCCGATTTTACAGGCGGTATCAGCAATAATTTTCAGTATAAAGGTTTTGATCTGAACGTGTTTTTCCAGTTCAGCTACGGTAACCAGGTTAATGATTACAACATCCTGCGGTTTGAAGATGGCTCGACTGCTAACATCAATCAGTTTGCCGAGTTTGCCAACCGCTGGACGCCAACTAACCAAAATACCGATATACCACGCGCTGGCGGTTCGGTCACTAACTTTAACTACAGTCGCAGTATTAAGGATGGCTCGTACCTGGCATTAAAAACGGCATCATTGGGTTATACTATCCCTAAAAGTTTGTTAAGTAAGGTAAAGGTAAAATCATTAAGGGTTTACGTGTCGGCACAAAACATATTTATGATCACCAAATATCCGGGCAGCAGCCCCGATGTTTCTACAAGGGATACCCCATTAACCCCCGGCTTTGATTATTCCTCTTATCCTTCATCAAGGATATTTGTAGCAGGGCTTAACGTTTCATTTTAATATCATCACATTATGAAGAAGATCATATTAACCATCATAGTTCTGACCAGTTTTTGTTCGTGCAAAAAGATCCTGGAAACCAAACCAACCGATTTTTTAGCACCTGAAACCTATTATAACACCGAATCACAGATCCAATCTGCCCTTACGGGTGTTTACGATCAGTTACAAAAAGGCGGTATGTATTCGGGCGTGGATGGCCTGCCATCGCAGTTTAACATAACCGACGAGTTTTTTTACGCGGCAGCCAGTTCAAACTTTCCACGCATATACAATTATACTTCAAGCGATACATTTGTGAAAGGCGTTTGGGATGCGTGCTATACAGGTATCCAGCGGGCAAATATGGTAATAGCCAATATTGATAAGCCCGATATGGACGCGACAAAGCGCAATTATGTTAAAGGCGAAGCCAAATTTTTGCGGGCATTTTTTTACTTTGTTTTAGTGCAGAATTATGGCGCTGTGCCCCTGCGTAAGGTGCCAACCCCGTCGGTAGTTGATGTAAACATAGCCCGTACACCGGCTAATGAGGTATATGAGTTTATCATCAGTGAAATGACCGAGGCTGAAGCCCTGCTGCCGCCAATGACCACCTACACCTATAACGAAAGGATCACCAAACAAACGGCAGAAGGTATACTGGCCCGCGTTTGTTTATTTAAAGCAGGCTTCCCTAATAATGACGCGCCCCGTTATGCCGAAGCTGCTAAATGGGCTAAAAAAGTAATTGATGCCGGCTTGAACCAGTTAAATCCTAACTATAACCAGGTGTTTATTAATATGGTGCAAAACCTGTACGATACAAAGGAAAGTTTGTGGGAAATAGGGTATTATACCACCGGTACGGGCGATACTTATTTAGAGTATGGCCCGGGGCTGGGCGTTTTGCTGGGGGTTACGCAAACAAACCCGGCCTATCCTTTAACTAATACCTCATACCGCATACAGCAGCATTTGTACGATCTGTATGAAAAAGATCTCAATTTAACCGATCCGCTGATACCTGATAAATCACTGGATCTGCGCCGTGACTGGAATATAGCGCCTTTTGCTTTTACCGGTAATGTGGCACCTAATAAAACTTATTGGACCGCAGCGCAGATCTACAACAGGCAGTGCAACAAGTTCGATAGAATGTACGAGCAGCTCACCAATAGGTATCAAAGTAATACTTATACCAATTACCCCATGTTGCGCTACGCGGATGTGCTGCTGATGTATGCCGAAGCTGATAACGAAGCTAACGCAGGTCCAAGCCAGGCCGATATTGACGCGGTGAACCTGGTAAGGCGCCGTGGTTATGGCAAATTGCTAAATGGCGAAGGTGTTAAACAGTTGACCATAACCGCGCAGGGCACAGGTTATACCACTGCGCCAACTATCACTATAACAGGCGGTGGCGGCACCGGCGCTACCGCTACCGCCACAGTTGCCGGCGGCAAGATTACGGCAGTTACCATGACCAGTCATGGCACATTCTACACATCGGCGCCAACTATCACTGTAACAGGTGGCGGCGGTACTGGCGCGGTGCTTACACCAATACTTACCCAGGTAACCGATGCCGACCTGAAACCGGCCCAGTATGCCGATAAAGCAAGTTTCCGTAAGGCTATACAGGATGAGCGTGCACGCGAGCTTTGTTTTGAAGGCTGGCGCAGGCTGGATCTGATCCGCTGGAATATTTTGGTGCCTACCCTGCAACAGGTAACGGCCGAGGCAAACGCCAGTACCCAAACTACTTATAAGGCCTTTGCCATTATCCCGGGTAATAACGTATCAACATTGCATAATTATTTGCCTATACCGGCTTCGGAGATCACTTTAAATAAATTAATGACACAAAATCCCGGATGGTAATTCACAAACGGTAATAAAGATATCAACATGAAAAATTTGATCATATTAAGTGCAATTGCCGTGCTTTTTAGCAGTTGCTTAAAACAAAAGGAAGAGCCTAAAACGCCTGAGTTTGAGGTAAGCACCACAAAGGCATCCTATAAACTGGGCGAAAGCACCATCTTCAATTTTATCGGTAACCCCGATTATATTACCTTTTATTCGGGTGAGCAGGGGGCCAACTATGTAAACAAAGATCGCTACACAGCCACCGGGATCCCTAAACTGCAATTTACCTCGGCCCGGAACGCTGGTGCACAGGCCAATTCTTTAAAAGTAATGGTTTCCAGTAATTTTGCCGGGCTGGGCGCCGATTCGACTACCACTGCTGCCAACATCAACGCCGCCACCTGGACGGATATTACCGCTAAAGCAACTTTAGCTACAACGGCTACCGCGGTAGCTTCAGGCGCTATTGACCTTTCGGAGTTTTTGGCAGGCGATAAACCCATATACATTGCCTTTAAATACAATGCCACAACAGGTAGTATCCAAAATAAATGGACCATCACCGGGTTAACAGTAACCAATACCCTGCCCGATGCAACGGTGTATACCATTGCCAACTTATCAGCCGCGGCCATTACAAACTATTCGGTAGCCACCTTGTTTAGTCCGGGTTGGGTTCCATATAAGTATACAGGGCCATACAATTGGGTGGTAACGGCAGGTTCATCGCTGGTAATAACAGGAGCGGCTACCGCTGCCGCAGCTACCTCAGCTTCTGAAACCTGGACCTTTACCGGACCCATCACCTTAAACCGGGTAACAAACGATGTGGGTACAGCCATAAAGGAATCCTCGCTGAGGATAAACACCAGTAATTATACTTTTAAAAGTGCAGGGACATTCAATGTTAATTTTGTAGCAACCAATGCCAACGTTTTTGGCCGTCAAGAAGTTGTTAAACAGGTTCAGGTAACTATTACACCTTAAAAAACTATCGCATCTATATTATATTCATGAAAAAACATACCATTTGGCTGGCGACAGCTTTATTTATCTTACTTCATACGTCTATAGTTTCGGCACAGGCACCTATCAAGGTAGCCTGTGTTGGCAATAGCATCACCGCCGGCGCCGGTATTAAAGATGCCGCGCATAACTCGTACCCGGCACAACTGCAGGCATTGCTTGGCGATAAGTATGCGGTCAGTAATTTTGGCGTGAGTGGCACAACGCTGCTAAAAAAAGGGAACAGCCCATATTGGAATACGCCAACCTACCAAAAGGCGCTGCAAAGCCAGCCGGATATTGTACTGATCAAACTGGGGACAAACGACAGCAAAAAGATAAACCGTGGGTTTTTAGGTGAGTTTAAAAAGGATCTGCACGATTTAGTACAATCCTTTGCACAGTTAAGCACACGCCCGCGGGTAATATTACTGCTGCCTGTAACTGCATTTGGTATAGATAGTAACAGTATTTACGATCCGGTGATTAAAACTAAGATCATTCCGCTGATACAGCAAGTGGCTTACGCCGATAGCCTGGAGGTGATCGATCTGCATTCGCTGTTTATGGATCACGCTGATTTGGTGCCCGATAAGATCCACCCTAATGCAGAAGGTGCGGTGTTAATTGCTAAACGCTTAGCGCAACTCATCAAACAGCCGAGAGATACTACGTACGATCTAATCAGTAAGATCGATCTGCCTAAAAAGATCACCTCATTTTACGGTTACCGCTATGCCGATTTTACTTTTAACGGTCGTAATTGCAAAATTGTAGCGCCTAAATGGGCTGCTAAAGGACACCCATGGGTATGGCGCGCTCGCTTTTGGGGGCACGAGCCACAGGCTGATATTGCCTTGTTGGAGCATGGTTTCCATATTGTGTATTGCGATGTGGTAGAGCTGTATGGTAACAAGGAATCGGTATCCTTATGGAACGACTATTATAAACTGATGCACAAAAATGGCCTGGCCAAAAAGGTAGTGTTAGAAGGGATGAGCCGAGGCGGGGTATACCTGTACAATTGGGCGGCAGAGAACCCTAAAAAAGTTGCCTGCGTTTATGCCGATAACCCGGTGCTCGATTTGAAAAGTTGGCCGGGTGGCTTAGGCAAAGGCCCGGGCAGCAAAGGCGACTGGGCAAAGGTAAAAGTTGATTTTCAACTGGACTCAACCAATATTGCAGGTTTTGCACAAAGCCCTATCAACAAGGTAAAGCAGATTGTAAAAGGCAAATACCCGATGCTGCACTTATTGGCTGACGCTGATGAAGTAGTACCGCCGGAAGAAAATACTATCCCATTTGAGCAAGCGGTAAAAGCCTTAAACGGCGATATTACTGTGTATCATAAACCGGGCTTTAAGCATCATCCGCACAGCTTGCCCAACCCGGCAATCATTGTCGATTTTATTTTAAAAACAGTTAAAGTTGATGACTAATATGATGGTGAGGAAAAGAGGAATCGGTTTATTATTACTTATAGCTGCCCTGTTGTTTATTACTCCGGTATGTAAAGCCCAAGCCCCCATTTTTAAAAACGGCGATCAGGTGGTTTTTGTAGGGAACAGCATCACCAATCATGGTGGTTTTCATCATGATATCGCTTTGTTTTATGCAACCCGTTATCCTACGCAAAATATTAATGTGATCAATAGCGGCATCAGCGGCAACCGGGCCATTAATGTGATCAGCCGTATGGATAGCGATGTGCTGAATAACCACCCCAACTGGTCGGTAATTAAGCTGGGGATGAATGATGTGCAAAAGGATTTGTATACCAAAGAAGCATGGGCCAAACCCGGTATTGCCGACGAACGCAAAAAGGCCGCCGATGTTTACCGTCGCGATTACGAGATCATTATTAAAACCCTGCTAAAGAACAACAGTAAGATCATCCTGCAAACACCGACGATATACGATCAAACCGCATTTATCCCCGCTAACGAAAAACTGATTGGCCGTAACGATGGCTTAAAGGAATACGCGGGCTATATTAAAGAGTTCGGCAAAAAATATAACCTGCCGGTGGTTGATTACTGGACCATAATGAACGACATTACCCAAAAAGTGCAGGCCACAGATTCCACCGCTACCATTATCGGCGCGGATAGGGTACACCCGGGGCCTGTCGGGCATTTTATTATGGCTTACCAGTTTTTAAAAACTACCGGGGTACAAAGTGAAGTTGCCACTATCTCGTTAACAGTGGGTAAGACAACAACCGCCGGGTCATCAAATGCAAAGATCAGCAATATAAAAAGCAGCAACCAGGGCATCAGCTTTACCTGTCTCGAAAATTCACTCCCTTTCCCCATACCACAAGGTGCCGACTGGGCATTAAAGCTGGTGCCTTTTACCGATGATCTGAATAAAGAAATGGTATGCGTTAAAGGGCTAAATCCCGGCAATTACCAGCTTAAAATTGACGGTCAATTGGCAGGCACTTATACCGCTAAGGAATTAGCCGCGGGCATTAACCTGGCTTTAAACAAAAACACGCCGCAATATGCCCAGGCCCAAAAAATACTGCATTATTTTGAAGATTACTGGAAACTGGAGGCTACTACCCGCTATATCCGTGGCATGGAAATGGGGCGCCTGCAAGCTAAAAAGATCTATACGCTGCCACAGGCGCGACAGTATTTTGAACAGGCGGTTGCAGCAACCAAAGATACCACCACGGCGGCTTATAAAGATCTGATCAGCTTCAGGAATACCTATCTGCCCGCCAAAGCTAAGCAAGCCGAATCGCTGTCACAAATGAAAGCCCTGCACGATTTGATCTACAAGGATAATCAGCCGGTACCTCATCATTTTGAAATTATAAAGAATTGATATGCGGCCTCTAATTAAATCAATAGCGATAAAATATGCCGCAAGCATTTGCATGGTTGCAGGTATGCTGTCGTGTTCTACCTATAAAAATCAAAGTAAGTCTACTTCATTTTTAAAGCAGGATGCCATAGCCGGCAGCCAGTCGGGCGCTTCGCCATTATTTTTTGATCCGGGTGTATTGCCTGCCGGTCAGCAACCATCCGATTTTAAGCACGATCAGGAACTGGCCATTCGTAATGGTTTGCCCAATTTCTTCAGTAAGGTGAAGTCCGGTAAACCGCTTAGCATTGCCTTTATAGGCGGCAGCGTAACCCAAATGGATAATAAATACCGCAATCAAACGGCTAAATACCTGCAAAACCTGTACCCTAAAAGCGCTATCAAATTTATAAATGCCGGGGTTTCCGGCTCGGGTACCGATTTAGGCGCCTGCCGTATCGGCGAACAGGTGCTGAAATATCACCCCGACCTGATCTTTGTGGAATACGCCGTCAACGGCTCTTATCTGCCGGGACTGGAAGGCATCATCCGCCAAATCATCAAGAACGATCCGCAAACCGATATCTGCCTGCTTTATGCGATCATGACGGGGCAAAGTCAGCTTTATGCCAAAGGCCAGGTACCGGATAATATCAAACAACTGGAAACCGTGGCCGAATACTATCACCTGCCCGGCATCCAGTTAGGCTGGGAGCCATCCGCGTTGGAGGCCGCCGGGAAGCTGATCTTTAAACCCGATCCTAAAATAACCGATAAACCCGTATTCTCGGATGGGATCCATCCCACAGAAATGGGCGGCTGGATCTACGCCGGGACGATTATTAAATCGCTGAATAAGATGCAGGCTATGGCATCGGCTAAAAAACATATCCTGCCATCACCCATGATCAAAGATAATTGGGAAGATGGCCGCATGCTCACCGCCGATGATGTCACTTTTAACGGCGATTGGGTAAAAGTTGATCCATCAACTGATGTACGCCTGAAACAGTTTAAACCCTGGTTCCCCTATGTAATGCGGGCAGATAAAGCGGGAGCATCATTCTCCTTTACCTATACCGGCAGCAAAATTGGCGTGTTTGATATCGGCGGCCCCGAAGTTGGTCAGATGGATGTGATTGTCGACGGCAAAAAACTAAAACCACTCAACAGGTTTAGCCACTGGTGCAATAATCGCTACCGCGGTCAATATGAGTTTATGGACGTGCCGCAGGGAACGCATAGTGTACAGTTTATCATTACACAGGAAATCCCCGATAAAAAAGTGTTGTTAGGTTCAAACCAGCTGACCGATATCAATGCACATCCGGAGAAATACGATCAGCGGGTAATATGGTTGGGTAAAATATTGATCAGGGGAGAAATAGTGAAGAAATAATAGCATGAAATATAAATACCCCATTATATTGTCTTTTATCTTTTTGCTGGTTGTGCTGACTCATAGCAGTTATGCGCAAAGTAAGATCAGGATAGCCTGTATCGGTAACAGTATTACCTATGGCTACCTCATCCCGCACCGCGAAGTGAATGCCTACCCGGCACTATTGCAAAAAAAACTGGGCGATGATTACGAGGTGCTAAACTTTGGAGCAAGCGGTAAAACAGCGCTGCATGCGGGTGGAAATGCCTATATCAACACAAGCCAATATCGTGAAGCTTTAGCCAGTAAGGCTAATATTGTATTGATAAAATTAGGCACTAACGATAGCCGCCCATATTATCGCAAATACATAGATAGCTTTTATAACGACTACAAATCCCTGGTGCATACCTTTAAAACACTGGACACGCATCCCCGCGTGGTGCTTTTATACCCGGTGGTTAAGTTCCTGGATAAAAAGCCGGATGAGCCGTATAGTCCGGATATCCTTAAATTGATTGCCCCGGTTATTGATCAGGTAGCTGCTGAAGAAAAGTGCGAAGTGGTAGACCTGCATTCCGTACTGGCCAATCATCCCGAAATGTTTCCCGATAAACTACACCCTGATTCGGCGGGGGCGGCTTTGATAGCTGATAAACTATACCAATTTCTATTATCAGGTAAAAAGCCGGTAATGGCTAACGCACCGCTTATCCTGCCAAAACTATTCAGCTCAAACATGGTATTGCAGCAGGGCAGGGCCAACCCCGTTTGGGGCAAAGCCGGTGCCGGTGAAAATATAGTGATCACCTTTGCGGGTAAAACCATTAAGGTAAAAGCTGGCGCCGATGGCAGATGGAAAACCAAATTGCCTGCTATGGCTTATGGCGGCCCTTATATTTTGCAGGTAAAAGGCAGTCAGACGATAGAGCTAACCAATGTGATGATAGGCGAAGTATGGGTATGTTCGGGCCAATCAAACATGGGCCTGCCGCTGGATGGTACCAATAACTCCGACCAGGAGATCGCCTCGGCCAATTACCCGATGATCCGTTTATTTAACGTGCCCAACGAACTGGCCCAGCATCCGCAAGATGATCTGGATGGCGGGCGTTGGGTAGCCTGCACACCGGCAACTATCAAACGTTTCTCAGCTGTGGCGTATTACTTTGGGAAAGATCTGCACAAAAAACTGAATGTAGCTATCGGATTGATCCACAGCTCAGTTGGAGGTACGTTTATCGAAAATTGGATCAGCAGCGATTACTTGCTACGAGACAGCGACTTTGCAGCGCCGGTACAAAAACTGCTGGCAATAGATCAGCATAAGGACACGCTGGACAGGATAGCCAAAATTAAACGCCTAACCGGCGAATACCTTTTAAAAGACGAAGGATTAGTGAACGGCAAAGCCCTTTATGCTGCCGCCGATCTTGACCTGAGTAAGTGGGTAGACCTGCAAGCCCCCGCACCATGGACACCGCTTTTTGGCGGTATTGGCTGGTGCCGTAAGGAGTTTAACCTGACCGCTGACGAAGCCAAAAAAGCGATAGAGATTCACCTTTCCCGTATAGATGATGACGATAATACCTACCTCAACGGGCAGGAGATAGGCGCTACCCAAAATGTAGGTGACCGCCTTTACAAAGCTGAACCCACGTTATTAAAGGAAGGGAGGAACGTGCTGGTTTGCCGCATCCGCAACCGCGGGGGTATTGGCGGTATGATCGGTAAAGCCGATGAAATGTTTGTGCAAACGGCCATGCAAAAGATCAGCCTTGCCGGGATCTGGAAGTTTAAACTGTCGGAAGTATCGCCATCGGTATTGAGTTATCAGAAAAACGATTACCCCACCATATTATATAACGGGATGATTGCCCCGCTGATGCCATACGGCATTAAAGGCGTACTATGGTACCAGGGCGAAGCTAATACCGGCCGTGCTAAACAATACAGTCGCATTTTTCCAGCGCTGATTAATGATTGGCGCACCCATTGGGGGCAGGGTAATTTCCCTTTCATTTTTGTATCGCTGGCTAATTTTCAAAAGCCACCGGCGGTGCCATCAGAAAGCTCGTGGGCCGAGTTGCGCGAAGCCCAGGCTTCGGCTTTGAGTGTGCCCAATACGGGTATGTCGGTATCTATCGATTTGGACGATGACGGCAACCTGCACCCCACCAATAAGCAGGATGTGGGTAAACGCGCTGCACTGAGCGCGCTTAAAGTGGGCTATCACCAGGATCTTATTTACTCATCACCCATATATAAGTCCATGAAAATAGAAGGGCAAATGGTGCGGATAACTTTCGATAAGGTTGGTAACGGTCTGCAAATTAAAGGGCAGGACAGCTTAATTAAAGGCTTTGCCATTGCGGGTGCAGATAAGAAGTTTTATTGGGCTAAAGGCAAATTGCAGGATGATCATACGGTAATAGTTTGGGCCGATGAGGTAAGTAACCCGGTAGCTGTGCGCTATGCCTGGGCAGATAACCCGGGGTATGTGAATTTATATAATAAGGAAGGATTGCCGGTCAATTCATTCCGTGTGGAAAATTGGGCTAAACAAACAAAACCATAAACGAAAGGGGGAAGAATGACGATGGATTTATATCAAAATAAAGGCTGTTTATTCCATGGAAACGTTCCCATAAATTGGAAACGTTCCCATGGAACTAATTGCTGTGGTTCGGGTAGCCAGGTTATGAATACTATTTAATTTGCCCCCTTGTTGCTATAATATGATAAGTGAAAACTTTACCCCTTCCAGAGCATTAAAGGCAGAAAACCTGCAGGCAGACCTGGCCATAGTTGGCGGCGGGCTTGCGGGTGTATGCGCGGCCATTACCGCGGCGCGTGCCGGGCTTAAAGTGACGCTGGTGCAGGACAGGCCGGTACTGGGCGGCAACTCATCCAGCGAGGTGCGTTTATGGATTTTGGGTGCAACATCGCACATGGGTAACAATAATCGCTGGGCACGCGAGGGTGGTTTGGTTGATGAAATACTGGTAGAGAATACCTATCGTAATCCCGAAGGCAACCCTATGGTTTTTGATATGATATTGCTGGATAAGGTGGTGAGCGAAGCTAATATCACTTTGTTACTCAACACCGCTGTATACAGCCTGGATAAAAAGGACGACCATACGATATCAACCATATACGGCTTTTGCAGCCAGAATTCAACCGAATATCAAATCAGCGCCCCATTATTTTGCGATGCATCAGGCGATGGGATCCTTGGGTTTCTATCAGGCGCGTCTTTTAGGATGGGTGCCGAAAATATGGAAGAGTTTGGCGAGAAATTCGCGCCGTCAAAAAACTATGGCGAATTGCTGGGGCACAGTCTTTATTTTTATAGTAAGGATACCGGCAAACCGGTAAAGTTTATTCCCCCTAATTTCGCTTTAAGCGATATTACCCAGATCCCTAAATTCCGGTCGTTTAACGCTAAGGATTACGGTTGCAAGCTATGGTGGCTGGAGTACGGTGGCCGGCTGGATACTGTACACGATACCGAAAAGATAAAATGGGAACTGTGGAAAGTGGTGTATGCCGCCTGGAACTATATCAAAAACTCGGGCGAATTCCCCGAAGCGGAAACCCTGGCTTTGGAGTGGGTAGGCATGATCCCCGGTAAACGGGAAAGCCGTCGCTTTATGGGCGATTACATCATGATCCAGCAGGATGTGGTAGAGCAGCGCAAGCATGATGACGCGGTGGCCTATGGGGGCTGGTCTATCGATCTGCACCCGGCCGACGGTGTGTTTAGCGAGAAACCCGGCTGCAACCAATGGCATAGCAAAGGCATTTACCAGGTGCCGTACCGCAGCTTATACAGTAAGGATATCAGCAACCTGTTTTTGGCCGGCAGGATCATCAGCGCGTCGCATGTGGCTTTTGGCTCGACAAGGGTAATGGCTACCGGGGCTTATACGGCGCAGGCTGTAGCCTTAGCAGCTAAAATGTGTTTGGATAATCAGTTCCAACCAGCCGAGATCTATCATAAAGGGCATATCCCAACGCTACAAAAAGAATTGCTAAAGAGCGGGCAATATATACCTGGACTTGTTTTAAATGATGAAGCGGATTTGGTGCAATCGGCCAGAATATCGGCTTCAAGCGAGTTAATATTGAACGAACTGCCCGAAAGCGATTTGTTACGCCCCTTAGATATTGCCGTAGCGCAAATGCTGCCCTTAGCCAAAGGTAAGGTGCCCGATATAGTATTTCACGCGCAGGCAGAAGGGGAAACAGAATTATTGGTAGAATTACGTATCAGCGGTAAGGAAGGGAATTTTACGCCGGATGTTACTATCGCAAAACAGGTATTCCAAATCCATCCCGGAAGGAACTGTATCCATGCGGAATTTGCCGCGCATATGGAAAACACCGGATATGCCTTTTTAACTTTTCCTAAAAACCCGAAGGTGAAGCTTTATTTTTCGCGTAAAAGGGTAACCGGTGTATTATCGGTATTTAACCTGATCAATAAAGCGGTTTCTAACTATGGTAAGCAAACTCCGGCCGAAGACATTGGCGTAGATGCCTTTGAGTTTTGGTGTCCCGAACGCCGCCCTGACGGTCAAAATATAGCCATTAAAGTAGCAAATGGTTTAGACACTTTCCGTGCCGCGAATATCCGCAACGGGGTAGACCGGCCCGTAAGTAGTCCCAATGCATGGGTTGCCGATTGGGAAGATACCGCGCCACAACTTCAATTAGAATGGGATCAACCCCAGCAGATCGGTAAAATAGAGCTGTTTTTTGATACGGATTACGATCACCCGATGGAATCGGTACTGATGAGCCACCCGGAAACGGTGATGCCCTTTTGTGTGCGGAATTATCAGATGATGGACGATAAAGGGAAGATGATCTATAGCAAAAAGGATAATTATCAATCGCGCAATACTATTGTGTTTGATCAGCCGATTGATACCGCGAAATTGACACTTGTGGTTGAGCGTCCTTCGGGAGATGTTCCGGCAGCGGTGTTTGCTGTGCGATGTTACAAAGCTTGAGAAGATACCCGTTACAACTCAATTAAAAGCGGATTGTGGCAGGCTATCACGAGCGAAAAAAATCTTATAAATATGTATTAGATTGTATTGCGTATAAGATTTCTCCTCACCCTCACCCTTTTACCCACCGCTGTTCGTTCGAAATGACATCGTGTTTATAGTGAACCCTTTTTTGCTTTACTGGAATTTCTGATCACCAGTTTGGCATCCAATGATTTGGTAACTGCTTTCCATTGCGAAACATCCTTATTGATCATACCCAGCAGCAGGTTCATCGCCGTACGGCCAATTTCCTGCACAGGCTGGGCAACGGTGGTTAAACTGGGCTCAATAAAGCTGGACCCATAATTATCGCCAAAGCCAACAATGGCAATGTCTTCTGGGATCCGCAGCCCCAGTTTCTTGATCACTTGTATGGCTTCGATCGCGGTCGGGTCGTTAACCGCGAATAAGGCATCGGGCGGCGAGTCCAGGCTCATGAGGTGTTTAATGTAGATCTTTACCTTGCTTAAAGTCAAATCATAGGGGATGATCAGGTCCTCATCTACCGGGAGATTATATTTCTTTAAAGCATCCAGGTAGCCGTTCAATCTTTTACGGCTAATGGCCAGGCTATCGGGGCCAGCCAGGTGGGCTATGCGTTTGCGGCCGGTTTGTATCAAATGTTCCACAGCTTTAAAGGCAGCGTCATGATCATTAACCACCACTTTGGGTACCATCATCTCATCGCAAACCCGGTTAAAAAACACAATGGGGATACCCTTACGCTGGAATTTTTTCAGATGGTCGTAATTACGCGTCTCCTTACTCATGGAAACCAGCACGCCATCCACCTGCCCGGCCAGCATAACCTTAGAATTAGCCACTTCGGTTTTATAGTTCTCGTTTGATTGATTGACCAATACGTTATAGCCCGCTTTGGCCGCTTCTTCCTGCGCGCCAACTACCACCTGCGGGAAAAACGAGGTCATAAATTCGGGGACGATAATGCCAATGGTATAGCTTTTATTAGTAATTAAACTAATGGAAAGCATATTGCGCTGGTAATCCATTTTCTCGGCCAGGTCAAGCACCGCTTTTCGGGTATCGGGTTTAACATTGGGGTGCCCGGTGAGCGCGCGGGATACGGTGGATTTAGAAATATTCAGCTCTTTAGCGATATCGATAATAGTAACCTGGTGATTCTTCATGCAAGCAATAATTGGTAGTTAAATGTATGTAATTTGTTTCATTTCAACAAATGGTTTCGTTCCCAAAAATTGGGAGCGTTCCCAATTTTGCAAATTATTTAAACACTGGCCGGATCGATAAATTATCTGTTATATTGCACTGCGTTAGCTAAATTATGAAGCCTGCGCAGGGTTTAAATTAGTTTACCTGCGCATGGCTTTTTTATAAACCAATAGTATTTTATATCTTAAATTCCCAAAATGGTTCAACTGGATTTTATCGTCATGGCTGTGTTTGCCCTGCTTATTTTTGGCATCGGTTTAACGTTCACAAGGGCAGGCAGCAAAAACGGTCAGGCATTTTTTGAAGCCGGCGGCGAAACCCCCTGGTGGATCAACGGCTTGTCCTTATTTATCAGCTATTTTTCGGCCGGTACCTTTGTGGTTTGGGGATCTATCGCCTATAAATTCGGACTGGTATCTAACATGATCCAGCTTACTATGGCCATCAGTGGTTTCCTGGTGGCGATATTCATTGCCGGCCGGTGGAAAAAGCTCGGCGTAAAAACCGCTGCCGAGTATATCGGCAAACGCTTTGGCCCACGCTCCAAGCAGTTTTATACTTATTTAATACTGGCGCTTAGCTTGTTCACCACTGCATCGGTACTATACCCGGTAGGTAAAATGGTGCATGTGGCTACGCCATTCACTTTAAACGCCTGCATTATTGGTATCGGATTAATCATCGTACTTTATACCGCCGCCGGCGGGTTATGGGCCGTGTTGGTTACCGATGTGGTGCAGTTTGTAATATTAAGCGCCTCGGTAGTTATCGTTATCCCGATAGCATTTGCCGAGATAGGCGGCCCTGCTAATCTGATTAATAACGCCCCGGTGGATTTTTTTAAGCCGTTTAACTCCGATTATACTTTTGGCTTTATGCTGGCCTTTATCCTATATCAAACGGTATATATTGGTGGCAACTGGTCGTACGTGCAGCGCTATACCAGCGTGGCTACCCAGCGCGGCGCAAAAAAGGTAGCATGGTTATTTACCGGCTTGTATTTAGTTAGTCCGCTGATATGGATGCTGCCGCCGATGATCTATCGGATCATCAATCCCAACCTGCAAGGCCTGGAGCCGGAGGGCGCTTATATGATGCTTTGCCAAAAGGTAATGCCTGCCGGACTGATCGGTTTGGTATTAGCTGGTATGATATCGGCCACATCCAGCAAAGCTAATACCACCATTAACCTGGCCGCCACCGTTTTCGCTACCGATCTGTATAAAAACCTGATGCGGCCTAAAGCGGCAGAGAAGGAAGTGATCCTGATCGCCCGGTTGTTCACCCTGCTGTTCGGCGCGGGGACTATCATCGCCGCTATTATGATCCCGAGAGCGGGCGGTATTGTGGAAGTAGTGTTAAGTATCGCCTCTATAGCAGGTGGGGCGCTGTTCGCGCCTATTGTGTGGTCGTTGTTCTCAAAATATCAAACGTCGTTTAGCGTGGTGTTTGCCACGGTGGCATCTTTGCTGGTTAATCTATTCTTTAAGGTCATCAGCCCGGTAACAATGGAGTTAAAGCTGAACCGCACCGTTGAAACCTGTTTTGGTGTAGGCCTGCCCATTTTACTGCTGGCTTTGTTTGAGATGTATTACCGTTCGAAAGGGCAAGTCGCGCCGGGAGCCGCCGCATTTGATGAGGCGATGTCGTCCGAAAAGGAAACTATGCCTTCCGCATCCCATCACCACGAGGCCGAAAGTCAGAATATATTTGGTATCAGTGTCATCGCTATATCTATGGGCATAGTGGGTATCGGTATTATTACATTGGGAGCAATAGCGCCCAGATTCCCAACGGTAGTATGCTGCGTAGGGGCGTTTATTTTAGGGTCGTCATTGTTAATATGGCGCATAGCCAGGCGTAAAAGGCAAGTGTTAGGCACGTTGAATAAATAAGCCGGGATTTATGGGAGCATTCCCATCGTTTGGGAGTGTTCCCAAGCATATTGGTGGCTTTGTACCGGATGCTATGATGCAGATTTAACTTAATATTGAATGATAGTTGAGAGGGCTTACCTAATCCCCGGCTATGTATAAACCATATTGAAAACCGTATTTATAATTTCATTAATGAAAAGATCATTTTTCCTTTCCATGTTGCTTTGCGCAGGTTTGCTAAGTGCTTACGGGCAAGGCGGCAACCAGGATATTTCCCTGTCGTCCCCTAAATTAAAAGTATCCTGGGCACAGGAAAAAGATGGCTGGCATATTAAAAGCATTGTGGCAGGGGGGAAGGTGTTGCCGCATCCATCAGGACTATTTACGCTGATCTATTTAAACCGTAAGCCTGCGCCAAACCTGGTCGACCTTGATCTGGAAGGTAAAGACTTTTCGTTTTATCCCGCAACAGCAACAAAATCGGCCGATGGCACCATTACGTTCACCCAAACATTGCGTTTTGGTGTGATGGAATCCAAATGGAAGATCGACCCTAATTATCCAACCGATATTATGGTTGAAATGAGTGTTAAGGCTAAATTGAAAGGATCGTTTGCTGTTGCCAGTCCAACATTGGCGGTGATTGACCCTAAGGAATTATCCTGGGGGATGATACCGGGTAACTGGTACGGCCGCGAATTACAGTCCGACTTTCAGCTGGCTACCAAATACAGTCAGGGCTTGCCTAATGTAGCCTTCCTGGCTAAGGAAAGGAACACCATGACCTTGAGCCCGATGCTCACCACCAAAAACAAGATAACCCTGGCGGTTATCCCTGATCCGGGCACGGCTAACGATCCTTATGTAGATTCGGTAACACGTGGGCCCAATAAAGTGGGCATGTCTACCATGAACCGCCACGCGCAGTTAACCCCGGTAGCTTACTCGCCGGTGTTGGGGCAGGCAGGTTCTATGCTGCAGGTTGGCGAAACCACTACGTTCAAATTCAGGTATTCGGTACAGGCTACGGATTGGTTCCCGGTGTTTAAGCATGCGGTGAATGATATCTACCAGTTTGCAGGGATGCTGGATATACAGCAGCAAAAGCGTTCACTATCCGAACGGGTGCGCCTGATGCAGGGTTATCTGCAAAACGAAAAAAAATCAAACTGGACCATTCAAAAAGTAAAAGGCCTTGAAATTGGCGCTAACGGCAGCAAAAATGCCGATGTAGGCGCGCTATGTATGCTGGCCTATGCCGGTCAGGATGCCATGATGCAAAAGCATTTGCCTTACGTACGCAATTATAAACTGGTGATGCAGGAAATGTTGCCCGGCTTTTTTAAAGGCGCATCGATGGGCGAGTATAGTGATGAGGATGGCACCGAAGCCGAGCGCGGTAACTGGGTAGAGCCCTTATTCACCACCTATTATACGCTGATGGATATGGGCAATATGCTGTTGTTTAATCCCAACGATCCAGAACTGAAAGCCCGGGTAAGACAAGCCGGCGATAAGCTGATGTTATGGCAACACACTGATGGTGGTTTTGATGTAGCGTATGATCGCGAGAGCCATGAATTGTCGTTCCCCGATCTGAAAGACCTGCGTCCAACCTGGTATGGCTTACTGATAGCGTACCGTGTAACCGGTGACCAAAAATATTTATTGGCAGCGCAGAAAGGCGCCGATTGGCTGATTAAAAACGGGGTAGATAAGGGCCATTACCTGGGCGTATGCGGCGATGGGCGCAATATATGGGATTTTGCTACGGCCCAATGTTCCGAATCGTTATTAGAACTATATACCACCACCAAAAACGAGCGGTATAAAAAAGCGGCTATCGATGCTGCCGAGATTTATGCTACCTCCATCTTTACGCAACCTATCGCTACAGCTAAAATTAAAAAGATAAACGGAAAGGATCATTTCGATTGGGAAGTGAGCCAAACCGGTTTAAGTGTGGAGCATATCCGTGGTACAGCCAGTGGCGGCCCGATATTGATCTCCAGCTTTGCAGGTTTGTTTGTGCGAATGTATGAATTAACCCGTAACGATCTGTTTTTAACCATGGCGCGTTGTGCCGCAAGGGGCAGGGACGTATATGTTGATCCGGCCAGCGGACAGAGTATTTATTACTGGAACGGGTTGGAGAAGGTAGAAACATCGGCCAAAATGTTTCCGCACCATGCCTTTTGGCAGATAGGCTGGATCACCGATTACCTGTTATCCGAAGTGAAATTACGCTCGAATAATAAGATCACGTTCCCAAGCGGATTTATGACCCCTAAGGTTGGTCCGCATGTATCCTATGGTTTTGCTCCCGGGAGTATTTATTCGGCTACAGCCAAGCTATTTATGCCCGAAGGTTTGCTGAAAAGCGGCAACCCATACCTGGAATATGTAGCGGCCCTGAACGAGAAAGACCATAAGCTATACGTAATGGTGCTTAACCAATCATCCAAAGAGCAAACAGGCGATGTAACTATCGATCTGAACAAGATTAATAACGGGCAAAAAGGCAGCGTTACTAAAACCGGCATTTTGCAGGGTGAGGAATTGACAACAGCAACCAATACTGGAAACGGTAGCCTGGGCGTCAAAATAAAACCATGGGGCATGAGTGTGATCACGGTAGATTTTGCACCCGGTAAATAATATTTGAAATGAAACAATCTAAAAATATTAAGCAGTTAGCCTGCGGATTACTGCTCTTAGGCGGTGCATTAAGTATCCCTACAGCTAAAGCGCAGGACGCGACAGCCTACGACCCGGAAAAAGTGTACGAAGCACCTACCGACCCAAAAGTTAACGCTAAAATAGCCGATTGGCAGGATTTGAAATTTGGCTTGTTTATGCACTGGGGTACTTACAGCATTTGGGGGATTGTGGAATCATGGTCGCTATGCCCGGAAGACAGGGGTTTTACCCAGCGTAAAGGGCCGTACTCGGCTACCTGGCAAGGCTATAAGCAGGCATACGAAAATTTGCAGACACAGTTTAATCCTACCAAATTCGATCCCGATAAATGGGCTGCTGCTGCTAAGGAAGGCGGGATGAAATATGTGGTGTTCACCACCAAACATCACGATGGGTTTTGTATGTACGATACCAAATATACCGATTACAAAGTGACCAGCGCTAAAACACCTTTTTCAACTAATCCTAAAAAGGATATCACGCAGGAGATCTTTAAATCGTTCCGCCAAAAGGATTTTATGATCGGCGCTTACTTCTCTAAACCCGACTGGCACAGCGAGGATTATTGGTGGTCGTACTTCCCGCCTAAGGACAGGAACGAGAGTTACGACCGGGTTAAATATGCCGACCGCTGGAAGCGCTTTACCGAGTTTACCTATAACCAGATAGAAGAACTGATGACCAATTATGGCAAGGTAGACCTGTTATGGTTTGATGGTAGCTGGGCCAATATGGATATGAAGAACATTGTAACGATGGCCCGTAAAGATCAGCCGGGAGTGATTATTGTTGACCGCCACGGCAAGCCCGAGAATGTGAACTACCTGACCCCCGAACAAAAGATCCCCGATCATTTTATCCCGCATCCATGGGAAACCTGTATGACGATGGGCAAATCATGGTCGTACATCGAGAAGGAAGATTACAAGCCAACCCGTAAACTGGTGCAAATGCTGGTTGATGTGGTAGCTAAAAACGGCAACCTGCTGCTGGATATCGGCCCCGGTCCGGACGGCGAATGGCATCAGGAAGCCTATGACCGATTGAAAGAGATAGGCGCCTGGATTAAAACCAATGGCGAATCCATTTACAGCACAAAACCTGTAGCGCCTTACCGCAAAGCGCAATGGGCTTTTACCGGCAAGGGTAAAGCATTATATGCTACTTACCTGCCGACTGAAAAAGAAATGCAACTGAATGCCGCTATGAGTTTCCCGGCCTTAACCATAAGGAAGAACGCCGCGATTACCCTGTTAGGCATCAAAAAGCCTCTGAAATGGAAAAAGGTTGGCGATCAGGTAGAAGTGACCATCCCGGCAGAAGTAATTAAGCAATTATCAGGACAACCTGCCTGGGTATTTAAGGCCATCTAAAAACCAATATGAAAAAACTATCATCGCTTATAGCCATTAGTGCAACCGCATTGATCAGTGTTTTTTGGATAAAACCGCAAACACGCGTGGTGGGTATGGTGGCAGATACAGTCCCACGCTACGATAAATTTCAGGAATCGGCCATTACCAATTGTGCGCCGAAAGGATGGCTAAAAGAGTTTTTAGTGCGGCAAAAATCCGGCTTGACTGGGCACCCGGAGGTTTTATCATACCCCTTCAATTCAGTTTTATGGGCCGGTACAATCTCACGCGAAAACGAAACCCACGGCGATAACTGGTGGCGTTACGAGCAAACGGCTTATTATACCGATGGCTTGCTGCGCTTAGGTTATTTATTGCAGGATAGCACGCTGATTAAAAAAGGCCAGGAAGGTATTTATTATACCTTAGATCATCCGCAAAAAAATGGGCGGCTGGGGCCGGAATTATTTGCCAGTCAGTGGCCTATAGCGGTGTTCTTCCGTGCTTTGCAGGCTGAATATATGGCTACCGGCAACCAGCAAATTGTTGACGCCCTGCACAAGCATTACCTAAGCTATACGCCCGAAGAGTTGGGCAAGTTTAAACGCGCCATTGTAAATATCGAGGGCGCTTTATGGACTTACGGCAAAACAGGCGATAAAAAACTACTCAACCTGGCCGAACAAGCTTACGCTTTGGGAGGTTTTGAGTTGAATTTGAAAGTTGCCTTATCGGATGATAAAGTAGTGCTGCACGGCGTAACCTATATGGAAATGTCAAAACTCCCGGCCATACTATACACGTTTACAGGTAAGCAGGAATATTTAGATGCGGCTATCAACGCCATGAAAAAACTCGACCGGGACCATATGTTGCCTGATGGTGTACCCAGTTCGAGCGAGTTTTTGGCGGGAAAGAACCCTTTAAACAGTCACGAAACCTGCGATATTACCGATTATACCTGGGCTTTAGGTTATTTGCTGATGGCCACCGGCGATGCCACCTGGGCCGACCACCTGGAGCGTGCCATATTTAATGCCGGGCCTGGCGCGGTTTCAAAAGACTTTAAAAATCTGCAATATTTTTCCAGCGTGAACCAGGTGATCGCTACCGGGAATTCCAACCACAACAAGTTCGCGCATGGCTCAACCTGGATGGCTTACTGGCCCTGTCATGAAACCGAATGCTGTGCCGGTAATGTACACCGTTTTATGCCTAATTACGTAGCACGTATGTGGATGCGGAATCATGCCGGTGGTCCGGTTGCTGCCTTGTATGGCCCGTCTACCGAAAAGGTAGTATTAAGTGGCGGACAGGAAGTTAACATCAAAGAAACCACCAATTACCCCTTTGCTAATGATGTGAATTTCACGTTTGATACACCCAAACCCGTAGATATGCCGTTTACTTTACGTATCCCGGCCTGGTGCAAAAATGCTTCGGTAACTATAAACGGTTCGCTGTATCGTGGGGTACTGCAGCCAGGTAGTTTTATCACCATTAACCGTAAATTTAAAAAAGGCGATCAGGTGACCGTAAAATTACCTATGGCCTTAAAGCTGGTGACTGACGAGCAATACGGCAACTTTGTAGAGCGAGGCCCATTGTTATACGCCTATGCCGTTCCCGAAAAAGTGAAAACAGATACGGCTACTTATAAAAACCTGGGCGGCAAAAAATCACACGATCCAAACTTCCCTGCGCTGGATATCCAACCTACAGGTGCCTGGAATTATGCGCTGGCTGTAAACGCGAAGGATTTTAGCCGGAAAGCTAAAGTAATCCAAACCGGCAGATCAGCCTACCCGCTTGATCCCGGGCAATCACCCATAGAGATAAAAGTACCGGCACATACCGTGGCCGGTTGGGGTTTGTTGGAAGACAGGTACACACAGGAATTACCGGATAGTAAATCGGTAAAAGCGGGCACGAAAACCACCATGATCACCTTAGTACCTTATGGTAGCACACGTTTAAGGGTGACGGTTTTCCCTAAATCCAAATAAAACAAAGAACAAAAGAAATGAATAAACGAACCTTATTTTTTGTGCGGCTAATTTTAGGTTTCGCTGCAATTTTACCCTTGCCTGCTTTAGCCGATGATCATTGGGACTTTGCCAATTTTGGCGCGGGCGCTAAAGGGGATATGAAGCAGGAAAAGAACAAGCTGACCATCACTACCCAAAATACGGTTCATTGTTATTTCGAGTCAGACTCGTACAGTTTTGCATCGCAGCCGCAAGCTTTCCCTTACGATGATTGCTCGCGCTCAACCATTAGCGTGAAGATCGAAAAACTGAACTTTGGTTCAGCGGGGATCATGATGCGATCGGGCGCAGCTTTAGGCGCGGCCAATGTGCATTTAGAAACCAGCGCCACAGGCGATTTATTGCTGTTTTATCGTGTAAACGATAACGACCAAACGCTTTATACCCGCATTACTACACTTACTTTCCCTATGGAGATCAGGCTCATCAGGCAGGGTTCAGTTTTTACCGGGTATTATAAAAATGCGAAAGGCGACTGGACTAAAGGCAATTCGGTTATCGCCAACGTGGGCGAACAATCATTGATCGGCTTTTACGGGTGTTCGGGCAGCGAATCGCAAATTGGCTACTCACAGCAGGAGGGATCAGGACGAAAAGCCGAGGCTACCTTCAGCGATTGGGACATTCAATACGAAGAACATTACCTGCCTGCCGAAGAAAACTTTAAAGATAAAATGCCGGTAAAGGAAGGCACGCTATTGCGCGATAATTTTGACGATGGTAGCTTATCAAATAAACCCGTCAGCATCATCAACCCGGTTTGGAATGGCATTAAATATGGCAATCTACCAAAGAATGCAGATGGCGGACGTTCATGGCGTAAAAATGGCGACGGCACCTTCTATCTTGGAAACAAGAAATGGGCCGATTATCAGGTAAGTATCGACCTCACTTTTGATGCCGCAAGCAAACCCACCAGCGAGTTTTTAATGCAGCTGAGATATCAGAATATATCGGTATACGGCGCACCAAAATATTACGCCGTTGCCCTGCGCGAAGGTAATAAGCTGTTTTTTGAGAAGTATGACGCGGGCGCTGTAGTTTTCTCTAAATCGGTCAGCCTCCCCAACTATTTTAACGGCACCAAGCACCAGTTAATGGTCAAAATGCTCGACCGCAATTACGAGGTTTATTACGATAATAAGCTAATCCTGTCGGGGATTGATACCGAAAAACCCGTTACCTACGGCAATATCTGTTTAAAGTTTACCGATGTAGCCATCAATATGGATAACCTGGAAGTATTGCAGGTAAAAGACCCTGTAAACGGCGATACCGACAACTTTTTGCAAAACTATTACGATACCCCCATTCCCGAATATTTAAAAAAATACGGCTATTAATCTACCCAACCGATGAACAATAAATTGATGAAGAACCGCATACTTCCGGCGCTGTTGATAGGCGCCTTGATCACATTGAATACTATCACAACTATTGCGCAAATCAACGATAACGCACCAAAGTTATTCCAGGTTAGCACAGCCGAAACCCGTCCCGGTGATGCCGTACAGGTGCGCGGCGAGTATTTAGACAAGGTAACCACCATACAGGTATGCCGCTTAACTAATGATAATGTTGATACAGCGCTGCCAACCTACGTACCGCTTCCGCGCGAGGACGACCTGCTGGATAACGGCGGCACCAAACAAAGGGCCGACGCTTTAACGCAGAACCAGGTAGTAACCGTTAATAAATTGATGCAAACCGGGCAATCATTAAAATTCATTATTCCGGCTGCCTGGCAGGAAGGGGTTTATAGTGTAAAACTAAACAGCGCAGGCAACCCTGCGGTTACTTTTTATATCAATATCCCTAAGGTGATGTGGGCCATCAGCGAGCAGGGCTTTCTAAAAGCCAACCCCGGCGATTATCTGCGTATCCAGGGTAAAAACCTGTTCAGGAAAGGTTCGGCAGGGCAGGCTGTACTTATTGGTACAAATGGGAAAACGGTACGTGCAAAGGTGACTAAAGCCTTTGATGATTACTCGGTGAGTGTCAATATCCCGGCAGGTACACCCGCGGGTAGCTATCATTTATATTATCACAATGGGCAGGGTGGCAAAACCGCCTGGAGCGAGCCATTAAAGATAGCTGTAGAAGATAAAATGGCCGAGCTTTGGGATAAAAAGATCTTCAACGTGAAGGACTTTGGCGCTAAGGGCGATGGTGTGAATAACGAAACCGATGCATTCCGCGCCGCGTTGGATGCCGCCGGGAAAAATGGCGGCGGTACCGTATATGTGCCGCGCGGGCGCTATCAGCTAACCAGCGAACTGATCCTGTCGCCCAATACCATGCTGAAAGGCGAATCGCGCGAATTGGTGCAGCTATTCTGGAACCCCTTAGGTTGGGATACTAACCAATTGCCAAACAGCCTGATCAGCGGGACACATCATTTCGGCATAAAAAATATGGTTTTATGGGCTTCAAGAGCCTGGGGAATTATTATGCAAACCGGTTCGCCGGCCGGGCAGGGCAACGTAACGCTGGAAAACTTACTGGTAAGGCAATCGGCCGAGTTATCAGGAAAGGTTTACCAGGTAAAGGCTAACCGCGACGTGGTAGAAGCTGAGATCAACAGTCGCTGGCAAAAAACAGGGATCATTTTGCGGGGCGAGAACCTGAAGGTGCGGAACTGCGATTTTAATTCGAGCGGGATGTACACCTTTTTCGCGGCAAGCGGCTTTATCCAAAACTGTAAATTTGAACGTAAAGGTACCGGCGTTAACCAGCCTTACATGCTGGTACATCCCAAAGGATTGATCTTTGAAGATTGCTTTAAACAGGCCGACGGTTATGGCTATTGCGCAACGGTTGATGAAAGCCACGATTTTTACGAGGCCCGCAACGTTATCCCGTACAATTACACTAACGACCGCGAATGTATGACTTTTGATGGCGGCAGCGGCGGTTATGCCGGTAATATCGTAAACGCCAGTGGAAATACGCTGGTGATCCCATCAGATCTAACTAACAAATACCAGTGGGTAAATAATAAATGGATAGGGGGTGGCTTGTATATTATTGAGGGAAAAGGGGCAGGGCAGTTTCGGCGGATTGTGAGCCATGGGCAGGATACTATTAAGCTTGATCATCCTTTCCTGGTACAGCCTGATGCTACTTCCATTATCAGCGTTACTACAGTTAGGAAGAACTTTGCCTTTGTAAATAACCAGGTGACGGATGCCGGCGCTTATCAATTCTATGGCTCAACCGATAACGCGGTGATATCTGGCTTAAAAATGAACCGCTGTAATGGCATTGTAGGTCGTGGTTCGCTGCTATATCATGGCAAGCAGCCTAACTGGTATATTGATATTGTAAATTGCGAGTTTAAGGAAGGCAATTATACCCACTGGTGGGGGGTAGATGATCGCGGGCATTCGGGCTTTCAAAATATTAACCTGATAGGCGCGGGCGGCAGCGGATTAAGCATTGGCACCATAGTACGCCGGAATAAAATGACCGAATATTCTTACATGCGCACTTCACCCGGCGGTAATGCCAACGCGGTAACCGATGTGATATTTGAGGATAACAGCTTTAGTCTGGCAAAAACGGCTATTAACTTAGGCGGCAATGGCAGCAATACATCAAACGTGCTGATCCATAACAACCATTACAGCGAGGTAGATAAAAAGTTAGAAACCAACGGCTTAAAACCCAGTAGCTATTTAGTGCTGGATGATGGTGTAACACCGGTAAATAAATAGTAAAACAAAAGCGGCCCGAATTTTGGGCCGCTTTTGTTTGTATACCTTTTAGCTTTCGCCTTTCAGCTTTAACCTTAATTACTCATCATCTTTAAAAATGATGCCAGCTTATCCTTCATCTCGCGGCGGTCGACAATAAAATCAAGGAAACCGTGTTCCTGCACAAATTCGGCAGTCTGGAAGCCTTTCGGCAGGTCTTTCTTAATCGTCTCTTTAATTACCCGGGGGCCGGCAAAGCCAATCAGTGAACCCGGCTCGGCAATATTGATATCGCCCAGCATGGCATAGGATGCGGTTACACCGCCTGTGGTAGGGTCGGTTAGTAAAGATATGTACGGAATTTTGGCCTGTGCCAGTAAAGCCAGCTTGGCCGATGTTTTTGCCATCTGCATTAAAGAGAAGGCTGCCTCCATCATCCTTGCTCCGCCCGATTTGGATATCATCAGGAAAGGGGCTTTTGTGGCAATGCTATGGTCAATAGACCGTGCAATTTTTTCACCCACTACCGATCCCATAGAACCGCCGATGAAATTGAAATCCATACAGGCAATTACAATATCCTGTCCTTCAATTTTACCATACGCGGCGCGGATGGCATCATTTAGGCCGGTTTTTTTGATGGTATCTTTTAGCCGGTCGCTGTATTTTTTAGTATCGGTAAAGTGTAGCGGATCGCCCGACGTCAGGTTCGGGAATAACTCGGTAAACTCGTTATTGTCAAATAAAATAGAAAAGTATTCTTTAGATCCTATACGGATATGATAGCCGCAATAGTGGCAAACATACTGGTTTTCAACCTGCTCGGAGTAGTGTAACGGTTTTTTACATTGCGGGCATTTGTTCCATATCCCGTCAGGAGCTTCCTTCTTGTCTTCAGTAGACGTAATTATTCCTTTAAGTTCCCTTTTAAACCACGACATATTTGATTCTTCTTCCTTCAATTTTCTTACAAAGAAACGAAAAAAGTTCATAAAGGATAAAAATGGGATAGTATTATGTTTATAAATCAGATGTGGGTTTTGAGAAATCTCCGTACCAGGCTAAAAATTTGAGCGATTCATTGAAATATTAAGATAATGTAGTAATATTATGATCTCATCCCTGAATCTTTAAATCATGAACGACGAAAATCTAATACTTGTTTTTGTACACGGTTGGAGTGTCACAAACCTTGATACCTATGGCGAACTCCCACTTCGCCTCCAAAACGAAACAAACGGAACCAACGAAACGGTTGTTAAAAATGTTTATCTTGGGCAATACATTAGTTTTCATGATGAGGTGCAGTTGCAGGATATTTCAAGAGCGTTTGAAACTGCTGTGAAGGAACAGTTAAGTGCAGAAATAGCTAATGGCGATCGCTTTGTCTGCATTACACACTCAACCGGCGGCCCGGTAGTTAGGGATTGGTATGATAGTTATTATAATCCGGAACCCGCGGGCAGGCCTAAATTTAAAGGTGGTGTGTGCCCCATGAGCCATCTGATCATGCTGGCCCCCGCTAATTTTGGCTCGGCGTTAGCCCAGTTAGGCAAATCAAAAATAAGCAGGTTAAAGTCGTGGTTGAGTGGTGTTGAACCGGGCCAGGGTGTATTGAACTGGCTTGAATTAGGCAGTGATAAAGCATGGGAGCTTAATGCCAGGTGGATCAAAAATGAAGGCGGAGAGATTAGCGCGAATGGTATATTTCCTTTTGCCATAATAGGGCAATCAATTGACAGGAAACTTTATGACAATCTTAATACATATACTGGCGAGCTTGGGTCTGATGGTGTAGTACGCAGCGCGGCCGCTAATCTCAATGCCAGTTATGTAAGCGTTAAGCAAGGTGCGATCACTTATAGTGGGGATAACTATGTAGCCGAAGTACCAACAGTTGAATATTATACAGCCCCGGCAACGGCTTTCCTGATAGTGCCCAAAAAATCGCACTCCGATACCACAATGGGTATCATGGCCAGCCCTACGGGTAATCCCACTGGCGATAACCCACAAAGCAAGCAATTGGTTGATGCTATTTTAGATTGTATTAAAGTAAAAAGTAAAACGGATTATGATGCATTGTCTAAAACATTTGAAGAAAGGACAGCTGCGGTTCAAAAAGACGAAAGGGTTGAAAAGGTAGACGGTACAATCTTTATCCACGACAGGTATTTTTACCACGATCGTTTTTCGATGGTCATATTCAGGATCCATGATTCAGAGAATTATCCGGTAATCAATTATGACCTGACATTTACGGCAGGTGATGACAATGATGCCAACCATTTGCCTGAAGGCTTTTTTGTAGACAGGCAATGTAACAGGTTATCGCCGCAAACGGTAACCTATTATATGAATTATGATGTGATGCATGGCTGCGATGCTATTAAGTATAAAGGTAAAGTGTTGCGGCCCAAACTTAATGGCATAAAAAAATTAGGGATAACAGTTGAACCGCACCGGGATAAAGGGTTTATAAAATATCTCCCGTTCAACATACAGGCTGATGCTGAGTTTTTTGATCAGGTTATTAAGCCAAACAGTACAACGCTTATCGATATTTGTCTTCAGCGTGTAGTGGATAAAGAAGTATCCAGACTGAACTTGTATACCGGGCCTGTGCCATTTAATCATGATTTTCATAAAATAGAACCCAGCAAAAATGTGGTGATATAGATGAGCCGGTTTTTTAATAAGGCTGGTTAATGTTACCCGGCTTTATCTGATTGGTTAAGTGATCATTTTTTGCAGATGCTGTTATATTTATACGCGTATAATTTGTTAAAAAGCCGATAAATTTTTTACCTTCGGGCTCAAACTTAAGTCAATGGATCTAAAAAATTATAAAGGGGTACTGCATGGCGACCAGGTGCAGGAACTGTTTGAAATAGCCAAAAAGCACCAGTTTGCGTTGCCGGCTGTAAACGTTATTGGTACCAATACTGTAAATGCTGTGCTGGAAACTGCCGCCGCGGTAAAATCGCCGGTTATTATCCAGCTATCAAATGGTGGCGCCCAGTTTTACGCGGGTAAATCATTAGATAACTCAAAGCTGCAGGCTTGCATTTTGGGTGGCGTATCTGCCGCTAAACACGTGCATTTACTGGCCGAGCATTACGGTGTAGCTGTAATACTGCATACCGACCACGCGGCTAAGAAGCTATTGCCATGGATAGATGGTTTGTTAGATTATGGCGAAAAACATTTTGCCGAAACCGGAAAGCCTCTGTTCTCCTCGCACATGCTTGATCTGTCGGAAGAGCCGATTGAAGAGAATATAGAAATATCTGCCAAATACCTGGAGCGTATGGCTAAAATGGGCATGACCCTTGAAATAGAGTTAGGGGTAACCGGCGGCGAAGAAGACGGTGTTGATAACAGCGATGTTGACAGCTCACGCTTATATACCCAGCCCGAAGAAGTTTCCTATTCGTATGAGCATTTATTGAAGGTTAGTCCGCGCTTTACCGTTGCGGCCGCTTTTGGTAACGTGCATGGTGTTTACAAACCGGGTAATGTGAAGTTGCAACCGATTATTCTGCATAACTCGCAGGAGTATGTGAAGAAGAAGTTTAATCTTGATGCCGAAAAACCGATCAACTTTGTATTCCATGGTGGTTCAGGTTCCAGCCAGGAAGAGATCCGCGAGGCTATTTCTTACGGCGCCATTAAAATGAATATCGATACCGATATGCAATGGGCTTACTGGGAAGGCATTAAAGATTATTATAAATCAAAAGAAGGATACCTGCAAAGCCAGATCGGCAGCCCCGATGGCGAGGATTCTCCAAACAAAAAATATTATGATCCGCGCGTATGGCTGCGTAAAGGCGAAGAAAACTTTGTGAAACGCTTAACCGTAGCATTCGAGGATCTGAATTGTATTGATGTGAACAGCAAATTATAAGTTTGCTTTTTTCTGTCACAAAAACGCCGGTACATTGTTGTACTGGCGTTTTTCGTTTACATTTAATGATATTTATTAATACCCAATGAAAAAAAAAATCAAGAAGAATTTTTTCGAACGTTTCTCTAATTGGGCCACTATGGCAACGGGGAGTTCGGCCGCATTTATTACCGCAATTTCGGTTATTGCTATATGGATTATTACAGGGCCTGTTTTTCATTATTCGGATACCTGGCAACTCATTATTAATACCGGTACCACTATTGTGACTTTTTTAATGGTTTTCCTGATCCAGAAATCGCAAAATAAAGACTCAAAAGCGATACATTTGAAACTGAATGAGCTATTGGCATCGCACCAGGGGGCCAGTAACCGCATGGTGGATATTGAGGACCTAACCGAAAAAGACCTGGACCAGTTGCATAAGTACTATGTTAAATTATATGCGCTGGCAGCTAAGGAAGATGATTTAACCTGTAGCCATTCTATTGATGCCGCCGAAGAAAACCATAATAGCAAATTAGCCAACTTTAGAACCAAACCACATTACATCAATGCCCGAAAGCAAAAAGATACAAGTAAATAAAGTTACTGATCCTGCCCAGCTAGAGAAGGTTTTTGCCATACGCCGAGAAGTTTTTGTAGGTGAACAAAACTGCCCGCCCGAACTGGAGTGGGAGTTTGAAGATGAATCGAACCATTTTTTAGCCACTGTAGATGGCGAACCCGCGGGGGCATCGCGCTGGCGTAAAACTGATAAGGGGTACAAACTGGAACGCTTTGCCGTGCTGCAAAAGTTCCGTGGCTATGGCGTAGGGCAGGCCCTGGTAAAGGCTGTATTAGCTGATTTGCCTCCCGGCGCCGGTTATGTTTACCTGCATGCCCAGATACAGGCCGTAACGCTATACGAGAAGTTTGGCTTTGAAAAAACCGGGCCGGAATTTGAGGAAGCGGGGATAAGGCATTATAAAATGGTGAAAAAATGAGTAAATTTGATAAACTGTTATTGAAACTATTATCTGGAAATGCGGATAATAATTTCAGTTTTGATGATTTACGAAGTATTCTTTTGAACTTAGGCTTTACTGAAAGGAACACAGGCGGCAGTCATAAAATATTTTATAAAGACGGCATAGAAGAAATTATTAATATACAGCCGAAAGATAATAAGGCTAAGCCTTATCAGGTTAAGCAGGTACGAAACATTGTTTTAAAATTCAAATTGGTGAGAGATGGAAAATAAATATGAAATCATATTATATTGGAGCAAAGACGACAATGCTATAATAGCAGAAGTTCCTGAACTTGCCGGTTGTATGGCGGATGGCGAAAATTATGCTGAAGCGTTAAACAATGTAAATATTGTTATAGGACAATGGATTGAAACAGCAAAAGCATTGGGACGGGAGATCCCATCTCCTAAAGGCAAATTAATGTACGCCTAACCAAATATCCTACCCGAATACACCATCGCCTCATTAAACCGCGCCATATCAACGCCTGTATCGATACTTTGCTCCTTTAGGTAAGTCAACACGTTTTCGGTAGCGATATTGCCTGTAAGGTCATCTTTTGCCATGGGGCAGCCACCGTAGCCTTTTATGGTGGTGTCAAAATGCCGGCACCCGCTTTGGTAGGCGGCGTCGATCTTTTCGCGCCAGGTATCAGGTGTGGAGTGGAGGTGGATTCCAAAATCTATATCACTGAATGTTTGTGTGAGCAGAGGGTATATTTCGCTAATCTGTTTCGGCGTTGCCATGCCTATGGTATCGGCTAATGCAATGTTCTTAATTCCGGCAGCTACCATCTTCGCGGCCCAGCTTAAAACCAGGTCGGTATTCCATTCATCACCGTAAGGGTTGCCAAAACCCATAGACAAGTAAACTAACAAGGTTTTATTTTTTTGCTGGCATAGATCCTGCATTTGCTTAACCAATTCAAACGACTGATCGATGCCTGAGTTGGTATTGCGCTTCTGGAACGTCTCAGAGATAGAGAAAGGATAGCCGAGGTAAGTAATGTGCCTGTGCTGCGCGGCTTCCTCTGCGCCCCTGTAATTGGCTATAATGGCTAATAGTTTGGATGAGGTGCTATCCATATCCAGCAAATCCAGCACGGCTGCGGTGTCCTGCATTTGAGGGATGGCTTTGGGCGATACAAAGCTGCCGAAATCAATGGTATCAAAACCGCACTTTAATAGCAGGTTAATATAAGCCGCTTTAATATCGGTTGGTACAAAATTGTGCAGGCCCTGCATGGCATCGCGCGGGCACTCGGTTAGCTTAATTGGGTTCATGATTCGGTTTTTGGCAGATGTTTGGCGTCTTCGGGCACATTATCCCGCACAAACCTGCGAATGATAAGCCTTGTACCACCATTATAGTTGATATAGCTGCCTATCCAGTTAATAAACACGATGACCTTATTACGGAAACCCAACAGTGATACCAGGTGCACAAACATCCATATCAGCCAGGCAAAAAAACCCTGGAACTTGATCTTGCCTAAATCGGCCACGGCTTTATTACGACCAATGGTTGCTAAAGATCCTTTATCAAAATACTTGAACGGCCTGGTAGGCTCGCCATTAATTATACGGATTAAGTTTTTAGCAACCTGCTGGCCCTGTTGTATGGCTACCTGCGCCACGCCGGGGTGTCCTTTAGGCGTATCCTCGGTTATTACGGCGGCTACATCGCCAATGGCAAATATATTGGTGGTGCCTTCTATGCGGTTAATGGCGTCGGTTTGTATACGGTTACCCCGGATGATACTTGCTTCGGGGACACCTTTAGGCACCACACCCATTACACCTGCCGACCAGATGACGTTTTTGGTGCGGATGGTTTGGCCGTCTTCAAACTTAATAGTGGTACCATCATAACCCTCTACCTTTTTATTCAGCAACACTTCCACACCCATTTTTAACAGGAAATCCTTAGCCGCTTTTGATGCTTCTTCAGACATGGGGCCTAATACCTTGGGCATAAAATCAACCAGGTACACATTCATATGCTCCTTACGCAGTTCGGGATAGTCTTTGGTTAAAACGTGGTTACGCAATTCAGCCAATGCCCCGGCAAGTTCTACACCGGTAGGGCCGGCGCCTACCAGCACAAAGTTAAGATAGGGTTCGCGTTCCTCTTTTGTTTTTTGCAGTACAGATTCCTCCAGGTTTTGCAGGATCAGGTAGCGCAGGTTAAGCGCTTCGGGGATACTTTTCATGGGCATAGCATAATGCTCAATATCCTTATTGCCAAAAAAGTTGGTGGTCGATCCGGTGGCTATCACCAGGTAATCGTATTTAATATCGCCAATAGTGGTATCCAGTGTATTGGTTGCGGGGTTAACACCCATTACTTCGGCTATCCGGAAACGAAAGTTTTTTTGGCTGCCGAAGTTTTTACGGATAGAGAAGGCGATCGACTCGGCCTCTAAACTGCCGGTGGCCACCTGGTATAACAGTGGTTGGAAAACGTGGTAGTTATGTTTATCCAGCATTAATATTTCAACAGGCTTATCGGCCAGGTTTTTGGCCACTTCAAGGCCACCAAAGCCTGCGCCTACAATAACAACTAAAGGGAATTTGGTTTGGGCTGCTATCTCCATATTTTTTTAGCTTAAAGCTGAATGCTAAAGCATAAAGCTAAATAGTTAAACTTTATAAATTACTTATTACTTTACCGATCACTACGTGCTTTTGGCATTTAGCTTTCAGCTGATTTTGTATAACAAAAAAGGCTCCAAATGTTCTTTGGAGCCTTAGATATAAATAATATTTACACTATTATTTTAAATCTTTTTTACCAAAGTCAATAATAACCGGCGTGGCTACGCATATCGACGAATAGGTACCAAAGATAACCCCGATCAATAACGCGAACGAGAAACCGCGCAGTACATCGCCACCAAATATGAACAACACTACCAGTACAAATATAACGGTTAAAGCAGTTATAATGGTACGGCTTAAGGTGCTGTTGATAGCCTGGTTGATAACCGTTTTAGGGTCATCGGTTTTTGAATGGTGCAGGTCAAGGAACTCACGGATACGGTCGAATACTACCACGGTATCGTTGATGGAGTAACCAATAACGGTCAATATGGCCGCTATGAATTTCTGATCGATATCCAGCGAGAATGGTAATACATCCTTAAATATCGAGAAGAATGAAAGCACCAGTAAAGCATCATGCGCGGTAGCGATCATCGCACCTAAACTAAACTGCCATTTGCGGAAACGGATCAGGATATAACCCGAGATGACAAAAATGGCGAAGATTACGGTCCATATAGCTGATTTTTTCAAATCGTTTGCAATGGTTGGCCCAACTTTTTGCTGGCTTTCTATTTTGTAGGTTGGGTTAACGCCTGATACCACTTTACGTACAGCTGCTTCAACTTTAGCATCGGCATCGCTTGAGTTATCTTCGATCAGGTAGTTAGTGGTTAACCTTACCTGGCTATCCTTACCAAAGGTTTTTACCTCGGTTTTACCTAAACCCAATGTTTTGTCGGCAGCAACACGGATTACCTGTACGTCTGCAGCTTTATTAAAGCTAACTACGTAAGTGTGTCCACCCTGGAAATCTACACCATAGTTAAACCCGCGGGTTACCATAGATATAATACCGATGGTGATAAATATACCCGAGAAGGCGTAGAACTTGAAACGGTTTTTAACGAACGCGTAGTTGGCGTTTTTAAAAGTGTGCGAACTCCATGGGTTAGAGAATTTGATATCCCAGCCTTTTTCCAGCATCCACTCAAATATTAACCTTGAGATTAATAACGAGCAGAACAGGGAAGTAACGATACCGATCATCAGCGTAGTTGCGAAACCCAATATCGGGCCCGAACCAAATGTGGCTAATATTAAACCGGTAAGGAAGGTACTGATGTTAGAGTCTAAGATAGAGGGTAAAGCGTGTTTAAAACCATCGGCAACCGCAATACGGATAGATTTGCCATGGCTCATTTCTTCGCGCACACGCTCATATATCAGTACGTTGGCATCCACGGCTATACCCAGTATTAAGATAATACCGGCAATACCATCAAGCGTTAACACAGCGCCTAAGCTGGTTAATACACCCATCAGGAAGAATACGTTGATAATTACCGCTACTACCGCGATAGTACCTGCGCGGTTATAGTAGGCAACCATAAATATTAACACCACAGCTAAACCTGCCAAACTTGCAGCTAAACCATGGTTGATAGATTCCTGGCCTAAAGATGGGCCAACCACTTCTTCCTGTACAATACGTGCAGGGGCGGGTAAGCGGCCAGCTTTCAGGATATTGGCCAAATCCTTGGTTTCTTCTTGTGTAAAGCTACCGCTGATAGATGAACGTCCACCGGTGATCTCGTTACTTACACGAGGAGCCGATACTACGTTATCATCAAGCGATATGGCTATCGAGCGGTTGTCGTTCTCGTCTTTTACGTTACCGGCAGCTGCCGCGGTTACCCTTGCCCAGGCTTGTGCACCTTCGGAGTTCATATCCATGGTAACTTCATACAAACCGGTTTGCGGGTTAATGTCGGAGTTGGCATCGGTAATGGCTTCGCCAGATAATACCGGGCCATTGGTAGCGCCAGATAGTTTCAGCGCGTATAGTTCAAAGATCTTGGTTTTGTCGAGCGGTTTAATGCCCCAAACCAGTTTCAGGTTTTGTGGCATTACTGCTTTTACTTCAGGCAGAGCCAGGAAAGCGTCGACAGCTGCTGTATCTTTTTCTGAAGTATAACCAACAGCCGGGCCCGGGCGTAAAGCCTGCTGACCGTTTTGGCCCTGGTAGGTGATAGGCTGTAGTTTAGCAAACAATGGGTTTTCAGCTTCTACCTTCAGTTTGCCTTTTAATGATGAAGTATCTTTAGCGGCATCTGTTTTTACTTTGCTTAATAACGATCCTGCTTTTTTAGCGGTATCGGTTTTAGCAACGGCGGCAGTTTTTGCAGTATCGATGCCTTTAGCAGCAGTTTTGTTTTTTGCAGCCAGTATTCCGTTAATATTTACCAGTAACTGGTAAACTTCCTGGTTCTCGTAAGTTTCGTAAAACTCCAGCTTGGCCGAGCCTTGCAGTAAATTACGTACACGCTCTTTATCGGTTACACCCGGTAGCTCAACTAAAATACGGTTGGTGCCCTGTTGCAACTGGATATTTGGTTGTGTTACACCAAATTTATCGATACGGGTGCGCAGGATGTTGAAAGATTGACCAACTGCAGTGTTTGCCTGGTCTTTCAAAAATGATTCAACCTCGCTGTTTGACGCGTCAAACTTAATGTGCGCGCTGTTTTCTTTTGTAGCGAAGATAGGGGCCAGTTTACCGTTAGGACTGATCTTTTTATACTCAGCCATAAACAGGCTGATAAAATTGTCAGGACTGGTTTTGGCATCCAGGTTAGCAGCGCTAAGGGCCCTGTTAAAATCAGGATCAGGATTCTTGTTTGCTAATGCTTTGATCAGGTCGGCTAACGAGATCTGCATTGTAACGTTCATACCACCTTTAAGGTCCAAACCAAGAGCAAGCTCTTTGTTTTTACAATATTGATAGGTATGGTTAAATACCGGGTAAACCGGCTGGCCGGATATCGAATCCAGATAAGCCTTTCTTTTTTGTTCGTTCCCTTTTGAATAAACTTCGGCATCCTTCTCAACTTTCTTGGTCACCCACGTAAATGATAGCTGATACAAGCATGAAACAGCCAGCAGAATGGCGAAAAATTTAATAACCCCTTTACCTTGCATTGTTATTTTGTATGTATATATTTAGTTTATAGCCTTTTTAAATAAGACGGCAAATCTAATAAAATTTCGCAACCCAAAAATTTTAAATTAAAACAATTTGATGACAGAAAATGTTAGCGGCGCTGCAGGGTGATGAATGAGTAGGGGATGGCGTGCTTTTCGTCGGTACCATGGTCTTCCCGTTCGGTTTCGGTCCACTCATTATAATTAACAGGCGGAAAATAGGCATCGGCATCAAATACCTGATGAACGATGGTTAAATAAATGCGGTTGGTTACCGGCATAGCCAGTTTATAGATCTCGGCGCCGCCTACAATAAATACTTCCGGTTCGCCTGCGCATAAGGCCAAAGCCTCTTCAACAGAACCCACCACTTCGCAACCTGCTATCTCCATTTTTTTACGGGTGATGACAATATTACGGCGGTTTGGCAATGGTTTGCCGACCGAATCGTAAGTCTTACGGCCCATAATTACGGTATGCCCGGTAGTGATCTGCTTAAAATGTTTCAGATCATTAGGCAAACGCCATAACAGCTGGTTGTTTTTACCAATGGCATTATTTTCGGCTATGGCTACTACGGCGGAGATGATCATATATAGGTCATTGGGTCATTGAGTCATTGAGTCATTACTTTTGACTCCTGTTTCCCAATGAATTTTATATAAATATTTAACTTGTGATGAATTGTCTCCAGTTTATTGATGAGATCTAAATATTGCTCATCAGAGATCAGGTTTCGTTTTACAGACCTTTTTAGCCAGCCTTTGGTTTCTATTATCGATCCTCGACTAAAATAACAAAAGTTCTTGTTTTCCTTATAATGAAAGCGTCCGAAGCCTTCGGCAATGTTTGCGCTAATTGAATCCGAAGATCGTACAATTTGTTTGCCTACTGTATCTTTCGCAAAGTACTCCCACGAAGATACGATATCCCATATTTCATCAGCTAATGCTTCTGATAACTGGTATATCTCTAAATCTTCTATTCTATTACTCATTTAATTAAAACAATGAAATTATTATCTAATTCATTTTAATGACCCAATGACCCAATGACCCAATGACCCAATGACCCAATGACCCAATGACCCAATGACCCAATGACCCAATTTACACCGCCACAGCCCCCTTAATATGCGGCCATGGATCATAATTCTCCAGCGTAAAATCTTCAAACTTAAAATTGAAGATGTTCTTTACATCCGGGTTGATCTTCATGGTTGGCAGCGGCCTTGGCTCGCGGCTGAGTTGCAGGTTGGTCTGTTCGATATGGTTATTGTACAGGTGCGCATCGCCGAAGGTGTGGATAAAGTCGCCGTAATCCAGGTCGCATACCTGCGCCATCATCATGGTTAGGAGTGCGTATGAAGCGATGTTGAAAGGCACACCTAAAAATATATCAGCGCTGCGCTGGTATAACTGGCAGGATAGTTTGCCGCGCATTTCACCTTTTAAGGGGTTAGGGGGCTCTACATAGAACTGGAACAGACTATGGCATGGCGGCAAGGCCATGTGCTCCACATCGCCCACGTTCCAGGCTGATACCATGATACGGCGCGAATCGGGATTGTTCTTCAATGTTTTTACCACCTGGCTGATCTGATCGATATGCCGGCCATCAGGCGTGGGCCACGACCGCCACTGATAGCCATAAACCGGGCCAAGGTTGCCATCGGCATCGGCCCATTCGTCCCATATTTTAACGCCGTTATCTTTCAGGTATTTGATATTGGTATCGCCGCTTAAAAACCAGATCAACTCGTGTATGATGGATTTCAGGTGCAGTTTCTTGGTGGTCACCAGCGGGAAACCTTCTTGCAGGTTAAAACGCATCTGGTAGCCAAACACGCTGATGGTGCCTGTGCCGGTACGGTCATGCTTTTGGGCGCCGTTTTCCAGTACGTGGCGCATCAGGTCGAGATATTGTTTCATGTTTATTAGTTCATGGGTGATGGTTCATGGTTCATAGCCTATGTGTATTAGTCTTGTAAGGACTAATAACCATGAACTATGATCTATGAACCGCAAGCTTCGCTTGCACTTGCATCTACAAAGAAAAATAATCTATTTTTGGTATCCTACGGATGTTTAAAAATACAGGCCGTTGTTAAGAGAATTATATGATCGCATTCCCGAACGCAAAAATCAACATCGGCTTAAATATTACCCGGCGGCGCCCGGATGGCTATCACGATCTGGAAACCGTTTTTTATCCTGTGAAAATTTACGATGCGCTGGAAATTGTCCCGGCCAGCCAAATGAGCTTTAATGCGTCAGGTTTGGGCATACCCGGCAGGGTAGAGGATAATCTTTGCCTGAAGGGATACGATCTGCTGAAAAAAGATTTTGACCTGCCGCCGGTAAATATCCACCTGCATAAGCACATCCCGATAGGGGCGGGTTTAGGCGGAGGATCGGCCGATGCGGCGTTTTTTATCAAGCTGCTCAATCAAGAATTCTCTTTAGGGTTGGATGCCGGACAAATGCGCGATTACGTAAGGGTATTAGGTGCCGATTGCGCCTTTTTTATAGACAGCAAACCGGTGTATGCTTTTGGTAAAGGGGATGAGTTTGAAAGTATCGATCTTGATTTGTCGGCTTATCATATCGTACTGGTCATGCCGCCTGCCCATGTGTCAACCGCCGAGGCCTATCGTGGTGTAAAACCCAAGCCTGCCGACGCTTCGTTAAAGGACCTTATCCGTTTACCGGTGAACGAATGGAAGCATTATATCAAAAACGATTTTGAAGAAAGCATATTTAAGAACCACGCGGTGATAAGAGGGGTGAAAGCTACCCTATATGAGGCTGGTGCATTATACGCCTGCATGAGCGGGAGCGGGGCTTCCGTCTTCGGGATATTTAAACAGCAGCCCGATCTGTCGGCGATGGAAAAGGGTGACCAGGTTTTTTATGGGGTGTAGGATAGTGATTACTTAATTGGTGATCAGAGATTAGTTTCAAGCTCTGAGTTTCCTAATCACTAATTAACCAATCTCTAATCTCTAATCACTAACCTTAATCTCCACTAATATAATCCCTGTCTTCATCGCTTAGTGTATTGGGTTTGTTTTTATTCAGGCCCTCGTGGGTTTTGTCATCTCCTTCGTCATAACCATGGCCGTAATCGTTACCCAGTTTTTTTGTTTTAGGCCGGCCCACCAAATAGCCGATCACAAAGCCAATAAGGGCAACCCATAGCATCATCCATAATTTGGATGTGCGGGTAGTAAAGAACAATACTTTTAAATATACCGGGTCGCTGTTTTGCATAATCACAATGGTGAGCAAAATGGTGATAACAATTAGGAAGATGGTCTTTATTCTCATGGCCCTGTTTTTTGTTTAAGCTGTATCTAATATCAGGTTTTAAAATGTTTATTAAAAACAAATATCTGGTGGTTGGTAAAAACTGTTTGCGTGATCTGCATCGACGGGAAGGCGCTCGCCGGGAGCCATAATTTCATGGAAGTATATATGCCGGAAATTTGAGACCCCTGATACTTCTGTTTTTGCCCTGAGGTAAAGCAGTTTTAACAACACCCCAAATGTTACTTGCTTTATTTGGAGATGATTTTTGTGCCTGCAGATAAGCAAATCCAATACACTATTTTGAAGTTTGATTCAAATGAGCTTGTATGTATTTCAATGCATTAATTAAAAGTAGTTATTTATTTGATTTATAATTAATTATGTTCTTATAATTGTCTTGTATTCGGTATATGCTAAAAAAATTAGATTTTATCTTTTCGCTTGGTGGTTTTTATATGATATATTACTTCATTAAATTTATATAATTAGTTGACTTATAAAATATTATTATATAATCAGTTTATTGCTTAGGTGATTATATACCATCTTTACCTTGTAAAAATAGAATATTATAATGTGTTGTAAATCAAGTATATAGTTGTGTATGCAATATCCTGAACGAAATTCGTTATATCAGTATATTATAGCGTATGTTTATTACACTAACAAGGTTTTGAAACAGGCAATAGAACGCGCTTTTTAAGCCCTGTTTTTTGCCATTGATCATTAAAATGTATACGAATAGGTATTGGGAAAGAAGGTGCAGAAAAGCCTGGTACACTCCCCTACCGGGAGCGGTTTAACGTGACCGGTACCGCGCGATACGATTTTGGGCCAGTGGGAAAAGGAAAATAGTAGATAGGATAATGAGCGCGCCTATCCAAAATCCCAGCTTCATTTTGTTGCTGTCGCCAAAAAACATGAACGACATGAGTATGCCGTAAACCGGCTCGAGGTTAGTGATCAGGGCCACCTTAAATGCCGAGATCGCTTTCATTACGGATACTCCTGCAACGTAAGCAAGCGATGTGCATATAGTGCCTAATATCACCAAATAGGCAATGTCGCTATTCTTCAGCAGCATGCTTTGGTTAAAGCCTTTGGTGATAAAAAGGAAAATAGTGATCCAGAACAGTGCCCCCGAAAGTTCGTAAAAAGCGATAACCGGAGCAGCTATAGTTTTAACCTGTTTGGAATTAATGATAGCAAAAAGGCTGGCGAAAACGGCGCTTAGTAGTCCTAATATGATACCCTTAGTGTATCTTGTTTCAAATTTAAAAATGATAAGGATGCCAATAATGATCAGGCTGCCGGCTAATATCTCCAGTTTGGAGATCTTCTTTTTATTAAATAAAGGCTCAAAAATAGCGGTGAACAAAGTGATGGATGACAGGCAAACCAGCGTTACCGCGATGGTAGAAGATTTAATAGCCTGGAAAAAAAGGATCCAATGGCCGCCTACAAGCGCACCTGTAAATATCAGTTTAAAAAAAGTTTCCTTGCTGATCTTAATATCAGTGCGGCTGAATTTAAAGTATAGGAACAGGCTTACGGCCGCGATAAGTACCCTGTACCAAACCAAAGATACCGCCGAAATAGAAATTAGCTGACCTAAAATACTGGTAAATCCCCATATAAAAACCGTAAAATGCAGGATAATGAGGTTCTTGTTTAGTCCGTCCGGTTTTGGGGCAGCAGGCATTATTTGGGCGCTTTTACAAGTAAATAGTAGCCCAATATGCCAAATAATACATTGGGGATAAGTACAGTAATAATAGGCGGCATGCCCCCTTTTATAGAAAATACAAAGGCAAATTTATCAACCACAATATAAGCGAAACACAAAAATATGCCGATACCCAGGGGCAGTCCTATCCCCCCGCGCACCTTGCGGGATGAGATAGCCACGCCTATCATCGTAAGCACGTAGGTAGAGAGCGGGTATACAAAACGCTTGTATTCCTCAAATTGCATATCAATTAAAACGCCCGTCCCGCGTAATTTTTCTTTAATAATATCTTTATGCAGTTCTTTAGTGGAGATAGCCATGTATACATTATTGCGCACCACAAAATCGGTTGGGCGCATATCTAACACGGTATCTTTATTGGTTAAACTAATCAGTTTCTCATTCAGTCCGTTTACATATCTTACCGTATAATTAGGCATCGACCAGATATGTTTTATCGAATCGTACCTGATTTGCGGCGCTGTTAGCTTTTGCCGTAAGGTATCCCCATCAAAACGTTCCAAAATAAAATTATAACCCATGTGGGTAGTTTCATCGTACGATTGCAGGTAAACAAAAGTGTGCTTATCTAACTGAATATGGGTTTCGCTGCGGGTGGGGTCAACGTCATTAAAATAGGTATTTTCGAAGGTGTTTTTAAGGCGGTTGGTATACGGTATCAAAAATACATTGGCCAAAAACGAGAAGAAGAATACCACCGTTGCCGATATAAAATAAGGGCGTAAAAACCGGTTAAAGCTGGCCTTTCCGCTCAATATAGGCACAACTTCGGTTTGGTTGGCCATTTTGGCTGTAAAGAAGATCACCGCCAGGAAATTGATTAGCGGCGACAGCATATTCAAATAAAAGGGCACAAAGCCGGCATAGTATTGAAATATGATATCATGGATAGGCGCTTTCCCTTTTAAAAAGTTATCCAGGCGTTCGGATATATCAAACACTACGGTAATCACCACAAATATGCCCAGGGTAAACGTAAACGTACCCAGGTATTTGCTGATGATATACCGGTCGATAACCTTAAAATGTCTCTTTAAAAAGGATGTCATTATAATCTTTGCCCTAAGCGGTTAACCATTATTTTTTTCCATTCGTAAAACTCACCGCTGATGATCTTTTCGCGGGCTGTGGTAACCAACCACAGGTAAAAATGCAGGTTATGTAAACTGGCTATCTGCGCGCCCAAAATCTCGCCCGATGCTACCAGGTGGCGCAGGTAAGCTTTAGTGTGCTGCGTATCTACCCAAAGGTCGCTATCGGCCTCAATGGCGCTAAAATCATTCTTCCACTTCTCGTTACGGATATTGATAATGCCGTCTTTTGTAAAAAGCATGCCGTTACGGGCATTACGGGTAGGCATTACGCAATCAAACATATCTATACCAAGGGCAATATTTTCCAGTATGTTTACCGGTGTGCCAACGCCCATTAAATAACGTGGTTTTTGCTCCGGTAATATGTCGCACACAATTTCTGTCATGGCGTACATTTCTTCGGCCGGTTCGCCAACCGAAAGGCCGCCAATGGCATTACCCTCCCGCTCAAACGAAGCGATCACTTCTGCCGACTTTACCCGCAGATCTTTATAAACCGATCCCTGCACAATGGGGAACAGTGTTTGGCTGTAGCCATATTTAGGTTCGGTGCTGTCAAAGCGGTCGCAGCAGCGTTTTAGCCAGCGGTGCGTCATTTCGATAGACCGGCGGGCATAATGGTATTCGCAAGGGTAAGGCGTGCACTCGTCAAAGGCCATAATAATGTCGGCGCCAATGGTGCGCTGGGTATCCATCACGTTTTCGGGCGTAAACAAATGCTTTGAACCATCGATATGCGAGCGGAAGGTAACGCCTTCTTCTTTGATCTTACGCACATCCGTCAGCGAGTATACCTGGTAGCCGCCGCTATCGGTTAAAATGGGTTTATCCCATCCGTTAAATTTGTGTAAGCCACCGGCTTGTTCAATGGTATTTAAGCCCGGCCTTAAGTATAAATGATAGGTATTCCCCAAAATGATCTGGGCTTCTATATCCTGCATCAGCTCGCGCTGGTGAACGGCTTTTACCGTACCCGCCGTGCCAACCGGCATAAAAATAGGGGTTTGTATCGTACCGTGATCTGTGGTGATCTCGCCCGCGCGCGCTTTGGAAAGCTTATCCTGTGCTGTTAAAGTAAATTTCATTATCGGGCAGCAAAATTAGCAAATAAAGTGAGAATAGCCCGAATATGCCGATGCCCAATGGCAATGCCTATATCAAAATAAATCAGCTATATTAGCTACAGTCAGTAATTTATGAAGCTCAACCCAAAAACTTTCTTCAAGCGCATGATGTGGTTTATTTTGTCCTTATTCTTAATAATGAATATTGTTGCCGGATTTCATGCTTATAAATTCACCCATTTTGATAATAGCGGCAAAGCAAAAACCAGGGATGCTACACAGCTTTCATTTGTGGACAAGTTGAAGACACTGTTATTCGGTGTCAGTAATCCCCGGCCTGTAAATTTGAGCAAGCCGGATATCCCTTTTGAAACAATTACCCTAAAGAGTAATAAAAACATAGCATGCTGGTATATTAAACATCCCCAGGCAAAAGGAACCGTGATATTATTTCATGGTTACAGTAGCGAAAAAAGTGCATCATTGGGTGAGGCTATGGTATTTAATAATTTAGGATACAATACCTTATTGGTTGATTTTATGGGCTCGGGAGGCTCGGAAGGAAACCAAACTACCATTGGTTTTTATGAGGCAAAAGAAGTTAAAACCGCCATAGACCATATTAGCCAAATGGGCGAAAAAAACATCATTCTTTATGGCTCATCCATGGGTGCAGTTGCTATTATGAAATGTATGAAAGATGATGCTCCCGAAATCAAAGCCATAATAATGGAATGCCCTTTTGGTACCATGCTCAAAACGGTACAGGGCAGGTTTAAAAACATGCATGTCCCGGCTTTTCCTATGGCTAATTTACTGGTATTTTGGGGCGGGGTAGAAAATAAATTTAACGCGTTCGCTCATAATCCGCAGGAGTATGCTAAAAGCATAAAATGCCCTGTTTTATTAATGTACGGGCAGAAAGATGATAAGGTATCGCGCCAGGAAATTGACGCTATTTATAATAATTTGGGCGGGATAAAGCAATTAAGCTTATTCCCTTTGGCGGGGCATCAGGAATATTTAAAAATGTATCCACACCAGTGGGCGCAGGACGCTGCTGATTTTTTGGCCGGGGCTGCTAAACAGCCGTCAAATTCGGTAAGGTAGCTTTCCTTTTTATGTTAACAATATTTACGCGATATTAAGGGAATTACCATTCATTTTTGCCAATTTTACACGCTTATTTTAACCCGTTTGGAAAATTATATACATATCAGTTTATTCGTTCTTTTTCAGCTTTGTTTTATTATCCAGTTATACTTTTTAATTGGGAAATATAGCAGGCTGGCGGCCTATAAAATCCCACCCGCTGAAACTGAACCAAGCGCTGTTATCCCCATATCTGTTATCATCAGCGCGCGTAACGAGGCTAAAAACCTGAGCCAGTTTTTACCGGCTATTATGGCGCAGGATTATCCCGATTTTGAGGTTATCCTGATCAACGATTGCTCGTCTGATGGATCGGACATCCTTTTGCTGGATATGCAGGCTAACTATCCGCGCCTTAAAGTGGTGACCATTACCGAGCACGACCGTTTTAAAACAGGTAAAAAGTTTGCTTTAACCCTGGGCATTAAAGCCGCTGCAAACGAGCATCTTTTATTTACCGATGCCGATTGTATCCCCGCATCTACACAATGGATCAGGCTGATGGCCCGCAATTTTGATGGTAAGGCCGAATTGGTGCTGGGCTACTCGCCGTATCAAAAATCAGGCGGTATCATGAATACCTTTATCCGTTTCGAAACCTTAAAAACCGGCATCAATTATTTGTCGGCCGCATTGGGGGGCGATGCCTATATGGGCATAGGCCGCAATATGGCTTATACCAAAACTTTGTTTTTTAAGTCAAAGGGCTTCGCATCGCACATGCATATCATTTCGGGCGATGACGACCTTTTTGTGAACCAGAACGCAACAGAAAGTAATGTAAGGATAGAGATTGACCGCGATGCTTTTACCTATAGCCAGGCTAAAACAGATCTATCCGGCTGGTACCGGCAAAAAAAGCGGCACATGGGCGTAGGTAAGTTTTACAAAGACCGCCACCGCCGTATGCTCACTACCGATGCCTTGAGCGGGTTTATTTATTATCTGTTGCTCATCATATCTCTTATTTTAAATTTTGAACCATTACTGGCATTAGGTTTGTTCGGTTTAAGGTTGGCGATACAGTTGTTTTTTTACATCAGGATATTTAAAAAATTGAATGCTAAGGACTTGCTGTTTTATTTACCGTTTTTAGATATGCTATATTATTTTTATCTGAATATTTTCGGTCTTATCGGTACCTTTATTAAAACAACGCAATGGAAGTAAATACTAATTTTACCGAGAATGCAAAGAATGATTTCCAACTGGTGGTGAAAGCACTGGATGGAGACCAGCGGGCGTATGCCGATTTGATGCATCGGTATAAAGATGCTATTTACTTTATGGCCCTTAAAATGGTAAACAACAAAGAGGACGCGATGGACCTTACTGTTGAAACCTTTGGCAAAGCTTTTGAAAAATTAGATAAATATCAGCCAAGTCACGCGTTTAGCACCTGGCTGTTTAGGGTTGCTACTAATAATTGTATCGACTTTATCCGTAAAAAAAAGCTGAATACGCTTTCGCTGAACGGCATGATGGACGACGATGGGGAAGAACGCAGCTTGCAGATAGCAGCCGATGTTTTAAACCCCGAAGAAACCTGGATAAAGAGCCAGCAAACACGCGAACTGAAAACATTAATAGAAAGCTTGCCGCCGCGTTACTGCCGGCTGATTACTCTACGCTATTTCGACGAGCTATCGTACGAGGAGATAGCCCAGCAGCTTGACCTGCCTATTGGCACCGTAAAAGGGCAGTTGTTTAAAGCCCGTTATTTATTAGGCAGCATTGTTAGCCATATTAAAAAAGATGAGATCTGACCTGGTATCCAAATATTTCCCCCATTTATCCGAACAGCAATTGCAGCAATACAGCCAATTACCGGCCCTGTACCAGCACTGGAACGATCAGATTAATGTAGTATCCCGTAAGGATATTGAATTGCTACCCGAACGCCATGTGCTGCACTCGCTGGGGATTGCCAAAGTGATGGCCTTTTTGCCCGGCGAACGGGTAATGGATGTGGGCACCGGAGGCGGTTTCCCCGGTATACCGCTGGCTATTATGTTTCCTGAAACGCAGTTTCATTTAGTAGATTCCATCGGAAAAAAGATAAAAGTGGTACAGGAAGTGGCCAAAGCTATCGGCCTTAAAAATGTTACAGCCACGCACACGCGGGCCGAAGACGTTCCCGGTCAGTTTGATTTTGTGGTATCGCGGGCGGTTACCCAGTTGAAGGATTTTTACCCATGGGTGAGGGGCAAGTTTAACAAAGCATCAAACAATACGTTGCCCAACGGCATCCTTTATTTAAAAGGCGGAGATTTGGAGCAGGAGATCAAAGAATCGGGCTTAAAGGTGCAGCAATATTATTTAAAAGATCACTTTACCGAAGAGTTTTTTGAAACCAAGCAGGTGATATACGTGAAAGGATAGTACGACATAGCTATAAACAATAACGGCAGATATGTTTAAACATATCTGCCGTTATTGTTTATAGGCATTTGTTATCTGATAAATTTTGCGGTATCGTTTGCGGTACCCGAAGGCGTAACCGGCGTCGGTTTTTCTTTGGGTGCCGGTGGGGTTGTACCCGGCTTCACAATAGGCGGCGGGAAACGAATTTGAGTCACTTTTGGTTTAGGTGAGGTTGCATCCTTTTTAACCATTGGGGGCGGGAAACGCACCTTGCTTACCTTTGGCGGTGGCGGCGGTGCCAACTTACCATCTGCATCAGGCTTAACAACCGGGGGTGGGAAACGCACCTTGCTTACCTTTGGCGGTGGCGGCATTTTTTTGCCTGCATATTTGTGATGGCGTGGCTCGACAGGTGGCGGCGGCGGCGGGGTTTGGGGCTTATTTGGTACTGCTACAGGCGGTGGTGGCGGCACTTGTTTGGCTTGGGCAGGTGCCAGGTCAATTAAAGAATAATCCTTAGTAAAACCAAGGGTTGATAGACAGAGCATGCCGCCCAGCAGGGGTAGGGCAACCAGCAGTTTTAGCCTTGCTAAACTGCCTGAACGTTTTTGGTGGAGCATAATAATTCGGGTTTTTAAGAGGTTTTTATTAAAGAAGTTGTTGACCAAATGGCTTTCGGTAAACCCATAAGCGCTGTTGATCAGGAAATCGGTATAACCGTTAACATCCTGTTGCTGGGTGGCAGTTTCCTGGTCGGCAATAAACTCATGCAGCTCTTTAACACTGTTTTGCAGCAGGTAAACCACCGGGTTAAACCAGTTGACGATTTTAAACAATTCCAGAAAAACGATATCCAGGCTGTGTTTTTGCCGGATATGTACCAATTCGTGCTGAAGTACAGCCGGCGAACTGGCCAGTTTAGGGTCAATAAACAGGTATTTAAAAAATGAAAAGGCGTTATTATTATCGGCAATCTCTATTAAATAAAAGCCGTTGTTATGCTGTTTTGCTTTGCGCGATAGTTGCATCAGCTTATATAATTTTATGGCAAAGGCAGTTAACATAACGGCGGCAACCGTGATATATAAAAGCAAGCAATAATCCGCACGTGTCCAAATGTAGGTATTGTTAACCGGCGTTATAGCCTGATACACAATTGGTGACGGAGGTACCTTCCGCAATGTGCCTATTTGCAATAATGGGATGATGAATGCCATTATGCAAATACTCATCAGGTAAACGCGGTTAAGTTGATAGTAAGTTTCGCGCCGTAAAACAAAGTAATAAACCAGGTAAAACGCGGCGAGGTACAAGTTAGCCTCTAACAGGTAATATATCCAGCTCATGATTTTTTATTTTTAAGTTTTTCGGCCAGTTGGGTTAACTCCTGCAGTTCTTCAATGCTCAGGTCTTTTTCTTTTACCAGGAATGATACCAGGCTTTGATACGAGTTGCTGAAATAGCTGCTCATCATTTTATCAAACGTAAACTTTTTGTAATCGGCTTCGGGTACGGTGGCAAAGTACACGTAGGAGTTGCCATAAGCCTTATGATCAATAAAACCCTTGCCCTCCAGCACCCTAACCACGGTTGATACTGTATTATAGGCAGGTTTTGGGTCGGGCATTTTCTCAATAATGTCTTTTACAATGGCTTCGCCCAGTTGCCATAATATCTGCATTACCTGTTCTTCGGCCTTGGTGAGTTCTTTTATTTTCTTCATTCCTAACTATTTTTATAGTTTGCTTGGAATGAAGGTATAAACTATTTTTATAGTTTGCAAACTATTTTTATAGTTTTTTTTAGTTGTTTGAAGAACAGCTAATTGTGCAAAAGCAAAAAGCCTGTTTACGTGAGGTAAACAGGCTTTAATATGATCAATTCTATTGCACTGATCAGGGCTTTTTAATCTTTTTAAACAAATTCAGCGGATCGGGCGGTGCGGGTGGAGCAGGGGGCGTGGCTGGGGTAGCAGCATTATCGGCTTTGCTGCTTTTTTTGTTAGTGCTTTTCGCGTCCTTTTTATTCTTTTTAAAAGGGTTTATTTTATCAAACACCTCCTTAGGTGATGGCGGCGGCGGTGGGGGCGTGCCCAACTTTGGCGGCTCCTGTGCCCTGGCAACGGTGATTGCAAAGCATAAGCCTAATGCTAAGGGGATAGCTACCAGGTACCGAAATAAAATACTCCGGCTTTTGTTTTTTGTTGTTTTCATATAGGTTCTGTTTATAAGTGTGTTATTATTATACGCTTAAAACGGCCAAAAATTATCCGTGCATATTTTCCGGGGCAAACGCATCTGAATAATGAGTACAACATTCAGAGCGAGCAAAATCAGGCCATTTTTGGGTTAACACGCTAAAATTATAATCAATTGATTATAAGTAGTTTATAAAAAATTATGCATGAATTGTGTTAAGTTGTGTTAACCCTACAGGCATGTTGCGTTTGCACCAATAAAGTAAGCTGCGCCACATATTTTCCTAATTATTTTAGCATTTAACGGTTGTTTTTTATATTAGCGGGCTTATATGTCGCTATTACACCAAATTGCCCTCACATTTATAAAAGGAATTGGCCCGGCTTATTCCCGCGCCCTTATCGCTTACGCAGGTAGCGCCGAAGGTGTATTTAAAACTCCGCCGTACAAACTGAAAAATGTGCCGGGCATCAGCGATAAAAGGGTAGAGCTGTTATCAGACATGACACCTCATTTACTAAGGGCTGAAAAAGAACTGACTTTTATAGAAAAAAACAAGGTAGATCCCATATTTTACACCGATGCCCGGTATCCCAAAAGGTTAAAAATGTGTGACGATGCGCCGCTGCTGCTTTATAGCAGGGGCAATGCCGATCTGAACGTACCTAAAGTAATCAGCATTGTGGGTACACGTAACGCTACCGAGTATGGTAAACAGCTTTGCCACCTGCTGATTGAGGAATTGCAGCAGTATAACATTTTAATTGTAAGCGGACTGGCGCTGGGTATTGATACAGCCGCGCATCGCGAAAGCCTGAAGTTTAATATTCCAACGGTTGGCGTTTTAGGGCATGGTTTTGATACCATGTATCCGGCCGGCAACCGGACTTTGGCCGATAAAATGCAGGTAAATGGCGCGGTGCTGACCGAGTATCCATCGGGAACAATACCTAACCGCGAGAATTTCCCGCAGCGCAACCGTATTGTGGCCGGTATGGCCGATGCCACTATTGTGGTAGAGGCCAGCATAAAAGGCGGCGCGCTGATCACCGCCGAAATTGCCAACAGCTATAACCGGGATGTGTTTGCCTTCCCCGGAAGGATCAACGATGAATTTTCGGAAGGCTGCAATTTCCTGATCCGTAATAATAAGGCCGCCCTGTTATCCTGTATGGCCGATCTGGCTTACATTATGGGCTGGGAGAAAAAGGATGATGCAAAGCCGATTGAACAATTGATGCTGCCAATCGACCTGTCGGCTAACGAGCAATTAATATTTGAAACCATCAGGCAAAATAAGTTGCCCCTGGCTATTGACGACCTGGCTATCCGCATTAATATGCCTACCAGTCAGTTAGCTATGAATTTACTGAATATGGAGATGCAGGGCTTTATACGGTCGCTGCCGGGGAAGACTTATGTGGTAAATTAGGTTGAGGTTTAGAAATTAACCACAGAGCGCACAGAGATAGAAATCACAGAGAACACAGAGATAAATGAAAATAAAATGAGATAATACATAGTGAATAAAGGTGATTTTTTACAGATATGCCTCTGTGTCCTCTGTGAAAACCTCCGTGCGCTCTGTGGTTAATTTTTAAATTACCTATAAAACCTAAACATTCTTTGGCGAATCGTACCAGGCCAGTTTGCCGGTATCGGTATGTACCATTTCCCATTCATCAAAATCAAACCCGATCAGGGCCGCATCGCCGGGCGACATTTCTCTTACTTCACCGGTTAATTCATACAGTATCTGGCTAATGCCGGGGTTATGGCCCACCAAGGCTATAAAGCTGTATTCGTCGGGTAAATGGTTAATGGTTTTTAACAGGTTGTGCGTATTTGCTTCGTAGATATGGTTATTGTCGCCCATGTTTGTAATGGCCAGTACTTTTGCTAAAATATCAGCGGTGGTTTTAGTGCGCAGGGCCGGGCTGGTGACAATATACTCGGGTATCAACTCAGCTTTTTTTAGTTTACCGGCTATCAGGGCGGCATCATGCAAACCCTTATCGGTTAAAGGCCGGTCAAAATCTTTCATATCATGACTGCCTGCCTTGGCGTGCCGTACTAATAATAGCTTTTTCATTAAAAAAATTAAGTGTTAAATAATTTAAAATGTTAAACCCAGGGTAATGGTAAACGCGCGGTTATAAACACTTTTATAGTCGGTATCCTTTAATGTTTGTGATGCAATATTAAGCACACCAAAATCATATCCCAGGTTAAAAGTAAGGTGATTATTTAATTCCAACCCTGTTATTAAGCTAATACCGCCATCGTATTTTTTAAAATCATTTTCATTACCAAAAGCTATATCATTTGATGTAGTGCTGTTGGGTGTTTCGTAGGTTATTGTCCCTTTAGCCCCAATGGCAAAATATCCGCCGATACCGGCTATTACTTTCCCTAAAGTAGGTACATTATATTTACGCATAATGTTTACAGGTAGTTGGTAATAAGTGATTTTATTGGTGGTGGTTAGCGCATCTTCCGTAATAACACCACCCTTGTTAGCTATGCCCAGGCTTGTCCGCAAATAATAATCTTTTAATATCGGGAAATTTACCACCACATTGGCATTAAAAGTACGGACGGAGTTACTGCCTAAAATGCTGCTGTTAGCAATATCCTGGATAGCTACCCCGCCGCCAATCCTAAAACCATATTCAATTTTACGCTGTGCATGTGCATAGCTGTAAGCCAGACAAATGATCATTGCTATGATGCTGAGTTTCTTCATCGTTTAACTAAAGATGCTAATTTAAGGTAAGCAGGCTGTTAATTATTTACAAAAGTTACAATACTTTTTTCATCAATATTCTTCATACACTTAAAATGACCAAGCGGGCAGGCACTGCGGCCAAATTTTGAACAGGGCCTGCAAGGCAGCTCAATACCTGCTGTTAAGGTTTTTTTAACCATATAAGGTTGTACACCCAGCAATTCGGGCACGGTGCTGCCCCATACAGATACGATGGGCTTGTTAAAAGCTTCGGCAATATGGGTTAGGCCGGTATCAAAGCCAATCACTGTTTCGGCTTTTGATACCAGGTAAACCGATTCATCAAGCGTAGTAACGCCGCAGGCATTATACACGTATGGGCCAACTGCCCCGGCAATGATCTGGCCATTGTCCCTCACATCATTACCGCCCAATAATACTACAGGCAAACGCAGTTTTTGGCAAATGCTGATCACCTGATCATTAGGCATACGCTTGGTGAAATGTGTAGCGCCAATAACAAAAGCGATAAACTTTTGGTGCGAAGCAGGCAGCAGTTCGTTTAACCGGTGATTTTTCTTGATATAATAATCTATCGGCAGGCCATCGTTTTTTACGCCTAAAAATTCAACGGTTTTTAAGTAACGTTCTACCAAATGCACCGGCGCAACCAGTTTAAGCTTAAATTTTAAGCTCAGCCATTTACTAATGCGCTGCTTATTATACGTAGATGATTTAATGCCTGTACGCAATTTGATGATGGCGGTACGCAGGTTACTGTGCAAATCGATGATCTGATCGTACTGTTCGGCCTTAATCTCGGCGATAGTATCCGATAAGTTGTCTTTTAACAGCAGTAGTTTATCAAGGTAGGGATTATTATCGTAGATATAGCGGAAGGCCGGTTTGGTGAGGAAATGCACTTCAACATTGGGCAATTGTTTAAGGCACCGCACAACCGGTGTGGTGTAAATAATATCGCCCATGGAGCTAAAGCGGATAACAAGTATCTTCATTTCGGGTTATTGCGCGTCTCTTATTTTCCTGATAATTGCGGTAGACGAAAAGCCATCCACAAAGCTGATCACTTCCACATCGCCGCCATTGGCCATTACCTCTTTGGCGCCAACTATGGTATCAACGGTATAATCGCCCCCCTTGGCCAAAACATCAGGCAGTAGGGTACTGATCAAGTTTAACGGCGTGTCTTCTTCAAAAATTACTACCGCATCAATAAAAAGCATAGAGGCTAAAAGCAAGGCACGGCTGTCCTGATCGTTTACCGGCCGTTCGGGGCCTTTCAGTCGTTTAACCGAACTGTCCGAGTTAAGCCCGATAATGAGTTTAGTACCCAGCGAGGCAGCATCTACCATATAAGTAATATGCCCGGTATGCAGTAAATCAAACACACCATTGGTAAACACAACCCGCTCGCCGGAAGCTTTCCAGCCATCTACCCGCTTTTTTAACTCGGGCAGGGTAGTTATTTTTTCCTGTATTTTATTTTTAAGCGGGTTGCCCATGGTGTAAATATCAATAAAAATTAATAGGTCATCCCGAGTTTATTTCAGGATCTCATATGCTGATTACTCAGCAAGTGGGGTGCTGAAACAAGTTCAGCATGACAGGGTTTACTACTTCGTCTTTTTCTCTTTAAAAAATTGATCAATTTCCGCTAAAGATAAGGCATTAACACATTTATCTTTAGACAAACCACCCTTGCGGCCAACAAACACGCCATATTTCATATCGTGGAAACCTTCGGTGCGGTGCGCGTCGGGGTTAACGGATAGCCAAACGCCCTTTTCCAGCGCGTATTGCTGCCAGCGCCAATCCAAATCGAGTCTTAGCGGGTTAGCATTAATCTCTATCACCACAGCATTAGCGGCACAGGCGTCAATCACCTTTTTATAATCGATAGGGTAGCCTTCGCGGCTTAATAACAACCGGCCGGTTGGGTGCCCCAGCATAGTTGTGTATGGGTTTTCAATGGCTTTAATTAGCCGGGCGGTTGCCTTTTCCTCGCTCATTTTAAGGTTGGAGTGCACAGATGCTACCACAAAATCAAAACGCTGTAGTATCTCATCGGGGTAATCCAGCGATCCATCGCCTAAAATATCCGATTCGATACCTTTAAAAATATGGAAACCGTTCAGCTTTTTATTCAGATGATCAATCTCCTCGTGCTGGTTTAAAACGCTTTCAATACTCATGCCCTTGGCATAAAAAGCGCTTTTGCTATGATCGCAAATACCCAGATACTCCAGCTTCATTACATCGCGGCAATACAGCGCCATTTCTTCCAGCGTGTTAACGCCGTCGCTCCAGGTACTGTGGTTATGCAGCGTGCCTTTTAAATCATAAATGGTGATCAGTTCGGGCAATTTCTCCTGCTGTGCCAGTTCAATAAATCGGTCATCCTCGCGCAGTTCGGGCGGCATATATTGCAGGCCTGCTTTTTGATAAATAATATGCTCGGTTTCGGGTATTTCAATGGGCACGGTAGCAAGTGCTAAAACAGCTTCCACATGTGCCTCGGTGCCGGTCTGTTCAAACAGGGTTTGGTGGAAATCAACTTTGGCGCAGCAAATCAGGTCTACCAGCAGGCCGCTTTCCAGTTCGCCTTCCAGGTGATGGTGATTGGCATTCATGTTATTGATCAGGCCCGAATTCATTAAGGCGCTCTCTAAAATATCCTTATCGCGGCTGCCTACCACAATAACCAGTTCGCTGATAATTTCGCATTTACGGCGATATTCGCCGGCAAACTCTATTAGCCCGCCCGGTAGAGTGCTTTTTAACAGATCCATCAGCCTGTCCGCATCCGCTTCTACCTGCGCATACAGGAACTTGCCGTTGCTGGCCATGCGGTATTCAATCACCTTCCGGATCTCTTCCTGTGTTTTCAACCCGAAGCCTTTGGCTTCAATCAGGCGGTTTTCGTTACAGGCATAGTATAGTTCGCCAATATTTTCAATACCCAGATCGTGCCAGATAGTGGCTATCTTTTTTGGGCCGATACCTTTAATGCCCAGCATTTCTACTATGCCCGGTGGGGTAGCATCTATCAGTTCCTGCATTTCGGCAATGGTGCCGGTTTCCAGCAGTTCTATCACTTTGGTGGCGGTGCTTTTGCCTATACCGTCAATTTTTTCCAGTTCGGCCAGGGTTTTACCGGCAATGGGGAAGGGCAGCTTATCCAGCTTAAAAGCAGCATTAGCAATGGACTTTATTTTAAAGGGGTTAACCTCGTGCAGTTCCATCAGCTGCGATAAAAGGCGAAACGTGCGGGCAATGGGTTTGTTCTCCATGTATATAATTGATGAAGGTAAAAGTACGAATTGAACATTAAGAACTACCGAAGACTTACGAAGTTTTTAAATACGCAAAAAAGCCGCCCATCCAGGCGGCTTTTCTATTAAATATCTTCCAAAAACTTATTTAATCACCACCTCAAATGGCATCCGGGCTTGCGGAGTGCGCATCATTTGGGTTACGGTTTTTATTTGCTCGTAATATTTGTAGTTCTCACCCAATTCCGATTGTATCATGCGGGCTTTTACTTTAGCGGTCAGGCCTTCTCCAAACTTATTGAAGATGCTTTTCTGCTCGGGGTAGCTTACCAGGTTATAATCTTTCACGTTGGCCTTTTTAGCAGCCATAGCAACGGCATCGTTAATGTTACCCAGGCGGTCAACCAAACCTAATTTAAGGGCCTGTGTGCCTGTCCATACCCGGCCCTGGCCAATGCTGTTAATATAAGCCTGTGTTTTTTTACGGCCTTGGGCTACATGTTTGGTAAAATCATCATACCCCCGGTTTACCTGGTTTTGTAGTATGGCACGCTCTTCGGCTGTAAGCGGACGATCGGTAGTGCCCAAATCGGCATATTTACCGGTTTTTACACCATCAAAGGTGATCCCCAGCTTATCGTTAAACAGTTTCTGCATGTTTGGTAATAAGGCGAAGATGCCGATAGAGCCCGTAACCGTATTAGGTTCGGCAATGATCGAATCGGCCGCGCAGGAGATATAGTAACCACCCGAAGCCGCGTAATCGCCCATAGATACGATGATGGGTTTAACATCATGCGTAAGCTTCACCTCGCGCCAAATTACATCCGACGCCAGCGAACTGCCGCCCGGAGAATTAACCCGTAATACCACCGCTTTTACTTTGCTATCCAAACGCACTTCGCGCAGGGCTTTTGAGATCCCTTCCGAGCCTATGTTGCCTTCGCTACCTTCACCGCCATTAATATCGCCCGATGCATAAATTACGGCTATCCGGTTTTTTGATGATGTTTTTTCTTCGCCGTCATTAGTCTTGCCATCGCTTTTGGTATAATCGGCAAGGTCCACACTGTGCAGTTTGCTTTTTTTAGAGGTTGCTGTACGTTGCTTTAATTCGTCAAGTACTTCGTCTTTATATTTCAAACCGTCGACCAGCTTGTATTTCAAAGCGTCTTCGGGGAATTGCACGTTCAGGTTATTGGCAATATTAAATAAGGTATCGCGGTTTACTTTACGCGCGGTGCTGATGCCGTTTAAAAAATGATCATACAGCGAGCCCAAATAGGAGGTAACCTGCTCGCGGTTAGCATCACTCATCTTGTTCAGGACGTACGGCTCAACAGCGCTTTTATAGGTGCCTACTTTTATCACCTGGGCTTCTATACCCAGCTTATCCAGCGCCCCCTTTAAAAAGGTAACCTGCTGACTAAAGCCGCTAAATTCAAAGATGCCTTTGGGGTTCATATAAACCTTATCGGCTACCGATGCCAGGTAATACGCGCCCTGTGTATATATTTCTGAATAAGCGACAATGAATTTGCCCGATTTTTTAAAGTCGATCAGCGCGTTACGTACCTCCTCGGTAGTGGCCTGGCCCGATAGCATATAGCTTTCGTCCAGGAAAATGCCTTTAATATTATCATCTGTTTTAGCTCTTTTAATGTTGGCTAAAATATCGTTGAGGCCAACGGCTTTATCGCCGTCGAAGCCTAAAAAACTTAACCCGGCCAGCGGGTTTTTAGGTGTGCGTTCGGCAATTGGGTACGTAAATGCAATGTGCAAAATGGAATTGGAGTCTACATCAACTGTTTTATCGCTGCCGGCTGAAGCAATAATGCCTATCAAAATAAAGATCAATATCAGGCAGGTAAAAAGAATACCTATAATAGTTGCCAGTACAAATTTGAAAAATTGTTTCATTAAAAAATATAATCTGTTTATCTATGCAAACTTAACAATTCAGCGCCGCATTACAGCTAAGAGCGTTATCCTTAATATTTGTTACAACATGTTTAGTGTTTTTTTGCTTTTGGGTAGTAATTTGGGTGATAGATTTGATTACCTGGAACAGGCCATAGCCGGGATAAAGGATAAAGTGGGCGTTATAGTACAGCAATCGGCCATATATGAAACCCAGGCCTGGGGCAAAACAAACGAGCCGGATTACCTGAACCAGGTGCTTTTAGTTGAAACGGAGCTGTCGCCACGGCAGGTGCTCGAAAAAATATTACAGGTAGAGCTTGACCTGGGCCGCAAGCGTGATGCGAAATGGGGGGCACGCACCATAGATATTGATATATTATTTTATGAGGATCATATTATTAACGAACCCGGTTTAATAATTCCGCATCCCGAGCTGCAAAACCGGCGTTTTACGCTGGAACCGCTAAGTGAGATAGCCCCCGGATGGATACATCCGGTAAGTAAATTAAATATGTTACAACTTAAAAATAACTTACAGGATTGTTTGGTTGTTAAAAAATTATAAATTTGATATAGAAAAAAAATAAGATGGCGGATAATCAGGATTTTGACCTTTCTTTTCTTTATGAAATTGCAGATGGCAGTCACGAGTTTATCGTAGATTCCATCGAACTGTTTTTACAGCAAACCCCCGAGCTGTTAGCTACCATAAGCACGGCTATTGCCGCAGGCGACTGGGTAGTAGCAGGAGGAGCGGCGCACAAGCTAAAGCCTAACCTGGGTTTTTTTGGCATGCTGGATTGCCAGGCTACCATGCAGGATGTGGAGCTGCTTTGCAAAGCAGGCGGGCAGGATATAGACCAAATTAACGAAAAGTTTGGCTGGATAAAAACCGTGGTTACCAATAACCTGGTTAAACTGGCCAAAATAAAATCGGATACGGAAGCGCTTCTTTAAGCTGAAAGCTAAAAGACCAAAGCTTTTTGCTTTCAGCCTTCGGCTTTAAGCTACTACCACAGTAAAGCTGTAGCTTTCCATAATCAGGTTGGCTAATAAGCTTTTGCAGGCCTGGTCTACCTTTTGGCGGGCGGTTTCTTCATTTTCGGCCTCAATTTCCAGCGATATGTGTTTGCCTATGCGGATGTTCTGAATTTCGGGCAATCCCAAATTTTTCATGCTACCTGTTACCGCTTTTCCCTGCGGATCAAGAATTTCTTTTTTGGGCATTACATCAATTTCAGCCTGGAACTTTGTCATTGTCGAATTTTAGTTGAATGATAGATAAGGTGATGTATATAAATATGATCACCGGTACGGCGGCAAATTTAAAAAATAGTATCAGAATAGCCGAAAATAGCAGTAATAAATAACGGTAAAAATTACGGTTCGAATCGTTGGCCTTAAATTTAAGCGACATTAGCGGTAATTCGGCTACCAGCAGCGCGCACATAATAATATCCAGCACAATTAGCGTGTACCTGTTTAAAATGTACTGATCAAAGGCGCTGTATTGTTCTACAATAAAGGGTAACGAAGCGATAAGGATGGCATTGGCCGGTGTAGGTAAGCCTATAAATATCTCGGCCTGGCGGGTATCGATATTAAATTTGGCTAAGCGTAAAGCCGAGAATACGGCTATGGCAAAGGCGATGAAACAGATATAATCACCGATTTTATAGATCTGCGGCGACTTTAAAAATAACTCGTATAATATAGCCGAGGGCAGGAAGCCAAAACTCACCATATCGGCTAGCGAATCAAGATCCTTGCCAATACCCGAAAACGACTGCAGCACCCTGGAGGCAAAGCCGTCAAAAAAATCGAATATAGCTGCCAGGAAAATACAGTAGGAGGCAACTATCAGGTTATCGTTAAAAGCGAATACAATACCCACACAACCACTGAACAGATTAGCACAGGTGATGGCATTAGGTAGATGTTTTCTTACACGCGTCCGCATCATGGGGGTGAAGTTACCAAGAATTTATTAAGGATGGATGAAGAGGTTGCATCAAAATTGAAAATCTGCTTTAACAACAAAATTAAATTGGGTTGTGTGGCGATTTAACCACAAAGTCCACAAAGGAATATCATGATGGCTTAACACAAAGGACACGAAGAATTTTTAAATAGTAGTTTAGCTTTGTGTTCTTTGTGAAAAAAACCTTGTGACCTTTGTGGTTAAATTGACCACAAAGGTTACAAAGCCAAATTTTATTTTTGAATAGTTATTCTACTACGAGTTCATCGAAATTAAAAATTCTTCGTTGGTTTTTGTTCCGCGGATCTGTGTTTGCAGGAACTCCATCGACTCTTGCGAGTTCATGTCGGCCAAGTGGTTACGCAGTATCCAGATGCGTTGCAATGTATCGCGGTCAAGCAGCAAATCATCACGGCGTGTGCTTGATGCGGTAAGGTCGATAGCAGGGAAGATCCGTTTGTTAGATAATTTACGATCCAACTGCAGCTCCATGTTACCGGTACCTTTAAACTCTTCGAAGATCACCTCGTCCATTTTAGAACCGGTTTCTGTCAAGGCTGTCGCGATGATGGTTAACGATCCGCCATCCTCAATGTTACGGGCCGCACCAAAGAAACGTTTTGGTTTGTGCAATGCGTTAGCATCCACACCACCTGATAATATTTTACCCGATGCAGGCGCAACGGTGTTATAAGCACGGGCTAAACGGGTGATAGAATCCAGCAGGATCACTACATCATGCCCGCATTCAACCATGCGTTTTGCTTTTTCTAATACAATATTGGCAATTTTTACGTGGCGCTCGGCCGGCTCATCAAATGTCGACGCGATTACCTCGGCGCGTACGCTGCGGGCCATATCGGTTACCTCCTCGGGGCGTTCGTCAATCAAAAGGATGATCAGGTAAACCTCGGGGTGATTTTTGGCTATGGCATTGGCCACATCCTTTAATAACATGGTTTTACCGGTTTTAGGCTGGGCCACAATTAAACCACGCTGACCTTTACCAATAGGCGAGAACAGGTCCATAATACGGGTTGAATAATTGCCCGGATCGGTGAACAAGCTCAGTTTCTCTGACGGGAACAAAGGCGTTAAGTGATCAAACGGGACACGGTCACGCACTTCGGCAGGTACACGGCCGTTAATGGCCTCCACACGTACCAGCGGGAAATATTTTTCGCCCTCTTTTGGCGGGCGGATGCTACCGCGAACGGTATCACCGGTTTTTAAGCCAAACAGTTTTATTTGCGATTGTGATACGTAAATATCATCGGGAGAAGTCAGGTAGTTATAATCAGATGAGCGCAGGAAGCCATAGCCATCGGGCATAATTTCCAATACGCCTTCGTTCACAATAACATTATCAAAATCAAGGTTAACCTCGTCTTTTTTGTTTTGCTGCTGCTGATTTGGCTGGCGGCGTTCAAATTTGGGGGTACGGCTATCGGCCGGGCGCTCGTCTGCTTTAACAGGCGACTCATCATCATCGCCGGTTATCACTTCACGTGCGGGTTCGGCTACAGGCGCTTCTTCATCCGTGGTATAAGGCGGCTCGTCTTCTTCTTCAAAAAGGTTGGTATCATTTAATGGAACATCAACACGTGGTGTAGTTGATGATTTTGCTTTGATAACGCGGGTTCTTTTGCGGGGCTTGTCATCAGCATCCTCGGTAGCGGCAACTGGTTCTGCGTTAATTTCGGCATAGTTGCTGGCTAAAATGCTTTGTTGCGCACGGGCGGCTTCAATTAGCTGCTGTTGTTCAACAATGCGGGTAATAAGTTGTGGTTTGCGTAGCTCGTCTGCTTCGGCAATGCCTAAAGTACGGGCCATATCACGCAGTTCTGAAACGAGTTTATCGTTCAATTCAATAGTAATATCAGACATGGGATGAATTTATAATTCAAAAGGATTTTTTAAAAATTGAGAGATATTTTGTTAGCCAAAACACACAAAAACAACGCCAAAACTTGTAATTTTATTTAGTAAAATAACGTGGAATTTTTAAACTGTTTCTTTGGTGCAAGAAAAATTCAAAGGATAACGATGCAATTTTAACTAATAAAATTTATTATTTCAAACTTTTTAATAAAATATCTTTCCGGAGACTTAACAGTTAAGGGAATTTTTAGTTTTTTTACAATCAAAATACATCTTACCGTTACCGTATGCTTTCCAGGGAACAACTTATTGCCGAAATCAAAAAGAAAAAATCGTTTTTATGTGTGGGGTTAGATCCCGATTTAGATAAGATACCCAGCTTTTTAAAAGCCTATCCCGATCCCATTTTTGAATTTAACAAACGCATTATTGATGCCACCCGCGATTTATGTGTGGCGTATAAACCCAACTCTGCCTTTTATGAAAGCTATGGTATTAAAGGCCTGCAAAGCTTAATTGATACCTGCAAATACCTGCCGGCAGATACCCTGAATATTATTGATGCCAAACGCGGCGATATCGGAAATACATCTGATAAATACGCCCGCGCCTTTTTTGACGAGGCCACATCGGGGATGAATTTTGACGCGATCACCGTTACCCCTTATATGGGTAACGATAGTGTAAAGCCTTATTTAGCTTACGAGGGTAAGTGGGTGATCATCCTGGCGCTTACCTCGTCGGTAGGCAGTAAGGATTTCCAATACCTGGAAACTGAGGGTGGTTATTTATATGAGTCTGTTATTAAAAAGGCTAATACCTGGGCTGGCGCCGACCGCATTATGTATGTCGTGGGGGCAACCAAAAGTACCGAGTTTACCAACATCCGCGCCTACGCGCCCGACAACTTTTTACTGGTCCCGGGCGTTGGCGCACAGGGCGGCAGCTTATCAGATGTGTGTAAATATGGGATGAATAAAGATTGTGGCTTGCTGGTCAACTCCTCACGTTCTATCATCTACGCCTCAAACGGCGAAGACTTTGCAGATGCTGCCCGCGCCGAAGCATTGAGCCTGCAGCAGCAAATGGCTGCGGAGTTGGAGAAGGCTGGAGTGATTTAGTTCGTCGCGGCATTAGCAAAGTATGATTTCCTGATCAGATAATTCTTTAATCTTATTTGGATTAATTATAAATAATGATCACTTTTGTATCGCAAAGGAATCATAGATGCAAGAGACAGAACTCCTAATTGATGAAATGAAACTAACCGAGGTTTTTACAACCGTTTGGGGAGGGATCTATCAATCCGACAGAGAAAGCTGCTGGTATGTTGACTTTGCCGGGAAACTGGCGCGCTTTGATTACCGCTGCCTGCTGAAACTCAAAAAAGCAGTTTATAATATAGATGTAGATGCCATCCTGCTGAAAAGCGGGAAGTCTGCCGATATCGAGATCGTTTTTATCTGCGCCTGCGATCATTCTTATATTCTATCTGTTATAGAGATCGTTCACTTTAAAGAACTGCTGCAGGGTGCCTTTACCATGCTGGAACTTAACCACATTATTTACGATCGTCTGTACCGTTTGGCCGTTTAATCGTATTTAGACTCATTTTATATTATATCCTGATAGGTATATTGTTAATTTATAGCACTATTATTGTTATAATTCACCTAAAAGCATCTTAGATATGAAAGATTTGATCCGTGTAAAGTGCCTGATATCATCGGATATAGAGAGCCTTTTAAACCAGCAGATAAAGAAGGAAGCGCAATCATCGTCCATTTATTTAGCCATGGCATCATGGTGCGACAGGAATGGTTTTGACGGTTCATCTGCATACTTTTTTAAACAAGCCGAAGAAGAACGTACCCACCAGCTCAAGTTTTTTAAATACGTGCTGGATATGGGCGGCACAGCTGTTTCGCCCGATGTAAGCGGTATTAAAATAGAATACAATTCATTTAAAGAAGTATTTGAGGATGCCCTTGACCAGGAGATCAGCGTAACGCAATCTATTAAAAACATTGCCGCCCGCTGCCATAAGGAGCAGGATTATGTAACCCTCGAATTTTTAAACTGGTTCCTGAAAGAGCAGCGTGAAGAAGAATACAAAGCACGCCGCGCGCTGGAATTGTTTGAGGTAATTGGCGAAGAAGGTACAGGACGCTGGCAAATTGACAAACACGTAGGCGATATTAAATACGACAGCGAAGCTTAATCTTTTTGCCCCTGCATTTGTTGCTGTAATAGCTTCAGTACATCCTTTTCGGCATATTCTTTTAACCAGGTATTACCCGGTTGTATAGCGCAGACCGGTGCCCAATCGCACCGGTCTGTGCATTCTGTACGTACCACTTCAAAGCTTCTATCGTATTTGGCCAAAGCCCGGGCTGTTTTATACATGCTTTTCCCGCCCCGTTTGGCGCATTTGCTGCCGGTGCATACATACAGCACAGTATCGGGTATGGGAAATTTGCTCATGGAGTTTAATATCTAACGCAAAATTACTGTTTATCATATATATGCTATATCCGCACAGCGGCCACCCGCTAAATTGAAATATAAGGTAGTTACTGGTCGCCTTTTTTCTTTGCCCGTTTATTTGTTGAAACAGATTTGACGATGGTTTTACCCTCAACAACCAGTTTTTGGTCCTTTATTTTATTCAGCGATAAAATATAGGCGTCCATCACCAGTTGCCTGATATAATCAATGGGGAAATCAATAAGGTCTTTTACCTGGATATACCGGTATTGATTACCCTTGCCTATCAGCATCTTTTTAGGATCGGGCACTTCTGCACCCCAGTAAAACCCGAAGTGGATATTATATCCGGCGCGGTAAACGGCAACGGAGCAAAACACATGGCTCAGTTTTTCGGTCGGCGACCAGCCGATGGCCACCGCGTTGTAATTATCGTAGATCAACTCGTTACACTGCGGATATTCATCCCATACAAAACCGCGCAGCCAAAGCACTTTATCCCGCATAGCGGATGGCAATGGTGCAAGGTAATTAAGCAGGTCGGCGGTTTCTTCCTTAGGCATAATAAAAGCTTACAGTAAATATAGTTAAAACATATCCCCTTAAAACATTAATTTGCAAGATCAGTTTCCCACTAATGACTAATGACTAATGACTAATGACTAATGACTAATGACCCACAAGCCTTATACGGCAACATTGATATCTATTTGTTCGATCAGTTGCTGAAAGGCCGTTTTAGCAATTGCCAAACCATATTGGATGTTGGCTGTGGGGGAGGCCGCAACCTGCACTATTTTTTGCGCAACGGTTACCATGTTTATGGCATGGATGCTGATGCAAGGGCGGTTGAGGCTGTACGGCAATTATCGGCGCAATTGGCGCCCGCGCTTCCGGCAGGTAATTTTGTTGTAGCCAAAGCAGAGGATATGCCTTATGCAGATGCATTTTTTGATCTGGCTATTTGCAGCGCGGTTTTGCATTTCGCGCAGGATCATAACCACTTTGATGATATGCTGCGCTCTGTTTGGCGGGTACTTAAGCCGGGTGGCTACCTGTTCGCCCGTCTGGCATCCGATATAGGTATAGAAGAATTAGTTAAACCATTAGGCAACGGCCGCTATTATTTACCCGATGGCAGTACCCGCTACCTGGTAAACCAGGAAACACTGCTTGAATACACCCGCGAACTGGGCGGCGAGTTATTTGAACCCATTAAAACCACCAACGTGCAAAATATGCGCTGTATGACAACCTGGTGTGTACTTAAGAGATAACCTAAGGACCGCGCGCTTAAAAATTTGATACTTAGTAAGTTTCTTCCTGAATCTAATGATTTCGTAAACATTACGTTGTTTTATTGAAAAAAAACCAATAATAATGTGAAACCAGTGAATTTTAAGTAATTCGGCTGTTTTGGTGGAAAATATGTTTCGTTTTGTTTGTTTTTATTTCAAAAACAATTGCAATATTTGTATACGAAACTAAGCGGAATGAAATTTGAACGGGATATTTTTATACAGGAAATTAACAAAGGCGAAGCCTGGGATGTAATTGTAGTAGGTGGTGGGGCAACGGGTTTAGGCACCGCACTTGATGCTGCTTTGCGTGGTTTTAAAACTTTACTGGTTGAGCAGGCCGACTTTGCAAAGGGGACATCAAGCCGCAGTACTAAACTGGTGCATGGTGGTGTGCGCTATCTGGCACAGGGCGATATTGGTTTGGTTTACGAAGCGCTGAAGGAGCGGGGCTTGCTTTTTAAGAACGCGCCGCATTTGGTAAAGGAGCAGGAGTTTATTATTCCGGCCTTTGGTTTAAAATCAAAATTCATGTACTTAATTGGTCTTAAGGTGTACGATTTGCTGGCAGGTAACCGTGGCTTTAAGCATTCGGCATTTTTGTCAACCCCAAAGGTGCTGCAAGCCATCCCAGGGTTAGAGAAAAAGAACCTGATAGGCGGTGTGCGCTATAGCGACGGCCAATTTGACGACGCGCGTTTGGCCATTAACCTGGCGCAAACCTGTGCGGATAACGGCGGTGTGCTGATTAACTATATGAAGGTTACCGGGCTGCTTAAAAACGGCGAAAAAATAAACGGTATTAAGGCCTTTGATATGGAAGGGCAAAAAGAGTACACGCTGAAAGCCAAAGTTGTAATTAACGCCACAGGTGTATTTGTTGATGAGATATTGCAAATGGATACCCCATCAAATAAACCTATTGTAAGGCCCAGTCAGGGTGTGCATCTGGTATTGGATAAATCGTTTTTAAATGGTGAAAGCGCGCTGATGATCCCTAAAACCGATGACGGACGTGTACTTTTTGCTGTGCCCTGGCATGGCAGCTTACTATTGGGCACCACCGATACGCCGTTAAACCAGCACAGCCTGGAGCCGGTTGCGCTGGAAAAGGAGATTGATTTTATTTTGAATACCGCATCGCAATACTTGACCAAAAAACCTAAGCGGACAGATGTATTGTCTGTTTTTGCAGGTTTACGGCCCCTGGCCGCTACGGGTAATGATACCGGTGCAACCAAAGAAATTTCGCGCAGTCACAAATTAATTGTCAGCTCATCGGGCCTGATCACTATAACCGGCGGTAAGTGGACCACTTACCGTAAAATGGCCGAAGACGTAATTGATAAAGCGATAGAAGTGGCTAAACTACACCCGGCGAAATGCGCTTCGCGGGAAACACATATCCATGGTTATACTACAGCCGTACCAGTGGGGCCATTGGCTTGCTATGGTGCTGATGCCGAAGGTATTAAGAAACTTGCAGCGGAGAATTCCGGAATGGGTGCAGTTTTACTGGATGGGTATGATATCATCAGGGCCGAAGTGGTTTGGGCGGTACGTAACGAGATGGCGCGTAATATTGAGGATGTGCTGGCGCGGCGGCTAAGGGTTTTGTTTCTGGATGCTAAAGCGGCCATATTGATGGCGCCGGCGGTGGCCAAAATTATTTCATCGGAGTTGGGCTATGATGAAAATTGGGAAGTCGCACAGGTGCAGCAGTTTACGCAATTAGCTAATCAATATTTATTAGAACCGTACTACCCGGCTTTAATGCAGCATGGTAACAAAGTGGCGATATAATGAATGTTAAGTAACTGTTAATACTAAATTAAAACTAAATTTACATAGATGAAGCATCTTTGTGGTTTAATCACAAGGAAATGAAATTAATAAAACCAACAAATCAAAACCAATCGTAAAATCCTGAATTATTATGAAGAAAACCTTTACTCATTATGTGGAGGTGCTTTTTCAAATCTCCTGTACTTTAAACAGGAAAATTGAAGCACTGAAAGCATCATTTTTTGACGGGTGGCTGCATAGGCCCCTGGTAAAAATGTTACCATTAATACTTGTAGCGTTAATGGTTTTGCCGCGTTTAGCGGAAGCACAGCAAGCTGATGTAGTTACCGTAAAAGGTACAGTGGTAGACGATGCTGATGGCAGCCCGCTCCCTGGTGTAAGCATTGCCGATGCCAACAGACGGACATTGGGCCTTACCGATGCAAATGGTTTGTTTAGCATCCGTGTGCCAAAGGGCGCCGAGATTAGGTTTACCTTTGTAAGTTACGAGGTATTAACGCGCACCTTTACCGCCAATCAGGAAAAGATCAATATTCGCTTAAAATTATCAGCTACCGCGCTTGAGGAAGTTAAGATAGTAACGGCATTGGGTATTAAGCGCGATGAAAAGGCGCTGGGTTATGCCACTACAACAATTAAGGGCGAACAATTGACCAATGCGTTATCCTCCAACTGGACAGACGCGCTTTCGGGCAAGGTAGCAGGTTTGAACCTGGTACGCTCTAATAGCGGCCCTACCGGATCTACCAAGATCATACTGCGTGGCGAAAACAACCTGACCGGTAGTAACGAAGCTTTAATAGTGGTGGACGGTGTTATTGTTAGCAGTGGTAGCGGCAGGCGCACCGGTATAAGCGGCGAGACCGTATACGGTACCGGGAGCGATAATATGCCGGCCGACTATGGTAGCAGCATCAACGATCTTAACCCCAATGACATTGAAAGTGTAACCATACTAAAAGGCCCGGGCGCTTCGGCATTATATGGTGAGCGCGGATCTAATGGTGCGGTAATGATCACTACCAAATCCGGCAGTCAAAAAAAGAAAGGCCTTGGTATTACTTTTACATCTAATGCTAATATAGAGAAAGTTAACCGCTGGCCGGATTATCAGTATGAATATGGCCAGGGAACGTTGGGAGCCAATTATTATTCGTACGGCGCAGGTCCTGATGGTATCAGTACCAGCGGTACAAGCTCGGCCTATGGCCCGCGGTTTAACGGACAGATGTTTTACCAGTTTGATCCTGTAACCCAGGCGCAGGGTAAAGAGCGTACACCATGGGTAGCTTATCCTGATAAGATCCATAGTTTTTTTAATACAGCTAAAACATTGACCAATAACATCAGCATAGATGGTGGCAGCGATAAAACCACCGCACGCTTTTCGGCAGGTAATGTTCAGAACGATTGGATCACGCCCAATACGGGATATAACCGTACGTCAGTTGGTTTATCTGTCAATTCAAAAATTAACGATAAACTAACCATCAGTTCAAAAGTTAACTATCAAAATAAATTCAGCGATAATTTACCTGGCGCAGGTTATGGTAACCAATCGTTAATGTATTGGTTCATATTTTGGCAGCCAAGCGCTGATATTGATTGGTTAAAGAATTATTGGAAAAATGGACAGGTTGGCCGTGTTATCGAATTCCCGTTCAGCTCGTTCCCCGAAAACCCTTACGCTATCAGTTACGAGTTTTTGAACAAAACCAATCGTAACGCGGTAACAGGTAACGTACAAGCTACCTATGCCATTACTAAAGAGTTTAGCCTGCAGTTACGCACATCCCTGGATATGAGTTATGAAGCGCGTGAGCAAGACCGCCCTTATGATGCCGGTACTAAATATCCTAAAGGATCGTTCCGCACGCAGGATATCTACAGCCAGGAAGCCAGCGCCGATTTCTTATTAAGGTATAATAAAAAGGTAAAGGATTTTAACTTTAGTGCTACAGCAGGTGGCAGTATGCTTAAAAATACCTATAAGGTAGATGAAGTACGTGCCGATTCACTTACTTATCCAGGTATATATACTACATCTAACAATGCAGGCCCGCTGATCACTGTACCGGTGACACAAAAATTTGCCATCAACAGCTTTTATGGCTTGCTTACTACCAGCTACAAAGATTACCTGTTTTTGGATATTACCGGTCGCCAGGATTGGAACAGTACCCTGGCTTCGGCACAGCGTACCGATAAAGTAGGCTTCTTTTACCCATCGGCCAGTTTAGCCTTTAGTGCAACGGATGCATTTAAGCTGCCTACCCAAATCAGTTTTGCCAAATTACGGTTCTCGGCATCTAAAGTAGGTGTTGGTTCAACAATTCCTTACCGTGTAAATTTTGCCTACTCGTCGGCAGGCAGTACTTATAACGGTGGTTTAGTTAACCCAACGTTATTACCAAACCCAAATCTTTTACCGCTTAGTACATTAACATTTGAAGTCGGTGCCGATGTGCGCTTATTTAACAACCGTTTAGGTTTTGACGTAGCCCTTTATACAGGCGATACCAGGAACCAGCAACTTAATCGCATCATTGATGCAGCAGCAGGTGCGCGGCAAGTGGTAGTTAATATTGGCCGGGTAAAAAATAAAGGTGTGGAGCTAACCGTGAATGGTACCCCGGTAAAGACAAATAAATTTTCGTGGAGTATGAACTATACCTTCTCGGCCAACCGTAATAAGATCACCGAACTGTCGGACAGCAGCATTGTATTACAAACAGGCCCTGTAAGCCAGGGCCAGTTAGTTGCTACGGTAGGTGGCAGCATGGGCGACCTTTACGGGATAGGTTACCAGCGCGCACCAGACGGGCAGGTAATTTACAACGCCGACCCTGCAGTACAAGCAGTTGGTACAGCCTTAACAACATCTACCCCGGTTTATTTGGGTAATACCCAACCTAAATGGAAAATGGGTTTGAATAACGATTTTAAGTACAAGCAATTCCACGCGAGTGTTTTAGTTGATGGTCAGTATGGAGCGGTAGCTTACTCGCTTACTGCTTATAAATTAGCCGAACAGGGAAAAACAACCAATACACTTCCGGGCCGTTATAACGGTATTATCGGTAATGGTGTGGTTAGAAATGCCGATGGTACTTTTCGCCCTAATGATGTTACAGCAACAGATATAGATCAATATTATCAGCACGCCTACGGTAGCTATAACGCCGAAGGTTCTACTTACAGCACCAACTTTATTAAACTGCGCGAGGTGCGTTTGGATTACACCCTGCCGGTTAGGTTCACAAGTAAGATAGGTGTGCAGCGTGCCACTGTAGGTGTATACGGTCGCGACCTGTTTATTTGGACAAAATGGCCGGGATTTGATCCGGAATTTGGTACGCTTAACGGCTCTGATATTACGCAGGGTTTCGAGGTAGGCCAGTTCCCGTCAACACGTACTATGGGTGTTAATTTAGTTATCACACTTTAAGCAACGATCAAAAAATGAAAAAGAATTTATATCAATTGATGTTCGCCTTTGCCCTTAGCGGCTTTCTGATGTCATCATGCAAAAAAGATTTTAGCGAACTTAATATCAACCCTAACGCGTCGCTTACCGCGCTACCGCAGCAATTACTTGCGCCGGCCCTGGTTAACACCGTTAGCGCTAACATGCTGAAGTCACGTAGTTTTAACAACGAACTGGTACAGGTAACTGTAAACGAGACCGATGGTGAGGGCGCAGTATTCAGGTACGATATTAAGCCTAACCAGGCTGATTATACCTGGAATAACCTGTACATTCAACTCAGCAATTTTAAAGATATTTACACTATAGCCAATCAACCGCTTACGGCAAGTGCAGGTTATAAAGGTATCTCGCTGATATGCCAGTCGTGGATCTATTCTATACTTACGGACACTTACGGCGACATCCCGTACTTTCAGTCGAACCTGGGGAGGGATAGCCTGTTATTTGAACCTAAATTTGATAAGCAAAAAGATATTTACCTTGATATTTTTAAACAACTGGAAAATGCCAACACCCTGCTTAAAACAGCTACCAACGTAAACGGCGCCAGCGACCCGGTTTATAACGGTAACGTTGCACTGTGGCGCAAGTTTGGAAATTCACTTTATTTAAGGTTACTGCTGCGGTTATCAGGCAAGGCCGAGGTTGCTGCAGATGTACAGGCTAAGATCAAAGATATCATTGATGTTAGCTCGTCTAACTACCCTATTATGACCAGTAATACCGATGCTGCTGTTTTGAGATGGACCGGTACAGGTTATTTAACATCGCCATTCATCAACGGTGTGCGCGAGCAGGATTGGAGGGCCCCTTCGTTAACATCGTTCTTTTTGGACAACCTAACCAAGTGGAGCGATCCGCGTTTATATACGCAGATAAATGGGGTTGCAGGCGGTGTTTGGGCGATTGCGCCCAGCAACGGTTCTTTTGTAGGTACACCAAGCGGCTATGCCGCAGGTTCGTTACCAAGCGGGCACCAGCGTTCTTACTTTTATTCAACAACCAGTACCAGAACTTATGAAAACGAGCCGCTATCGGGCAATATCATGAATTATGCCGAGTTGCAATTTATATTGGCAGAGGCATTTGTTAAAGGTTATATCACCAAAGGTACTGCACAGGGCTATTACGATAATGGTGTAACTGCCGCAATTACCTTTTGGTTGCCAACCTATTTTACAGCGCCTATTACAACCGCAACTTATGAAGCTGCTGCGGGTATAGTTTGGAATGATGCAGCATCACTCGACGCCAAAATGGAAGCTATCCACGTGCAAAAATACTATGCTTTGTTCTTTACCGATTCGCAGGAATGGTTCGAGAACAGGCGTACAGGCCATCCGGTATTACCAAAAGGCGCAGGGTTATTAAATAATAAGATCATGCCTGCAAGGTTAAACTACCCTATATATGTACAATCGGCCAATCCGGCTAATTATACAGCAGCTGTAGCAACCCAGGGCCAGGATGTCATCAGCACACAAGTTTGGTGGCAAAAACCATAATACAGGCATATCATTTATCATCGATATAAAAAATCAAAAACATGAAAAAGATATTATTTTACTCATTTTTGTTCCTTTCAGGCCTCGGCATGTGGTCTGGTTGCCAAAAAGGTAACAACTATCCGGGTGGCGTTATTAGTCCCTATATCCCGGCGTTAGACCTGCGCCAGATATATCAGGGTACCGACGTGGTTTTAAATACCAACGTTATGTACGGTTCGGATAAATTGACCGGTGTGGTAATTTCAGACCACACGGGTAAGAATATGCCTGCAGGATTGCTGGTGGTACAAGATCACCGTCGCCTTAATATTTACAGGGGTATAGCCATAAATATAGGCGCCGATGCTGCCAAATACGTACCCGGCGATTCGGTAGTTATTAACCTTAACGGCGGTACGCTTACCCGCGCCAACGGCATATTGCAAGTTACCAACCTTTCGGCAAGCAATGTTACCAAAGTAAGGAGCGGCGCGGCTGTTGTGGTAACTAAAGCTACCACCAGCCAGTTATTAGCTAAACCTGCAGATTACGAAAGTATTATGGTGGCTGTTGTAAAAGGCGGTTTTGACCCGATACCAACCGCGGCTGATAAATTTAGCGGCGATAAACTGGTGAATGACGGTTTTGATAACATTACACTGCATACCGAGGCTACGGCAACCTTTGCCAATACATCATTGCCGGTGAGTGCTAACTTTTACGGTATTGTATTTAACACCGTTGGCAGTACAGGCAGTTTAGTGCCGCAATTACGCTTGCGTAACATTAATGATCTGGTAATTTTAAGTTCGGAAATTGTAAATGTACCTTTTGTTATCAGCGGTTTTATTAGCGATGTAATAGGTTCCGACGGTAATTACGAATATGTGCAGTTTATAGCTACCAAGGATATAGATTTTTCTGTAACACCTTACTCGTTAGTATTTTGTAATAACGCGGGTGCAGCAACACCGCTGGGCTTCCCTGCAAATGGCTGGGCTACGGGTGGTACATCAACAACCATACAGTTTAAAACATATAAGATAAATATGACTTCGGGCACCGCCAAAAAAGGTACATTCTTTTACGTAGGAGGTACCGGCAAACTAATTAACGGCCCTGCAACCTCTACATTGCCCGCATCAACATCCATAGCTTCGTCTAACTGGATACGTAACTATGATTATGTAAACAAAGCAGGGGAAGGTTTTGGTACGGCATTTGGCGGCATATTAGCCAATAGCGGTAACGCATCGGGTATTGCTGTGTTTGAGGGTATAAATGTAACCTCGGCAAGTACGCCTATCGATTGTGAATTTATTTCAACCGGTGGCTCCTTATATACAGCCGGCCCGCCCGAATTGGGTTACCGCGTAGCTAATACCGATTTTTACGATACGGTAGACCCAATTACATTAAAACCTCAACCATACTATAGGCAAGGTACTAATACACTGTCGTTAACCTACCCCGCTGTTTCCGATATTGGTAACTACTATAAATTGGGTGGTGTTTATAGCGCGCGTTTAGGTAAATGGGTTAAAGCAAGGTCGCAAACATTGGTGGTGTTAAGCAAAACATCGCAGATTAACGAGATAGAAGGTGAATTCCCTGCAGGTGTTCCGGCTACAGTAGTTAAAGATTAATTTAACCATAATTAAAACCAATAGAAAAGGAAGCAGGGCTAAAACCCTGCTTCCTTTATAATTATAACCCATATTTAATTTGATTTTACACTATGAAACGCAGATCGTTCATTAAAAAAGTGCTGTTTGTCTCCGGCGGGCTTGCGCTAACCTTTAAAACTAATTTTTTATACGCGCTAACCGATGATGATACCGTAACCGGCAAAGTAACAGCCGGAGGGAAACCCCTTGCTGATGTATGGGTATCGGATGGTTACAGCGTAGTGAAAACGGGTGCCGACGGGGTATACAAGCTACCTAAAGATATCAATGCCGAGTTTGTTTTTGTAAGTGTACCGTCCGGGTATGAGTTCCCGCATGAGGACCGGTTGGCCAAATTTTATGTGCCTGTAGCCGATAATGCCAAATACGATTTTAAGCTGGTGCCGCTAAACCGCGCCGACGATAAGCATAGCTTTATCCTTTGGGCCGACCCGCAGGTGAAAAACATGGCCGATGTGAAGCAAATGATGGAAACGTCGGTGCCTGATGTGCGCAAAGTAGTAAAAGAAATGGGCGCTGATGAACTGGTACACGGCATCTGCGTAGGCGATTTGGTGTGGGATAACCACGACCTGTTTGTTCAGCATAACGAGGCGATACGCCGAATGGATGTTACGTTTTTCCAGGCGCTGGGCAACCACGATGAGGATTACCGACAGGGGGGAGACGATCAATCGGACAAAACCTTTAAAAAGCATTACGGGCCAACTTATTACTCGTTTAACAGGGGTAAGGCGCATTATGCGGTTATTGATAATGTACGGTACCTGGGCCCCGACCGCGAATATGATGGTTATATTACCACCGAACAGCTGAACTGGCTGCGAAAAGACCTGCAAAATGTACCGAAAGACCGCCTGCTGATCGTGTGCCTGCATATACCGGTACACAACCAGGTAAAAAATAATAAAGATCTTTATGCCTTGATGGCGCCTTATAAAAATGCGCACATTATGTCGGGCCATACACATTATCACCGTAATGTGATAACCGATAATGTTTACGAGCATAACCACGGTACTGTTTGCGGCGCCTGGTGGACTGGCCCCGTTTGTGAGGACGGCACCCCGCGTGGTTACGGCGTTTACCATGTTGATGGTAACGATATGAAATGGTACTACAAATCAACCGGTGAGGATAAATCGTACCAGATTGCATTATATGCCGATGAACTGACCAACCAAAAACGCGTAATTGCCAACGTTTGGAACTGGGACCCGCAATGGAAGGTAGAGTACTGGGCCGATGGGCAGCCTAAAGGCGCTATGGAAAACCAGAAGGGATTTGACCCGCTGACCGTGCAGTTATACCAGGGCGATCAGCTACCGGCTAAACGATCGTTTGCAGAACCCAAAAAAACCGACCATTTGTTTATAGCACATGTTGATGCCGGTGTTAAAAAAATAAAAGTGGTAGCAACCGACCGCTTTGGCGATAAGTACGAAAAGGAAATGAGCATTTAATTGCTGGTTACCTGTAATAATAACCAATTAAGAAGAGATGAAAAAAGCAATTTACTTAGCCATAGTAGCCGGGTTTGCCATGGCCGGTTGTAAAGCCCAGCAGGTAAAGAACCTGAAGAACGCGCCGTATCCGGCGTACGACAGGGAAGCCCATCGCGGCGGCCGTGGCTTAATGCCCGAAAACACTATTCCGGCTATGCTGAATGCTGTTGATTTGGGCGTTGAAACCCTGGAAATGGATACCCATATTACCGCCGATGGTAAAGTGGTAGTAGCGCATGACGATGTCTTTAACCCCTTATTCGCGCTTTTACCTGATGGGAAAGAGATCCCGAAAGAGGACGGCAAGAAATATGTGCTTTACAAAATGAACTATGCTGATATAGCCAAATTTGATGTAGGATCGAAACCTTATACCAAATTTCCACAGCAAAAAAGGGTAAAAGTGAGTGTTCCCTTGCTGGCCGATTTGATTGACAGCGTACAAAACCATATTAAGGTTACAGGCAAACGGCAGGTGCTTTATAACATCGAAACCAAATGCAGCAAGGAGGATGACGAGCTCTACAATCCCGATCCCGAAACATTTGTAAAGCTGCTGATGGATGTGATCATCGAAAAAAAGATATTGCCCTACGTAGTGATCCAGTCGTTTGATAAGCGTACCATCCAGATTATTCATAAAAAATATCCGGGCGTACGCACATCTTATCTGGTTGAAAACAAACTAAGTCTGGCCGAAAACCTGGCAGATTTGGGTTACGATCCATTTGTATACAGTCCAACGTTTAAACTGGTAACAGCCGATATGATCAAAGAATGCCATGCGCGCGGCATAAAAGTATTGCCCTGGACAGTAAATACTAAAGAAGATATAGCCGCCCTGAAAGCCTTAGGAGTAGACGGTATCATCACCGATTATCCCAACCTGTACTTTCAATAAAACCTAACCAAGCCATAAATCAATTATAAATGATATCAAAGATATTTTCGCCTGCCGTCCATAAAGAGCAACTGCCAAAAGAGGAGATCGATCCAAAATACAAAGCCATGCGCTGGCAGGTATTTATCGGGATATTTTTAGGGTATGCGGGCTACTACCTGGTGCGGAAGAATTTCTCGTTAGTGATGCCCGACCTGATCAAATTGGGGTATTCAAAGTCAGATCTGGGCTTTGCTTTATCAGCCGGGGGTATCGCTTATGGTTTAAGTAAATTTTTGATGGGTAACGTATCCGATCGTAGTAACGCGCGTTATTTCCTGAGTATTGGTTTGGTATTATCCGCCATCTGTATGATCATTATGGGTACCATGTCGTGGGCTACCTCGTCGGTGGTGATCATGTTTTCTATACTGCTCATTAACGGCTGGTTCCAGGGGATGGGCTGGGCGCCATGCGGCAGGGTAGTGGTACACTGGTTCTCTACAAGGGAACGCGGCCGTACCATGTCTATCTGGAATTGCGCGCACAATGTTGGTGGCGCTTTGATGGGGGCCGTAGTTTATTTGGCTATCATTATTTTTGGTACCTGGCAAAGCAAGTTGTACTTCCCGGGGTTCATCGCTTTAGGCTTCGCGCTGATTGCTTTTCTGCTGGTGCGCGATACCCCGCAATCTGTTGGATTGCCGCCGGTTGAAGCCTATAAAAATGACTACCCTAAAGATTACTCAGTTGAGCACGAGAAGGAGTTAACGGCGAAGCAGATTTTCTTTAACTTTGTATTTAATAACCGTTTGTTATGGTATATCGCCTTTGCCAACGCCTTTGTTTATTTGATCAGGCAGGGGATCCAGGATTGGGCGCCTACCTATTTAACCGAGGTTAAACATTTTGATCCTAAGCAAATTAGCTGGTCGTATTCGTACTTTGAAATTGCCGGTATCCCCGGGACTTTAATTTGTGGCTGGATGAGTGATAAGGTATTTAAAGGCCGTCGTGCGCCCGCCACAATTATTTATATGTTGCTGATCATTGTAGCTGTTTTGGTATATTGGCAGTGCCCGGTGGGTAATTTATGGATAGCAAATGCCTCGTTAATATCAATCGGTTTCCTTATTTATGGCCCGGTGATGCTGATAGGCGTGCAGGCGCTTGATCTGGTGCCTAAAAAAGCGGCAGGTACAGCAGCAGGACTGACCGGTTTTTTTGGTTATATGGGCAGCGCCCTTTTAGCCAACATAGCCATTGGCCAGGTGCTTGATCATTACGGTTGGAATGCTTCGTTCTACGTGATCCTTGCCGCTTGTATCTTATCTATATTTTTCACCGCCCTTACCTGGAACAGGGAAAAGGCGAATTTGCTGGCTAATGCTTAATTAAAATGATAAATTTATTATCTGCAAAAAGGATCCTATTAATTACCGGGGCAATAGTTTGCTCGGGTACGATATTCGCACAAACTACACCCGCAACACCTGCGCCTAAACCGCCTGCGGTATATCCGGCCGGGTTTATGGATAGCACTTATCGCCCTAAAATAACGGCGGATAGCATCGCCTCGTTTAAGGCGCACCCGGTTACTGCTGATGATGTAGTGTTTTTAGGTAACAGCATCACCGCGCGTTGCAATTGGGCCAAATTATTTAACAATCCGCACGCCCGTAACAGGGGCATATCCGGCGATCTGACATTTGGGGTTTTAGAACGTATGGACGAGATAATTGCCGGGCAGCCTAAAAAGATATTTATCCTGATCGGGATTAACGATATGTCGCGCAATGTGCCTGATAGTATCATTACCCGCAACCATAAAAAAATGATAGCCCGCATTCGTGCCGGTTCGCCAAAAACGCAGATCTACTTTTGTACGCTGCTACCGGTAAACGCGTCGTTCGGTAAATTCCCTAATCACTACGGGAAAGATCAGCATATTTTGGCCATTAACGAAGCCATCAAAAAGCTGAAAGCTAAAAACGTAAACATTATTGATCTGTATCCAAATTTTCTGGATAGCGAAGGCCACCTAAAAGCCGAATATACCGCAGACGGACTACACCCTAACGATGCCGGTTACCAGGTATGGGTAAAGGTGTTTGAAAAGGGTGGATATTTGAAGTAATATAACAGGGGTGTCATGGTGAGCTCGTCGAACCCTTCATGCTGGCGCAAGTTTAAGGGTTGGCTTATGTGCTGGCTTAACTTGTGCCTGAAATGGCTGAAGTTTGAAACTTCAGCTACGGTTTAGTGGGGGTGCTGAAACAAGTTCAGCATGACATGTTTTTATAATTACAAAGGCCACGAAGCTAATCTTCGTGGCCTTTGTGTTCTTACTCTCCGTGGTTAAATCTTAAACATTAAATCTTCAGCCATAAAAATGCCAGCGCCGCTAATACAGCGCCTATAACAGGCCCAATTACGGGTATCCAGGCGTAGCCCCAATCGCTGCTGCCTTTTTTGTCTACAGGTAATAGGGCATGCATAATACGCGGACCCAAATCCCGCACGGGGTTAATAGCATAGCCTGTTGTGCCGCCCAGGGCAAGGCCTATCACCCATACCAAAAACGCTACAGGCATTGCGCCTAATGATCCTAAGCCGATAATAACCTTGTCCTTTTTGATCTCGGCATCGGTAAAATAAAAGATCACAAATATCAGCACAAAAGTGCCAATGATTTCGCTGATCAGGTTCGATGACGTTTTACGGATAGCAGGACCGGTGCAAAAGGTAGCCAGTTTGGCGCCCTTATCTTCGGTAATAGCGTAATGATCTTTATAAAACAGCCAAACCAATGTTTGGCCCGCCATGGCGCCTAATAGCTGCGCACCCGCATAGGCCGGTACTTTAGCCCAGCTGAATTTTTGGGCTATGGCCAGGCCAATACTTACGGCCGGGTTTAAATGCGCACCGCTATATGGCGCGGCAATAACAACACCCACAAATACAGCCAGCGCCCAGGCGGTGGTAATTACTATCCAGCCGCCGTTGTTGCCCTTGGTGCCGGTAAGTACAACGTTGGCTACCACCCCGTTACCTAACAGGATAAGTACCATGGTGCCGATAAACTCGGCGGTAAGTTCATTCATGATATTTTAGATTTTATAATGGTTGATCAATTAGTTTTCGGCGTAAGCTTTGGCGGCCCTTACGGCGCGGTTCCAGCCTTTAATACGTTCGTCTATATCTTTTTCTATGCCGGGTTCAAAGCTTTTTTCAATTTTCCATTGTCCGCTGATATCTTCCATGCTGCTCCAAAAGCCGGTTGCGAGTCCGGCTAAGTAAGCCGCGCCTATCGCTGTAACCTCGGTCACTGCCGGGCGTATCACTGTCGTGTTCAACAGATCTGCCTGGAACTGCATCAGCAGGTTATTGGCCGTAGCACCGCCATCCACACGCAGTTGTTTAATGCTCAGGCCCGAGTCTGCCTCCATAGCCTTCAGTACTTCCATGGTTTGGAAAGCAATACTCTCTAAAGCAGCCCGTGCAATGTGCGATTGGTTGGTGCCGCGGGTAATACCCGTAATAGTGCCCCGCGCGTCCTGGTTCCAGTGGGGGGCGCCTAAGCCTGCAAAGGCCGGTACCAGGTAAACACCGCCGGTATCTGCTACCTTTTTTGCCAGGTCTTCCACATCTGCCGATGAACTGATCATTTTTAACTCATCGCGCAGCCATTGTACCACCGCGCCACCAATAAAAATGCTGCCCTCTAAGGCGTATTGCACTTTGCCGTTTATCTTCCAGGCTATGGTGGTTACCAGGTTGTTTTTAGATACGATAGGGGTATCGCCAATGTTCATCAGCATAAAACAACCCGTACCGTAGGTATTTTTTACCATGCCGTTTTCGGTGCACATTTGGCCAAATAAAGCCGCTTGCTGATCGCCGGCTATACCCGCTATTGGGATCTGCGCCGCCAGTACCGATCCTGCAGTTTCGCCGTAAACCTCGCTGGATGATTTTACGCCGGGCAGGATATTGCGGGGGATATCAAACAGGTTCAGCAATTCCTCGTCCCATTCCATGGTATGGATATTATAGATCATGGTGCGTGATGCATTGCTGACATCGGTAATATGCACAGCGCCCGCGGTGAGTTTCCACACCAGCCAGCTATCTACCGTACCGAAGGCAATATGCCCGGCAGCGGCTTTTTCACGCGCTCCTTCCACATTGTCCAAAATCCATTTTATTTTAGTGGCCGAAAAGTATGCATCTAAAACTAAACCGGTTTTTTGCTGGATCAGGTTGCGATAGCCTTTCTCTTTCAACTCATCGCAAAAGCCGGATGTGCGCCTGTCCTGCCATACTATGGCATTATAAAGCGGCTCGCCGGTGCGTTTATCCCATAAAATAGTGGTTTCGCGCTGGTTGGTGATACCTATGGCCGCTATATCTTTAGCTGTTAAGCCGGCGTTTAAAATAGATTCGGCGGCTACTGAAACCTGCGACGACCAGATCTCTACCGCGTTATGCTCCACCCAGCCCGGTTTGGGGTAAATTTGGGTAAATTCTTTTTGCGCGATGGAGACAATGCTGCCCGCTTTATTAAATACGATAGACCGCGAACTGGTTGTGCCCTGGTCGAGTGATAGAATGTATTTTTCCATTAGGAATTTATATTGGGTTTATACGGGTCCCGTAGCCGGAACTTTTGGTTTATACTTTAAAAGTAACTAAATGAAATAATATGTAAGTATAGAAAATCGGATTGGAATAATAAAAATATAACCAAAAATTTATAATCATATCTCATATATTCATTACTTTGCGTAGCATAAAGCCTGTTACCCTATGATCAATTTAGCGGAAAGACATCAATATATCCTAAACAAACTTCAAAAAGAAGGCAATTTAAATGTTGTTGAATTATGTAAAGAGCTAAAAGTATCTTCGGTTACCATTCGTAAAGATATGAAGGTGCTGGAAGATAAGAATCTGCTGTTCCGCACACATGGCGGTGCCACTTTAAATAACCCTTATATTGTTGACCGCCCTGTAAACGAAAAAGAAAAATTTCAATCGGTTGAGAAGATGAATATCGGCGCGGCCGCCGCGGCATTGGTGCAGGATAACGATTCTATTATCATCGCTTCGGGTACTACTATGCTGGCTTTTGCTAAAAATATTCCGCCCAGGGCGGGCTTAACCGTAATTACTTCGGCGCTGAATGTGGCTTTGGAATTAATGAAATTTCCTTCTGTTGAAGTATTGCAATTAGGTGGTTTGCTGCGCAAAAGTTCATCATCGGTGATGGGAAGCTATGCCGAGCAGATCCTGGGTGATTTTTTCTGCAGTAAATTATTCCTGGGTGTGGATGGGATCGATCTGGATTTTGGCCTCACTACTACTAACGTTATGGAAGCACATCTCAATAAGCAGATGATCAGCGTATCGCAAAAAACCATTGTACTGTGCGATTCAACCAAGTTTGGCCGCCGCGGTTTCGGTAAAATTTGCGGACTGGATGAGGTGGACCAGATCATTACCGACAGCGGCGTATCCGAGCACATGGTAAAAACGCTGGAAGGACTGGGGATTACGGTGACGATAGTATAACCCTCCTCCGGACATCGTCTCACTACTGGCTTCAGTCTGCGACTGAAGCCTATGATAAATAAAAGTCTGCGACTTTTTTTGTATCAACATCTCAAGTCACAGACTTGCTTCATCTATTAAGCTTCAGTCGCAGACTGAACCCAGTATTGAGGGAAATAAGATCGGATGAGTCCTAAAACTTATGTTTCTTCAAAATCTGGTTTCGGTATTCTACAGGTGTTATACCAACCTTTTCCTTAAACAGCTTGCAAAAATACAGCGACGATTCAATGTGCAGTTCGTAGGCAATTTCCTTGATGAGTTTGGATGGATCGGCCAGCAGTTCCTTTGCCTTTTGCATTTTTAGCTGGATAAGATATTGCCCCGGCGCCAGGCCGGTGTACTTTTTAAAGATCTTGCGGAAAAGCGAATAGCCAATTTGTAACTCTTCGGCCACCTGCTCGGGCGAGATCTTCTCGTATACCTTTTCGCGGAAAATTACACGGGCTTTGCTAACCGTTAGTTCGGTATTGTCTTTTTCCTTCAGGCTTTTTTGCTGTTGCTCGGAATGTAGCAAACCAAGGATGTAAATAATAGCGCCCGATATAACCGGCTGGTAGCCTGGCTTTTCTTCCTTGCTGAATTTAACAATATCATTAAACAGGTTTACAATAGTCTCGTTAAACCCTATACGGAAGACCGCCTTCGACGGATCGAAGTACTTTTTTTCGATGATATTATCAATAAAGTCGCCTTTAAAACCAACCCACATTTCGTCCCAGCCGGTAGTTTTATGGGGGCGGTAGCGGTGTTTCTCTTTAGGGTGCAGCAAAATAACCGATCCTTCGGTAATCTCCTCCTTGCAGCTTTCCGATTCAAATATCCCTCCGCCACGGGTAATATAGATCAGCTGGTATTCCTGCAATACCCTGCCCTTACTCCAGTCGAAGTTATGGTGGGAGGGATGATTAGCTGGGGGGTAAGATGAATTGCGCTCAATTTTGGTACTGCCGGTATTAAGCACGGTTAATCCCCACGATTCATCCTTCTCACTTACCGGGAAGTAGAGAAAATAATTATCCATAAAAGGTTAATATCAAATTGGTCATACTAAATTATAATATTTACTATACGTACGGATGCAAGATGAGCAGAAATGTCAAATTCTACAATAGAGATGTCATATCTGACTATCTGCGTTATAGCTACGGGCTTATGTTTGTTTAATCAATTATAAATAGCATCCAACAGCTATTCACTTTACATGAATAAACAACTAAAGATAGGCCTTTTTGGCATTGGCTTAGATGCCTACTGGGAGCAATTTGCAGGTTTGCAGCAAAGGCTCGAAGGATATTTAACCACAGTAGAAAATAAGCTGGCCGCTATACACCCCGAAATTGTTAACCTTGGCCTGATAGATACCGCCGAAAAAGCTTTTGAAGCCGGCAGCGAATTCAGGAAGCAGGATGTAGACCTGATATTTTTATACGTTACCACTTACGCGCTTTCATCTACCGTATTGCCTGTTGTTCAGCGGGCTAAAGTGCCTGTTATTATACTAAACCTGGCCCCCGAAGCAGCGATTGACTATGCCAGCTTCAATAAAATGGACGACCGCACCAAAATGACGGGCGAATGGCTGGCCTTTTGTTCGGCTTGCCCGGTGCCGGAAATTGCTAATGTATTTAACCGTACCGGTATCAAATTTCACCAGATCACCGGGATGCTGAACAACGACCCCGAATGCTGGGACGAAGTAACCGAGTGGGTGGAAGCTGCCAAAGTTGCCCATATTATGGCCTATAACCGCATGGGTTGCATGGGTCATTATTACAGCGGTATGCTGGATATTTATACCGATTTAACCCAGCAATACGCCAGCTTTGGCGGGCATATTGAACTGCTGGAAGTAGATGAACTGGCCGAAATGCGTAAAGCGGTTACACAGGAGCAGATAGCTGAGCGATTAATGGTATTCCATACCCAGTTTGATGTGCAAAGCGATTGCTCTAACGCCGAACTGGAACGTGCCGCCCGTACATCTGTAGCGCTTGATCAGCTGGTTGACCGGTACAAATTAGGCTCGATGGCTTATTACTACAAAGGATCGGGCAATGCCGATAACGAGGATGCTATCAGCTCTATTATTTTGGGTAACTCCCTTTTAACGGCAAGAAATATCCCGGTAGCGGGCGAGTACGAGATTAAGAATGCCCAGGCCATGAAGATCATGGACAGTTTTGGTGCAGGCGGATCGTTTACAGAATACTATGCGATGGACTTTGCGGCCGATATTGTGCTGATGGGGCATGATGGCCCGGGGCATATCAAGATTGCCGAGGGCAAAACAAAAGTAAGGCCATTAAAAGTGTATCACGGTAAGGTAGGCAGGGGCTTATCGGTAGAAATGTCGGTAAAAAATGGCCCGGTAACCCTGTTATCGGTAGTGGAACAAAAAGGGGGGAAGCTGATGCTGCTGGTAGCCGAAGGCGAATCGGTAGCCGGCCCGATCCTGGAAATAGGGAATACCAACAGCCGCTATAAATTTAGTATAGGGGCGCGGAAATTTGTGAATAACTGGAACAGCTATGGCCCGGCGCATCATTGCGCGGTGGGCGTGGGACATATCGCTACCAAAATAAATAAGCTGGGCCAATTGTTAAATATGGATGTGGTGCAGGTGTGCTAAGAAATAAGCTTGAGTTGTAATAGTGCTCTTTTGTATTATTTCATCTTTTGTTAATATAGGAATGGGTTTATGTTAATATAGCTTACATAACATTGCAAGATGTTATTGTTTATTTGTTTTTCATTAAAAATCTATGTCTATGAAGTTTCAAAATATTTCAAAACGTTTAATTGTGGGAGCAAAAACGTACAAAAGTTAACCAATTATACACAAATACAAACCAATTATTGATCCGGGTGCCACCCTAAGGCAATCGGGTTAATTTTATTAAAACCAACCACTATGCAAAAAAAACTTTACTATGCTATTAAGCACTTCTGTGTGTTGCTGCTTGCCTTGCTTTGCAGCACATGGGCATTTAGCCAGCAGACAGGTAAGATCGGGGGACGAGTGACCGACGATCGGAACGAGCCAATTCCAGGCGTTGTTGTATTAATTAAAGGCACGCAAAAGGGTGTCGCCACCAGCGTATCCGGCGATTATTCCATTGCTGCCGCGCCCGGCGATGTACTGGTATTTAAATCGGTAGGGTACGAGGCCCAGGAGGTAACTTTCAGAAATCAAACGGTTATCAACGTAAAATTAAAAGCCACCGTAACCGGGCTGGAAGAAGTTACCGTAAGTTATGGTAAACAGCGCAGCCGGGAAGTGACGGGTTCGGTATCGCAAATAAGCGCCGCCCCGCTGGCAGATATGCCTGTAATGCAGTTTGGCCAGCAGTTGGCCGGAAAAGCGCCGGGTGTCCAGGTTTCGGCAACCAGTGGCCAGCCTGGCCGTGGTATCGCGTTCCGTATCCGTGGCGCGGCATCGTTTTCAACAGATTATCAGCCATTGTTTGTAATTGATGGCCTGCCGATAACCGGCAGTATTAACAATATTAATCCTGATGAGATCGAATCATATTCTATACTAAAGGATGCATCGGCAACGGCGTTGTATGGTTCGCGTGCGGCCAACGGCGTGGTGCTGATCACGACCAAACATGCCAAAGCCGGAGATTCTAAGGTGGAATATACCAGCAATGTTGGCGTGCAGAAAATTCCGGGCAACCGCGTCCCTAAAATGATGAACGCTACCGAATTTGGCACGTTTATGCAGCAACGGTTTGAAGATAAGGTAAAATACGAAGGACTGGCCCCATCTGCCATTCCTGCAGATTACCAGGGAGATATGACGCGCTATGGCGAAGGTACCAATTGGTTTAAGCTGCTTACCCAATCGGCGCCCATACAAAGCCATACATTAACTGTAATGTCGGCACACGAAAAATCGTCTTCTACCGTAATTGCAGGGTATGAGGCACAGGATGGTGTGATAATTAATACCGGTACCCAATTATTTTCATTGCGTATTAACCAGTCTCTGAGCATCGGCGATAACAACAAACTAAAAATAGGCTTTAATTTGGCGCCAACCTATCGCCGCGATCATAACAACAGGCTTTCAACCGATGGCGTTGGCGGTTACTTTGAACGTTTTTTTGAAGCCAGTCCGATTGTAAGCCCATATAATCCTGATGGTTCGTATGCCGTAGGCGCCTATTCATCGGGTATGGTGGCTTATGTTAACCCATTAGCATTATTAAAGGAAAGCCGCGATGATTATGCTACCACACGCATATTAGGTAACGCTTATTTAAACTATGAATTTATACCGGGCCTTAGTCTAAAAACCAATTTTGGTGCAGATAAAGGCGGAGAAACCCGTAATCAATTCTCTCCGTCAGTCGCGCTTTCTACACAAGCTTCGGCCCCGGTACAGTCTACCGGTTTAAGCTCTTCGGTTGATAATTATTCGTATACGGCCGAAGCCAATCTTAACTACGAGAAAACTTTTTTTACCGATCATCATATTGAAGCGCTTGTTGGATATTCGGCGCAAAAATTTGATCAGAAAAGCAACACCATATCAGCAACCGGTTACCCGAGTGATGATATACAGTATCTGAGCAACGCAACCACTATTACGGCCGGTGGAAGTAATACCACACAATACTCGCTGCTTTCGGCCATTGCCCGTTTAAGTTATAATTTCAAAGGGAAATACCTGTTGCAGGGCGCTATCCGCCGCGATGGTTCTTCCAGGTTTGGTACCGATAATCAGTATGGCTATTTTCCTTCAATATCGGCCGGCTGGGTAATGAGCGATGAGAAGTTCATGGAGAAATTTAAAAGTATAGATCTTTTAAAAATCCGCGCCAGTTATGGTATTACCGGTAACAACTTCTTCTCTAACTACCTGGCGCAATCTCAAATACATTTATCCAACTATACTTATAATGGTGTATTAGTGCCCGGCCAGGTGATTGACGTTTTAGGCAACACTCAATTACAGTGGGAACGTAACAAACAGTTTGATATTGGTTTAGACCTGAGCTTACTGCATAACCGTATTAATTTTACTTATGATTATTACCATAAAAATACCGATCATTTAATTATGCCAAGGCCAATCCCGCGCGCATCAGGTTTTGTTACCATTATTTCAAACGTTGGCGACCTGGAAATGTGGGGGCACGAATTTGGCGTAAACACGGTGAACCTGACCGGTAAATTAAAGTGGAACAGTAATTTCAATGTTTCCATCGACAGGAACCTGGTAAAAAAACTGGTATCACCTGGTTATCTTCGCAGAAATAACACGGTAAGTTCCGACTATTTCCGTATCCAGGAAGGCCATCATTTAGGCGAATTTTATGGATTTGTTTTCCTTGGCTTGTATAAAGACGCGGCCGATCTGGCCAGCTCGGCTAAATATCAGGCAACATCGGCAAACCCTAACGGGGTATCAAACATAGGTACTATTAAGGTAGCTGATATTAATGGCGATGGGGTAATTGACGATGTAAACGATCGTACGTTTATTGGCGACCCAACTCCCGATTTTAATTTTGGCTTTACCAACGATTTTAGATATAAAAACTTCGATTTGGGCATTACCATGTCTGGTTCGGTTGGCGGCAAGGTGTTAAATGCTGCAAAATGGGCTTACCAAACCAATATGGATGGTTCACGGGTGCCGGTAGCGGCCGCTTTAGATCACTGGCGTTCGGAAGCTGACCCGGGTTCGGGAGTTTATCCGCGTACGCTGATCAACACTACAGCCATGGGCCGTCAGGTAAACTCGCAATGGGTAGAAAATGGATCATACCTTACGGCTAAAAACATATCGTTAGGTTATAATTTTAAGTTAAAAAATAGTATGATGCTGAAAAACCTGCGCTTATATGCTTCGGTACAACAGGCGTTCATTATCACCGGCTATTCAGGCATGAACCCCGAGATTAGTCTGTCGGGCCTTGATGCCAACTCAGGTATTGGTGTAGATGAGCAGGGATATCCTATTCCCCGTACATTTTCTATAGGTATCAGTACAACATTCAAATAAATTCATTTCTATACATTACAACGACATGAAAAAGATATATATAGTAATTACCGTGCTGGCTTTTACGGTTTCATCCTGTAAAAAGAGCTATCTCGATCTTCACCCGCTTGATCAAACATCACCGGCTACTTTTTATCAAACAGATGCGCAATTAAAATCGGCCATAGCAGCAGCTTATGTGCCCATGCGCGATCTGATGAATTATGATTATTTCTGCACAGAAATGAAATCGGATAATGCACATTATCAGCCTTATCCGGCAAACCGTGGTACAGCCTATGTGCATCGCGAAAATGTTTCGGACTGGAACGACGAATCTACCAACAGCGTTACCAATATGGAGTATTATGATTGTTATTTAACCATTTTCAGGTGCAACGTGGTTATTGGCCGAGCGCCTAATGCCTCAAGCGCAACAGACGCTGTTAAAGCTAATGTAATAGGGCAGGCTAAATTTTTGCGCGCCTGGAATTACTTTAAGCTAGTAAGATTGTTTGGCGGCGTTCCCTTATATTTAAAAGAGGTGGAAAATGCCAACGATGCTTTTGTATCACGATCAACTGTTGACCAGGTATATGCACAGATCATAGCTGATGCTACTGATGCAGCGAGCAAATTATTGCCACCGGCTAAATTTCCCCAAACTGGCGAAGCTACGAAAGGTTCGGCTACCATGTTACTGGCCGAGGTTTACATGACGCAGAAAAAATATGCTGAAGCTGAAACATTATTAGCTTCGCTGGCAGGGATGGGTTACGGATTGAACGCCAACTACGCCGATGTTTTTTTAACCACTAATAAAAACAGTAAGGAGAGTATTTTTGAAGTGCAGTTTCAGGAAGGTCAAACAACCACAGCGGCCCCAAGTAATTTTATCTACCAGTTTTTACCAAGATGTACCACTACCACGTTAATTACAGGCACAGGCACCGCTAACGGGGCAACCGGTGGCTGGAATACACCATCCCCCGATCTGATAGCCGCATATGAAGCCGGCGATAAACGTTTAGATGCTTCTATCGGTATTGCCGAAGGCACCTATAATGCCAGCGATCTGTTAGTGGTATCGGCCAACAAAAGCATAGTAGGCTATGTGCCGGCCGCGGGTAAGGTAGGTATACCTTACGCTAAAAAGTATTTGCATACGCCGCACGTAGCCAATAATATCAGTAATGATGACTGGCCGGTATACCGTTATTCAGACGCGTTGCTGCTGCTGGCCGAGGCGCAGAACGAACAGAACAAATCTCCTTTAACCGCTTTAAATGCAGTGCGCACCCGTGCCGGTTTAGCCGCAAGTGCCGAAACCAATCAGGCCACCCTGCGCGATATCATCGCCCGCGAAAGAAGGGTTGAACTGGCCTTTGAAAACCATCGCTGGCACGATCTGCAGCGCACAGGTACGGCCCTTGCTGTAATGACGGCCTATGCTGTTAAAGCTAAATCTACCTATTATACCCAGGTGCCTGTAAACGCATTTGGCATAACTGCAAACCGGTTGCTTTTCCCAATACCACAGGCCGAGGTTGGCATAAACCCCGAACTAACCCAAAACCCGGGATATTAATAACAGGCCCGGCAGGATATTGAGAATAAGTTTATACTGATTTATAATAATATGGTTAATCCGGCGCAACTGCGCCGGATTACTTAATCAAGCATTTACTAATCAATAACTTATAAATTTTGAACCCATGAAAACCAATCAAAAGATCAGAAGTGTGTTTTATGCATTGTGCTTTACAATTGCATTAGTGTTCAGTTTTAAAACTTCCAATGCCCAGTATGTCAGGCTGGAAAGATCGGTATCAGCTTCTTATTACGGGCCGTCATTTGTACCGGGCTATGTAATGCAGGATTACTTGATCCACGATTATTACGTCCGGTTTTATAGTAATGCGGCATGTACCATTCCGGCAACAACAATCGGGTCTATCAATGCCGAATACTCCTACACCATGTATTACGATGAAGGTTTAAACTATGGTGGTATAGGCAGTATATCAAACAGCGCGGGGAGCGGGGTTACAGAAATTTACCTGGGATCGGCGTATGAAAAAGACCTTTATATCGACAGCTATAATACTGCATGGGGGCTTCAGGCCGCTTTAGGCTCGTTAGATATGACAGGTGGCGGTACGGCCGCTCTTATCCGTGTCCCCAATAATTTTTAATATATAAATAAGGGAGCAATTCGCTCTCTTATTTTAAAAGGTCAAAATCGCGGGTGTCGGGCATAGAAAACAATTAGTATATTTTGCCTCCGATACCAACCAGTTAATATCCTAACCAATAAACTAATCATATGAGAAACACATCTATTTATAAAACCGGCGCCCTGGCAATTATCAGTGCATTGGCAGGCTTATCGGCCACTGGCTTATATGCGCAGGCAAAAAAGGTAACCATCAACTGGGATAAAACAGTTTCGGTTTCTAAAACAACGCCCACCTTGCAGGTGGTGTATAATCCCTACATCCGGTCAAATTCTCCAATTTACAAGGGCACTTTTGAGGCGCTTAAAAACATGGGTGCCGATTATGTGCGCTATGTGCCATGGTTCCCATATCCAAAGGCGGCAGTTGTAGAGTTAAAAGAGCCCACTAAAGACCAAACTTTTTGGGATTTTACTTATGCCGATCCGTCGATGGCCGATATTATGAAAGCCCAGGAAGGCCATTCGGTAGTTATAAACTTTAGTACCACTCCGGTATGGATGTGGAAAACTACCAAGCCGGTAGTTGTAGATGACGATGCTGATTTGGTTAACTGGGTATACAATCAGGGTACCGAACTGCGCGACCCTACTTGTAAAGAAGTAGCAGATTATTTTGCCCGCTTGCTAAGCTGGTATACCCAAGGTGGTTTTACCGATGAATTGGGCAAGTATCATAAATCTGGCCATAACTATAAAATTGATTACTGGGAAGTGCTGAACGAGCCTGATCTGGAACACAAAATATCACCCGAACTTTACACTAAAATGTACGATGCCATTGTTACAGCCATGCGTAAGGTACAACCGGATATTAAATTTGTAGGTATATCAGTGGCACATGAAAAAGACCCCAACTGGTTCGAGCATTTTCTTAATGTAAAAAACCACAAGCCGGGTATTCCTATTGATGCCATTTCGTATCACTTCTATGGCCGCCCGTCTATTAATGACTTAACTATCGATCATTACCAATACTCGTTTTTTGATCAGGCCGAAGGCTTTTTGGACAGGACACGGTATATCGAAAACATACGCAAACGTTTGGCGCCAAACGTAAAAACACAAATAAATGAAGTAGGTAATATCCTGCTCGATCATGATTACAAAGGTGTCATCCCAGCCGAATACTGGAACCTGTCGGGCGCCATGTATGCGTACCTGTTTGTGGAGTTAACCAAAATAGGTATTGATGTGGTAGGCGAGTCGCAATTGGTGGGCTATCCCACACAGTTCCCTGATGTAAGTATGATGAACTGGAAAAACGGTAAGCCCAATGCCCGTTATTGGGTGCTTAAATTGCTGAAAGATAATTTTGGCCCCGGCAATAAACTGCAAGCTACGGCACTTAGTTCACAGGATGTAGCAGCGCAGGCTTTTATAACCACAAAAGGTAAAAAGCTGCTGTTGATAAATAAGCACGATAAAGAAATACAGCTTGATTTACCAAACGCCGATGGCGCCACGGTTAATTACGTAGATGTAAGCACTGGCGATAATCCGGTGGGGCAATATCAATTAAATAGCAATACCATTACTTTAAAACCATTTGCTGTAGCTGTAGTAAACTGGAAATAACAAAAACAACAAAAATAAAACCTTCCAACAAACAAAAAGCAGCCCTGAATCTGCTATCTGAATTTCTTATTAATAACGTGTTTTGCCCACAGTAAAAAATGGTGTACAGCCATAGCTGTGGTTTAATTGATCATTTAATAAAACAGAAAAGATGAAAAAAAAATTAAATCTTAATTTATTCAGGGTTGCTATTGGTAATAGCAATATTAGGCGCGTTAACCGGCGCTGGTATACTGTAAAAAAGGCAGTGACCGCATTATTAGTTACTACAGTGTTTTTTTCGGGCTGTAAAAAAATTACCCCGCAGGATAAAAAAGCTGCCGAAGCAGAGTCACCATCGGCATTGGCAACAAACAACGTAACTGGTGGCGACTTTACCATAGTGGTGCTGCCCGATACACAAACCTACACGGGGCAAAGCACCACTTATAATTCGGTTATAGGGATGTTTTACGCTCAAACCAATTGGATTGTAAATCATCAGGTTGATTCTAACATTGTATACGTGGCACATTTGGGAGATATATCTGAAAACGGCGAAGATCCCACCCGCAGCCCTGTACAATGGCGCCGCGCCGATACCGCCATGGCTAAGCTTGATGTAGCTAATATACCGTACGGTATGGCTGTAGGCAATCACGATCAGGGCAATCACGACCCAATTCCGGCGCAAAATCCAAACACTAACGATAGGGGAAGCTGCTTTAGTACCACTGCTTTTTATAACCAATACTTTGGTTTTAGCACGGCAAGGTTTAACGGAAAATCATTTTACGGCGGGCATTACGGAGCAAATAACGATAGCCATTTTGATTTATTTAGCGCCGGCGGTTTAAACTTTATTGCCATTTATATTGAGTACGATGACAGGACCGATGCGGCATCGGTTACCGAAAGAAACAATATGAATACTTGGGCCTACAACCTTTTAACAGGCACCTACGCCGGGCGTAAAGCTATTATTGTTACCCACTATATGGGCAGCCCCGCTACGCCATCGGCTTACTCGCCACAGGCGCAGGAGATTTACGATAAAGTAAAATCGTGCCGCAACGTGTTTATGTTTTTGGGCGGCCACGTAAATGGCGAAGGCTACAGGCAGGATACTTATGCCGGGCGTACAATTAAAACATTCGTGTCCGATTATCAGTTCCGTACGCTGGGGGGCAACGGTTATATGCGTATCATGAAGTTTTCGAAAACAAATGATCTTATTAGCGTGAGAACATTTTCGCCATATGTTAACGCGTTTGAAACTGATAGTGATAGCCAAATGTCGAAACCACTGTTTCACGAGGAAACCACCACCCGCAAAGTTGATTTTACCCAGGATGGTAAGAGCGACTTTTCGTTCTTTAATGCCGGGGTATGGAAAGTTACAGGGATGAGCAATGTAACCTACGGCAGCGCTACACAAGGCGATCTGCCCGTACCAATGGATTATAATGGTGATGGTAAAACCGAACTGGCCGTATGGAGACCTAATAATTTAACATGGTATATTAAATTAGTGCCCGAGGTTACCGCCGTATACGGCATAGCCGGAGATATACCTGTACCGGCCGACTATGACGGAGATGGCAAAGCGGATATTGCCATGTATCGCCCGTCAAGCCCTTACCATTGGTATATTAAAGGGCAAACCGGTTATGATTACGGCGCGGCCAATGTAATACCTGTGCCCGGCGATTATAATGGCGATGGTAAGGTTGACGCGGCTTATTATGTAATAGCTACCGGGATGTGGAACGTAAAAGGAATTAAAACAAATTTCCATTATGGCGATGCCGGCTATATCCCCGTACCGGGAGATTATAATGGCGATGGCAGTACCGATGTAGCCATATTTAACCCGGCCGATGGCGTATGGCACCTCAACAGTGCCGAAACAGGGGTGTCTAACGTAACTGTTTTAACGCCTGCCGCAGGCGATATACCCGCTCCCGGCGATTATTTTGGCGATGGTAAAACGCATCCTGCCATTTATCGGCCAAGTAACCAGACTTTGTATATGTACAATGGCGGTACCGTTACCACATCTGTTTTTAGTGGTGGCGCAACCGGCGATAAATTATTAAACTTACCTTATCATATCCGTAAGTTCTTTTTTCCGTAAATGATCATTTTAACTAACATAATTATTAACCCAAACCCCTCATTTCTATTAGCCTGAATTAATATGAAAAAACACGGTTTATTATTTCTTTTGCTCCTGCCATGGCTGGTTGTAAGCGCTCAAAATTTAACGGTAGGTAATTTAACCTGTAACTATAAAACCAACCCGGTTGGCATTGATGTAACAGAGCCGCAATTGGCCTGGAAATTGGTTTCCACCGGGCATAACGTAATGCAAACCGCTTACGAGATCCGGGTAGCTTTAAGCAACAAGGAGGTTGCCGGTGCCAAAAATTTAATATGGAACAGCGGCAAGGTCAGTTCCGATGAATCGGCCCATGTAAATTATGCAGGGCCTAAGTTGCTGTCGCGGCAGCGTTACTACTGGCAGGTGAGGGTTTGGGACGATCATAAAAATGCATCGCCCTGGAGCGAGGTAAACTATTGGGAAATGGGATTGCTTGCCCCTGCCGACTGGTCGGCTAAGTGGATCCAAACAGCCAAAGCCACCGATGGAAAGGTTGGCCCCGCGCCTATGTTTGCCAATAATTTTAACGTAGTTAAACCGGTTAAACAGGCCCGGTTATACATTACTTCGCATGGCTTGTACGAGGCGCGTTTAAATGGTGCCAGGGTTGGGCAATATTATTTTACACCCGGGTGGACAAGCTATCACAAACGCCTGCAATATCAAACTTATGATGTTACGGCGGCTTTAAAGCAAGGTAAAAATGCCGCCCTGGTTACTATTGGCGATGGCTGGTACCGGGGTAACCTGGAGTTTAAATTTAAACGGAATGTGTACGGCAAAGAAGTTGCACTGCTGTTTCAGTTAGAGATCACTTATGCTGATGGGACTAAAGAGACTATCACATCGGACGGTAACTGGAAATCATCTATGAACGGGCCTGTACGGCTTTCGGATATTTACAATGGCGAAACCTACGATGCCCGCTTAGAAGGCGAAGCCATGGCACAATCCTTTACCGGTAATAACTGGCAGGGGGTTACAGTTACCAATACCGGTTATGATAATTTGGTAGCGCCGCTTGGCCCGCCGGTGATTAAGCACGAGCGTTTTCATCCGCTGAAATTTATCAAAACACCTAAAGGCGAAACCGTGGTTGATTTTGGCCAGAACCTGGTAGGCTGGGTGCAATTAAAGCTGAAAGGCAAAGCAGGCGATACCGTAACTATAAACCATGCCGAGGTGCTGGACAAACCCGGGAACTTTTACACCGATAATTTAAGGGATGCCAAACAGGAAAATAAATATATCCTTAGCGGGACTAAAGAAGACACCGTAGAACCGCATTTTACCTTTCAGGGTTTCCGTTACATTAAAATAACAGGTTACAACGGTAAATTAGACAGTAACAATGTAGTCGCCATTGCCATTTATTCGGATATGAAGCCGACCGGATCGCTGGTGACATCCAATGCCATGCTGAACCAGTTGCAGCACAATATCCAATGGGGGCAAAAGGGAAACTTTGTTGATGTGCCTACCGATTGCCCGCAGCGCGACGAACGTTTGGGCTGGACGGGCGATGCCGAAGTGTTTTTTAATACTGCCGCTTATAATATGGATGTGGCCGGATTTTTCACCAAATGGCTGCAGGACCTGAAAGTCGATCAGCATAAGGATGGCAACGTGCCGGTGGTAATACCCGATGTGCGCCAGCCGCAAAATGCAGGTTCGGCAGGCTGGGGAGATGTGGCTACCATTATCCCCTGGAATTTTTACCAGGCCTATGGCGATAAAAAACTGCTGGCCGGGCAATATACCAGTATGAAAGCCTGGGTTGAATATATCCGCAGCATTAGTAAAAATAATTTGTGGAACAGCGGCCCGCACTACGGCGATTGGCTGTTTTATACCATGGCCGACGACCGCGACGGGAAAGCCGCCATAACCGATAAGTTTTTGATAGCGCAGGCTTTTTATGCTTATTCAACCCAAAACTTAATTAATGCGGCAAAGGTATTGGAGCGCGAGAACGATGTAATAGCCTATACAGCCCTGTTAAGCGATATTAAAAAAGCTTTCCTTAACGAATATGTCACCCCTTCGGGCAGGATGGTTTCTAACTCGCAAACGGCTTATGTGCTGGCATTAAGCTTCGATTTGCTGCCGGAGAAATTGCGGGAGCAAGCGGCGGCCAGGTTAGCAGATAATATCAAATCGTACGGTAACCATTTAACTACCGGTTTTTTAGGCACACCGCATTTATGCCATGTGCTCACCCGTTTTGGTTATACCGATATTGCTTACAAATTGCTTTTGCAGGATACCTACCCATCATGGCTTTATCCTATAAAAATGGGGGCTACTACTATTTGGGAACGCTGGGACGGTATTAAACCCGATGGCTCATTCCAAAATATCACCATGAACTCGTTCAACCATTACTCGTACGGTGCCATTGGCGATTGGATGTATAAAACCATGGCAGGCCTAAACCCTGATCCCGCCGCGCCGGGTTACAAAAAGATCATCATCGCCCCAAAGCCGGGCGGGGGAATCACCAGCGCCGCGGCCGAACTGGAAACACAGTACGGTAAAGTAAGATCGGCCTGGAAAATAGACGGTGGTAAGATAATGCTGGATGTGATTATTCCGCCAAACACCACCGCGAAGATTGTTTTACCTACAGCAGCTGCGGTAATAACCGAAAGTAATGTAGAGCTAAGCAAGGTAGCTTATCTTAAAGATATCAGTAAAAAAAATAACACAACCGAAATGTCTGCCGGATCGGGCAGCTACCATTTCGAATATGTGCAATAATTAATAAACTATACATAATGAATATTAACCGGCGGAAATTTTTAGAAACAGGTGCCGTAGCGGCAGCCAGTGTTACCTTATTGAATTCGAAGGCGGCAGCCGCTGTTTTTAATGGCGTAGCAGTGATCAATATCAGCGACCTGCGCAAAAATTTCCTTCACCCGCCCGATGGTGCCAAATCATCGTGCTATTGGTGGTGGTTTAACGGCCGTGTGGATAAGGAAGGCATCACCCGCGATCTGGAAGAATACCGCGATAAAGGCATGGGGCAGGTATTACTGGTAAACTCAGCCGGCGGATTGGGCGGTACACCATATCCCGAAGGCACCAAATTATTCTCGGAAGAGTGGAAAGAACTGTATCGCCATGCCATGAAGGAAGCCAAAAGGCTGAATATTGGCGTAGGGATCAACATGTGTTCGGGTTGGGATATGGGTGGCCCGTGGATTGAGCCAAAGGATGCCGGTCGCTGGTACCTGCAATCGGAACTGTCGCTAAGCGGTCCGCAAAAATTCTCGGGCAAGCTGCCTTTACCGGGTAACCGGGTGGGGTACGATGCTGTATTTAACCCGCCTGGGTATAAAGATTATATTGATTTGCCCCTGGAAAAACTGGATTACCGGGATACGGCTATTGTTGCCGTCCCCGATAATACGGGCAAGATCACCGGCGAACGCGCGTTTGTATTGCCCGCTAAAACCAATCATAAAGATGCCAGCAATTTTTCGTTAGCTACCGATATTATGGGCCCGGTGCTGTTTCAATGGCATAATAACCCTGCCGATCGCCCGGTGCCGGTGAGTAAAGTGATAGATCTGACACATAAAGTTGACAAGGACGGCCACCTGAACTGGGAAGTGCCAGCCGGTAAATGGAAGATCATCCGTACAGGTCACCGTATGACGGGCGCGCGCTTAATGATTGCACAGCCCGAAGCCGATGGCTTATCGGTTGATTGGTTTGCCCGCAAGGGCCTGGATATCCAGTTTGAGAAAGTAGGCCGCATATTTATTGATGAAGCCGCTAAGGTAGGCAACAAGCCTATGTATTTTTGCGATGATAGCTTTGAAGACGGTTTCCCCAACTGGACGGGTGATATTCTGAAATATTTTAAAAAATACCGCGGCTACGATGCCACCCCATACCTGCCGGTTTTATCGGGCTACCTGGTCGGCAGCGCCGAAGTATCAGATCGTTTCCTGAACGATTACCGCAAAACCTTAGGCGATTGCATGGCCGACGAGCATTATAAACACTTTGCCGACTTGTGCCATAAAGAAGGGATGCTGGTACAAAACGAGGCGGCAGGACCAAGCCGCTCGGGCACCATGTGTATGGACGGGTTGAAAAATCTGGGCCGAAGCGATTTCCCGATGGGAGAGTTTTGGCTGGGATTAACCCATGAAAATGAAGCTACATTGGCCGATGATCAGGGATACGGTACATCGCGCCTGGATAAAGGACAAAATAAAGTGACCAAAATGGCCGCTTCCGCCGCGCATATTTATGGCAAGGCAGCGGTATCTGCCGAGGCATTTACCAGTTTCAGGCATTGGGTAGATTATCCGGGCTCGCTAAAACAAGCGCTGGACAGGGCCTATTGCGAGGGCGTTAACCGCATCGCGATACACACCTCTACCGCATCGCGCCCCAGCGATGGTAAGCCCGGATACGAATATGCTGCCGGTACCCACTTTAATCCCAACGTAACCTGGTGGGAAAAAACTACGCCATTTTTTGATTATGTAGCACGCTGCCAGTACCTGCTGCGGGCAGGCAAATTTGTGGCCGATGTGTTGTTTTATAACGGTGACGTAGCGCCCAACCTGGTCGCTCAAAAACATACAGACCCTTCTTTAGGTCTGGGTTACGATTATGATGTGTGTAACGAGGAGGTTTTGCTTACCCGCGTATCGGTAAAATATGGCCGTATTGTTTTGCCGGATGGAATGAGCTACGCGGTATTGGTTTTGCCCGATAACAGCCGCATGCCTTTGCCTGTGCTGAATAAGATCAGCGAACTGGTAAAAGGTGGGGCTACGGTTATTGGCCCAATGCCTGTTCAGGACTCGGGGCTAAAAAACTTCCCGCATTGCGATACGGCCATACAAGCGCTGGCCAAACAGGTATGGGGCAAAGTAAACGGTAAAAGCGTTAAGCAAAACCATTACGGCAATGGCCGCGTATTTTGGGGCGAAGCCATCAGGACAGTTTTATTAAAGAACAATATCCAGCCCGATTTTGAATATACCGGCGGCGAGGATGACTGGCTGGATTTTATCCACCGCAGCACACCCGAAGTCGAGATCTATTTTGTGACCAACCGGCATGGTAAACCGCTGGCATCTACCTGTACTTTCCGGGTTAAAAGCCACGCGCCCGAAATTTGGGATGCTGTTACCGCCAAAGTAAACAACAAGGTAAATTATAAAGTAGTGAACGGCAGGATAGAAGTGCCTTTGAAATTCGCGGCTTTTCAGTCTTTCTTTGTGGTTTTCCATAAAAACTCGGGTTTATCAACCTCTGGTACCGCCGTTAACTTCCCTGATCTGACCATAGCAAAGGAACTTACCGGTGCCTGGAATGTAGCTTTTGATACCAAATGGGGCGGCCCGGAATCGGTTGTGTTTGATGGTTTGCAGGATTGGAGCAAACATCCCGATGAACGGATCAAATATTTTTCAGGCAAAGCCATCTACACCAAAAAATTTGATTTTGGAGCTGTTGCTGACGGCAAACCGGTTTATCTGGATCTGGGTGTGGTAAAAAACATTGCCGATGTAACCCTCAACGGGAAACACCTGGGTATTGTATGGACTGGGCCCTGGCATATCGATATTTCCCCGGCTTTAAAGGCGGGAGAAAATGTATTAAAAATTGAAGTCATTAACCTGTGGCCAAACCGGCTGATAGGGGATGCGGCGCTGCCAAAAGAGAAGCAATTAACCAATACCAATATTATTTATAAAAAGGATGCCCCGCTGCTGCCATCAGGGCTGCTGGGGCCAGTAACCATTCAAACTGAAGCTTGATTTTAAAGAGTAAAACCAGGCACGGATGATGGCTTGCTTTCACAGTGTAAAAAGTATTCAACACTAACTGATAAGGCAATGTACCATTCGCTAACTAACTCATAAAAATACACAGATCGTCGGGTATTCGTTCATATTCAGGGGGATGGATTGCCTGATGGTCTGTTGTTATAATAGTAGGCGTAATTTATTCCAAAAAGAAATAATTAAGAGTGCGGGTTAAATTGCTCGCGGTAGAGTTTGGGCGAAACACCTGTTTTTTTCTTAAAGATCTTACACATATAAGATAATGATTCGAACCCGGTTTGATAAGCGATCTCGCTGATGCTGAGGCTGGTGTTTACCAGTAGCTCTTTAGATTTATCCAATCGTAAATTAAGCTGGTATTGGTTAGGTGATAGCCCGGTGTGTGCTTTAAAATCCTTACGGAGTTTGGAATAGCTAACCGGAAGCTTTCGCAGGATATTCTCTATTTTATCAGGTTCCTGCAAAGCTTCCCTGAAAAGAAATTTCGCTTTCTCGATCAGTTGACTGGTGTTTGAGGCGCTGATCTCGGTATGATGGGCAATGGAATGGATGAGGCCCAGCATTTGTAAAGTAATGCCGGCAATTACCTGGTGGTAACCGCCCGATGCCTGCTGAACATGTTCCAGCAATTCGTGAAATAGTTTTAACAGGTTGTTGTTTAAGCCGGCAGTAATAAATGGGTTATCGGGACTGAAAACTTTTTTCATCAGATCGTCGGCATAGGTGCCTTTAAAGCCAACCCAGTATTCTTCCCAGCCGCTTTGCGTATCGGGCTTATAGCGGTGCCAGGTGCCCGGAAAAAGCAGGAAACAATCACCCTCATTGATATGGCGCGTGCTGGTATGGGCCGATTCGAAAAGCCCCGACCCGTTAGAGATAAAAACAATATAATAACCATCCAATATCCGCCCCGAGTCCCAGTTAAAGGCATGGCTTTCGGGATGTTCGTTATTGAGGGGGTAGGTTTGGTTGATATCAATTTTGGTATAGCCGGTAGTAGTAATATAAAGTCCCCAGATTTCTTCCAGTGGGCTTGATATGATATACTTACTATAGTTTTTCATGAAATATAAAGATATAAACTGCCGTGTTAATTCCGTGTTAATATGTCAAAAAGTACAACTTATATATCAATAACCTATATCAATCGTGGGTAAGGTCAGCTAATTTTAGCAATCAATTATAAAACCAAACTTAAAATATGAATACTCAACTTTCAGAAAGCCAGATCGGCTTTTATAAAGAGAACGGATATGTGGTTATTGAGGATTTTTTAACCCCCGAAGAACTGGAAACCTGGCGGGCCGCGGTTACCGAAGCTATTATACAGCGTAACGGTCAGAAAATGCCGGGCAAGGATATTAAAATAGGCGATGATGACGGTATTAACAAAGATGCCGATTATTACAATAACGTATTTGACCAGTTGCTGAACCTTTGGCAAACTAATGATAAAGTGAAAGCACTGATGTGCGATGAACGCATCGGTAAAATGGCAGCCGACCTCTCAGGTGCAGATGGTATCCGGATCTGGCATGATCAGGCGCTGATCAAAAAGCCCTGGGCTAACCCTACATCATGGCATTTGGATACGCCGTTCTGGTCGTTTTCGGATAGGCGGGCGCTGTCTATCTGGGTAGCGCTGGACGATGCCACGCTGGAGAATGGCTGTTTGTTCTTTATCCCCCAATCGCATAAGGAAACTACTTTCGAAAATCCCGGCATCGGGAAAAATATGGGGGCGGTATTTAATTTTTACCCGCAGTTTAAAAACGCTAAATCGGTCGCCGCGCCTATGAAGGCCGGGAGTTGTTCGTTCCATTGCGGGTTAACCATCCATGGCGCGCACGCTAACATGACGCCGGGTTTTCGCCGGGCCATGACCTGTGCCTATATGCCCGATGGAAACACCTTTAACGGCGAACCCAATATATTGCCCGATGAATACCTGGCAAAGATAAAAGTAGGCGATATGTTAAACGACGATGAACAGAACCCGTTGATCTATAAGCGTTAATTTAATGATGCAAATTAAGTTTTATGCCCCCCGTTGGGGATCTGAGCATTTGTCCTGGCTCGAATTTGCTGCCAAAGCAGTAGCCGATGGTTATGATGGGGTAGAGGTTTTTCCCCTTCAAACCCTGCACGAACGGGACGCGCTTTTGCAGGCGCTGGAAGACTATAATCTGGAACTGGCCCTGCTGCATTCAGAAATGCAGGAGGGGAAGGATTTTGAGCGTTATAAAATGGCCTTGCAAAAAAACCTGGAGATCTTAGCTACCTATCAAACCGACAAAATAAAGCCGCGGTTCATTAATTCGCATACGGGCCGCGAATATTATACTAAAAGCCAAATGGCCGAATGCTTTGCCATGTGCGATGATTTCAGTCGCAAAACCGGTATCAGGATCATCCATGAAACCCATCGTAATAAATGGGCTTACGCGGCGCATGTGGTAAAGGAATATCTGGAAGAATTTAAAGAGGTGCGTTTAGCTTTAGATCTTTCGCACTGGGTTTGCGTGTCCGAAAGTTATTTGGAAGATCAGGATGAGGCCGTTGAGCTGGCCATGCAGCATGCCGATCATCTGCACGCCCGCGTTGGGCATACAGAAGGCCCGCAGGTTACCGACCCAAGGGCGCCGGAGAACGCTGAGGCACTGGCCCATCACCTGCAATGGTGGGACAGGTGGATGGATATTCAGATAAAAAAAGGGCGCGATACCTGCACCATCACACCCGAATTTGGGCCATACCCGTACATGAGCTATCAGTGCTATACCAATGAGCCGATAGCCGACCAATGGGCCATCAATGTATTTATGAAAAACCTGCTGAAAAGCCGTTATCAAAACCTTTAATTATGAGTTTAAACAGAAGGAAGTTTATTAAGCTGGGTTCGGTAACTATTGCCGGGCTACCGCTGTTGAGCATGACCAAAAATGCCGGTTGGTACGGTGCTGATGCCATACCCGAAAGCGATTTGTACGCGGCATTTAAAAACCCGGCCAATACCGCCAAGCCCTTTGTACGCTGGTGGTGGAATGGTAACCGCATTGTAAAAGATGAACTGCTGCGCGAACTGGATATGCTGAAAGAACTGGGTATTGGCGGGGTAGAGATCAACTCTATCCGATTCCCTGAAACGGCCGATCCGATGAACTCCAGGGAACTGGTTTGGTTAAGTGATGAGTGGATAGCCCTGGTTGATTTTACGCTGAACGCAGCGAAAGAGCGTGGAATGATCTGCGATATTATTATGGGATCGGGCTGGCCATTTGGCGGCGAGTTTTTAACAAAGGACGAGCAAACTCAAATGATGGCGCTGCAAACCATTAACGTAAGCGGCCCTAAGGTTTTAACCCTTACCAAAGCAGATTTGCTGAAGGCGGTCGACCCGCCGATATCATCAAAAAATACGACTGTTTACCGGGAATTATCATTTATGCGGCTGGCGCCTGCGGGATTAAATAGTATAGATTCCGTTATTGATCTGGATAAGGAGGTTGGTAAGGATAATATCGCCATCAATGTACCCGAAGGCAGCCACGTGCTTTATTACCTGGTAAAGATGACGGGTTTTATGGCTACCATGTTTGGTGCGCCGGGCGCAAGCGGGCCGGTGTTGAACCACTATAATAAAGCGGCCGTTGCCAAATACCTCAATAAAATGTCGGATGCGATTACCCCTAAGCTGGGCTTAATGGGTAAGCGCTTCCGCTCGATATTTATGGATAGTTTGGAGTTGGAAGGCGCCAACTGGTGTGATGATATGCTGCAGGAATTTGAGAAACGCCGTAAATATTCCTTATTGCCGTACCTGCCATTCATTCTGTTTAAAACAGGCAGATTGGGAATGGCTATTAACGAAAAATACGGATCGGTACCAAGCATACAATTAACGGAAAAATTAGACCGTATACGGTACGATTTCGAGATCACTAAAATGGAAATGTTTCAGGAGCGTTTCCTGGATACCTTTTTGGCCTGGTGTAAAAAGAACGGGTTGAAATCGCGGGTACAAGCCTACGGGCGCGAGTACCATCCGTCTGATTCCAGCATGCAGATCGATATCCCCGAATGCGAGACCTGGATCCGCCGCTCTACCGGCAGTAATTTAGAAGAGTTTGGTTATGGCACCTTTAATGCGAAAGCCACATCCTCGGAAGCATTGGGCGCGGGCCGTTCTTATTCAGAGGTGAACAAGTTTGTTTCGTCTGGCGCCCGGTTGGCTGGTAAAAAACTGATCAGCTGCGAAGAGATCACCAATACCGAGATCGTGTTTAACGATACGCTGGAACGCATTAAGCAAACCGGCGATCAAAGTAACCTGTCGGGTGTAACGCATTCCATTCTACATGGCTTTAATTACAGTCCTAAAGATGCGCCATTCCCGGGCTGGGTACGGTATGGCAGTTTTTTTAACGAGCGGAATCCGTGGTGGCCTTACCTGAAGCAATGGGTAGGGTACAAGGGCCGGTTGTCGGCTGTATTCCAGGATGGTACCATGATGTCGGACATTGCCGTGATGCACCCGCTGCCCGATCTGTGGAGCAAATACGGCGCGCAATGGGATCCGTTCCCCGAAACAGCATTGCCTAATTATGTACACAGTATTTGGGAAGCCATTCATCAAAACGGCAGCGGTTGCGATTATATCAGCGAAAGCATCCTGCAAAAGGCCACTTTCCCTAACGGTAAGCTTACTTATGGCCCGCGGCAGTACAAGGTGCTGTTAATTGTAGAAGCCGAAACGCTGCATGTAGATACCGCTAAAGCCATTAAACGCTATGCCGATGCCGGCGGGCAGATCATTTATATTGGTAAATCTCCCTCCAAATCACCGGGATTTTATAACCATGCCACGCTGGATAAGCAGGTAGATGATACCATCAAAAGCATTAAAAGTAAAAACGTAACCTTATACCCCGCGCCAACGCCCGATGATACCATGTTAAACTGGTACAAAGGCCTACAGGGAAAGTTTAATCTGGAGCCTTATGTCAGGATAGACCGTCCGCACAAGATGGTGAGCCAGGTTTATTATAGATCGGCAAAAACAGATTCCTTTTTTATCTCTAATTACAGCAATACCGATAGGTTTGAGTTTATCGCCGAATTTAAGGTGCCGGCAAACCGTATAGCCTGGATCTGGAACCCGGAAACAGGCGATCGGTACCTGTATCCAACCGAAGGGAAAAGCAATAAGCTAAAGATCAATCTGGGCCCGGCCGAAACTAAGCTGGTTGTTTTTGACAGTCATGCACAGGGTAAAAAGTACGCGCCGCTTTTGCAGGCCAAAAAAGCGGTACAGGCTATTGATGCACCATGGACTTTAACCCTTAACCATTACGATGGAAGCAGGAAAACCCGTAAACTGGATAAACTGATTGATTTTAAAACCGATACTGTACTGGTGGATTTTGCCGGTAATGCAGTTTACGAGCAAACCTTTAACGTGAGTAATATAGCTGATATCAACATCCTTAACCTGGGGAAGGTAGCGGGTGTAAGTGAGGTTATGCTAAACGGCAAAAACCTGGGTAACCGCTGGTATGGCGATCATATTTACCCGGTGAAAGGCGTGCTGAAACAAGGCAGTAATACCTTGTCTGTTAAACTGACAACCACGCTGGGTAATTATATGGCTACATCGTTAAAAGGTAATAAGGATACCATTAAATGGCTGATCAATAAAAAACAGCCTTTATATAGTCAAGGCATTTTAGGGCCGGTGGAATTGGCGTAAATAATTGGCGATAATAGATTCAGGTTTATTGTTTTTTGCAGCTTGTTATTGTATATTTAATTTCAATTTGTTTCTGTTATTACAAATGCCTGAATCATTTTAATAAGCAGCAGTAGATTGGCTTTACCTTACAGCAATTTATATTCAGGCCATATGGAAATAAAAAATACCCCGGACAATTCCCGTTTTAAATTTCAGCAGATCATCGATTCGGTTGTTAATGATATCCAAACCGGCCGCTTAAAAAATAATGAGCGCCTGCCATCCATGAATACCATGTGCGAGCAAGAGGGCTTATCAAAAGTTACGGTACAGCGGGCCTATATGCACCTCAAAAAGAAGGGCTATATCAGCAAGGTAGCCGGTAAAGGTTTCTGCGTGGTTGATAAAGACAAGGCGAAGCTGAAAGTACTGCTGATCTTCAACAAGATCAGTTATTATAAAAAACTCATCTACTACGGAATATTGGAAATACTGGCCGAAAATGCCCGTGTAGACCTACAGATCCACCATTACGATGCTAAAATACTGAACGATATTATTGCGGAGAGCGCCGGCAAGTACGACTATTATGTGGTGATGCCGCATTTCTTTTATGAAACCACCAACAAAAGCTACCTGGATGTGATTAAAAAGATCCCGCAGCAAAAACTGTTGATGCTGGATAAAGATACCAGTGGACTAAAAGGCAGCTACATGGCTGTTTACCAGGATTTTGAAAATGATACTTACAACGCCCTGATGTCGGTGGCGGATATGTTTGTGAAATACAACCGGCTGGTGATCATTATTCCCGCCTATAGTAATCACCCCCTGGAAATTATAGACGGCGTACGGAAGTTTGCCCAACTGATCAATAAAAAGTTTGAGGTAAGCGAAAATGCCGAAGATGAATTATTGCAGACCGGCACGGCCTATATAGCCATTGAGGAAACAGAACTGGCCGAACTGATTAAAAAAATACGCCAAACCAGTTTTAAACTGGGTGAAGATATCGGTATTATATCCTTTAACGAAACCGTGTTGAAGGAACTGATGGATATCACTGTGTTCACAACCGACTTTACCGAAATGGGCCGCACCGTAGGTAACCTGCTGCTGAAGGACCAGTGTCAGAAAATTAAAATGCCATTCCGGGTATTGAAGCGGGGATCATTATGATGGTTTAACCACAAAGATCACAGAGGTTTCGCAAAGAACCCAAGGGCTTTTAGAACGTCATTGTTATGCACAAGCTATTTGCAATGGTTTTGTGGCCTTTGTGCTTGTTCTGTGTGCATTTTGTGGTTAAACCTTTATCTTAGCCATTATGAAAAAGATTGCCTACGCTATACTCATCAGTGCACTTGCTTTTGACACAAACATTCAGGCTCAAAATCGCCCCGGTACGTTTATGCTTAAAGGCCAGTTAACAGGAACCCGTATGGATTCGGTATTTGTTGATTATGTAGCTGCCGACGGGAAATATACCCATGCGGCTGAAGCTGTCAATAATGGAGTATTCGCTATTAGTGGCAATATCAACCACCCGGTAAATGCCCGCGTGTTGTTTAAAACAGCGGGGGAGGTGATACCCCGCACTAAATTGGAAAGCCGCACCAAATCGGTTTATCTTGATCCGGGAATGCAAACCATCACGGGCGATGCTGCTACCTTAGCCGGCATAAAACTTACCGGCTCAAAAACTCAGGCCGAATACGAAGAATTGGAAGCCCAAGTGTTACCCATTCGTGCTGAAATGAAACCGGTGCTTGATGAATATTATGCCGAAAAAGATCACGAAAAGCAGGCAGCCATTCGCGATAAATTTGAGCCCTATCAAAATCGGATTAAAAAAGCTACTTACCAGTTTTTTATTGCGCACCCCACATCGTATATCACTGTCGATCAGATTAAATACTATGTATCATCCATGAGCCTGGATTCGATCAGGCGGGTGTATAACGGCTTTAACGCCGAATTGAAAAATAGTGAGAATGGTATACAGCTTGCTAAGGAGATAAAGGATATCGAGTCTGGCTCGCCGGGTGCTGTAGCCGCGATTTTTAGTAAAACGGACATTAATGGCAAACCATTATCGCTAAGTGATTTTAAAGGTAAATACGTAATGCTTGATTTTTGGGCCAGTTGGTGTGTGCCCTGTCGCGCAGGTAACCCGCATATGATAGCGCTTTACAATAAATACAAAAGCAAAGGGTTGGAAATAATAGGTATCTCTGATGATGACAGCCGACCCGAACTTTGGAAAGGCGCTGTAGCCAAAGACGGGGTAGGTATATGGAAACATGTATTGCGCGGATTAAACATGGATCTGGCCCGTAAACGCCTGCCCAATCCTGATGATTTGAACCAGCAATACGGCATTCATACTATTCCTACCAAAATATTAATTGATCCTAAGGGTAAAATTATAGGCCGCTTTGGCGATAGCATTGGCGGTACCGACGAGGATATGGATAGAATGCTGGCCTCAGTATTTAAATAGATCTTTTCGAAACCAAAACATAACATAAACCGCATGTTATCGTAACAATTGTTTTTTAATTTCGTATAAACGAAACAATATGTAATTGTTTTTTATTTTAAATAGTTACATTTTGTGTTTCGTATCAATTTTAACCAAATTAAAACCTATTTTACGATGAGAAAAATAAACTACCTCGCGGCAGGCATGCTGGCTGTTTTACTAACTGCATGCACCAAAACCCAAAATTCAGAGATTAAAAGTCCGGATGCTACCGCAACCGAAAAAGCTCCCCTGCTTAAAACAGACGCGGTAACCGTTACCTACACCGATGAAAGCGCTTTTGTGAGTTCTCTTTCATCCTATGGCTATAAAAATCCAACACAAATTACGCTGAACAGATCGGCCACAACGGCCGGCTATAATGCTGTTTACGGCTTTAACATCCCGACGGCTAACCAGGTAAAAGGCTTTAAATGGAACCCGGGCGATGAGCAAACCGAAGACTGGCGCCCGCAAGGGATCTGTGGTTTTACCTGGGGTACGCACACCTATATACTGGTAACCTGGTACGGTACCGATGAGGCTGATATCCCCGGCGCGCACAATCATTATAAAGGAGTAAGGCTGGCTTTGGCCGATATTACCAACATGAGCGCCATAACCTACAGGCTGATCCTACTGGTGCAGGATAAAGCTAACTACAACACCAGCTTGTTATACGACCAGCCGGTAGCGCCCGAAGACCCTATCCAGTACGATAGCTTTATCCCGGTAACCATGCATGCCGGTGGTGTGGCTTATTTTAACCAGAAAATTTATATAGCCGATACCAGTTTAGGTTTCCGTGTTTTTGATCTGAATAAGCTGATTGATAACGTAGTATCCGATCCCGGTAAAAACTCTATCGGTAAACAACCAAATGGCAGCCTGATAGCCTTTGATTATACCTGCATACTGCCGCAAACAGGCTATTATAAAATTGCAGGCGGCGGTAGTCCTTTCTCGTCCGTATCGCTGGGATCGGGCTCAACCGCTTCCGACAAACGCTTATGGACATGTCAATACAAAACAACCGGTACGCCGCAAATGTTCGGTTTCCCAATCAGTTCAACAGGTGTGGTTACTGGTCCGCCAACGGTTATTACCCCCAATGATAATACCGCGGCCGGCGACCCGGTAATGCGTGCGCAAGGTGATTATAAAGCCGGCACTACCGCATTCCTGACCTCTACGGGCAATTCAACATACGAAGGGTCTACAGCCCGCCTGGTAAAATATGTCGACGGTGCAAGCCTGGGTACCCGCTACAGGTGGCCGCACGGCGCCGAATCGTTATACGTAGATGGTGGCGGTTTAATGTGGTGTTTAACCGAATATGAAACATCCAAATACAGCCAGGATAACCGTACCGTGTTTTGTGTGCGGGTAAGTGATTACTAATAATATCCCAAAATCAACATATAATCATAAGCCCTGCAATGCTAATTGCAGGGCTTTGTTGTTGAATAGCATTTGATAGCCATTAAATAAAACCGCCGGGTTGTTCTGCTTGTTATCTGTGTAAATTGTAAGGTTAAACACATAATTTTACTGCGAGTAGGCATTATTGCAAATTTTTAGGGTAAATTTGGTTAACCCGATATTACAGATACTAATGAAATTTCAACAATTAGCAGAAGAGGTAAAGCAATACGTATTATCCTATTACGAGATGCATCAGGATGCGGATTTGTTATACCACAATCTTAAACATACTAAAGAGGTAGTAGCCAACGCTACCCGCATTGCCAACCATTACCAGTTAAGCGACGAGGATTTTTTTGTGGTGATATGTGCCGCCTGGTTTCATGATGTGGGTTATTTTATTGATAAAGCCAACCATGAAACCGAGGGTGCTAACCTTGCCGCCGATCATTTAAAACAACTAAGGGTTGACGCTGCCGTAATTGAAAAAGTGAGGGGCTGTATCCTGTCTACCAAAATGCCGCAAAAGCCTAATGGGTTATTACAGGAGATTATCTGCGATGCCGACCTTTTTCATTTAGGTACCGATCAGTTTTTTGATAAGAGCAAACTCCTGCGTAAGGAGTTTGAGCTGTGTAAACACGATAATATTGATAAACAGCAATGGCGCCAAAACAGCATTGGATTGCTGGAAAGCCACCGCTATTTTACCGACTATGTGCGCTTGCTTTTAAGTGACCAGCAGGAAAAAAACCTGCATAAATTAAAAGAGAAACAGGAAGAGGCCATGAAAAAGGACCATAAAGAAACCAAAGAAACAAATCATCAGCCCGCGGTTGTAGTCGCGGAAAAAGGCGAAGCGCAGCCGATACTTGAAAAAGTGAAGAAAAACAAAAAAGATGATCGCCCCGAAAAGGGGATTGAAACCATGTTCAGGATCACCTCCTCCAACAATCAGCGCTTAAGCGATATGGCCGATCAGAAAGCGCATATACTCATTACTGTTAACTCTATCATCCTTTCGGCAATTATTAGTTTGGTATTAAAAAAACTGGATGAAAATGCCTTTTTAACTATTCCTACGTTCATCCTGCTTACCATCAGTTTATTAGCCATGGTGTTTTCCATATTAGCCACACGGCCTAATATCCCCAACGGTGTTTATAGCCAGGAGGATATGGACAATAAAACGGTGAACCTGCTGTTTTTTGGCAATTTTTATAAAATGGACCTGGCAACATACAGGCACGGTATGATACAGGTGATGAATGATACCGATTTCCTTTATGGAACGTTGATTAAGGATGTGTATTCGCAAGGGGTTGTGCTGGGGCGTAAATACCGCTTGCTTAGGGCCGCTTATAATATCTTTATGTTTGGCCTGGTGGTATCTGTATTAGCCTTTATTGTAGCCTCTGTACTTCATACAAGCGCGGCAGCCACCAAATAATTGTAATGGCCGGATATATTTTTTTTGACCGCGACCTAAGCTGGCTCTCCTTTAACCAGCGCATATTGCAGGAGGCCGCGCGCGCCGATATACCCTTAATGGAGCGGGTGAACTTTTTAGCCATTTTTTCATCAAACCTGGATGAGTTTTACCGGGTGCGGATGCCCGTTCTTTACGCCTTGGATAAACTGGGCAAATTAAAAGATACCGCCGCCGGCAATAGTCCGCTAACGCTGGCGCAGGATAAAATACAGGAAAACCAGGAGCAATACGGACAAATTTTTACCCAAAGTATTATACCGGCCTTAAGGCAAAACAATATTCATTTACTGTATAAGGAACCCTTGCCGGCTGCCATTGCCGATGCCGTTGGCGATTATTTTTTTAGCCAGGTAATGGCCTTTTTGCAGCCGGTTGAACTATCGGAAAAGAAAAGGTTTTTCCCGCAAAATAACCAGCTTTATTTTTTGATCAGCCTGGAATATCCTAATGGCAGCGCCAAAACCATGTTGCTTGATATCCCGTCTAATGATCTGCCAAGGTTTTTCAGGGTTGATGTAAAGGATACGGCTTATGTGGTTTTTTTGGATGATATCATCAGGTATAACCTGGATAAGATATTTAAGAACGAAAAAATAACAGGCTGCTATTCCTTTAAAATTACCCGCGATGCCGAACTTGACCTGAAGGACGAATACCCGGGCGATTTATCAGAACAAATAGAAAAACAATTGCTAAAACGCGACCAGGGTATCGCCACACGCTTTCTGCATCAGCCGGGGATACCTTTGCGTATATTGCATTTAGTAAGCGAAAGCTGGGGGATACCGCTATCCAGCCACGTAGAAGGTGGTAACTATCATAATTTAAAAGATCTGTTTAGCTTCCCGGTAAATATACCGGCCCTGCGCTATCCAAAATGGCCGGCCATTATTTATACGCCCGTTGATGAGCAGGAATGTATTTTTGACCGGATAGAGAAAAAAGATCAGCTGATCAATACGCCTTATCAATCGTACGGTACCATTTTGCGGTTTTTTAACGAGGCTGCCCTTGATGAATCGGTAGAGGAAATCTATGTGACCTTGTACCGCGTGGCCAGCGATTCGCGCATTGTTAACGCTTTGATGAACGCCGCTTCCACAGGTAAAAAGGTGACTGTTCTGGTAGAATTGAAAGCCCGTTTTGACGAGGCCAATAACCTGAAATGGGCCAAACGGATGAAAGCCGCCGGTGTAAACATTGTTTATAGCGTAACAGCGCTGAAAGTGCATGCAAAAGTAGCTCTGGTAAAACGCAACATTAACGGGCGTATTAAGTATTACGGCTTGCTGGCAACCGGGAATTTTAATGAAAGTACCGCTGCTTTTTATACCGATCATATTTTAATGACCGCCAATGGGGCTATACTGCGTGAGATAGAACTGCTGTTTATCTTTTTAGCCAAAAGGGAAAAGCCCTCATCGCCAGATCTGATCCCTTTTAAGCATTTGCTGGTGGCCCAGTTTAATTTGCAGGACCGGTTTTTAGAGATGATAGATCGGGAGATCAGCAACGCGGCTAAAGGGTTACCGGCTGCCATCATCATTAAACTAAATAACCTGGAAGAAAGGGTGCTGATCTCTAAACTGTATGATGCATCACAAGCGGGGGTGAAGGTGCAGTTGCTGGTCCGCAGTATTTGCTGCCTGATACCGGGCGTAAAGGGCATGAGCGAAAACATTACCATTAAACGGATTGTTGACCGTTACTTGGAGCATGGCCGGGCGTTCATATTTCATAACAATGGCCAGTCCGAAGTTTATATGGGGTCGGCCGATTGGATGAACCGTAATATTTACCGGCGTATAGAGGTATGTTTCCCTGTTTACAATGAACAGATCAAGTCGGAAATGATCGATATAATTAACCTGCAGCTTCAGGATAACGTACAAGGGGTAATGCTGGACAAAAAAATAGAAAATGTGTCGATAACGGGTGATGGGCCTTCTGTACAATCGCAAAAAGCGATATATGAGCTTTTAAAAAAGAAAAAGGTATGAAAAAAGTAAACGCGCTATTCCTGCTTTTTGCTGTGTTCGGTATGATTTGGGCGATGGGCTGTACTGATAAAAAGGTTTACAACAGTCCGCCCGGATATGATTTGAACAAGCCTGTTAAATACAGAATGCCGGAAGAACTGACAGAAATATCGGGTATCGCTTTCCATCATGGCAAAGCCGATTCCCTGTATGCCGAAGAAGACGAAAACGGCCGTGTTTATTATTTAAAACCGGGCGATACGGAGGTGAAGCATGCCGGGTTTGGCAAGTCGGGGGATTATGAGGATATCGCTATTTTAGGAGATCAGGTAGTGGTGTTAAAAAGCAGCGGCGTATTATTTGTTTTCCCCTTCGGGCAATTAAGGAGCGGCACTATCACCAACATTCAAAAATGGGAAAAGGTTTTGCCTGAAGGCGAATATGAAGGCTTATATGCCGACGAAAAAACTAATCAGTTGTATGCCCTGTGCAAGCATTGCAGTGATGATAACCCATCAAAAAACTGCAGCGGGTATACGCTAAGCTTATCAGCAGATGGATCGGTAAAGCAAAGCGGGCAATTCAGCATTAATGTAAAGGATATCGGGGCTATGTCAGGTGCTAAAAAGATAAGCTTTCATCCATCGGCATTAACAAAAGATCCGGGTACTAACGATTGGTATATCCTGTCATCGGTAAATAAAATGTTGGTTATTGCCGATGCTGATTGGAAGGTTAAGGCGGTATATCCGTTAAACCCTTCTTCGTTCAGGCAGCCCGAAGGGATCACCTTTGATGAACATAATAATTTATACATATCTAACGAGGGGGATGAGATTACAAAGGGGAACGTATTAAAGTTTGACCACAAAAAATAAAGACTTATGGGTTATTTATACAAAAGCATGATTACCCCAAAAATCGCGTTCACCGCTTTTTTGTTATTTGCCGGCACACAGTTATTTTCCCAGTCATTGGTGAAAAACGATAGCGTTACCTTAGCTATCGAACCGCTTTTTGACCAGGTAAATGGTACCCACCGTTTCTTTTTTGGCGAAAGCTACCGAAAGCTTTGGGCAGCCCCGGTTAAAATGCGGGTGTTTCACCTGTTGCAGGAGAAAGGTGGTTTGAAAATATTACAGCGCGGCGGCGGTATGCAAACCAAATCGCTGCGTTTGCAGGATGCTAAAGGGCACGAATGGGTATTGCGTACTATCCAAAAGTACCCTGAAAGGATATTGCCGCCAACGCTGCGAAAATCCGTAGCCGCTACCATTATTTCCGATCAGATAGCCAGCGAGCATCCTTTTGCGGCCATCATTGTGCCGCCTATGGCCGAGGCATTGGGCATACCCCATGCCAGCCCCGAAATTGTTTATGTACCCGATGACCCGGCATTTGGCAAATATCAGAAAGATTTTGCCAGCCAGGTTTTCCTTTTTGAAGAGCGTGAGCCACTGGATGCAGATAACACCGATAATACGACTAAGGCCCAGGAAAAACTGGAAGAAGATAATGACAACCGGGTTGACCAGAAAACATTTTTAAAAGCCCGCTTGCTGGATATGCTGCTGGGGGATTGGGACCGCCACGAAGATCAATGGCGATGGGAACGGAAAAAGGACGATAATAACGGGATCTTGTACGAACCTATTCCGCGCGACAGGGACCAGGTATTTAGCAGTACCTCGGGGGTGATACCCTGGTTGGTTTCCCGGCATTTATTAATGGCTAAGTTTCAAAGCTACCAGGATCATATCCGCTCCATAAACCGGTGGAACCTGAACGGCAGGAACATCGACCGCTACTTTTTGAACGGATTAAACCAGCAAGACTGGGAAACAGCCATTGCCGAGGTACAAAGTAAACTGACCGATCAATTGATCAGCAGGTCGATTAAGTTGATGCCGGATACCATTTATAAGCTCTGCGGAGCGGACATCACCCAAAAACTGATAGCCCGCCGCAATATATTAAAGCGGCAGGCCATGAAGTATTATCGCTTTATTTCGGGAAAAGTAGAAGTGCCGGCTACGGATAAGCGCGAACATATCGATATCACCAATGAAGCATCGGGCCAGGTGACGGTGAAGATCAATAAAATCAAGAAAGACGGTGAACTGGAGCAGGTGACCTATCAGCGGACGTTTGATCCGGCGGTTACAGACGAGATCAGGCTATATGGCATGGGCGGCGAGGATGTGTTTGCGGTACATGGAAATGCATCGTCACCCATAACCGTTAGGATGATAGGGGGGGATGGTGAGGATTCTTTTGTGATAGACGATAACATCCACAGTAAAGGCAACCGATACATCTACGACCGGTCTGACGAAAAAAACAAATTACCGGCCGCTAACCAGGCCAGGTTGCGCACATCAACCGATACGCTGGTGAACAGCTTTGTTAAGAGGAATTTTAAATACGATTTTTTACAGCCGTTGATGCTGGCCAGTTATAATAAGGATTATGGCCTGCAGTTTATCGGTAATTTTATCTATCAGAAACAGGGTTTCAGGAAAGATCCTTACGCTTTCAGGCAAAGCCTGATGGTTAATTACGGGTTTGGCACCAGCTCCTTACTGTTAAACTATAAAGGCGAGTTTAAGCAGGCTATTGGCAAAAGCGATATACTGGTTAATATTTTAAGTAAAGGGCCTAACTATACCAGTTACTTTTTTGGTACGGGTAATAACAGTGTTTTTGTTAACTCGGGGAACCAAAAGATCAGGTATTACCGCAATATTTACAATTACCTTGATGGCGATATCAGGTTGAGGCATACCTACAATAACTGGACAGTGAGCGCAGGCGTTGGCGGCCAATATTACCATGGCGATGATGATGACAATCAAAACAAATACCTGAAAAATTACGATCTGCAGCAGCCGGGCGAGAAGGTGTTTTCGGGACAGGGGTTTGCCGGGGTAGTAGCCGGTTTCAGTTTGGATACACGTAATAAAAGCATTGTTCCGCACAGGGGTGTTTATTGGACAACCGACCTGTCGGCCATGAAATCTGTTAATAGTAATGCCCACACCTATGGACAAATTGAATCGGAGTTTAGTTTTTACATCAACCCGGCCAGCGACTCGACATTTATTATTGCCGACCGTATTGGCGTTGGTACCACATTGGGTAACGCGGCCTATTATCAGCAATTAAAATTAGGCGGTAATCAAAATTTAAGGGGCTTTTACAGCTGGCGGTTCACCGGGAAAACCATGGCGTTCAACAATCTTGAATTGCGGATGAAACTGGCCGATGTAACATCGTACCTGCTGCCAGGTACCCTGGGTTTGATTGCGTTTAACGATGTAGGCAGGGTGTGGTCGCCGGGCGAAACTTCGTCGCAATTGCATGTGGGTTATGGCGGCGGCCTCTTCTTTTTACCGGGTAACCTGTTTTTAATACAGGGTGTGGTCGGCTTTTCAAAGGAGGGCGCTTATCCTTATATCTCGGCTGGATTTAGGTTTTAGCCTGTTGCAAAGGGGTTAACACAACTTAACACAATTTGGCTAAAAATTGACTTAAGTAACTGGTAATTAATTATTTAGATTTTTTAAGTGTTAACCCTGAAAAAACCCGCAGGTTCAAGCGTCTGCGCTTGAACCATAGTGTTAAGTAAGCGTCCACGCTTACTTTAAGATAGAAGGGGCGTGGACGCTCAATGAGAAGGTGATTCCAGTGTGGACGCTGGAGCCTGCCATTATACATTTTTTGATTAGCAGGTTCAAGCGTCCGCGCTTGAACCATAGTATTAGTAAGCGTCCACGCTTACTATCTGATTACTAAACTTTACACTATGCCACGACGAATTGCAACAACTGATGAGCTATACTTTGTAACAATTACAATAGTAGATTGGATTGATTTATTTACAAGGCGGATATATAGCGATGTTGTGATCGAAAATTTAAGTTATTGCCAAAAACATAAGCACTTGAATATTTATGCCTATGTATTAATGACTAATCATTTACATTTAATAGCTAACGTAGATGAAGGAACATTGAGCGATGTATTACGCGACTTTAAAACATTCACATCAAAAGAATTATTCAAAATTATTAATGGTAACGAACGGGAAAGCAGGAGAGATTGGTTAATTAGTTCGTTTGAAAGATCAGGAAAAAATAATCCATTAAATAAACGCCACCAATTATGGCAAAATGGTAATCATCCGGTTTTATTATAACTGCATCTGTAACACAACAAAAGGTTGATTATATACATAACAACCCGGTGAAGGCAGGCTTTGTAGGGTCGGCTCATGAATATTGGTATAGCAGTGCAAACCCAGATAGTCCTTTGAAAATTGTTGAGTATTAAGCGTGGACGCTGAAATTTCCCGCAGTTTCAAGCACCCACGCTTATTTGAAAACAGCAGGAGCGTGGACGCTCAATGAGAAGTTGGGTTCCAGCGTGGACGCTGGAACCTGCAATGGCAATTACCCGGTGCACCTATGCCAAAACCGGCATAGTTAATAATTGCTTGTACAACTTATCGTACGATAACGCATGCAACTGGTGCAGGTTTTGTTGGTGCAATATGCCTACCCTTAATGCTTTAAGCCCGGATACGCCTTGCAGGTCTTCCACATCAAAATGTTCAATTTGGCTGTCCAGTATACCGCGGTGCTGCAATATGTTAATGTATTGGGTGTATTCTGCTTCCTCTTCCTCCTTTGAATAAATAATGGTGATCTTGCCCTGCTGTGTAATGCGCTCTTTACTGCCATAAACACGGGCCTTGTCTATCCGTTTTTTGATCACCTCGTAGCGCACGTTATAAGCGCCGTCAATATCAAAATGCTTTTCATCCATACGGAAACGGATAGCGATAGGGGTACTGAAAACCAATATCAGCGAAGTAACCCCCAGTTTATAAGGCAGCGCATCTTTCAAATGAAACTGCTCTATTTCCATTTCGGCGGTAACCATTAGCTGCCAAAGGCGCAAACGACGCAGGTCGTGATGGTCAAAAAGCTCTTTAGGGGCAATAGACGCGCCTATGTAAAGGTTATGTTCAACACCATCGGTTTTAAAGCGCTCGAAGTAATGCGGGAAATATTTTTGAATCTCTTCCTGCCTGTCATCCAGTATGGTAACCAATTTCTCGTTAATCAGCGAAAGCGTTTTTTCGTAATTACGGCGGTTGCTGTGGAATTCGCCGCTTAAGGCATCCACCTGCTCAAAATAGTGGTTAACATCAGCAGCCAGTTTATTACTGTAATTACCGGCATCTTTCAGTAAAGGATAAACATTTACCTCCAGGTAGTGCTGTATGGATTGTTCGGTATCGGCTTTAATATGGATGTTCAGTTCATCAATAAAGCCTTCCAGGTCAATCAGGTGCTGCTTTACAGGTTCAGTTGGGATATAGGGTTGTAGTTGATCCAATATCAATATCAGGCGGTGCAATTGGTTCAGCAGATCGTTTTTAACGCTTTGGTTACGGGTAACAGACGAGTCCTTAATATCAACCTGACCGTATAGCGGATATACATCTTTAAAAACTATTTCCTTTAAACTATAAGCAAGCCCCGAATAACTATTGTTAATATAGTTTTGCGCTTCGCGTTTAAACTTCCAGTCTACGCTGGGGTGCAGGGTAGTATAATTGTTTTGTATAATGGCCCTTACCTTGTTTTGCTGATCGGTAACCTTACGGTCTATAGCATCGGTAATATAAGGCATCACCACTTCCAGTTTATGGGCAGTAATGGTATTTAGTTCCTTTATCCGTGGCGATACCAGTTCGATTACGCCCAGCAATACATCATTTTTAACAACAGGCGCAATTACAAAGCTGCGCACGTTTTGCGCTTTAAAACGCAGCCCTAATTCGCTGCCGGGGTTTTTGGCAATAAATTCGTCTACATCGGCAACAGCCAGATAGTCATGCTCTTTAATGATTTTATCATACGATCCCTGGCACATCAAGGTTTTACAATCTTCATCATGGCTGTTTGATAAAAGGTAACTGTTTACCCGCTGGCCAAAAGGCTTATTGCTAAAGCGGCCTTCTTCCTGATCAAATGATGTGAAACCGATCCTCATATCACTGATACGAAAGATAGAACGGAAAATCGATACCAGACTTTGTTGCAGATCGGGTGTGGGTGACGCGGTTCCCAACAAATTGCTTTTTAATATCGAAACGGCATTTTCAACGGTTACATCAAACAGCGTCATTAAAGCAAAACCCTTCAGGATCCATGCTCCCGAAGGGAAGGTCCGTTTCCATAAGGCCAGGTCATCATAATTATCTAACAGATTGTCGATATCGCTTTGTGTTAATATGGGCGCGTTTGCTGTAGGAATAACTTCAATAAAATCGCCGTTATACAAAATGCGGTAATGCCTCAGGATACCATCTGCCGATGGGATATCATAAAACAGGGGTTTGCTGAAATCGAGCTGTGTGCCGTAAAAACGGTTCAGGATCATACAGCAGCTGGCTACATAAAACTGGTGCTCGTCAAAATCCCGGATATTGATATCAAACCCGGGACCGGCATCTTGAAGGATATTGCGGAAACGTTCGGAATGATTAAATATTAAGCTGACGTATGGGATGCCGACCGCCTTAATTTCGTTAAGCGTTAACGTTGGCGGAAATAACTCGGCCAATAAATGCGAGATAACTTCGGTATTGTTTTCAATTTGTGCTACATCGGTAATACCATCCCTTAATTCGGGGTAGGGGGCTATTTCCTTAAGGATAGCTTTAGCGTGCAAACCTGCATATCCCTCACCGCTGGCAGCAACCGCTTCATAACGCTCTATCATTTTGTGGAATGACAGCCGTATTTGAAAAGGATTATCTAAAAGTTGCGGTAGCATCATTGCTTTAAGGATATACTATTGCAAAGTTACAAAAATAATGCGTTGCGATAATAACCCGATGGTTTCTGACAAATGAATGAACCTATTATGTTATTGAGATGTAAAACGATAGCTATCAGGAGTAAATAGCTGTATATAAACAAATTCAATATCTTAAAAACGACATCCCGATAGCCGATCCGGTGCCTAAAATAGCGCCGGCGGTTACGTCGGTAGGGTAATGCACGCCCAGGTACATGCGCGAATAAGCCACAGTGCCGGCCCATAAAAACGATGGCGCTATTACATACCATTTAGGGTAAGCAGTAGATAAAGCCGTTGCCGTGGTAAAAGTAGATGAGGTATGCCCCGATGGGAACGAATAGTACCCGGCCTGATATACGGCAATAATTTTAACATTACGCACATAAGGGCGCGGGCGCTTTACCAAACTTTTAACCAGTTGGGTTATGGCGGCGGTAACTAACGAACTGCTGGCAATATACATGGAGTTGCGCAGCATTTGTTTATCGTTACTGATAAGGCCACCAACCAGTAAGGTTGCCGGTACGCCAACATCGCCGTATAAATATGAATTGGATACAGCCCTTAAAAACTTTGTTTTTTCTGGTACGCGGTGTTGGGCAAAGTCTATCAATACGTCTTCATCAAAAGCCTGTAGCCTTTGCGGGAAATTAGGATGCTTTACTTGTGTTACCACGGTATCCTGCGCTTTAACGGCGCCGGTAAAACAAAATATGATAAGTAGCGGCAAAAAAATGAGTTTTAAGCAGGGGCGATAATGCATAGCGCAATATACTACTAAATCATAATTGACGCGCCGCGGTACTTTTAGTAATGCAGTAACAATACGGCTATTTGCAAAACAATATTGCCATAAACCCCGGCTAAAATATCGTCCATCATTACACCTGTGCCGCCGGGTAAGGCTTCCAGCCGGCGGATGAACAGGGGTTTCACCATATCAAAAAAGCGGAACAGGATAAAGCCGGCCAGTAACAGCCAGGCATTATGTGGGATAAAGGCCATAGTAACCAGCATGCCGGCCACTTCATCAATCACTACCCGGTAACTGTCCTTCCCCCAAAAGGGTTCTACCTTGTTGCCAACATAAATGCCAATGAGGGTGATGATGAGGGTGATTAACAAAAAGATCCAGTTGTTTTGCCCGGCCGCTGTTGGCCATAACAGCCAGATCAGTCCGCAGGTAACAGCGGCGGCAATAGTGCCGCCGCCTTTTATATAACCGATGCCAAACCAGGTGGCAATGAGTTTATTCATGTTGATTGTAATGTTAAGGTATAAGCCCCCATGTCATTTCGAACGAACAGCGACGGGTAAAAGTGATGGGGTGAGGAGAAATCTTATACGCAATGCAGTCTGTCATAGTATATCGTATAAGATTTCTCTTTCGCCCTATCTCGCCAACCCACCTCCGCTCTATCGAAATGACACGTTTTTATTAAACTCACTAGTTTTAACATTTAAGCTCCTTTAGCTTTTATCCAGCACATCTTCCGCATGCTCGGCCACATGTGGCTCAATGGTATGCTTTTTAGGGAAGTTGAAGAATATAGAAGTTAATACAGGTATAATAAAAATAGCTACGGTGAATATGGAGGTAGCTATATCCGCGCTTTCGCCCTCCATAAATTTTGATACCGCGGTTTCCGGGTAAAAGTGAACGAATAGTGAGGAGGTTAGTTTTATCCCCAATACACCTATTACGATGAAAGCGATAGTTTCCAGGAAAGTGAATTTTTCCATCAGCTTTACAAAGGCCTGCGCCACAAAACGCATAGCCAGGATACCGATGAACACCCCGATATAGATGAGCGCCACGTGATCGGTAAAGGCTACTGCCGCAAATACGTTATCGATAGAGAAGGCTAAGTCCATAATCTCTACCAGTGCAACGGTAGCCCAAAAATTACCTATCAAACCAACGGTTGATTTGTAAAGCCAGTTTTTGCTTTTGTCAACTTCCTCTTCGCCGCCAGGGCCTTCGTTGGCCTTGCCTTTAAAATAATCGAAAGCCAGGTACAGGAGGTAAAGGCCGCCTAATGGTTTCAACCACCAGATTTTTACCAGCCAGGCTGCTAAAAACAGGCAGATACCGCGCATTACATATGCGCCAATAATACCGTAACGTAAGGCCCGGCTACGCTGGTGCTTAGGCAGATCGAGCACCATAGTGGCCAGCACGGCGGCGTTATCAACCGACAGCAGGCTCTCGATAACGATCAGGTTTAAAACAATCAATAAGCCGGCTTTAAGATCGGGGCCTAATAAGTCGTGTAATAATTCCATTTGATTAGATTGGATTTTTCGGTAAAGATATCATTTTAACAGAAAGTTGGCCTGTGGTTTATTTAACCACAAAGAACACAAAGATTTTGGATGCTGATTAACACAAAGGCCACAAAGTTCTTTTTAAGTTTAATCACAAAGCTAAGATGCGAGTTGAAAAACCTTTGTGCGCTTTGTGTTAGCCATTATGATATTTCTTAGCGCACTTTGTGGTTAAATTAACCCCAAAGCCAAATTTACATCATATCGGTGTTCAGCATACTTTTTAACATATTGGCCTGCACATCCACATCGCTGATATTTTGCAGGAAGTTAATATCATTCAGTTTTTTATAGTTATCAATTAATAAGCTCCTTACCGCGGCTGGGATTTGTGTTTTGATATTGTTCACGCTGCTGTTCAACTGATCGTTTTTGGCTTCTAATTCGCGTATAAAGCCTTCTTTTTTTGACAGATCAGTCGCCGCGCCGCTGGTATTGATCTTGCTTACATCGCAAAACAAAAATAATTCCCTTGCGGGGAAATACAGGAAATAGCGCTCGGTTTCGTTGATCTGGTAAACCTCAGCTATCATATCACCGGCCCGCAAACCGCAATAAAAACTACTGCGGAAATCGTACTTGCACAGTTGCCCCATCAGCTTGCGCTGGATGATGGCATAAGCATTACTGTACACATCGTTAGGTTGATACTGGATCAGTTCGGTAATCAGCGCGGGAGATACTTCGTAAAAGAAATCCTGCGCGTAGCGCGCGCTGAACGAATTGATGTTCTTGGCAAACGGATATTCCGACGTATCATCCGACAAAACCTGGTACAACTTGCGTAACGACGTATTGATCTTAAGCGCCTGCCTTTGCTGGTCGAGTTTAAATTGTTCCAGCGAAAAGGCCGATTCCTTAATTTTATCGATCAGGTCTTCGTTCAGCTGGATCTCATCCAGCAAAATCAGTACGCTTTTCTCGTTATTCTTTTTGATTTTGCGTAACAGATCCAGCAGGGTTTGAGTAAACTGGAGATGAAACAGCTCCAGTTTATTGATATCCAGTTCGGGGTTATCTTCAAATAGCTGATGGATAACCTGGCTGCGCAAATAAATTTTATAAATGATCTCGTCTCCAAAAAAAACGGAGAGCAATTGCAACTTGCTGATTATCCTGTTCGACTCATTTAATATTGCTTTGCGGGCATCATCCATTATTCAAATTTAGCCAACATTAGTCACATTTTTCTTCAATTCAGTTTCTAAACTTTGTAACTCGGTGTTTAAAGTCTTACGGTTTTGCGCGCCTTCTTCGTGTATGCGTTTCACTTCGTTCAGCGTTTCTATCAAATCTGAAGTTGTTTTCTTCAACGTTTCTATCGATACCACGGTCTTCTCGTTTTCGCGGGCCACGTTAATGCTGTTGGTTTTCAGTAACTCGGCATTCTTCAGCAAAATGGTGTTGGTCGTGTCCGAGATTTTCTGCTGCATCTCTACATTGGCTTTTTGCCTTTGCAGGGCCACGGCAATAGTCAGCTGGTTTTTCCAAACCGGGATGGTGGTAGAAATGATAGACTGCGCTTTTTCGGCAATAGACGTATTATTGTTCTGCACAATCCTGATCTGCGCCAGCGATTGCATCATAATAAAGCGCACTACTTTTAAATCGGCCAGGCGTTTATCCAAACGGTTCACAAAATCACGCAGATCGGCAATTTCATAATCGTTATAATCCTGAGGGCGCTGTTCCATTGCGGTCAGCTGGATGTTCAATTCGTTAAATTTTAGCTGACCGGCTATAATCAGTTCTTCCATCTGCTTAATATATTCCACATTGCTATCGAACATGGTTTGCAGCGAACTGTTATCCTTAATAGAGTTAAGGCGACCGGCTTTGATCTTATTGGTGATCTTGTCTACGTTGTCAATAACTGTGTCGTATTTGGAAAACAGTTTTTTGGCGTCCATCACCAAACCCTTTAAAAAAGGGATCTTCATCAGGAAACTTTTAAAGGCGCCCTGCTCCAGTTCGTCTACATCTATATAGTTCAGTTCGCTCAGCAGGTCGGCAATCAACGTACCCACTTCGCCCGAGTTATAGGTACGCACCGAGGTAAGGAATTGGTTACTGTATTTCTCCATCGACCCCTGCACTTCGGCGCCATAGTTAAGTATGGAATTGGAATCGGCCGGGTTCAGGTCCTTGCTTTTTTCAAGGTATTTCTTTTCGTCGTCGGCCTTAATTAAGGCAAGGTTCACATTACCCTCTTTATCCAGCTTTAGCTTTGATGGCTCGGCTGCGGGGGCAGGCGTGCTCATTACTACAGCCGGGGTTTCAATAGGGGCAGGGGTAATAGGTTGCAGTGGTGGTATATCGCTTAAAAAATCTGGGGTTTCATTTGTGCCCTTTGGTGTTGTTTCGTCCATGATATAGGGGTTTTTAGGTATATGCTCATCAATAAAACAACAGCGCTAACCTGCCTGCCACCTTATTGCTGATAGGTGTAATTTAAATACTAAACTATAAATATTGTGCTGCCACGGTTTTAATGGTTTCTTCCAGCTTACGGTCTTTAGTTGGTTCGCCAATGGCGTTAAACTTCCACTCGCCGTTCTTTTTGTAAAATACGCCCATCACCATGGATACGTGCCCGGCAAAACCGGCCCCGTGGGCAATGTCGTACTTCGCAAATACTTCGTTCACCCGTTTAGGCGTACCTTCGTAAATACGGATAGAGGCGAACGGTATCGAGCCAAAATCCTGCCCGCGGAAGCTATTGAGCACAAAAGCCACGTAGGTAGTGGTAGGACTCAAAGCGCCCAAATCAAGCGTTATTACTTCGTTATCCAGGCCGTCATCGCCGCCAATATCGCCGGTTAAATCGTCGCCGCTGTGTTTAACCGAACCGTTTTTTGATTTCAGGTTGCCAAAGTAAACTACTTCTTCCAGTTGCTTGCTCTCGTTAAATAAAGCGCAGCTACCGTCCAAATCCACAGCCTCGGTGGTGCTGCCAAAACCAAACAGGCCTTTTTTTACAATGGCGCCCCAGTTAATGCCTACACAAACATTTTGCAGCGTGCTGCCGTTGCTTTTTTGCAGGTTAATGCGCTGCCCTTTTTCTAAATTGATGGCCATGGTTTAGTTGTATTTGGTTAAATAATCTTGCAGGCCGCCTTTCATGCCGGCGCCTATGGCTTCAAACTTCCATTTGTCGTCGCGTTTGTAAATGCGGCCAAACTCAACGGCAGTTTCTATCGAAAAATCCTCTTCCAACTCATATTTAAGCAAGGTAGCGTTGGTTGCCGCGTCAAAAATACGCATGAACGAGTTACGCACCTGCCCAAAGTTCTGGCGGCGGTTTTCGGCATCGTGAATGGTTACCACCACGCAGATCTCGGTTGTTTTTGGATCAACTTTACCCAGATCGATCAGGATCTGTTCATCGTCACCATCACCGGCGCCGGTCAAATTATCGCCGGTATGCTCCACACCGCCATCCGGCGATTTCAGGTTGTTATAAAAAATAAAGTGTTCGTCTGAAAGTAGTTTTTTATTGTCGCCTAAAATAAAGACAGACGCGTCCAAATCAAATGCCGAACCGGTTGATGAACTGTTGGTATCCCAGCCCAAACCAATAACAAATTTTGGTGCGTCAATAGCCTCTCTTTGGCCTTTTTGAAGGTTAATTGCCATATTGTACTAATACTTGGTTGTTTGTAAATAAGTAGTTTTTAATATAATTAAGGTTAAGGGCATAGCTCTCCATGGTATGGTAGCTGTTGCCTAAAGCCATGTTGTATAACGCGCTAATGAACGTTTTTGATTTATTCTGCAAAAACAGGCAAAAGCTGGTATGATCATAGTTCAGGATGTACTTTACAATGCGGGTGTTAATGCAAAAATGCCCGCTGTTAATAATGCTATCCAAGTCAAATATAGATTTTACATCATGATAATTCAGATAATTTTCAATATTAGGGTGGATAGCCGAATTAGCCAGCTCGGCAAAGTACAACATATGGATATCATTATGCAGGTTATACTGCCTGATCATTTTAGATATCATGCGCTCGTGACTGCCGGTTATCTTAATATCATCTAAAAAAATCAGTGTTTTATCTTTCAAAAACTCCGCGTCGATATGGAAGCTGTCGTTACCGATCAGGTTCATACGCTGCTCGGCGTTCAGTTCGCCGTAATCTTCTTTATAGGTGATGGTACGGTGCACTTTGGTTTCCTGTATTACGGGCAGGTGATGTTCGGCCAGCCAGCGGTTAAGGCGGTATACAAAGTGATCCTTCATGGCGAAGGTAGCCGTTGGGATAAACGAGTAGGGGCTGGATATCACCACCATTTGCTGATGGATCTTATTTTTGGTTAATACATCCCGTATAAAGCCTTCGGCCAGGTCGGTACCAAACTTTTCGGATACCTGCCCATCACCAAATTTAAAGCGGCTGTAATCGCCAGCATCAAAACCAAAAACGGTGCTGCTGTGAATTTTATGCAGAGAATAAATGTTGTGTAGCATCGGGAATTAGTTTTATGATAGATGTATTGTTGGAGTTGACCAGCAAACTGCTGATCCCCACCATATCCGCACCCCAAATATCTGCCCTGGGGTTATCGCCAATATGGATAATTTCTTTTAGCTCAATTTGTTTTAAAGCGGCAACCTTATTTAGCATCAGCTGAAAAAATGCTTTGTTGGGCTTAGATAAGCCAGCCTCGTCCGAATATAGCTGGAAATCAAAATACCGGTCGATGCCCAAATGGTTTAACACTTTTCGTAATGTAAGGCCTTTAATAAAGCCGGTATTGCTTAACAGGTTAGTAGTACAATCGGGATGGTCTTTAATAAAGGCCAGTACCCCGGGCGTACGATCGCAATAGATCACCGGCATATATTCAAATATCAGCTCTTCCATTTGCAGGTAAAGCGCCTGGATATCAATCTCGTGCAAATTGATCTTACCATCATTGATCTGGCTGATCACCATCAGGTACATTTCCTCAGCATCGATGTTTTTCCCCGTAGTTTCGTTAATGCTGTTACACATCAAATCTACCTGGCGAAAAATACGTTCCACCTCCTCCAGCGGTTTGCCCAAGGTATTAAACTGCTGATGAAAGATCCTGCTCCGCTGCTGTTTAAACAGCGGGTTAGATCTGATCAGCGTCAACCACAGGTCGAACGAATAGTGTTTATAAACCATCGGCTTAACGGTACTTGTTCAGGATCTCTACAAAGTTATCCGTCGGGTGGGGTTCGCCCAGCGCGCGGAACTTCCACGAGTCGTCCTTACGGTACAATTCGGCAAAGGTCATGGCGCACATGCCGTTAAAGGCTGCTTCTCCGCTTAAACTGTAACGGGCTATTTCTTTACCGGCACGGTCAACCGCGCGGATAAAGGCGTTTTGTACCATGCCAAAATGCTGATTGTTCTTTTTGCCCTGATAAATGGTTACCAAAAATACAATACGCTGATAATTTGAGCTCAGGCTATCCAGTTTTACAATGATCTGCTCATCGTCGCCATCACCGGCGCCGGTGCGGTTATCGCCCGTTAGCCAGATATGCCCTGATGGGTGTTTTTGCGAGTTAAAGTAAACCACATCGCCCTCATACATATTTATCGTGCGCCCATTATTGGTAAACGCGCGGCCCATATTGGCCACTTTGCCATCGCCGTTTAATAAAAAAGCAATGGCATCCAGGTCGTATTCCGCTTCCTGTCCGCCGCCAAACAGCTTGCCTAAAAAGCCGCCGCCGCCGTTTTGTTTCATATCCCAGCCTAAGCCTATCGTAACCGACGACAGATCGAAGGTTTCGCCTTTATCGTTTTTCCTCAGGTCAATTGTTTGACCCTTTACCAGGTTAATTGCCATAATTTTAAGGGGTTTAAATTATTTAATAATTTGGCCTCTGTAGTATTTAGCCAGGAAAAAAGCCAGGTCTTCCCGGTAGCCCAGGCCCGAAGCCTCGAATTTCCAGTGACCATCCTTTTTGTATAAACGGCCAAACTCCACGCCGGTTTCTATCGAAAAATCCTCGCCCAGTTCGTACTTGGCAATTTCCTGCCCACTGGTATTATCCACAATGCGGATGTATGAGTCGCGCACCTGCCCGTAGTTTTGCCTGCGGGCCACCGCTTCGTGTATGGTTACTACAAATAAGATCTCGTTAACGCGCGCGTCTACTTTAGACAGATCGACCGAGATGGTTTCATCATCGCCGCCATCGCTGTTGCCGCCTGTAGGGTCATCGCCCGAGTGGTGCAGCGCCGCATCCGGCGAATCGGTATTACCGTAAAAAATAAAGAATTCTTCTTCCGGGATCAGCCGGTCTTTATCTATCATAATTGCCGAAGCGTCCAGATCAAAATCGTAGCCGGTGCCTTCGTGCGGGTTCCAGCCTAAGCCTACGCTTATTTTGGACAGTCCTATATCTATTCGTTGTCCTTTTTGAAGATTAATAGCCATTGTATAGCATGTTTATCATATTCTTAGAGTGATGAACTCCTTAAATATTACAGTTAGGGGTATTTTAATTATTGGTCGCGATTATTTGAGGTTAAGGTATTACATATTGTTTTAATTCGCAATAGGGGGTGAGTAATGAAAATGTTAAGTTCCCACACTGGGGAGGGCTGCCGTGTACGCACATCTTTTTACGATTAATAAAAGTTCGATGCCCCGGAGGGGCTACCTGTTTGTAGCAAGAAAAAAAAGAGCGAAAATGCCTCGGAGAGGCTACCCCATATCGAAATGTATGATCCGATTTGCAACTGAGGGCAGCACCTACGGAGCTGTGAAGTTTTCTTCGGTCAAATACCTACAAACAGGTAGCCCCTCCGGGGCACGGAAAAGATATGGGTACGCGGTAGCGCTGGGAGGGGCGCGGATTGCTGTACGGCAGAGCGTTTTTTAGCAGGTTACGTTGACCGCTCGGGGTTTAATAAAAACAAAAATCCCGCCTGGGCGGACTGCTTTACTAAGCAAGCTTAAAGGAGCCGATCAGAACACTTAGAGGGAATTTTAGAGGCCGTTAAAAAGGTTCTTCAAGACCGCCGGAATTGCCCAATTTGCATAATGATGTTCCCATCACAATACCTAAAATCACTCCGTTCTCAAACTCCTTATGGGGTTAACGATTGCTGCTTTTATAGATTCATAGCTAACTGTAAGCCAGGCAATGCCCAATGCAGTTAAGGAGGCTATGAAAAATACCAGCCAGCTAACATTTATATGGTATGCAAAACCGGATAGCCAGCTATTCACCGCATACCATGAAAGTGGTATGGCTATAACTATAGCGATGAGGATTAACCTGGTGATCCCCGATGATAATAAATAGACGAGGTTTAACACCGATGCACCCAATACTTTACGTACGCCAATTTCCTTGGTGCGCTGCTCGGCCATGAAAGCTGATAAGCCATATAAACCCAGGCAGGAAATAAAAATACCCAGGATGGCAAACAGGTTAAATATGTTGCCCATCTGTTGTTCTCCCTTGTAAAGATTAGAGATATCCTGATCAAGGAAGTTAAATTTGAAGGGGTAAGTTGGGTTTAGTTGCTGGCTTATTTTTGCTAAAGCCTGTATGGTTGCCTTGGTTTTACCGGGTAATGTCCTTACTACTACAAAACCGCCCATTTTATTAAAAGGCAAAACCAGTGGTTCTATGGTCTGCTGAATTGGTTTAAAGTTAAAGTCTTTTATAACGCCAACAATAGTGCCCTTGTTACCCCAAAGCGTCAACGTTTTACCCACAGCGGTATTGGCATTTAAACCCATGGTTTTCGCCATTTTTTCGTTGATCATGTAGTTATTGGAATCAGCTTTAAATGCTCTTGAAAAACTTCGCCCGTTCAGTAATTTCATCCGGAAGGTATGGGTAAAATCCTCATTAACGGCCATTACCGGAAAAGACATTTGCGACCGGGGATCCTTGCCATCCCAATATACACTAAGCGTCCAACTGCCCAGATTGGTAGGCAGGTCTGAGGTGACAGCAAAATCGCTTGTCAGCGGGTTTCGCGCTAATTCATCTTTAAAAGCCTGCTGTTTGTTCCAAATCTCTCCAGCCATCGGTACGTACAAAAGATTAGCCTTCTCAAACCCGGGATTGCGGTTTTTGATAAATTGAAGCTGATTATAGATAACCACTGTACCCACCAGCAATACGATGGAGACCATGAACTGGATTACGACCAAAGCATTGCGGAACAATAAATTGCCGCCCATAGATTTTACATTCCCCTTGAGCACTTTAACCGGGTTAAAGCCCGAAAGAAATAGGGCCGGGTAGCTGCCGGAGATGATCCCTGTTAACAAGGCAATGACCAAAAGACTTAACCAAAGCTTTATATCCGACAGATCGACGATCAGTTTTCTGTTAGCCAGATCATTAAACACCGGCAAGAAAAGATGGACGATCACCAGCGCAAGTAATAAGGACAGAATAGAAATAAATACAGATTCGCTTAAAAACTGGAGGATCAGCTGCCCCCTTACAGCGCCAGCTACTTTGCGTAAGCCAATTTCTTTTGCCCTGCGGGCTGAACGCGCGGTAGCCAGGTTCATGAAATTGATGCAGGCTACTACCAGGATCAAAATAGCGATGATAAAAAAGATGTTTACATATTGCGCGTTTCCGTGCCCGGGCATATCGCCCAGTCTTTCGGGTGCCAGATGTATTTTAGTTAAAGGCTGCAAATAGAACAAAGCCTTAGTTTCGGGGCTATGTTTATGAAAAATTTGGTCGATTTGTTTTTCCAGCTTTAATACATTATTATTTGAAGGGTCAAAACTTTTATCTAACTGGATATAGTCCCAAAAGTTAAAGTTAGTCCATACATTATTTTTTAAATCATTATTTGTTCTTGCTAACGAAGCCATTGGAAGAATGAAGTCGAACTGCAGGTCGGAGTTAGCAGGAATATTAGCTAAAACGCCTGTTACCACTACATTCTCCTGGTTGTCTTTTCGTATAACCTTCCCAATAGGATCTTCGTTCCCAAAGTATTTTGAAGCCATTGCCTGTGTTATTAAAATAGCATCTGTTTCTTTTAATGCAGTGGCAGGGTCGCCCTTAACTAAAGGGTACGAAAACACGTCGATAAAACTTGCGTCAGCATAAAACACACCCTCTTCTTCAAACTTTTTGCCGCCTGCTTCAAGTAGGGTAGTATTGCTTGGTCGTATCCGAACCATATTTTTAACAATGGGCATTTGCTCTTTCAATCCAACCGGCATACCTGCGGAGTTTGCGGCGCTTTTTGAATCACCAAAATCGCTGGCTATACGATAGATCTGGCCTGCATTTTTATGGAACTTGTCGTAGCTTAATTCATTTTGTACCCAAAGTAAGATGATGATACTTGATGCAAGGCCTATTGCTAAACCTGTAATATTAATAATAGAATAAACTTTATCCTTTATTATATTTCTATAAGCAAGTTTAAAATATGTTTTTAACATAGTTATGCCGTTTTAGAGTAACTGTCAGCATATCCTTTAAAATCCATGCCATGTGCTTAACTTCCTGAAAATAAAAAACTTAAGTATTTAAATTTATGAAGGACCGTACGAAAACGTTACAATAGGTGTGCGGTTTTGCCAGAGCTGCCGATCCTTGGACACAAGGTACTAAACAACAAGTATTCGGTAAAAAAAGTAATTTTTGGGTAGTTTTAAATAAATAACTGTTCAAAAAAAGGTCAGCAAATATCAGCTACCTAAAACAACAACGTTTTGTCGGGATTTCCCCCCAAAGTTGTCGTTTCTACACAGTATCAAATCCTGAAATGCTTTTCATCTTTGTAATATCAATCAATCAAAAACTTAAATAAGGTGTTATGAAAAAAATGCTTAAAGGATATCATATCCAAAAACCGGTACTCATAATAGCTATGCTTTTGTGTACCATATTTCAATCGAGCGGTCAACAAAGTAAACCTGCCAGCAGTGGCTACGTACCTGTTAATGGCATTAAAGTTTATTACGAAGTGTATGGCGCGGGTAAGCCTATTGTTTTGCTGCACGGTGCTTTTATGAACATTGAGATGAACTGGGGGCAAATCATACCTGAATTATCAAAAACAAGAAAGGTAATTGCCATTGAAATGCAGGGACATGGGCACACACCATATTCAGACAGAAAATTAGACCTTGCTACCATGGCAAGTGATGTGGACGGCGTAATGAATTATTTAAAGGTTGACAGTGCCGATGTGGTAGGATACAGCATGGGCGGCTCCGTAGCTTACCAGCTGACGATACAAAACCCTAAACGGGTAAAAAAATTAGTGATCATTTCTTCTACCTATAAAAGTACGGGTTGGGCGCCCCAGGTAGCTGGTGCATTTAAAAATATGAAGGCTGAAATGTTTGCGAATTCGCCTATGAAAACGGCATATGACGCAGTAGCACCTGATAAAACAAAATGGACAAAGTTCATAGACCAGATGCTTGGTTTTCTCGCTACGACATTTGATATGGGCGACAATAATATTGCGAAAATTACTTCGCCGGTATTGATCATTGCGGGCGACAATGATGGCCTGGATAAAGTTGAGCTGGCGAAAACCTATCAATTACTGGGAGGTGGCGTAGCCGCTGATATGCAACCGATGCCAAAATCGCATTTGGCCGTTGTTCCCTCGCAGAGTCATGTGAGCCTGATGATGGAGACGAAAACAATATTAGGTTACCTCGACGGCTTTTTGAAGTAAACGTAATGGTATCGGGTAGTAAAAAGAGGCGTCGATAAATAATTTCGAGCTATTCAATAAAAAGCGAACATTTATAAGCTTGATATGGATCTATAAAAAATGGATGATCGAAAGATCATCCATTTAAGCGGAGAGGGAGGGATTCAAACCCCCGGTACCTGTAACAGTACACCTGATTTCGAATCAGGCACATTCGATCACTCTGACACCTCTCCAGGGTTGTAAAAAACAAAAATCCCGCTTGGGCGGGATTGCTTTTATTAAGCGGAGAGCAAGGTTTCTGAACCTGTATGCAATCTGCTGTAAGCCAATCATTTATAAGGCTCTCAAAATTCATTGTCATGATTTTTTGCAATGAACCTGAAAACATGCTGATCAACAATTATCAACTGCTTTTACTACATAGCAAAGCCATTTAGCTGTAATTGTTTTTTGTTGGCGCAAAATTAAGAAAATTGACTTAAAGAAGCAAACCTAATTGTAACAACCCAAAGGAATAAGCCGGAATTGACCGGACGAATGCTCTCCACACGAACAATAAACCCTGCTGGCTGGGTTCATCACATAGCCGTAGTTGCCCCATCTTTCAGTGCGATAGTTAGCCGATGATTGGGATAAGCGGTGCCTGAATATCTCTGTTTCTGTCAATTTTTGAACCTTTTTTGATGAATTTTATACCTTTTACATCTCGAATTTGCATATATTTGTTACAATACAATCGATTGCATGACGAGCAGCCTTTGCTGCCGATAGCTTAGCAATAACCAATTATTAACCTTGCTGGCAAATAACCAATTGCCCGCGCTATAAATTAACAGTTATGAGAAAAATTTTACTTTTTTTCAAGCCGCTTTTTATGTGGTATTTCGCAAACGCACAATCGCCAGGTCTGTTGCTGAGTTGTTGCCTGCCCGCAAAAACATTATTACCGCAATCCATAGTGTACTAACCGAAAGATGGTTAGTAACCGGGTTACACCATGTACCTAAAATCATCTGGTGGATGCTGCCAATTTTTCACGCTGCCAGGCCTTATTTATAAACCTTTTATAAACCTATTTAATTATGAATTTTTTTAATCAACTATTATTCGACGTCGAGCACTGGCGAAAAAAAATCACACTGCTTAAACGATGCGCTTTTCTTAGCCTCGTTTTAGTACTGACCATGGCCTCGCAGATCCTTGCTCAGCAGGTTGTTAAAACGGTAAGTGGTACCGTGCGTGATGATCGCGGCCAAACCCTGCCTGGCGTTAGTGTGATGCTTAAAGGTACAACTACCGGAACCGTTACTGATATTCAAGGCCGTTACAGTGTGAAAGTTAATGGCACAGAAACGCTGGTATTTTCTTTTATAGGATACACCACTGTTGAAGAACCAATTAATAACCGTACAAATATTGATGCCACGCTGAACGAAAGTCAAAAAAACCTGAGCGAGGTGGTGGTTATTGGATACGGTACCGTTAAACGACGTGATTTAACCGGCGCCGTATCATCGGTTAGCGGGAAAGATATTGCAGCGGTGCCAGTTGCTAACGTGGCGCAGGCTATGCAGGGCAAACTGCCGGGTGTGAACATCACCTCGCAGGATGGGCGCCCTGGCGGTAACATTAACATCCGTGTACGCGGTGGTACTTCCATATCGCAAAGCAACCAGGCACTGATATTGATTGACGGTATCCCCGGCAATTTAAATGATATCCCTGCTGATCAGGTAGAAAGTGTAGACGTGCTGAAAGACGCCTCGTCTGCAGCTATCTACGGTTCGCGCGGCGCCAATGGCGTAGTGCTGGTTACTACAAAATCGGCAAAAGCCGGTAAAACCAGTGTAAGCTACAATGGCTATGCTAAAATCAATACGCCTACTAAATATTTGGAAGCTTTAAGCCCATACGAATATTTGAAATACGTTTGGGCCAATGCGGCAGCTAATGCAGCTGCTTACCAAACTCCGTTTGAGCAATTATATGGCCTTGGCGCAAATGCCGGCAAAAACACCGGTGGGATAGAAAGTTACCGCGATCTGCCATCAGATGATATCCAGAAGCAAGCCTATAAACAATCGGTATCATGGAACCACGCTTTAACCGTTTCAGGCGGGACAGATAAAACAAAGGTATTGTTTAATGCCACTTATTCGGATGATGAGGGGATGAAGCTTAGATCGTACCAGCGCCGCGCAACAGCACAGTTTAAAGTAAATCAAAAATTATTTGACAATGTTTCATTTGATTTAAATGCCCGTTATGCTAACACTCCAACAATGGGCGATGAAGGAACTTCAAGCGGCGGCGGATCAATACTTTCGTCTGCCTACCAATTCAGGCCTATTGCAACCGATCATATTTTAGGCAACCTCGGTGCATTGACTGCGAGCAATAACATATCGCAATATGGTAAAAACGTTTTGTGGGATAATTACAGCCCTGTAGCGCGCATCAGTGATTATGAGCCGCTTACACTTTCTCAAAGTTTTGTGGGTATAGCCTCATTAAACTGGGAAATTATTAAAGGGTTAACCTACCATACCGACTTTAGCGGCAACGGCAACTGGGGGCAGCGTAAATACTGGTCGGGGGCTACTTACAATGGTTTTATTGATGATGCAACCGGCAATAAATTGTATGCGGGTAACGCCGACTATCGTAAATCGGACAGTTGGGGCATGCGTTGGGCAAATACATTAGGTTACGAATGGAATATTAATAAGGATAACAAATTAAACGTATTGGCCGGTACCGAGTTTTTCAACTCGGGTGGCACAGGCATATCCATACAAGCCACACGTTTTCCTTCAAATTATACCAGGGAAACAGCCTTTGCCCAAATCAATCAGTATGATAAAGCGGCTGGTTCGGGCGTGTTCTCTTCCAGCGTAAATACCCCCGATCGCCTTAATTCCTACTTTGGCCGTTTAATGTATAGTTTCAAAGGCAAGTATTTGTTAACAGGAACTTTCCGTGCCGATGCTTCTTCCAGGTTTACAGCTAATAACCGCTGGGGGTATTTCCCGGGTGGTGCCTTTGCCTGGAGAGTTTCGGAAGAGCCTTTTATGAAAGCCGCAAATTGGATAGACGAGTTGAAACTCCGGGTATCTTACGGTGCAGTTGGTAACAATAATATTCCTTCAGGGGTCACAACACAATCCTGGGGATCTGTAACCGATCCACGCAGCCAGTACGAAAGCAATCACGCGCTCCTGGCGGGTTATCAGCTAAGCACCCCTAACATCTTGTCCAATCCAAATTTGAAATGGGAAACCACCATTACGCGCAATATCGGTACCGATTTTACTTTGTTTGGCGGGAAATTGTCGGGCACGGTGGATGCATACTGGAATACCACTAAAGACCTGCTGCTACAAACTACAATTCCGGGCATAACCGGCTTTACTTTCACCTATGCAAATATTGGGCAATTAAGTAACAGGGGTATAGAGCTATCGCTTTTGGGGACATTATACAAAAATAAAAACTGGAGGGTTACCGCAGGCGGCAACATTACCTTCAATAAAAACAATATCGATAAACTGGCTGATAACGTAACCGGTCTGTACGGATCAGGCTGGAATGGTACCGCTACTTACCCGGCATCCGATTACCAACTGATAGTGGGCCGTTCTGTTGGCCAGGTACGTGGCCTGGTTTACGATGGCTTTTATACCCCTAACGATTTTACATACAATAATGGCTTATATACTTTAAAAAGTGGCATTGCCGATCTTACCACTACTACCGGTGGTGTAGTGCATGGCGTTGTTACAGGTACAGACCGCCCGACAGGCCAAATTGCTTATCCGGGGCTGCCTAAGTATAAAGATTTGAATGGTGATGGCAAGATCGACGATAAAGACCTTACAGTAATTGGTAGTACCACTCCTAAAGTTACAGGTGGTTTCAATATTAATGTGGCTTACAAAAACATCGATCTGGGCTTAAACTTTAATTATAGCATTGGCAACGATATTTACAATGCAAATAAACTGATATCATTGTTTGGCCCTAAGGAAGCAGGCGTTTATCAAAACAAATTGGCTATAATGGCCAACGCCTACAAAATTTACAATGTGGTAAACGGACAGCTGGTCAGGTTAAAAACCCCCGACGAATTTAATGCGGCAAATACTAATGCTGATTTGCCTTTATCTTATAGCGAAACAGGCGTTACTTCAACCCTGGGTATCGAAAAAGGTTCGTTCCTGCGCTTAAATACGCTTACGTTAGGATATACCATGCCTAAATCCATATTATCAAAGGTTCATTTAAATAACCTGCGTATTTATGGCAGCGTATATAACTTGCTTACTATCACTGGCTATAAGGGCCTGGATCCGGAAGTTGGTGTTAACGATAATGCCAATAACTCGGTTTATCCAACTACCGGATTTGACTATGGTTCTTACCCGCGTGCACGGTCATTTGTTATGGGCGTAAACCTTAATTTTTAACAGTTAAACACATAAAAACATGAAAACATATATAAAATATATAGCCGCAGTTGCCTTGTGTCTATCTTTTACCCAGTGTAAAAAAAGCTTTTTAGATGTAACGTCCCCATCCAGTGTAGATGATAACTTTGTTACCACCACCACCACCGAAACGTTTAAATCATTATCCTGGTGTTATGCTAATTACCGTCAAAACTGTATCATGGGCGGATACCGGTGGAATGATCCGGTTGGTTCGGATGCCGAATATTATCCGGAAGATGGCTCAACCAATAATGTCAATGCCATTTTGCGTTCCGATCAGTTAGGGGTTGATGCTGCCGCAGGCGGGTTTAATTCTCTTTACCAAACGCTTGCGCTGGCCAGCAGGCTGGCTGATATTATTGGCGCGAAAGACGTTTACAAAGCCGACGCGGCTGCCGGTAAAGCTACCGATTGGACACAACTATACGGCGAAGCAGTAACTATGAGGGCGTTCTGTTATTATCAGTTGGTGATGCATTTTGGCGATGTGCCCTATGGTTATGAAAATACTGGCGCCGACGATTATTCGTTAACCTCTCGCTTTGTTATTTACGACAATTTGATCGAAAGCCTTAAAAAGGTAGAACCGTTAATGTACAATATAGGACAAGGCGGTATTAATGCCGAACGTATGTCCAGAACATATTGCAATGCATTAATAGGAGAGTTAGCGCTTTATGCCGGCGGCTATCAAACCATCCGTACCGATGTAGCCGGCTTGTATGGCAACGTAACCTTTAACAAAAAAGGTAACGAAACCAACAAGTGCGTATACGCCCGCCGTACAGATTACCTTACGTATTATCAAACAGCCAAAACTTATTTGCAAAAGGCTATTGATAATAAGGGAACCGCTGGTTTAGTTACAGCAGACACACGGGCTATAGCCAACACCAACAACCCGTTCCAGCGTCATTTCCAGTACACTGCAGATTTGCAGGTAAGTCCCGAATCGGTGTTTGAAATAGGGAATGTAAGCGGTGCATTGGCAGCAACTACAAGCGAGTATCCCTATGCATTTGGCCGTCCGTCTGATGGTGGTAGTTCTAATGCCGCGCCTAATAAGGTGTTTGGTGCATTGCGGATCCTTCCGATGGTATACTACGGCGATTATGTAAACGCCGATAAACGCAGGGATGCCAGCGTAGCGGTTACCGGAAGCAACGGTGATGGCAATGAAAAGATGCTGACCTTTGTTCCGGGCAGTAAAACCCTGGGAGGCATATCAACCAATAAATGGGATGATAACCGCATGAACCCGCCCTATGTTGCAGCGCAAAGAAACTCGGGCATGAACTGGCCTATATTGCGTATGGCTGATGTTATTTTGATGCTGGCCGAAGTTAAGGCCGAATTAGGGGAAGCCGATGCCATTACCCTGGTTAACCAAATTAGGGAAAGGGCTTTTGGCAATGCAAAATATGACTTAGGCGCCCTGGGTGGTCAGGCGTTAAAAGATGCTGTAATGCAGGAGCGTAAACTGGAGTTGCTTGGAGAAGGAACCCGCCGTTGGGATATGATCCGCTCGGGTAATTTTTCTGAAAGGGCAATAGCTGTTCAGCAGGAACTGGCTACGGTGGTTAACAACCTTAAAACCCAGGGATATCATCGTTTTGCTAACGGATACGAATTTCCTGCTTACATCTGGATTAAAAAGGTTGCTTTAACCAATCCGTTAACGTTTGATTGTGCCCCTGCAGATACTATTGCCAACCCAGCTGCTTACCCGGCATGGAGAGGCCAGTACAACTACAGGAACCTTCCTGCAGTAGCCAGCAAGGTAGTTGGCACTACTAATAACGTAGCCATACAAGGCCTGTTCCGCTATATTAACCCAACAAGTGCCGAAGCCACTGCCCTGCAAACTGCGGGATATGTGAAAACTAATTGGGGGATTGATATGGCCAATAATGTTGTTGTTTATCAGCGCAACCTGCTTTCGGGCATAACGGCTGCCGGTGATCCGCCGAGATATTACTGGCCTATCCCTTCCGAAACACTCAGCAAATCGAAGGGGAAAGTTACAAACGGCTACGGACTGGCACAGCAATAACCCAATATACTACGAACTGACAAGCGCTTCTACTGTTATTGTGTAGTTCATATAAAAAGCAAAAACCTGTAAATTATTTATTTACAGGTTTTTGCTTTTTATGATATTTATTTAGGGAGTTTGGGCGCATAACGCGGTATTAAAAGCGGAAAACAGCCAGGCTGAAAAGCGGATTTAAGGCATACAAAACACTGTTTTCCGCTTTTTGTATGCCATCCTTATTTTGTTGTTTTGTGAACGGTATTTGGTATATTTAAACCAGATCATTTTTATTAATAACCCTTTACTAAGCCTTTTAATGATGAAGAAACAAAGATTATCGTTTGTTATTACGGTGCTCATTGCCATTGCCGCCGGCGCCTGTAAACCCAACACAGAAACATCCGCCAATGTACAGCCGCTTACCGGTGTCATCAGCGATACCACTGCCCGCAGGCTGGTCCAAAATTTTACCGGGCGCGCCCACATGTTTAAAAACTCACAGGATAAGACGAAAGGCTATATCTATCCTGATACGCGCTCGGTCTGGTTCAGTATCGGGCAGTTAAAAGCGCTGATAGACAGCATAGCGGCTGAAAAAGGAGATGGCGTACGTTTTTACCTGGCCGCATACGATTCGTTAAAAAAGCCAGACAGCAAGGTGAGTGATAAGTATCTGAACTATACAACGCTGGTTATGGTATCTACCCGTCCCGATTCGGCGAAGCGTTATCATGTCGACTATTATACCAGCCGTAAGGATAAGAGTGGCAAAAAAGGCGCCATCATTATGGCCCTGCCCGAAAACCAGGGCGAACTATGCCCGCCACCAGCCAACTGCAACGCTTACGGCGCCACATTACTACCATAAGTAAAACAAGAGATTAATGCTTCGATTCGTTACCATAAATACTGTAGCCGAATTTATTTGTATGCTGACAGGATTCTGGTGTTTATACAGGGATAAAGAGCCTGCCTGGCGGCTCTTTATCTTTTTTTTACCGGCAACTGTACTGGTAGAGGTTTGCGGCATTTACCTGCGGGTAGTCAGCAAGCCCAATTTTATGTTATATAATGTGTTTTTGGCGGTGGAATGTGTAGTCCAAAATTATTTTTTTTGCTATTTATACCTTACCTATCGCAACACCAAAAAGCTGCTGGCCGGGTGGTTAATCGTTTTTGCTATTTTTTATTTTACCGAGCTGATAATTAATCGCTTCGGCGCCTATGTTTCACGCGCGTCTACTTTTATGTCGGTAGAACTGATATTGGCATCGGTGTACTTTTATTATTTACTGATCAGGGAAGAAAGATCGCGCAGACTGGCAACTTATGCGCCATTTTGGTGGGTTAACGGTACAGTATGCTTTTATTTTGCCGGAATAACCAGCAATCTGTTCTTTAGCTACCTGGTACAGGATCGCCAGTATGCAATTAGCAGCTCGGCAAGATATATTGTATTCAGTATACTGAATATCATTTTGTACCTTAGTTGGTCGTATGCGTTTATATGCAGATATCGCCAAAGGACCTCTACTTACTTGTCATCTTAGCATCTGCGATCTTCCTGATCGCTCCCTTGTCGCTTATTATCTATATAATGCAATACAACAACCGCAAAAAAAGGCACGAGCAGGAAAAGGAATTGCTAAAAACCAACTTTGAAAACGAACTGCTGAAAAGCCAGATAGAAGTAAAGGAGCAAACCATGCAAACCATAGCCGGCAACCTGCACGACAATATTGGCCAGTTGCTTAGCCTTACAGTGGTTACGCTGAGTACCATCGATCCTGAATCGCCTGCGGGTGTAAGCAAAAAGGTAAAATCGGTGTCGGAACTTACAAAGCGCGCTATTAAGGAAGTGCGCCAGCTTTCGCGACTGATTTACGGGCAGGAGATCATCCGCATGGGGCTTGCCGAAGCCATCGCCTTTGAGCTCGACTATCTGAAGAATGCCGGTTTGCATACCATTACCTTCGATAGTAATTATCAACCGAGGGAGGAGTATCAGGACAAGGAGATCATCCTGTTTCGGATTTTTCAGGAGATATTGAATAATGCTGTGCGGCATGCCGAAGCTACTGCAATTGATGTAACGATCAGGCAAAACGATCAGGGCCTGGCCGTGACCATTAAAGATAATGGCAAAGGGTTTAATGAAGAAGAAGTGGTGAATGAGAAAAAGGGGATGGGCCTGTTCAATATTCGCAGGCGTGTGGCCTTTATTGGCGGCGATATAACGATCACCGTGCAGAACGGCACAGAAATTAAAATTGTAATACCTTACGTATGAAATATGAAAAACAAAAGATCAGGATTGCCGTGGTTGACGATCATACGCTGTTTCGCCAGGGCATCAGCAGCCTGCTTTCGGAATCCGAAGAAATAGAGGTGGTGTTTGATGCTGCCAACGGCGGCGCCCTGAAGGAGAAGGTAGGCAAACAACCCCTGCCCGATGTGGTACTGATGGATATCAGCATGCCCCTGATGGACGGCTATGAAGCAACCAGGTGGCTTAAACAACAACATCCGTCGGTTAAGGTGCTTGCCCTCAGTACGTTTGAAGATGATGAGCCGATTATAAAAATGCTAAGATGCGGGGCCGGTGGGTATATATTAAAGGAATCGACCGCTGCCGACCTGGTATACGCGATCAAAACCATTGCCGAACACGGCTATTTTTTGAACGACATGGTATCTGGCAAGCTGCTGCGATCCATCCGCGATGACGAAAAACCTCCTGATCCACTGGCCAACCTGTCGGCCAATGAAATAAGGTTTTTGGAGCTCTGCTGCTCCGAACTCACCTATAAAGAAATTGCCGCGCAAATGTGCGTAAGTCCGCATACGATAGATAATTATCGTGATGCCCTGCTGCAAAAACTCGATCTGAGATCAAGAACGGGCCTGGTGATATTTGCAATTAAGCACAATATTGCAAGCTGTTAAGCAGCATGTATTCCAGTCTCTGAACTATCCCGGTCACCTTATCGTAAGCATAAACCTGCATAATAAGTAACCACAAATAAAAAAAATGAAAATAAATTTGCGTAACTCAGAAGTTACTTATACATTTGAGTAACTTCAAAGTTACTCATTATGGCAAAAGTTATTAAACATCAGTATTTCTTCGCCCATCCCGTTGAAACGGTTTGGGAGTATCTCACCAATTCGGAGCTTATGGCGCAATGGCTCATGAAAAATGATTTCAAGCCCGTTGCAGGGCACGAATTTCAATTCCGGACAGGCGGAAAAGCTAACCTGAATTTTGACGGTATTTTTTACTGCAAGGTGCTGGACATTGAACCTTTAAAAACACTCAGCTATTCCTGGAACTGCGGCCCGGGCGAAGGCCGGATCACGCTGGAATCTGTGGTGACCTGGCAATTGGAACCCAAAGACAACGGCACCGAAGTGTTCCTGGACCATCGCGGCTTCGACAAGGCAGAAAACCTGGACATGTATCACGGCCTGATGCACGGTTGGTTAGAGAAATTCCAGAACATCGACAAACTTTTAAACGCGGCATCTCATGGGAATACCAACGCTTGATACCTTCCAGGTGATCGGGGACCCGAGTAGACGGAAGATGCTCATGCTGCTCTCGGAGGACAGCCTGACCATTAACAGCCTGGCCGACAATTTCGATATGAGCCGTCCTGCTGTTTCTAAACATGTTAAAATACTGGAAACCGCCGGCTTTATTTCCATCCAGGACCTGGGGCGGGAACGTTATTGTACGCTGAAAAAGGATGGTTTTGAAGAACTAAAGGCCTGGCTGAACTACTTCGATGAGTTCTGGGCTTCGAAACTGAAGAAACTGGAAACTTTATTAAACAGCAAATTACCAAACTAAAGACAATATATGATCACATCAAATTTCACAGCTATGATGTTGACGGCCTTATTGTTCCCGAACTGGAACAGTAAGCCAAAGCAATCGGCCGAAACAAAAGATCCGGTCAAAGTAATCCGTTTAAAACAGCATAATATGGAAAAGCAAGATTACACCGCTTCCATTATAGTGGAGCAGAATCCAAAAACCGCTTTCGAAGCGATCAAAAACTTTCGCGGCTGGTGGTCTGAAGAAATAGAAGGCCAGACAGATAAACCGGGTGATGTATTTGTATATCACTACAAAGACGTCCATATATGTAAAATGAAACTCGTAGAAATGATCCCGGATAAAAAACTGGTTTACGAGGTGCTGGACAATCAGTTCAGCTTTACAAAAGATAAGACGGAATGGATTGGCACCAAACTCATTTTCGATATTTCTGCGGAAGATGGTAAGACCAGGGTGAAGTTCACACACCAGGGCCTGGTGCCGGAATACGAATGTTACAAAGTTTGTTACGATGCCTGGGGAAATTATATTACCAATAGCCTTTACAGTTTAATTACTACCGGAAAGGGAAAACCTAACCCGAAAGACAAGGACGGTTTTAATGCCGAACTGGCGGATAAATGGAAGATCAAACATTAAACAGCTCAATAAAAACCAAACATGAAAACACAAGATTTTACAGCTACCTTATTGGTAGATCAAACTGCGGAAGAAGTATTTCAAGCCATTAACGATATCCGCGCCTGGTGGTCGGAAGATTTTAAAGGCTATTCAGAAAAACTGAACGATGAATTTGAGGTACGCTTTGCAGATATGCATTATTCTAAACAAAAACTAATCGAAGTGATCCCGAACGAAAAGGTAGTTTGGCTGGTTACCGACAGTTATCTAAGTTTCCTTGAAGATAAAACCGAATGGACCGGCACCCGGATCCGCTTTGAAATTGCTAAAAAAGAAGACAAAACGCAGCTACATTTTACCCATGTTGGTTTAGTGCCGGAAAGCGAATGTTATCAGGACTGTTTTAAAGGTTGGAACTATTTTTTGCAGCACAGCTTGTTAAACCTCATTACAACAGGTAAGGGCCAACCGCATCTAAAAGACGACGTCCTGGTAAAAACCGAGGTATAATTGCTCAGGGGGACTATCCAACGGCCGAGGCTGTCTGATCGAGACAGCCTCGTTTTTTATTTAAAAGTATTTTGGCAATCGATATAGGTATTGCCTGTGCCATCCCGGCGAAAGATTATTTTTTCAGCGGGCCAAGGTGTTTATAAGTGTTGAGCAGCAAACCTGTTGGTGTGGTCAATGTGCTCACAAATTCGAGTTCGCGCGCGTCAATACTGTCGGACAATAAGCGTTTACCCCGGCCAAGCAAAACCGGGTAGGTGATGAGCACAAGTTCGTCAGCCAACCCCTGGTCAAGCAACAGGGACGTTAGCGTCGAGCTACCCACAACGATCAGGTCGGGGCCGTCCGTTAACTTGAGATCGCGGATCCCCTTTACAACGTCCTCGCCCAAATGCTGCACCGGGCCCCATTCCAGGCTGTCGGGCCTGTGGGTAGCTATGTATTTGGTTGCAGCGTTTATAGCATTTGCCATTGGGAAATCTCCGGCATTAGGCCAAAAGCCACTGAATATATCATAGGTGCTGCGTGCAAGCAGCAGGTCAAAGTTCGGCCCGTATGCCTCAAAGAGAATTGCAGCCCCGGCAGGGCTTCGATAAGGTGTCGTCCATGCGCCATAGGTGTAGTCTCCGTCATGTTCTATCACGCCATCAAGCGAGATATGTTCGAAAATTCTGATCTTTCTCATGTTGTTTCTAATTAGCTTAATTATTATCCAAATTTAAAGAGGACGAGGTACATCTGTGAGGTGCAATCGCGACAATGTGAGGGTGTTTTTTAACCGTTTGCATTTTTCAAAAACGAGGATGCTCAGCGCCTGCATTTTATCCATGAGACAACCTCTTTTTTATGGTTTTGATTTGACCAGGGGAGGGTGATAGGTTCCTATTTGTATACATTGGGTGAACTGACAGTACGCGACATTCTTTATATCTTTGTATGGGTTTAATTTAATCGCCAGGATCAATGCACAACAACCTTTTAAGCTACATTAACCGATATGCTACCTTGCCACTTACAAGTGATGAAGAAGCGTTAATTGCAGCAACCTTTAAACCCAAAAAACTCAGGAAAAAACAGTACTTTTTAGAAGAAGGCAATGTTTGTAAATACGTTGGTTTTATTATAAAAGGTGCTATGCGGCAATATAGCGTAGATGACAAGGGTGTGGAGCATATTGTACAATTATACATTGAAAATTATTGGGCAAGCGACCGTGAAAGTGCTGTTATGCTTACACCATCGAAGTATTATATTGATGCCTGGGAAGATACCGAACTACTGGTTGCTAACATAAAAGATATGCTTGATCTGATAGAAAAAGTACCTGCATTTGGACAAATGACAAGGGTAATGGACCAAAGAAGCTTCATCGCTTCGCAACGAAGATTGAATTCTACCATTAGTAATACAGCAGAAAAACGGTATGAAGAATTTGCCGATAACCATCCTCAGTTTCTTCAACGGTTTCCCCAACATCTCATTGCATCCTTTTTGGGCATAACTAAAGAAACTTTAAGCAGAATTAGAAAACAAGCAGTTAAATAAATTCCATTTTAAATTTTGGTTTTAAAAAAGCGTTGATATTTATCAACGCTTTTTTTTATCATTTCTCATCGTCCCAGGGCATGCCGTTGCTGCAATTTTACATCATAAAACAAACAGATGAAAAAGCAAACAATAGTAGTAATTGGAGCAACAGGTGCACAAGGCAAGGGTATTGTAAACGCCCTTGTAAATGAAGGCTCTTTCCATGTAAGGGCAATAACCCGTAATCCGGAAAAGTATACGGGCAGGGCAAACGAAGCAGTTTATGCAGATCTGCAAGATATGCAATCATTAAAAGACGCTTTTAAGAATGCTTATGGTGTATTTGCAGTAACCAACTTTTGGGAAGGTGCAGACGAGATTGCGCAAGGTAAGAATGCCATTGAAGCGGCAAAGGTAACTGGCGTGCAGCATTTTATTTGGTCAACGCTTCCGGATGTAGAGATCATTAGTGAAGCGGCATTTGAAGTTCCTCATTTTACCGGCAAAGCAAAGGTGGATGATTTGGTAAAGAATGCAGGGTTTAAATACTCAACATTTGTTCAGCCACCATTTTATTACCAAAACCTTGTCGGGGCGCTTGGGCCACAGCCCAAACAGGATGGCACAACCGGATGGACATTACCGATTGACCCGGCAAAAAAAGCGATTCACATGTCGGACATTAACGACCTGGGAAAAGTAGTTGCCGGTGCATTTTTACAGCCTGAAAAAGTTGGAAATGGTAACTATCTTTCAATTGCCACAGAACTAAACAGTTTTAATGATATTATTAAAGCATATAAAGCCAATGGAAAAGATCTCAGCTTTTCGCAGGTGCCGGTTGAATTGTTTTCAACTTTCTTTGAAGGCGCAAAGGAATTTGCTGAAATGTTTGGATATTTTGAAAAGCACACCTATATGGGGCCAGATTCGGGGTTGCGGATTGAATTGGCAAAAGATATTGCCACTGGCAAATTTGTGTCTCTGCAGGAATGGCTAAGTCAAAACCATACAGAAGATGTGCAATAAACCATATCCCGGGGCGCTTCCTGAAAAACTAAAAACATAAAATGGCAATTGCGGGCAAATAGCCTTAAATTCAGCGGCTGTGCCCGCAATGGTAACGTGACAAAATAAATGATTTAACAAATAATGGAAATAGGAATTGATAGTTTCGCATCGGCCATGTACGGCAGCAATACCCTGAGCAGTGTTGATGCGATGGAGCAGTTACTGGATAGGATCACCTTAGCGGATGAGGCCGGATTAGATATTTTTGGCATAGGGGAGCACCATAAAAAGGAGTTTTTGGATTCGGCCCCGGCAGTTATCCTCGCAGCCGCAGCAGCCCGCACAAAAAATATCCGGCTTTCCAGCGCGGTAACGGTTTTAAGTACGGCCGACCCGGTACGGGTATACCAGAACTTTGCAACACTTGACCTGATCTCCAAAGGCCGGGCAGAGGTGGTGGTAGGTCGCGGATCTGCCATTGATGCCTACCCCTTATTCGGATTCGATCTTAAAGATTATGATGCCCTGTTCCAGGAAAAACTGGAGTTATTGCTCCGCATCCGCGATCAGGAGTTTGTTACCTGGTCGGGTAAGTTTAGGCCCGCGCTGGAAAACCAACCCGTTTACCCCAGGTCTTTACAGGAAAAACTACCCGTTTGGCTGGGGGTAGGCGGCACACCGGAATCATTCGCCCGCGCGGGAACGCTGGGCCTGCCGTTAATGGTGGCTATCATTGGTGGCGAAACGGAACGCTTTCGTCCTTTGGTTGATTTGTATCGCGAAGCAGGGCGCAGGGCGGGGTTCGCGCCGGATCAGTTAAAAGTGGGGCTGCACTCGCCGGGCTATGTGGGGGCTACCACCGGGGAAGCGATTGCGGATTATTATCCCGGTTATGCCGAACTTTGGACTAAACTGGGCAGGGAGCGCGGCTGGCCGCCAGTAACTAAATCACAGTTCGACAGGCTGATAGCCCCTAAAGGCGTATTGCTGGTTGGCGGGCCCGATCAGGTGGCTGAAAAACTATTACGGCATAGTGAAGCCTTAGGAGGTATAAACAGGTTTACCTTCCAGATGGACAATGCCGGGCTTAGTCACCAGCAACTCATGCGTTCAATAGAACTGATTGGTAAAAAAGTAATTCCTTTGATAAAGCATTAAACCAGGGCAGTAGTTTGGTTAATGAGAAGTGGATGTTCATCTGCCACCTAACCGGTTTTGCAGGAAATAATCCTGTACTGGTCGATCTTTCTTTCATGGCAATTAAGTTTTAACGCTCTTTGAAATAAAAAAAGAGCATCGTGAAAACATTAATTCAAACATCCCCGGCCTGGCTGAAAGTATTGATCTACTTTTTGATCATGTGGCTGGCCTCCTTTATTGCCGGTATCGTTCCGGCCCTGAACGGCCTTTTCTATTTTTTTGCGATATCGCTGTTGGTCAGCTGGTTTTTCCTCCGCAGCGATCATTTGACCCTGTCATCACTTGGTTACTACCCTCAGGGTAAGCGCCACTGGATGCAATTGCTCACCGGCATCGTGCTCGGCTGCCTGATGCTGGTGGTAACAGCTGTGATTACCTTGGCACTGACCAAAGCCAGCTGGCATTTCAACAAGGGTATTGACCCTGTATATCTCCTGATCACGTTCATTATGTGTGGCTGTTCCGCTTATATTCAGGAATTTGTATTCAGGGGATATCCGTTCCAGGCACTGTTAAAAAGATATAGCCCCTGGGCGGCCCAAGTGGCCATTGTAGTACCCTTTGGCCTTATGCATGTAAACAGTTTGATGTCGCTGCAGGATATGGTGACGGTTATGCTGACAACCGGATTAGGCTCGCTATTATTTGGTTTGGCCTATATTAAAACCAAAAACCTGATGCTGCCTGCCGGTATACATCTGGGCTGGAACTTTTCACAAGCACTTATCCCCCGCACTTCAGGCGCCAACCCTAAAGCACTGATTTCGGTTACCGGCGACTCGATCAGTTATGGTTCATTTGCCATTTTGATGCCTTATCTGGTCATAGTTAGCCTTGCCATTCTGCTTCTGGTATTCGTGGATTTTACTAAAAGTGCCAAAGAAATAAACGGGTGATAACTTAGTTATTACCGGCATCCGTCTCTTTTACAAAAAACGATAGATATATAGAGAATGATCAGATCAAAGGCGAAGTTTCTTAAAAAGCTGCTCCCGGTAATTAGCCCCTATCGGGATCTCGGCATGGCTTAATTCGATAGTGTTTCCCTTTACAGCCTGTATCTTTTCCATATTAACGATGTAGGACCGGTGGACCCTGAAAAACTTATTCTGCGGCAGCATATCTTCCAGTATCTTTAAATGCAAACTGGCCAGCATTCGCTTATCAGCCAGATAAACCGAGCAGAAATCACGCTCGGCCTGTACATACATGATCTCGCTATGATTTACACGGATCAATTTAGCGCCCTGCCTGATAAAAAGATAGTCTGGTATTTCCTGTTTTTCGCCACCAGCCCGGGCATAACCAGTTAAGCGTTCCGTTACTTTTTGTACCGCCTGATAAAAGCGTTCAAACACAATCGGTTTTACCAGATAATCAACCGAATTCAGTTCGAAGCCTTCTACAGCATACTGGGAATAGGCTGTTGTAAAAACAACAAGCGGCGGCTTTCGCAGGGAGCGAAGGAATTCGGTGCCGCTGATCACCGGCATTTGGATGTCCAGAAAAACCAGGTCAACCGGGTACTCATGTAAGCCTTCATAAGCTTCAGCCGCATTCCTACAGCTTTTTACCAGGATAAGTTCCGGAATCCGTTCGATATACGTTTTCAGGATATCCCTTGCGATGGGTTCATCATCAACCACCATGCAGTTTATTTTCATGTTAATTGTATGGTTAAATCTACAGCATAACCAGTGTCCGATATGGAGGGCTCGTACCAGTAATTACCCGGATAGTAGAGCGCCAGCCTTTTTTGAAGGTTTTTTAAGCCGATACCACCCGGGCCGGATTTGATCCGTTGCTGGTCGATGTTGTTATCAACGGTAAAGCGAAGCCTGCCGTTGAGCACATCCAAAAATATACTAATAAACGACCCTGGTTCGTCTGCGCTGAATTTAAATGCATTTTCAATCAGCGGGATCAGCAGCAGGGGTGCTATTTCATAACTGCCATCATCCGTACTATAGTCGAAAACCACTTTCGTAAAGTTCAATCTTACTTTTTCCAGTTCAATATAATCATTCATCAACTTAATCTCTTTGGCAAGCGGCATACTATCTTCGTTCGAATCATATAAAATATAACGAAGCAGTTCGGAAAGGCGCGCGACAAGATCTGCTGACCGCTCCCTGTTACCATTCATAATCAGGCCATAAATATTGTTCATGGTGTTAAACAAAAAGTGGGGGTTTAGCTGGGCTTTCAAAAAATTAAATTCCAGCTGTATGTTCTCTTTTGCCAGTTTTAAACTGTCAATACTGCTGCGATAGGCATTCAAGGTGGTTTTAAGGCACATCGGGATAAACAGTGTCAGCAAGAGGGAAAATGGTGTACCAAAGCTCAATAGGCGTTGCAGCAAAATATTGGTAATGTCTGAACGAACTAAATTGTAATATCCGGGTTGATTTTTAGCCAAAGAGACCATGCAATCCGGGCAGGTATTCAGTACTAATCTTTCGGTAATGGTATCAATTACCGTATACACTACCAGCAGAACGATAATGATCATAAATGTTGTTAAATACTTCTTTTTACTCAGCAGATGTTTCCATACAACATTAACCAGCACATAGTAAAATGCCGCGACAAAGCCCGTACTGAACAAACTGAGCGCCGCCTTGTCGCCAACAGGGAACCTATCGTAAACATTGAACGTGATGAGTGTGAGATAAAATCTCAGGCCGAAAAGCAGGGTCCAAAAAAACAGGTGCAGAATAATGCGACGAGGTGCTTTAGGGTATAACAGATCGGTGATCTTAATTACAGGCATAAGTAAATTTGCCATTTTATATTAAGTAAGCCAATAAAAAAAGACGAATAGGGTAAAAACGACTGCAAACTGGCTTTAATATGCTGCATAGCACGGGTTTTGGCATTTTAACAGTGAAGGTAGTTATTGCCGTTGACTGAGGCCTGGTGATACCATACCCGAAAGGGAAATATAAGAGACTGATAGAATCATTGAAAACCCAATGACGTAAACGAGTTTTAGCTTCCAAGGTGACGCCAGCAATATGCCCGATCCTAACCGCCGTACAGAATGCTTCCTTGATGCCAGTGGTAAATACGGTTTTACCAAACAATCCTGCTATCATTGGTTTGCGAGAAAAGCAAAAAACTATGGCGTATTCCACGCCGATCGCTTTTGTGAATAGCCCCCTGTATTCATGACGAAAAACGGGCTGGGGTTTAAATCTATACCTTCAGTTTTACTTTTAAAGATCAGGCTTTTACGCCCGCTCAAACCGGTCGAAGTAAGCTCTGTCCAAAGTTTCACGATGGTTGGGGTGGGCCAGCCCGATCAGTGCCTTGGCCCGCTGTTTTAAATTTTTGCCGAAAAGGTCAATCACGCCATATTCGGTCACTACCCAATGGATATGGCCGCGTGTAGTAACAACCCCGGCGCCTTCTTTCAGGAACGGGGCGATCCGGCTGATTCCCTTGCTGGTTTGTGATGGTAAAGCGATAATGGGTTTGCCGCCTTCGGACAGCGAGGCGCCGTGGATAAAATCCATTTGCCCACCAATACCCGAATATTGGTACGAGCCTATGGAATCTGCGCATACCTGGCCTGTTAAATCGATCTCGATCGCACTATTAATAGCGGTTACTTTCTGATTCTGGCGGATGATGCTGGTATCGTTCACATAGCTGATATCCATAACGCCTACCGCCGGGTTATCATGCACAAAATCATAAAGTTTGCGTGTGCCGGCCAGAAAAGCCGTAACGGAAAGGCCCGGATGGATCTTTTTCAGGCGGTTGTTGATCACGCCCTTTTCAATCAACGGGATAACCCCGTCAGAGAACATTTCGGTATGTAAGCCCAGGTTTTTGTGTCCGGTCAGATTTTTTAGCACCTGATCGGGGATGCCGCCAATGCCTAATTGCAGGGTTGCGCCATCTTCAACCAGGTCAGCAATATGCTTCCCAATCTTTTCGGTTACCGGATCGGTCCCGCTGGCATAGTCCATTTCGGGTAGTTCTGCCTGGTGCCAAACCATAGCATCGATACGCCCGATGTGTACAAAGCTTTCGCCGTGGGTACGGGGCATTAGCGGGTTAACCTGAGCTATAACATATTTGGCGGTGTCTACCGCAGCCCGGGCAATATCTACCGAGGTACCCAGTGAGCAGTAGCCATGACTATCAGGCGGGGATACCTGGATCATAGCCACATCTATCGGCAGGATCTGCCTGCGGAACAATTGCGGGATCTGGCTCAGGAATATCGGCACATAATCGCCGTCTTCGCTGTTAGCTACGTTGCGTGTGGCGGCAGATACGAAAAGCGAATTAAAAAAGAAACTGCGCCGGTGCTCCGGGCGGTCAAAGTTGACGTTCCCCAGGGTTGTGATACTCACCAGTTCCACATCATGAAGTTCCAACCACCGGGCTTGCAGTGCTTCTACCAGGTGTACCGGAGTGGCCGCGCTGCCATGGATAAATACCCGGTTGCCGGGGTTGACCAGTTTTACCGCCTCTGCAGCGGGTATGTAAGCTATTTCGTTCATGATTACATCCATTGGGCAGCAAAGCGATTGAAATGTTGCCGCATTTCTTTAAACAGGTTTTCTTCGTTATGATAATCCCCGACAATCTTTTCAGCATCAGTAACCGTAGTTTCCCGGATAAAATTCTCTGACAATTTAAGGTCAGCCGCTAACTGATCAAGGTTTTGATGTATGCGGTGTTTCAGGTTATCGATCTGTTCCCGGTGGATGATCAACTGGTTTTGAAAATGTTCTACCTGTTCAGCTACTTCACGGGCAGTATAGTCTCCGGCTATTTCTTCCAGGCGTTCCTGCAGAAAACCGAGTTCCAGCTGGTAAAACTCCAGGCCGCGCAGGCAAGCCTGATGCGAGAAAGTTAAATGTTTGATACTTGTATTTTTCATACAACAAGATTAGGCCGGCAAGGCCGTTCAAAAAATGACCTTCCGCATTTTTACAACTGACGGGTATCATTAGCTAACGGATTTGACTTTAACCGTACTTTTATAAAGAATATCATAAGGGTTGTGAAACCGGGTTCGGGGTTATACCTTAGTCTGGCTTTTAGTTGCTTGTTTTTGTGTTTTTAAAAAAGCAGCAGGGCCTTTTTTATTAAGTATATCTTGCTATATTTAATTAACCTAATAAGGACAATTATGAGAACCGGAGCTACAAAAATAGCTACCCTTTATACGCTGGCCGGTATTCTGTGGATCACTTTAAGCGACCGGATATTGCTGGCTATGCAAAAGCATTTTGATTTAAACTTTGTACTTTTCCTGAGCAGCATCAAAGGAATTTGTTATGTGCTGATCACCGGTGTAATGCTCTATCAATTAATAAGGTTATATACCAAAAGATTGGCGGAAAGCGAGGAACAATACCGTAGTTATTTTGAAGAACATCCCACGCCCCACTGGATCATTAACCGGCGGACCATGCTATTTGTGGCTGCTAATAACTCAGCAGTCAGCCATTATGGCTACAGTCGCGAGGAGTTCCTGAAAATGAGCGCGCTGGATATCCGCCCAAAGGAGGATATTAAAGAATCGATCATGGTATTCAGGGAGTTAAAAACCGGCTTCAATGCTATTGGCATTAAACGCCATTTAAAAAAAGATGGCACTATAATAAATGTAAACGTAACTGCTCAGGTATTGTCTGCACGGCATACAGAAAATGTTATGGTTAGTGCAACCATAATACCAGGCTAAGTTTAGTCTTTTCAAAGCGCCCTGTTATACGCAGGCAGTAATTTACTATTGAGGATTCGCAAATTTAAACAACAAAAGGGGCTTAGCCCCCTTTGTTGTTTAAAAATAGAAAACTGATCAGCTTTTTGTTTTGGCCATATCTATCATCATGGATAATTCGTCAACCGCGGCTTCTTTACTGCCATCAAATCCGGTAAGTTTAAAGCGGATATTCCCTTTCTCGTCTATTACAAACTTTGCAGGTATCCCATAGACCTTATAACTGCTTACTACATTATTTACCTTGGTTTCAGGGTCTTTAGTATCCATCAACACCTGGAAACTGTATTTCATGCTTTCAATATAAGCTTTGGCATCTTCAGCCGGGTTTGCAGTTTTTTCCCAGGTATGGATAAATAAAAACTTTACGTTAGGGTCGTCTTTATATTTATCCACTGCAGCCTGCATAGCCGGGAACGATGCTTTACAGGGGCCACACCAGGTAGCCCAAAAATCAAGCACCACTACTTTGCCTTTTAAATCGGCCAGCGATACCTTGTTGCCCTGTAAATCAGTCAGTGTAAACGGAGCTGCCGGTTCTTTTACAATATCTTTAACCAGGCGTTTTTGTATGCTTTCAATAATCCCTTTACGGATATCGGCCTGGTAAGCGTCTAAACCGACTTCACTTCCTTTTAATTTAACGTACAAAACCTTAAACAAATCCGACATTTCCTGTGTGGCTTTGCCCGATTTAACGGCGGTATCCATCCGGTCAAACGCTTCCTGATTGCGGTTTAACGCCATCAGTATTTGCGAGTACCGGTAATTAAAATCGGCCCTTGGCGCGGCCGATGCTTTAGTAGCCAGGTCAATATACTTTAAGGCCTCCCTGTAGTTTTTTTGCTCGTACAAGATTTTGGCATAGCTGCCCAGCATACTGGCATAGCCCGATGCCGCAAATTTAGCGGCATTGCTATTCCCTTTTGAACCATCGGCATATGGAGCGGTACTTTCAATGGCTTTTTTAGTATAAATAGCAGCGTTTTTTAAGTCGCCATTTTTATAAAAAGTTTCCCCTAAACTGCCGTAGCTATTGCCTTTCCAAAAATCGGCCTGCATTAAGTCGGCATAATAGACTGCTTTGGCTATGTTCTTTTCTTTTGCATACCCGTTGGCCAAAAGGCTGCGCGAGTAATCATAAACCACTCTATCCTCGCCCAGTGGCGAATTGGGATAATTTTCCGGCGGGAATTTTTTTATCCATTCATTATAAGCTGCCTCTGCGTTTGCTAAACCTTTGGCATCGTAAATAGCCTGTTGTGCTTTGCTGCGGGCCTGTACACCATTAGGGAACTTGGTTGGCATAACGGCAAAGAGAGAATCGGACGCTTTTACATTTTTAAGCTGATAATAATATTGGGCAGCCATGGTCATTTCATTTTCTTTATCGCTGGCGGCAAGTAGTTTTAAGCGCTCGTTCAATTGCTTATCGGCAGCAGTTTTAGCAGCCATTAGTTTATCCAGTTGCTTTTTAAGGCTGTCAGTTGATTGGGATTGTGCCTGGGCGTAGTGGCACATCAGTACGCTTAATAAAGCTGTACCTAAACACCTGCTCCAGTTTTTTGGGTTACTCATTTTAATTATTTTTTAAAAATCGATTTCAATTTATTACTTATGGCGTTTTGCGAATGTTTTTAGTGACAAATTCCATGCATTTTAATAGCCCGGGTTTTGGGTAAGGGCAGGATTAACCAACCTTTGTCCATCAGGAATTGGGAATAATACCGACCGGGTTGCATTCCATGTGCCTGGTTTTAGCACGCTTAACACGGCATTTGCCTGGCCTGTTCTTAACAAATCAAACCAGCGGTGCCCGTACTCGCCAAACAGCTCTACTTTTCTTTCCTGTGCAACAGCAGTAAGTAATGACGTTTGCGATCCTGCTATTAGTGTAGGCAAGTTAGCCAGGCCGGCGCGGGCCCTAACTGTATTAACATCGGCCGCAGCCCCTGTTAAGTTATTTTGCTGCGCTCTTGCTTCGGCACGGATCAGGTACTGCTCGGCTAAACGTAATACAACATTAAATTCGTTACCCGCGCCTGCGGTAGCAGCCGTGAAAATTTTGTATTTATTTATCCGGTAAAATTTAGAACCGGTCACGGTTGAATCAACCCAGTTTGTTTTGCGGGCGTCGCCGGCTTCAAAACTGTTGGCAATAGTACTGGTTAACACATAGGGAGGCGGGGCTATATTAGCTGCAGAACTGGCCGTCCGGTATGAACCTGCAAATGCCGAATAACCATAATAAGTGGCAAATTGCAAAATGGTTTCGGTGCTGGTATTGAGGAATGCCGAGGCCGGAGTAGGCAGCGTATATGTTCCGGAACCAATAACCTGTGTAGCCATGGCTTCGGCATTTGCATATTCTTTATGGTATAAATACACCCGGGCCAGCAAAGCGGTGGCCGCCAGTTGGTTCACCCTTGATTTTAAGGTACCCACATAAGTTACCGGAAGCAAACCCTGCGCATCTTTCAGATCGCTGATGATAGAGGCATACACCTGCTCGGGCGCTGTGCGTGGCAAATAGGCATTGGTTAATGCGTCATTGCCTGTAATTAGCGGTATGGCACCGTAGTAATTAACCAGGTAAAAATGCATCATCGCCCTGAAAAACTTAGCCTCGCCCAATAGCTGCGATTTTACAGACGGGGTTAAGGAGGTAGATGCTGTTATCCCGCTAATCGCATCGTTTGCCTCCAATAGCTCGGCATAGGCATAATACCAAAGGTTATTGGCAGTGGTAAGGTTGTTAATTGAAATATTGTTGTTTTCTATCTCGGTGATCTCCGGCGCGGTAGTTAGGGTGTAATGCAATTCATCCGAACTTACGCCGGCAAAAAGTGCAATGCTTTGCTGCAGCGCGTTAAAGCTGTTAAAGATACCATAGTTATATAGCGCAACCACGGCAGCTGTTGCTGTAGCATCTGTTAAATATGCTGTTGATGCCTGGATCTTGTTTTGCGGGGCAGATAATTCCACATATTTATTGCAGGAAGACGTGATGATCAAAGCCGGGATACTCAGGCAGATCAATATTTTTTTTGATATATGATATTTTTGTGTCATGATGATCTCTGATTAATTAAAATGTGCAATTAAGACCGATAACCATTGTACGTAATTGAGGCATGGCTATGAATTGACCGGTACCCAAACCAGGGGCCGCTCCCGAAACGGCTGTTTCCGGATCATACGTGTACTTTTGCCTGGCCCAGGTAACCAGGTTTTCGCCCCTGGCAAATACCGATAAGTTAGTCAGCTTCATAGATCGTACCCATGGCTTTGGCAGCGCGTAGGTTAAGCTCACCGTTTTTAGCTTAATAAACGAAGCATCGCCCCAGTTGGCGTCTGATGAGTTATAATTAAAATAAGGTGTTGTGCCAACGGTAGTTGCGCCCGGGTACATGGAATTATCTCCCGGAGTCATCCAGCGCTGCAGCGCACTGGTGTTTTGATTGCTTGGCCCTGTTCCGTATGGGTAACTGGAAGTATTGTTGACATATCCCATGCGATGGTTAAACAAAAATGACACATCCAACTGCAGGCTTTTATAACTAAATGTATTAGTCATACCACCGTAATAAGGGTGTCCCTGCGGTGCCGGAGCGCGGTCGCCGGCAAAGGTTATCGCGCCGTCGCCATTCATATCCTGGTAGGTGGGTATGCCTGTTGCCGGGTTAATGCCTGTAAAATGATATAGCATAGCCACACTAAGCGGCTGCCCGATAATGTAGGTGCTAAACAGTTTAGAAGGATTAGTAATTTCGGCAATTTTGTTGCGCTGGATAGTTAAATTGAGCGATGTTGCCCACTTAAAGTCTTTTAGCTTAATGTTAGTGGTGTTTAACTCAAACTCAAATCCGCTGTTTTGTATAACAGCCGGAAAGTTGGTAGCGTAGCTGTTAAAGCCCGATTGGGTTGGTAACACGGCAGATACGAGTTGATCTGAAGACCGGTTGCGGAAGTAATCAGCTTTAACATAGATCCTGTCCTTTAAAAACCCTAACTCAATTGCTACATCCAGTTTTTTATTGGTTTCCCAATGCAGATCGGGATTTGGGATGTTTGCAGGATATACAATAGCTTGCCCCTGGTAGCTGTTAGTCGAACCAATGGTATTAAAATAGGCATCGGTTAAATAGTTTTGTATCTGGTCGTTACCGGTGATGCCGTAGCTGCCACGCAGTTTACCAAAGCTAAGCCAGCCGATATTTTTAGTGAAGGTTTCCTGGGTAAAAATCCAGGCTGCGCCAACGGCGCCAAAATTACCGAAACGATTGTTTATCCCGAACCGGGAAGAACCATCACGACGGAAAGTACCATCTATAATATATTTATCGCCCCAGTTGTAGTTTAAGCGGCCAAACAAGGCGGTGTATTTATAGTCTGAATTATTGCTGCCATTATTTACAATAGCTGCTGCATTATTTAAATTGCCGATAAGGGCATCGCTGCTAAAGCCGGTGCCTATTAAGTTTAAGCCATCGGTTAAGGTACGTTGAAAGGTAGTACCCACTAATGCTTGTAAATTGCCGTCCCCAATTTTACGGATATACTCTACCTGTGGCTCTAAAATATAATTAGAGTAGGTATTGTTAGCATAGCGCAACTGATTGGTAGGGGCCGATAAAACAACGTTTGCAGGGTTAAGCGAGGTAAGCGGAGTTTGCAGAGTTTGCTTTAAGCCGGTTTGCGAATAGCCTAAGTTGGCTTTAATATTTAAGCCAGGCAGCAAATGGTAATACACATCCAGATTGGAAATGAGGTTAGTTGTGGTATTGTTGTTGGGCCTGAGCAAATAAGCTAAGGGGTTGGTTATTGACGAATTCCAGTACAGGCTGCCATCGGCATTGTAAAGCGGCAGGTTTGGTGGCAAAGCGTACAGAGTCGACAAGTCGGTACCGATGATGTTGTTTTGCATGTAAGCGTAGTTTACACTAAGGTTAATGCCAAACTTATTGTCTTCGCTTTTGTGGCCTGCGTTTAACCTGTTTGAAAAGGTGTTGGCACCAAAACTACCCGGGAAAACGGTACCTTCCCGGCGAAAGTTAGAGCTAAACAAAAAGGTGTTTTGCGTATCACCCCCCGAAATAGCTATACTGGCATTGGTTGTTTTAGCGGTACCGCCAATAAACTTTTGCTGCCAGTTGGTATAAGCGTTTTGATCCCAAACCAATAAATCGGGGGCATTGGTGGTGGTAGCCGTTACACCGGAAGCGGCAAACGCGGCCTTGCGCATCGCTAAATAATCCTGAGTGTTCAATTCATCTATAAAATGGCTCACCTTACCAATACCCTGGTAAAAGTTAACGTTGTATTTGGTTTTACCGCCGCTGCCTTTTTTAGTGGTAATTAACACCACCCCATTAGCGCCTTTTGAACCATAAATGGCCGTTGCATCCGCATCTTTTAAAACGTCTATGCGTTCAATATCATCCGGGTTAATCATGCCGAGCGGGCTGGTTTCGCCACCATTGGCGCCACCAATACCGTAAGCATTTAAACCGTCTGTTGCCGGTACACTACCATTAAATAAGGTAAATGGAACGCCATCAATAACATATAAGGGCAATGTGCCGTTCGATATGGAACCGATACCCCTGATCTGTACCCTGAAACCACTGCCCGGCAAGCCGTTATTCTGAGTGATCTGCACGCCCGGCAACTTCCCCTGCATAGCTGCCAATGGGTTGCTCACCGGTTGGTTTTCGATATCTTTGGCAGAAAGCGAACTTACCGAACCGGTGTTTAACGCACGCGTAACAGTGCCGTAACCAATAATCTGCACCTCATTTAAACTATTGGCCGAGGGCGACATTTTGATGAGCATGCCGCCGGTAGCAGGCACAGTTTGCTGTATGGTAGCATAGCCAATAAAAGTAAACACAAGCACATGGTCACGGTCATTTAAAACCAGGCTGAAGTGGCCGTTAACATCGGTGACGGTGCTGTATTTAATATCTGATTTTGATTTGATCGAAACACCAGGTAAAGGATTGCCGGTTTCATCTGTAACCATACCGGTAACCGTAACCGGCTGGACTTGCACATCCTGGTTTTCGGCTGTCGGTTTTGGCGATAGTACGATGATCTTATTAGGTAATATTTTGTAAGTAACCGGCAATTTCTCCAGTAATTCATCAAGTATGAGTGACAAATCTTTGTCGGTTGCTTTAAAAGTGACAACCCGGGTAACCGGCACTACCTCGTTATTATACACAAAACGATAATTGGTTTTATGTTCGATAACTTTAAACACATTAGCTAATGATGTGTTTTTTACATCAATGGTCACTTTTGTTTGCGAAAAAACAGCTGCAGTAGTTTGTAAAGTAAGTGCTGCAAATATTAAAAGTAGCTTCATTTTGAGTAACAATTTGCTTTGAGTGGACGCAAATAGATATTGATTGAAGAGTCTGATTTTCTTCATACATTTGTTTTGAATAGTAATGAATAATTTAGTTAATTCTCCTTAAGCCGGGGATGTCGCTGGATATTGCAATTATTCTTAACGGGGAATGCGTCAACATTTCCCGTTTTTATTTAATGCAAATCCTCACTTGGTGATGATCAGTTTTTTTCCATTCAGTTCGTAGTTAAAGGGTTTGGATTGTTTAATTATGTTTAATATTTCCTTCAGGTCTTCATCTTCAAATATGCCGGTATAGCGGTAATCCATTACCTCGGCATCCTTAAACTCCACTTGTATGTCAAAGCGCCGTTTCATCAGTTCTGCTATGTCTGCCAGCGGGCTATTTGTAAATGCCATTTTATTACTCACCCAGGCTGTTTCAACTGTCAGATGCTGATCATTAAGCTGGGCAAGGTTATCTACTTTAATTTTAGATTGATTAGGTTCAATCTTATTTTGATCCAAACCGGATTGATCTTTCCTTACCGTCAGCTTTTCATTAGGATGCAGGATCACCGTTTCATCGGGGCGGTCGTTAAAGTTGATCTGAATTTTACCGCGAATGAGTGAAGTTTCGATGTAGGCATCTTCCGGATAGCTTTTTACGTTAAAGGCCGTGCCTAAATCCTCAATGGTGATCTTTTCGGTATGTATGATAAAGGGGTGTTGGGCGTTATGCTTCACATCAAAAAAAGCTTCGCCGCTTAGCCATACTTCGCGCAGCTTGCCTTTAAAATTATAACTCAGTTTAGTATCGGCATTAACCCATACCTCGGTACCATCGGGCAAGGTAACGTGTGTTTTAGATCCTTTTTTTGTTTCAATTTTGTTAAGCGCTGTAAAGTATGTGGCAGTAGGGGTAAACAATAATACCGCAACTGTTGAAACAATAAGTATGGCGGCCGCAATGCCGGCTAAAAATCTTAAGTTTCTTTTCCAAAAAGGAACGATCATATCGTCGTCGTAGCCTTCAGCCGGGAATGCCTGCTCCCCAATTAGCTGCATTTTTACGGAATGCAAGGCAAAGGCCTGTTCGGCCTTAATCATATCTTCGGCGCTTTGATCCTCAGTTTTATAATTCAGGTACTGATAAAGCTTTTTCCATTCAGGGTTATTATCCATTAATTCCTTCAACTGCAGCAGCTCGCTTTTGCCGGCTTCGCCGGCTATTTGCCTGCTTAAAAGTTGAAAAAATAGTTGTTCAGACATAGTTATCTTGTTTTGCTATCTTTAAGACAACAAAAAACAGCGCTTCCACCGGTCAGGATTAAATAAATTTGGAAAAAAACAAAAAGGCAGATGCGTTTTCGAAAAAATGCTATATCATTTTCAATGAAATTGAAAGTTTTTTTAGGGCAGTAGTCATGTGCCCTTCAATGGTGTTAACCGAAAGCTGCAGTATCTCGGCGGTTTGCTTGTAATTGAAACCATCTTCCTTGATTAAGCGGAATACAACCTGGCACTTCGGCGGCAAGTTGCTGATAGCCTGGTTTATTTTATCCTTAAATTCATTAGAAAGCATTTTTTCTTCGGGCGAACTGCTTGCGTAATATTCAACCTCAATATCATCAAGCGAAATATAGGCTACCTTTTTTTGGGCTTTTAAATAATTTAAAGAGGCGTTTTTGATTAAGGTATATAAATATACTTTCAGGTTTTCTATCTGTTCCAGCTTATCGCCCATCAGCCAAATTTTCATCATCATATCTACATAAAGCTCTTCTGCTGCTTCTTCAGAATGAACGATATTTTTGGAGAAGCGGATGACAGGACTATAGAATAGCAGAAACAACTGCCGGTAGGCCGCCTCATCGCGGTTAATAGCAACCGCATTTTGTAGTTTAACGATATCAGTTTGTATAGGGGCCACTCAATTTGTAATTCCCTAAAGTAGTAATTGGAATTGGTCCATCTATCAAAGCAGGGTAATTATTTAACAATTTGGTAACCTTTTCATTTTACTGTATTAAACTTACACTGGCGCGTTTATTACTATTCCCAAACCAATTTCAGAGAAGTAACCAGTTGCTCACAAGTTTGATGCTTCATTGGTTGAGTTAAGGTTTCAAAGCGAACTTTATCACTTCAATGCATGTGCGTTGAATAGTATATGGCTGATATTTCCAATAAGCTTAAGGGCCAACAGTGCCGGTTTCAACTTTTCCGCTTCGCTTGTAATTGGCCATAATAACGCCGCCTGGGGTAATAGTGCTTTCGGTAAGTGTAAAGGCTGCCGGTATCGCATGATCATTAAACAGTTTTTTCCCTTTACCCAGCAGCACCGGGTAAATATTGAGCCAAAATTCGTCAACCAGATCATGCTGTAATAATAGCTGAACCAGTTGGCTGCTGCCCCAAACTTTGATGTCGGTACCTTCTGAATTTTTGAGCTTTTCAATATCCTCCACACTTGTCAGGAACACAGAATTTCCCCAATCCGACTTATCCATGGTATTAGACAAGACGTATTTTGTAACGTCATTAACGCCTGGCCAATACTCGGCGTGTTTAGGCCAATAAGCCTCCCAAATGTTAAATGTTTTTCTGCCTAAAAGAAGATCGGCAGGTTCCATCTGTTTTTGCATCACCTTACCAGAAACTTCGTCACCATAGGGGGCAGTCCAGCCGCCATACTTAAAATCACCAGATGGATCTTCCTCAGGTCCGCCGGGTGCTTGCATCACGCCGTCTAACGTAATAAATGATAAAACGATTATTTTTCTCATGTTATTAGCCTCCTTTATTTATTGATTAAAACGCCATTTAAGATAGATGATCTTCACAAGATAAATCTCGGGAATAATATAATAACTACAGCGGTGCGTATGCGGCAAATAGAAGGGGAGAATACGACAGGTTAAAAACAAAAGAGCCTCACTTGGTGAGGCTCTTTTCAATTCAGCTACTTTTGATAAAGCAGGTCGGGTTTTTGAACCGTATTACTTTGCTGTTGGGCAGCAACCGGCAATGTAAATACTGCAGTCAGTGCGATCAAGCCAGCACAAATGAACAAAGATTTCATATACTTAATTAAGCGGTCATCGCAGTTATGGCTGATCTTCGTTCAGTTCATTTCTCTTGATTTTTTTAGAATTTGGGGTATCCTTATCAATCCGCGTAATTCTTAAAGCTATATAAGGCCTGCCTGGCAGTTTAATTTTTTGCTGCTGTTTATCATCAAACAAATAGTTATCCATCTTTTTAATCTCGAAAGTATTACCTGCCTGGCTAATTGTCATGTTCCAGGTGTCAATAATTTCCACCTTAAATTTCATTCCTTCGGTCAGCATGGCTTTTGGCAGCTTAAAAGGCCATTCAGTAGGTTTATCCCGGCCAAAGTAAATCAGGTAATATTCGCCATATTTACCAATATAATTCGGAGTGTAATAGTGGTCAATAGGCTCAAATCCGTCGCGCGGCGCGGCTTCCATAATCTTTTTCAGGAAAGCGATGCGTGCAGGACTTTCGCCGGCCAGTTTACCGCCGCCGCCAATCCAACCGGTAGGCGATGAATCGCCATGTGTGGCATATCCGCCCCCGATGTAAGCGTTCCAGAAACGGAAGGTTAACTCTTCGCCCGTCAATTGGCCCCAGCGTCTGTTAATAGCCCCTTCGTAATTAATTTCATCGTTAACAATGGGTTTTTTGTAAATATCGCGCAGCAGCGATGTTCCCCACGGGGCCTTTACCACATTATAATATTGCAGGCTTACATGGGTAACCCAGGGTTTGCTGTAATCATACACACGGTCTGCATTGTGAATGGAGCGCAAATGGTTATACGGATCGGCCTTTTGCACCACCTGAAAATAGCGGTCCCAGTCTTCATCTGTTAAATGTTTAATAAAACTATTCTCGTTGCACATGCTCCACCATATATTATGATAGGCTGCAAAACGGGCAACCATATATTTGATGAAGCGGATGTTAGTTTCATCGTCCATCATATCAAAGCCCCATTTATCTTTATCATACGGGCGAAAAAGAATCAGATCGGCCTCAACCCCAATATCGGCCAGTTGCTTTATGTTATCTTCCAGTCCTTTAAAAAATTGGGGGTTGAATCGCGAAAAATCAAAATTTTCTTTCCCGGTACCTACAAAAGGAAAAACACTTAGCTTGCCCGGCCCCTTGGCATAATAATCGCTGTACGGCGGAACTGCCAGCATGCGCGCCTTATTAAACGGCGATGCCTTAAGCGATTCAATGGTTTGTTTCCGGCGTTCGGCATCGCGGAACGCCCATTCATAAATAGTAGTACCAAATGGGATATAAGCCGTACTATCCGCATAAGCGAATTGATATTGGTGGCTTACCCTAACCGGCCCGTGTGTGTTTTTCCCGGCAGGGGTGCAAATAAATTCACCTCGTTTCTTATCAAGTTCATTATGGTTGCTGATAGTGGTGTAGGTCCAGGTGCCCTCCTCATCGGGCATAAATCTTATTTTATAAATGCCATTGCCGTCATAAAATCCGTCGGGGCGGTATATTTTGTCCCCATGTCTGAACTCAGCCTTCAGCTGTGTGTTTAAGAAAGGATTGCCGGCATCAGTGCCTTTTAACACAAGTTCAAACACGCCCCATTTTTCTGTTTTATCCTGTGCTTTTATCAGGATTGGCATTAACACCAACAGTGCAAATGTTATAAAAGTTGACTTTAATATGCTCATTATAGTGGGTAGTATTCTGATAAAACAGTAAAAAACCGCCCGGCCGTTCGGCCGGGCGGCATCAATTTGAAAATCCTGTACAGGTCTGTCAAATAACCCTATACGGGCTTATTATTAATACCCATTAGTCCCAAATTCACTCGCATTATTAATTTGGCTCAGGAAGCTGAACGGAATAGGACGGTTATAATATATGGCTGGTTTAAAGTTGGCAGCAGCTGTAGCATTGTATGCAGCTAACCGGCTCTCAAATGCTTTCTCGCGTTTTAAAAGTGCCCAGCGGCTATATTCGCCGCACAATTCGCGGGCATATTCATCAAAAACATCGTTTATAGTAGCGTTGGTTAACATCATTCCGGTTGCTGCATTAAAATCAGCAGGGTTTCTACATGCACGCTGCCTTAATACATTTAAATATTGAGCCGCTGCCGCGCCGTTGCCGCCAGCGTGAATAGTAGCCTCGGCCGCGATCAGGTAAACTTCTGCCATACGCATAATCATAATGTTGCCTAACTTTTGCTGGAAGTTGCCGCCCAGCCAGCCACCATCAAAATTATGGTTAAACTTCATCATGGCCGGGAACAAGTTGGCCAGCGCCGTGTTCGGCAGCCCGTTAGTTGAGGTAACTGCCTTGTAGGTACTGCCTGTCGCGTCTGACGGATCGAACAGGTCATCGATGTTCACGGTTACATACCTGCGTAATTTTTTGTCTGCAGTAGTAAGCGCGTCTTTGCTTAAATAAACAAAAAACCGGTCTTCGTCCTGAGCCAGCGGGTATGGGTGCACATTGGCATTTGGGATACTGGTTAAAACCGAGATACTGCCCGAATGATCGCCTTTTGGCCAGATGGAAGGAACGTATTGCCAGGTAGCATTTGCCGAGGCATTACGTGCATTTACGTCTGCATAGGGATAGATGACCTGACCTATATGCGAGGCATCAATGCCATATTTGGTGCACATGGCAGCTGTCAGCGTAACAGATGCCGCCGCGTAAGTAACATTTGCCGGACTTGGAGCGCCGCTGCCAAGACTACTGATGGCCTGCACGCCCGAATAGTTTGCAAAGGCCGTTACGAAGGTGTTTTCCCAACGCTTATCATACGCCGCGTTAAAGCAATTGATCAGGTATTTGGTAGGCGCTACAAATTGTTGGTTTAAGCGCCCGTAATAACCGTTAGATGTGTTTGAGTTTACACTTCTTTTAAACAAATCGGCCGTGCCGAATGCATCATCCAATTTTGGATAATAATGCAGATAAATATTGGGTTTAGCGTTACCGGTGAAGACATCGTATGATGGATCGTAAGGGTTAAGTCCATAGGCTGTAAACAAAGCTTCAGCGTTATTCCTGTTATTGGCAGCAGCAAATACCTGCGCAAAATCAGTATACATAGCGGCATTGTATGAACCCTTGTTATTAATTAAGTCGTCTGCAACTTCTTTAGCACGCTGCCAGTAAGATTTTCCGTTCTCGGTTAGCCCTTCGCCTGCACCCTGGACATAAGCACGCGCAAGTAAGCCAAGTGCGGCCTTTTTAGTTACACGCGCTGCATTGTTTTGATACGGTGTTACCGGTAGGTCCGCGGCCGCACTTGTCAGGTCGGCGATGATCTGGGTATAAATCTGAGGGATTGGGGTGCGTTCGGGGGTTAAACTTTTTTGCGGATCGTCGTTTATAATTAGTGGGACACTGCCAAACTGCGCAACTATTACCGAATAATAATACGCCCGCAAACACTTAGTTTCGGCTACCAGGGTCTTTATATCAGCGGCATTGGCAGCGCCGTCTGTTAACTGGGTTGAAAGCGCGATGGTTTTATTACAGGCCGCCACCGATCCCCACGCAAAATCCCACACGTTTTTTATGATGCCCGAACTTGTAGTGAATGCTTCATAAGCCATGATATCCTTGTACTGGTTATGGTTGTTGTATGAAAATGTCCATAAATCGGTACCAACTTCCGAAACCAATCCATACTGCAGGCCTATGAGCGAGCCCCAAAGCCCGGTATAACAGTTGCTTTGATAGGCTTTCCAGCCCGTAAAATTAGTAAGTACATTTTGCTCTGATAAAGAAGTTGGGTTGAACTCATCTAATTTTTTACATGACGATACGCTTAGTGTAACAAGCCACAAGCATAATCCGCATTTATAGATCCTTCGTTTGATATGTTGATTTTTCATGTTTGTATTTTTTATTGGTTTTCAGCTATAAGATTTTGCCGATTTTATATTAAAGTGTTACGTTTAAACCCAGTACAATCTGTTTAGTTAACGGATAAGCAAGGCCACCATTCATTTCAGGGTCGTAATCCTTTAAGAAATGACTTTTTGCAATGATCAACGGATTGGTAATGGTACCATACACACGGAACCTTTGCAGGGATATCTTTTTGGCTATATGGGTTGGCAATGTGTAACCAAGCGTAATATTTTTAACTTTAAAGAACGACCCGTCCACATAATTTAAACCCGAAAAACCGATCATGGTTGAACTGCTGGCTAAGTAGTTCATCACCGGGAAATCATTTGAAGGGTTAGTTGGTGTCCAATAGTTAAAAGATGCCGGGAATGTCCGTGAAGGGCTTGCATTGGTTGCAAATCCATTTGGCTGGTACCATCCCATCATATTGTAACTGATAGTTTGCCCCCAGCGCATATAAGTATACACGGTCAAATCGAAACTCTTGTATTTGAACTGGTTTTGAAATCCCAGCGACCAATCGGGGCTGTTATGTCCAACAGTTTGATAATCGTTGGCACTGTAGTTATATAGCGAAGTTGCTGCCGTAAGCGTGGGGTTAAATTTTTGGGCCGCAGCCAGATTGGCGTAGTAATAAGTGGTTACGCCATTAATTTGCTTAGTGTAAACGCCAGGTGCAACATGAGTCATCCCCGGAACGTCAACCATTATATCGCCCGGGCGCTTGCCAAATGCCGCCGCATCCGCTTCCTGGCCAATTTGCCAAATGCCATCTATCTTAAAGTTACGGAAAGAATTTACCGGCTGACCGAGTGTAAGCGTGTATGGAGTATTGGTGTTAGTGAGATTATCTGAAAAGCCGTTGGTTATTTTAAGGATCTTCTCCCGGTTGCGCGAATAGGCGATTGACGATGACCATTCAAAATCTTTGGTAACTATATTGCGTGTGTTTAGCGCTACCTCAATCCCTTTATTGTTGGTTTGCGCTATATTGATGTTGGTAAGATAATTGGTGCCGGGCGTGTAGGTGCCATAAATACTGGGCAGGGATACAGAATAAATAACGCCGTTGGTATTGGTATTATAATAATCTAACGCCAGGTTGATACGGTTACCGAAAACAGAAGCATCTAAACCAATATTGGTAGTTGTTGATTTTTCCCAGGTTAGATCGGGGTTAGTGAGATACTGCGAGCTTTTATAGATGGCAGTAGTTGAGCCACCTAACGAAGAGTTGCCCGACTCTACGTTAGATACCGAACTGTACGGATCAATTTTAGCGGTACCTGTAATACCCCAGCTTCCGCGAAGCTTCAGGTCGTCAAGCCAGCTTTTGCTGAAATCCATAAATTTCTCCTGCGATATCCTCCAGCCGGCAGAAAGCGCCGGGAAATTATCCCAGCGGTTTGTGGAGTACAAAACCGATGCCCCATCGCGGCGTACCGTGGCCGAGAAAAGATATTTGCCCTGGTATGAGTAATTAACACGGCCGATCAAACCAAAGGTTTTTGACATGGTATATGATGACGTAGCCGTAGTATTTACATCGCCGGTAAACTTATACCACTCAAAATTATTTGAGGTGATATTACTCTGGTTTTGTTGGGTATTGGTGTTTTGATTGTAGTAATATGAAGTAACACCGGTGAATGTCAGTTCGTGGTCTTGTTTTATTTTCATGTTGTACGTCAGGATGTTTTCCCACTGCAGCCCCTGGTAACGGTTTTGAGTGATACTCGCCTTTGCAATGTTGGCATTTGCATAAGTGTACGATACAGAACCAATGCCATCAAACCGGTAAGTGTTGGAATAATCCATATGGACGCCCGCGCGCGATAAAATGCTTAACCCTTTTATCGGCTTTACTTCTACATAAGGGTTAAAAAACACCTTGGTGTTGTTATCAACGTTTGCATAAACACCGGGCTGATAATCGAGCAGCAGGTTATACACGTTATTGCCAAGGTTGGTATTTAGTGTGCCATCGGTGTTGTAGGGTTGTATAAGCGGGTCAGTAGTCAGGGCGTTTTCCAACTTATCCTGGGCTTTGTTTCTAATTACGTACGATGCCTGCAGGTTAGCGCCAATGGATACCCATTTTTTTATTTTATGATCTAAGCGCATACTGGTTGAATATTGTTTATAATCATCGCCCCTGTACTGGCCGGTTTCGTTCTGAAGGTTTAAGGATACATACGCTTTGGTGTTTTCAGACCCTCCCGAAGCGGCTAAACTATAGTTTTGCGTGCTGGGATTTTTTTGCAGTAAAACTTTCGCCCAATCAACAAACTGATTTTGCTGGTAAAGGGCATATCTTTGGGCACCGAAAATTGTTGCATCGTCTGCCGGCGATTGCCAAAGCGCTCCGGTGGTTGTCCATTTACTGTTAGCAGCATCATATACATAACTGTAAGCATCCCGTTTGGCTTTCAAATAATCGTCTCCGGTAACCATCTTGGGCGTAACAGACCAGCCATTATAACCGTAATACGAGTTGAAATCGATATTCATTTTACCCGATTTGCCGCTTTTTGTGGTGATAATAATAACACCATTAGCGCCGGCAGAACCATAAACGGCAGTTGATGAAGCGTCTTTCAATACATCGATAGATTCGATATCATTAGCATTGATGGTTGCATAATCTCCCGGCAAACCATCGATGATAAACAGCGGCGTACCGCTGGACGTGAATGACCGGGTGCCACGCAGCTGTATATTTACCCCGGCGCCAGCCTGCCCTGATGTGCGGGTAATATCCAGCCCGGGCACTCTTCCCTGCAATGATTCCACAGGATTGGGGCCTGGCCTCGCCGTAATGTCTTCTGCTTTAACCGAAACGACAGACCCGGTCAGGTCACGTTTTTTTGTAGTACCAAAACCAATAACTACTACTTCATTGAGCGCTGAATTTCCTTCTTCCAGGATAATTTTAATACTGGTTCGGTTATTTACCGGCACTTCCTGTGTTTTATAACCGATAAAGCTAATTATCAATACATCGCTGCCTGATGCGGCTGTTATAGTAAACTCGCCGTTAGTGTTGGTAGCAACACTTTTACCAGTGTTTTTGTCTTTAACGGTAGCACCCGGGACAGCTAAACCTTTACTATCGGTTACTGTACCTTTAACAATAATGTCGGCAAAATTTTCTGCCTGACGCGTTTCCTCAAAATGTGCCGGCAGATGTGCTGCACGGCCTTGTACAGCAAACACCATCAAAAACGCGGATAAAACCAGGCCATACCTGGAAGGTGATTTTGGAACTGCCTTTTTTTGTAAAGTGGGATTCATAATTTATCGGGTTAGTTATAATTGCATGTTATTAATTAAGATTTCTTTATATCAGCTGGCCCTGCGCCGCTGTGTATAGGTGGTTTTATAGACAAGCGGTGTCATGCCGGTGTGTTTTTTAAAATGCCGGTAAAAATTAGACAGGTTATAAAAACCCGATTCGAAGCAGATAGCTGGTGTAGAAAGCCGGTCTTCGATAATTAATTTACAGGCATGACTAATACGGATCTGGGTAATAAACTGGCTGTAGTTCTTATTGGTCATCAGTTTAAAATACCGGCAAAACGATGCCGTGCTTAGATTCCCTACTGATGCGATTTCCCTTAAGCTTACTTCGCGTTTGAAGTGTTTAAGCGTATGATGGCAGATATCGTTGAACCTTTTGCTCTCCTCTTCAGTACACCGGTATAATGCATTCTTGGAAAAAGCAATTTGATGATACTGGGCTGTTTCCGATAACTCTTTTAAAATCTCCATTAAAGTAATGATGCAGCTAAGCCCGTCTTCATTTAAAAGTCGTTGCATCAGGGCTACAATCCTAACTTTGTCTGTTCCATTTATCAGCATTCCGGCCCGGGCTTTTTCAAATAGTTTTGGCAACAAACAGGCTTCCGGTAAATTGATCAGGTATCGCCCAAGGCAATCGGGCAAAAATTGCAATACAATTGCTTCAACATCCAGTGCATCTTCTTCCACACAATATTCTTTGCTTGGCCGCCAGCAATGCGGCAGGTTTTCACCTAAAAATATAAGTTCTCCTGCCGAGAAATTACGGACGCTATCGGCGATGACGCTAATGCCATCGCCTTTGACAACGTAGTGCAACTCAACTTCGGGATGATAATGCCAAACGCCTTTAAATGCAGGGATAACACCATACCGAATGCTAAATGACTTTTCCTTTTTAGTCTCGATTTTTAATAGAGATGGTCTCATATCAGCATAATCTATTTTTAATGCCGGCCCGAATAACTAATGCTTACAAATGCACCTGATTGCTTGAATTATTGGAGCTATAGCTCCATAACAGTTCGTTTTCAGTAAAATGGCTAAGCAAAATGTTAATGCCGGTGTTACAATTGGTAAGTCTTTTAGAAAAGACTGATGGTAACAAATATCAAATACAGCAAGGGCGACCGGTTTGCGCAAATTGCCCTTTAATTGTACGATTTTATCATGAATAACTTAAGTAATTGATAATCAAATTTTTATAAAAAAAAGCTTATTAGGGTAAATGCAATTGTACCCAGGGGTGCAAAAAAGCATTGCTGTTGGTATAAGGCCTAACAGCAAAATCGAATAAAGTGCAGTTTTGAATATTGAAAACTAAAACATATATTCTTGATTATCATATAATTAACTAAAAACATATAGTGATGGTTGTTGTGCATTGCCATGGATGTCTCCATTTGATACACCCTATATTTATACAAGCAATAGTGATATATTATGGAAATTCACCTGCATTTTGACCCACCAAATAAGACGATATCGCCCCCTCCAAAAAATCTGCTTTTCGTCTGAAAATCTCATCCGGCACCTGCCCAAAGTGTATATTTGGTTACAATAAATTATGAACCGCCGAATCTATTGCTTTACTTTTTTATTTTCCTTCTTTTTTATCCGGGGAGGTGCTCAGGTTAAATATGATGCATTCCATTACGGTACGGAAGACGGATTACCGCAAAAAACGGTAATGGATATTATTCAGGATAAAAAAGGGTTTATGTGGTTTTCAACCTGGGATGGGATCTGCAGCTTTGACGGAAACAGTTTTTACGCTTATAAAGCGGTTAAGAACGGCCGCAGGTTAATGAAAAATAAGATGTACCTGGACAGGTATGGTTTTATATGGGTAAGATCTCATGAAAATGATATTTATCGCTTTGATCCGCGCCACGAAACCTTTTCCACGCCTAATTTTACCGGCATATTAAAAAAAGAAAAGTTCCTTGCAGATAGCGTAATCGTTACTTCATCAGGTACCCTTTGGTTTATTAATAAGCACCTGGGAGGAATTTGTTTTAAAGATTCGGCACTTACGCCAACTTTTATAGCACGTCGGCCAAATAGCCGTATCCATGATGTTTATGTGGATAAAGAACAGAATAGCTGGCTGCTGACAGAAAATGGTCTGTATCAGCTATCTTCCAAACCCGAAATAAAAAACGCATATTTTACTAATGGCCAGAGATTTTTTTGCGCATTGGAAACAGGGCGTGAAATTTTTTTCGCTTCCCGTGCGGGCAGAATCTATATTTATAACAAAGATTCGTCAAAATTCAGGCTGGTTACAGTAGAAACAACGAAGGCGATTCATTCGCTTAAAAAAGTTGACGATAATCGTTTGTTAATTGCAGCTTCAGCGAATGAGTTTTTTATATATGATTGCCGCGACGGTAAAATAGAAAAGCATAAGCTGCCGGATGTTTTGGGCCATCAACCGGCAAGCATCCTTTCTGTTTTTATCGACCATCAAAAAAATGCCTGGTTCGAAACAAACAGACCATCGGATATATTTAAGTTCAGCACCTCTTCCAATACCACCAAATTATTTACAATAAAAAGGGGAGACCTGACAAATGACAACTCTTTTTCTGCGCGTTTCATGATATGGGAAGATATCAATAACCATTTATGGATAAACCCCTCTGATGGCGTATTCTCCTTTTATAATGCCGAAAAAGATCAGCTCATGCCGGTTTCCGATCTTTATCCCTCCAACCCCAGCTACGCTGCTATGGTGCTTTATGCGGCTTTTTCTGATAAGCAAGGTAATTTGTGGATCAGCACCCGGTCTCAGGGACTTGGAAAAATCGTTTTCAGCGATCCTGTGTTTAAGACTTTAACCGTTAACCCCGGTGGCGATAATAATGTCCGCAGTATACTCGAAGATGATCAGCACCGCATTTGGATAGCTACAAAAGGTCAAAAGATTGCTGTTTACTCGCCCGATCTAAAAAAGATCGGATATGTAACCGAAGACGGGGAAATCGGCACGGGAAAGCCATTAAGCGGGGCAGCATATACCATGATGCAGGATGCACATCATAATATATGGATCGGAACAAAAGGAAACGGAGTTTATAAGCTCATTCCAGGCAGCTCAGGCAAAAAATTCAAGATTAGTCATTTCCTTAAGGACAAAAAAGACCCTTACAGCCTGAGCGATGACAAAATATATAAAATTTTTGCCGATAGCCGTAAGCGCATATGGATTGGTACCTATAGCGGCGGGTTAAACCTGGCAGATAATGATATAGAGGGCAGGTTTTATAATTTAAAAAACACATTTACAAATTATCCGGTTAACTACGCTTTCGTCAGGGACATCGCCGAAGATCGTTCGGGTAAATTATATGTCGGCACAACGCAAGGCTTACTGGTATTATCACAAAACAGTGGTAAAAATGGCCTTTTTGGATTAAAAGGGTATAATCAAAAGCTTGGTAGTAAAGGATTTTCCGGTCTTGATGTATTTAATATTTGTACGGCATCAAACGGCAAAATCTATATCGCGGTTTTTGGCGGAGGAATGAACGTGGTTGCCGCTAAGGACGCAGCCGGCTATCCCGCTACGTTTTTTAATTATTCTGAAGCAAATGGACTGGCGTCAAACCTTACCATGCAAATAAAAGAAGACGTGCAGCACAGGCTTTGGATAATCAGTGAATCGGATGTTACCAGGTTTGATCAAAGCAGCAAATCGTTTGAGAATTACAATAATATTAACCGCTTAATTAAAGGAGAAATTTTTTCGGAAGGCGGCGGTATCATTGCTCATTCCGGGCAAATTATGCTGGGGACTACCGGCGGATTGGTAGTTGGTGATCCTTACAAAATTAAAAAAGATACCTTTAAAACATATGTGGCGCTAACAGGACTTCAGCTGGCTAACCGCAACGTACCCATAGGAGCAGGGTCTATTCTTTCCCAGCATATTGATGATACCAAATTACTCCGGCTTAATTATAAACAGAATTTTATCACGCTTGAATTTGCCGCCTTAAACTTCACCGACACCAAACAGATAAAATACGCTTACAAACTGGATGGCGTTGACAGCAGCTGGGTAGATACAAAAGAGCGGAGTGCAAAATATATCAACCTGGCACCCGGAAATTATACATTTCACGTAAGATCAACCAATGGCACGGGTAAGTGGCTTGACAATGATCATATGCTTGAGATTAAAATAGTCCCTGCGTTTTGGCAAACTGGCTGGGCCCTGCTGCTTTACATTGTAACGGGACTGGTCATTATATTTTTTACGGCGCGTGCGGCTGTACTTTTCTTTCGAATGAGGGACCGGCTTCAGTTGGAGCGGGAACAAACGGATATGAAGACAAATTTTTTCACCGATATATCCCACGAAATAAGAACCCCACTGACCATGGTGGTATCGCCGGTAGAAAACATTTTAGTAAATGAGCAAATTAATCCCGCGGTACATCATCAGCTTCAACTGGTTTTAAAAAATGCTAAGAGGATGTTGCGTTTAGTTAACCAGATCCTGGACTTTAGAAAAATACAAAACCAGTTGCTATACGTCAGTGAGACAGCTATTGGCGAATATGTATCCAATATTGCTGTTGACTTTGCGGAAAGTGCGAAACTGGAAAAAATAAACCTTGAAGTAAATGACCGGAGCCGGGGGCAAAAGATTTGGGTTGATCCGGACAGTATCGAAAAGATGATGTTTAACCTGTTGTCGAATGCAGTTAAACACACTCCGCCGAATAAAACGATAGTGGTTGACATTTTTCGCGCCGATTCACAAATCGCGATCCAGGTAAAAGACAGCGGTGCCGGGATGAGCAGCGAAATATTAAAAAAGCTGTTCAGCCGTTTTGTTTCGTACCATCCTGATAAAAATAAACCCAGTACGGGTATTGGTTTATCAATTGTCAAAGAAATAGTTGAACGCCATGGGGCAAAAATCGAGGTAAATAGTGAAGAGAAAAAAGGCAGCACCTTCACCATATTTTTTCAAACAGGGCGCGCACATTTTAAAGATGTTGAAAACGTGATTTTCAGCGATACTATGAAGGTACCCGGAGCGCATCTCAGTCAGCCGCATCTATTGGTGCCCGAACAGCCGGAAGAACCTGCTGGCAGTGATCAGGAAACTATTTTGTTAATTGAGGACGATAACGACCTTAGGGAATATATTGCTGGTTTATTAGCAAAAAATTATCATTTACTCCAGGCCGGCGATGGTGTTTCTGGTTTAACCATAGCCCAAAAGGAAACGCCTGATTTTATAATAAGTGATATTATGATGCCTGAGATGAATGGGATTGAATTTTTGGATGAACTTCGGAAACAACCGGGAACCAGCCATATCCCGCTAATTTTCTTAACCGCTAAAACAGACCCGGATACAGAAATAACTGCCTATGAACATGGTGCAGATGGTTTTATCACGAAACCGTTTAATACGCAGATGCTCAAGTCAAGAATTAAAACCATTATAGAACAAAGGAAGCGTTTATATGATAGCTTCCATCAACAGGCGGAAAGCCCTAATGAAAAAATGCTTGCCCAGCCGAACAATCATTTTATTGATGCTAATAAGCGTTTTTTATCAGCTGTTAAAACAGAAATTGAAAACAATATAAGTGATAATGAATTTAATGTAGATGCCCTTATTTCGGCGATGTCGACGAGCCGCAGTGTATTTGTTAAAAAGATAAAGAGCTTAACAGGGCAAAGTCCGATAGAATTTATGAGGCAGGTAAAAATCAGATATGCCGCAAAGCTTATTGATACACAACAACATTCCATAAAGGAGGTCTCTCATCTGATAGGAATTAACGACACTAAATACTTCTCGCAGCGATTTAAGGAAATTATGGGTGTGCTACCGAGTGAATATAAAAACAAAAATGCGCAGGGGAATAGCGAATAACATCAATAATTCCCGAATTAAACTTATTGATATTCAACTTTTTACATAGTCATTCGGGGCCGTTTTCTCAAAAAACTGTCCCGAATATGCCCGATCAAAAAACACGCCTTCTATTTGAACTCTTTTCAAGTATGGTGGTCAATTTGCCACGAAATAGGGTATAACATATCTCCGAAATACCCACGTAATGGCTCATTCATATAAAATCGCAGTTTGGGACGATTTTTTACAAATTAATCTGAAAACATTAATTTTATCTTAACTTATTACTAAATTTACATTGAATGTTGTAGAGTGAGTAATAGTTTGGCATTGTTGAGGTTTAAAAAGTGTTAATTTTTGAATTTGACGGTAATTTTAGTTTCACTTTGCCTGAAATGAAAGCGCAACTTTTTAAAGTTGCCAAATTTTTAAAAAATGTTCAAAGATTTTCACCTGTATGCAAGAAAAAACATCTGTGAAATTAGATCCGTGAGCGTGTTTTTAAATATTAGATGTGGTGAAAATTGAAATATTAAACAGATTATTATATCCATTTAATGTTAGTAAGGTCGCTAAATAATGAAAGCCAACTGCTCCGCAAAATTGCGGATGGTGATCAGCACGCCTTCAAAATAATTTATGATTACCATCGGCGAACGGTTTATTCAAGAGCACTTTTTTTCCTGAAATCGGAAGCGTTGGCTGAAGAAGTACTTCAGGAAGTAATGCTGAAACTTTGGCAGAGTGCAGGGAAACTTACAGATGAAACTAATCTGGGCGCCTATTTAACCACATTAACACGTAACCGAAGCTTTCAAATACTGCGGCGGCGAGTCCTGGAAGCTAAGACAGAAATTGAACTGCGAAAAGATTGGACAGAAAGCCATAACGAAACAGAGGAGGGAATCTTGCTGACGGATACTCAAAAAATACTTGCCAACGGCATTGCGCTGTTACCCCCTCAACAAAAAATGGTTTATGAACTTTGCCGCGTTGATGGGCTGAAATATGAGCAAGTGGCTCAGAGTATGAATTTAAGCGTTGAAACGGTTAAAAGTTATATGAAACTGGCGCTTCGTTCGCTTAGATCTTACATGAAATCGCATACCGATCTTGCCGCGATTTTAATTATTCTAAAAATTATTTAACTTTTTTTCTTCTTCAATACCCCCTTATCGTCTTTTCATGGATTAATATAGGAAAGGGACAATTATTCCCCGTATATTAATCATGCCGAATATAGAAGACAACAGGCTCCTTTTATTACTTCAGAAATTCCAGTCTAAAACGGCATCCGTTGAAGAGTTAACGGAATTTAACAACTTCTTAGCCGAAGAAGGTGCCGAGCAGCATCTTTTTGAACTCATTGAAAGAGCGTATCAGTCAACCGAGATTCATCAAACCGAACTCTCCGAGTTGCGCGCCGGGCAAATATTTCACCAGATAACGAGTCAGCCACAGACCCGTCATAAGGTCAGGAAACTATGGCCCCGCATTGCTGGGGTCGCTGCAATTGCAGCGATGTTGACTGTGGCAATTTTATTCAAAGACCAGATCTTATCCATAGGCAACCAACCACAAGTTGTTTCGTCAAATCAGGATATTGCCCCAGGCAAAAGCGCTGCTACGTTAACGCTGGCTAACGGGAGGAAAATTCTGCTCTCTGCTATGCCCTCCGGCGAACTGGCCAGCGAATCTGGGGTAACAATATCTAAAACCTTAGATGGAGAAATCGTTTATGAAATCAAAGAAAACAGTGCGGCAAAACCGGGACAGCATAATTTGCTATCTACAGCAATGGGAGAAACCTACCAGGTAAAATTACCGGATGGTTCCCGGGTTTGGTTAAATGCAGCCTCATCCCTAAAATACCCTGTCTCTTTTTCATCTTTAAAAGACAGGCGGGTTGAACTTCATGGCGAAGCGTACTTTGAGGTAGCAAAGGATAAACTACATCCATTTTTAGTGGAGACAGATGGACAGGAAGTGACCGTTTTAGGGACGCACTTTAACATTAAAGCTTACAGGCAAGACAAAAATATTGTTACAACACTGGCTGAGGGCAGTGTGAAAGTTGGCTATCAGGCCTCTGCCTGGAGTGATCACGGAAAAATTGTTTATCAGGATGAAGTCATTCTAACTCCCGGACAACAGTCGTTATTGAAGGGGGAAACGATGAGCGTTTCAAAAGCAGCGTTGGAAGAGTCGCTTGCCTGGAAGGACGGCAACTTTGTTTTTAACGACGCGAAGATTGAAAAAATAATGCAGGACATCGCCCGCTGGTACAACATTGAAGTGTTTTACAAAGGACCATTCCCAACCGGTGCATTTTCCGGCAATGTTTCCCGATCTAAGAATATAAGCCAAATACTGAAAGCATTAGAATCAACAAAATTAGTTCACTTTAAAATTGAAGGGAGGAAAGTATACGTCAGTAAATAATTACCTATCAAAAATACCAGATTCCGGAAACCGGAACCTGGTGTAAGTTTCGTTTAGCTCTAAATTAATTAATAACTATTTGCAGCGAACCTTTGCCCTGGAAAGTTGGGGTCTGCCGCATTAAACTAAACTCAGATAAATGTATAGAAAATATACCATAAAAAAGGGTATACAAAGCTTTGTATCCCATAAAATTTTCCTCATCATGCGATTAACCTGCTTGATTTTGTTTGCATCGCTGATGCAAGTTGCCGCTGCCGGATTTGCACAGAAAATTTCCTTGTCAGAAAAAAATACACCTTTGGTTAAGCTGTTTGCTAATATTAAAGTGCAGACCGGGGTAGATTTTGTTGCAGACGGAGATATCCTTAAGGAAGCAAGGCCCGTGAACATCCGGGTGGTTAATATGGAGCTAAAAGATGTTTTGGAAATATTATTCAAAGATCAGCCGTTAGCCTACGAAATTCAGGATAAAATAGTGGTAGTGTCCCGGAAAGAACCATCATTATTAGACAGAATCAGCGCAGCTTTTACTAACATGGATGTAAATGGCTTAGTCGTTAATGAGAGCGGAGAACCTATGCCAGGAGCAAGTGTATCCGTTCAAGGTGCAGGAAAGTTATATATTACCGATGCCAAAGGTACATTCAAACTGCTTGACGTTTCCGGGAAAGAGACGATCATTACCACATTTATTGGCTACAAGCCGGATACAACGGTACTTAAATCTAAAACGAGCATTGTTATTGCTTTAAAGCCCTTAGCTGCGCAGTTATCAACCGTTACCATTGTAAATACAGGTTATCAAAATTTAAACAAAGAACGGGCGACAGGGTCGTTTGGCGTTATCACTGCTAAAGAACTTGCCCAGTTTCCGACGATCAGTGTACTTGAACGTATACAGGGTATGGTTCCGGGTGTTAATATTTCCACCAAAACAACAGCCGGCCAAAGCCGTAACGGAACCATTAACATTCGCGGCATCTCTACGATAGTTGGCCAGTATACGCAGGTGAGCGTGGAACCTCTGCTCGTTATTGACGGATTTCCATCACAGATTTCCATTGCGCGGGGCGCGTTAGACCTTCTCAATCCGGATGACATTCAACAGATAACCTTTCTTAAAGATGCGGCTGCTGCATCCATATGGGGAATCCAGGCTGCCAACGGGGTGATTGTAGTCACCACAAAAAAGGGTAAGCAAAATGCTGTGCCTACGCTTAATTTCTCGACGACTTACAGTACGAGTGCCAAACCAGGAACAAAGTATGGGCCGAGGCTTTCGGTACCGGAATATATTGACCTGGAGAAAGATATGATCAACGCTAATCTCTTATCAGATCCGGCACCTTCAAGCTACCTTCCGCGTAATAACAGTCAGGCTCAAGCCATTATTTTCAGGAATAAGCGCGGAGAGATCAGTGAAGCTCAAATGAATGCAGAACTGGCGGCACTCGGACAGAATGATAACAGGGATCAGGTCTCACAGTATTTACTGCAAAGGCCAGCCACGAAACAATATAATCTGTCGCTGTCAGGCGGAGGTGTCAATAGCTCTTATTACATGTCCGGCTACTACTATACGGATGACCGGGTATACAAAAGCAACCGGAACAAGGGATATTCTTTTAATATTGGTACAAGCTCCGGTTTCTTCAAGAATCGCATAATGATCAATACTTCTCTGAATTATGCGAATACCACGGACAAGACTAATCCCACCTCAGCACAGGCCATGAGTATGTCACCAGGAAGCCTGCGCCCGTATGATATGCTCACAAATCCTGACGGGAGCACCAAATACTATGATGTTTTTATGGTGCCTGAACGCGCCCGGGCTTTTGAAAGTCAAGGATACCTTCCATTTCGATATTCACCAATTGATGAATTAAATTATAACAATACCGTAAATACCGCTAATAATCTGGGCCTTATCCTTGATGTTAATGGTAAGATCACACCCTGGTTGAGCTTATCAGTATCCGGAAATCTGGCCAGAAATTTTAATGAGCGCGAGAATTACCAGGAGCCGGACAGCTATGAATCCCGGATCATGATCAATCGGGCTACAAGTATTAATTCTGCAGGCAGACCGGTTTACGGCATCCCAATTGGCGGAAAACTTGGATTAAGCAATTTATTAGTAAGAAGTTACAACCTCAGGGGGCAGCTTAATGTTAATAAAAACTGGAACGATAAGCATGAATTGAATGCGGTTTTGGGTAATGAAATCCGTGAGGTTTTTAATAAGAGCAGTGGAGAGAACCGTTATGGCTACAATAAAGAGATCAATTCGTTCAGTACTGTAAACCCAACAGTCCGGTACACGGATATCTATGGCCAGCGCCCCAGTTTAGGCAGTACAACCGGGGCAGTGGTGGAGAAAACGACAAGGGCCCTTTCTTATTACGCGAACGCCGCTTACACCTACGACAAAAAGTACACCATATCGGGTAGCGCACGTTTTGACGATTTTAACCTTTTAGGCGTTGAGCGCAGAAAAAGGGCGATCCCGCTTTGGTCTGGCGGGATCGGCTGGAATATCAAACAAGAGAACTTCCTGAAAGATGTTGAATGGTTAAGCGCCTTATCCGGCCGCTTTACTTATGGTTTCACCGGAAACGCACCACAAGGCTATGCGCCGGTAACCGTAATTGATTTGTTGGGGACGAGTTTTTATTCAGGACTTCCTTATGCTGACATAAAAAATCCGGCAAGGGAAAACCTGGCGTGGGAGAAAACCAGAATGTTAAATTATGGTCTTGAATTTTCATTATTCAATGGCCGCATTTCCGGTACATTAGAATACTACAAGAAACACACCACAGACATATTTTATACTTTACCGATCAATGCAACCTACGGATTTAGCGAAACCTTATTCAACGCAGCAAGATTGGACGGGCAAGGTGTTGACCTTGGGGTGTCCTTCGCCCTGGTAAGGTCTAAAACAGTAACCTGGAATAATACCATCAACTTGTCATATAATACCAACATTATTCATGACGAGCGTTTTAAGCTGCCTATCGGCAATGAAGATGTCTACCAGGGACAAATTATTCACGACGGTTATCCAACTGACTTCCTGTTCTCCTATAAGTTTGCAGGTTTGGACGCAAAGGGTGAAACACTTATTGAAGACCCCAAAGAACCCGGGAAAATTTATACAACTGCCGACTATCCCTATTATGACATTAAAGCGTATTCCGGCAGAACTGCTTCTCCCTGGTTTGGTGCCTATTTTACAAATGTTACTTATAAGCAATTTGACCTGGGTTTACAGTTCCAGTATCAGTTAGGTGGGGTTTTTCGGAAACCATCCATCAATACACTTACCGATTTTGTAAGCAGTGCAGGGGACCTGGCAAAACGCTGGAGAAACCCCGGTGATGAGTTGACCACAACGGTTCCCGGAATTAATACTGATTATAACCTCGGTTACTTTTATGGCACCAGTGTAGAAAGGTATTCAAATTCTGATTTACTGGTCAGAAGCAGAAGTAATGTTAAGTTGCAACAAGTACGCCTGGGGTATTCGATCCCTCAGCGGGTAGCGGCCAAATTAGGAATTAAAGCTTTAAGCGTATCGGCGGTTTGCCGCAATCTGGGTATGATCTGGGCTGCGAATAAAGAAAAAATTGACCCCGACTACCTTTATAATGAAAGTAGCACTTACCAATTGGCCCCCGTACGGACCTATTCGTTCCAAGTTAACCTGAGTTTATAACCCTACAAAGACATCATCATGAATATTGTAAAAATATTTTTAATAGCCATATTAACCTTTGCCTTAGTGTCTTGTCGTAAGTACGTCGAAAATGTTCCGGTTCAGGGACAAAGAGTTTTGGTATATACGCAGGATTACCGCTTACTAATCAATAGCCAAACAAGTGCTGAATTTGGCTCAGGGAATCCGGCCATTTTGGGCTGTGATGACATTGATCTAAAAGATCCTAATATTCAGGATCAAATTTCAACCGACAATTCGAGCCTGGCGATGTATACCTGGGACAAGCCCTTTTATCTTGAAAAAATTGACGATTTTGACTGGAATGCGATGTATAAAGCGATGTACACCTATAACACCGTGATAACAGGCGTTATGGACAGTAAAGGCGGTTCGCTGGCGGAACGGAATGAAATTTATGCTGAGGCACTTGTACAGCGGGCCTTTACTTATTTTACCCTGGTCAACTCTTATGCTAAGCAGTATGACGCCGGTACGGCCAATACCGACCTGGGGGTGCCGCTCTTGCTTGAAGCGAAGTTATTTGTACCCTTACCGAGAGCAACTGTTGCACAAGTTTACGCTCAGGTGCTTAAAGACCTGGAAATAGCGATCCCCCTGATATCGGTTATCAAGGAAAATGCTGTAAGGCCAAGCAGGCCGGCAGCCTATGCCTTACTGGCCAAAGTACATTTAAACATGCGGAATTTTGAAGCTTCACGGCAGGCGGCAGAACAATCACTCGCCCTTTCCAGTGAACTTTATGATTACAATAAATCTGTCAATCCTTTAAATCTACCTTTTCCAACGCTCATGGAAAATAAACAAATCCTGCTGCGCAAAATACCCAGGATTACTTATTCCGCACCTCAGTTAAGTGATGATCTGCTGAATTTACTTGGGACCAAAGATCTGAGATACGTCCTGTTTACCAAACCAGGTGATCAGTTTTATCCTGTTTTTAATGGCAGAGGTTTTTGGGCTGGCGGCGGTTCCGATCCGGCGTGCGTTGGCTTAACGGTAAATGAAACCTGGCTGATCCGGGCGGAATGCCTGGCAAGGGCAGGACAACGTAATGAAGCGGTACAAATGCTGAATGACCTGCGTAAATTTAGGTTTACCCCAAGCGATTATGTAGCCCTGACCGCCACGAGTGACCAGCAGGCTTTGCAAATGGTTATTGATGAGCGCCGGAGGGAGTTTTTCGGAACAGGCCTCCGCTGGTTTGACCAGAAACGCTTAAACAAAGAGCCTTCATTGGCCAAAACAGTCACACGTACCTTTAAGAATGTTACTTATACGCTGGCGCCTAACAGTAACGGGTACGTTTTCCCTTTTTCTTCAATCATTGTAAACCAGAATCCGGAACTCATACAGAATCCAAAATAAATCCATTTACTCATTTTCCGTATTGATTTACCCTTATCGGGTTCATCAATACGGAATTGAATTGCCTAAAAATTAAAGTCAGTAATGCAGAAAAGTATTGTCAAAATAGAAAATCTGTCACATAAATATAGCGCCAACTGGGCTATACGCGACATTAACATGGAGATCAACAGCTACGGGATTGTTGGGCTTTTAGGTTCGAACGGCGCTGGAAAGTCGACAACCATGAACATCCTTTGCGGGTCCCTGAACCAGACCGAGGGAAACGTTTACATAGACGGTGTAAATTTCAGGGATGATCCTATGCGGGCAAAAAAGGATATAGGGTTCTTACCCCAAAATCCACCGTTATACATGGACCTTACCGTCGACGAGTACCTTATGTATTGCGCGGGATTAAGACATATGTCGGGTAATGAGCGAAAAGATGCGGTTAAAGCAGCCAAAGAGCGTTGCGGGATAGCCCACTTTAGTGACCGGCTCATAAAAAACCTTTCCGGTGGATACAGGCAACGCGTGGGGATAGCACAAGCAATTGTACACCGGCCCAAAGTGCTTGTCCTGGACGAGCCAACGAACGGTCTGGATCCAAATCAGATCATCGAGGTAAGGGCGTTGATCAAAGACATTGCCAGGGACAGGGTTGTCATATTTTCTTCTCATATCCTTTCTGAAGTACAACTGCTATGCAGGGATATCATGATGATCGAGAACGGCAGAATTGTTTTTGAAGATAGCATGGATGCATTTAATAATTACATAGCGCCGCATAGTATGCTCGTTCACCTGAACAATATGCCTGCGATTAGGGAACTTGAAGCCCTTCAAGGCGTCATGAAGGCGGATCTGCTTACGGAGAAGCTCGTTCGGCTGTTCTTTAGCGGCGATTCGGGAATCGCCGAGACCATAGTAAACGAAAGCGTCAACAAAGGCTGGCGGCTTCAGGAAATCACGCTCGAGAAGAACTCAGTCGAGGAAATATTTAAACAACTATCACAACACCAGTCCAATAAAACATCTTAATGAAAACTATTTTTAGAATTGCAAAGACAGAGTTAAAATTACTTTTTTATTCTCCAATAGCCTGGTTTCTCATTATCATCTTTGCGATTCAATGCGGAATTGTGTATTCAAAAATGCTGGAATCCTTTGCCGAAATTCAGGAAGGCGGCTTTAAAAACACCTTCAGCATAATTGGAGGGATATTTTCCGGAGGAAACGGTCTGTTGTCGACTGTAATGGGAAACTTGTATCTCTATCTTCCTTTACTTACCATGGGCCTTATCAGCCGCGAGACCAGCAGCGGTACAATCAAGCTGCTTTATTCATCACCCATTCGTGTACGCGAAATTGTATTGGGAAAGTTTGGAGCGATGGTAGCACTGAGCTTTTTACTGGTCTCTATCGTAGCTTTTTTCATCGCGTTAAGCTATTTTACCGTAAAATCACCTGATACCGGTTTGCTTTTAAGCTGCCTGCTTGGCCTGTTCCTGCTACTTTGCGCTTATTCAGCTATCGGGTTGTTTATGTCCTCACTGACCACTTATCAAATCGTAGCAGCTGTATGCACATTTGTAACTTTTGGTGTATTGTATAATATATCAGGTTTGTGGCGCGGAGTACCATTTTTAAGAGATGTTACTTACTTCCTTTCCGTGGCCGGCCGTACTGACTGGATGCTTGCCGGGCTGATCACCAGTAATGGTATCGTGTACTTTCTGGCTATTGTGTTTCTCTTTCTGGGACTAACCATCTATAAGTTGAAGTCGGGCATGGAATCGACATCGCCGCTGGTGAAAATCACGCGTTATAGCATTATTGTTATTTGCACGCTGGCTATTGGTTGCATCAGTGCGATTCCTCAACTCATTGTTTATTTCGATGTTACGGAAAACAAAACCAATACCATTAGCCCGGAGACGCAAAAGATCATCAGGGAACTTGGTGACGAGCCGCTGGAAGTAACCGGTTATGCTAATTTGTTTGGCGGATTTATGGAAGACGGGAATCCGGAATCGTACCAGAAAAACATCAACGAATGGGCGCCTTACGTTCGTTTTAAACACAACATCATCTTAAAAAATGTCATGTATTACGATACGCTGGGTATGGGTGGAGAAATTACGAGAAGAAACCCGGGAAAGTCCTTAGCGCAGATTGCCGAAAAGGTAGCTAAAAACGGTGACATGAGCCTCGATCAGTTTAAGCGGCCCGAAGAGATCAGAAAAATGATCGACCTTTCACAGGAACCCAATTATTACATCATGCAGTTGAAATATAAGGGACGAAAAACATTTTTGCGCGTGTTTCCTGATAACGAGCACTGGCCTTCTGAAACGGAGGTATCGGCTGCGTTAAAAAGGCTTCTGCAAGCTAAAATTCCCAAAATACTGTTTGCCACAGGAAACCTGGAACGTAATATCATTAAAATTGGAGATCGCGACTATCGCGCGCTGACAAACTTGAAAAATTTCAGGAACTCGCTTTTAAATCAGGGTTTTGACGTGGATACCATTTCATTGGAGTCCGGTGTTATTCCTTCCGATATTTCCGCCCTCGTATTGGCAGATCCAAAGATCTTACTTAGTCCCGCAGCAACAGCTAAACTACAAAAATATATAGATGCCGGTGGTAACCTATTGATCTCCGGCGAACCCGGAAAGCAAGCTGTTTTGAACCCTTTGCTGAAACAATTTGGTGTGCAATTGATGAACGGGGCTATCGTACAACAAAGCAGGGATCTCCAGCCCGACCTGGCCGCACCCTTCCTGACCAGCGCGGCAGGAAACCTTTTCCCACCGCTAAAGCAAATACATCATGATAGCATAGTTGTCTCCATGCCGACAGCGGCGGCACTTTCTATCGAAGGTTCAACAGTATACAATATTAGACCATTGCTGATAACCGATGCCAGAAAAAGCTGGTTAAAAAAAGACAAATTCTTAAGTGACTCTGCAACCGTCAAGTTTGAGCCGGAGAAAGGCGACCTGAAAAAGCCATTTCCGCTTGCGGCAAGTATTACAAGAAATTTAAACGGCAAAGAACAGCGCATCATCGTTTCCGGAGATGCCGATTTTATGTCTAATGCTGAATTGAATCGCTTTAATATGAGGACCGCAAACTTTGCCTTTAATACGGGCGTTTTTAGCTGGCTGAGTTATGGGCAGTTTCCTATCAGCAGTTTCCGGCCCATGGCAAAGGATACCTTGGTACTGGTTAAAAAAGACCAGGTTAAAAATTTAAGAGTTGTGCTGATCTGGGTGCTTCCGGGCATCTTACTGGCCATTGGGAGTATAATATTAATCAGGAGAAAAAGAAAATAGCGATGGCATTCCTTATCGATCAGCAGACCATTAACGACCTGAATCTTTTCGGCAAACAGGGGGCCGATTCCATTTATCAGATTTTCAATCGAACCACTACGCGTGGCGGAGCGGCGATCCTGGAAGAGATGTTCCGCTCCCCGCTTTCCAATTATGCCCAAATTACTGAAAGAAGCGAAACTATTCAATATTTCGCTAAAGCAGGATTAAAGTTCCCTTTTCCTGCCCATCAGTTTGATACGGTGGAATCCTATTTGCAGAATGTTGATCATCGGACCAAGCTTTCAGCGCAGGACGATTCGGTTGTCAGAAAACTAAGCAACATAGTTATGCCGGACGGCGATACCTCTTCCATGCATAATGGGGTTACGGTCTTATTAGCGCTCATGAAGGATCTGACTCAGTTTATGAACGGCTTAGAACCGGACGCGTTGAATTTTTACTGGTCGGAGGCGACCGGGATCTGGAGTCTTCTGAATAATTCTGCTTTCTCACATGGTATAGCAACACAGTCAGGAAAAAAACTTTCGGCCGCGGAATTCGCGGAATTTGATGAGTTTTTCAGGTTTCGCTTCCGTGACATGGTCATCGAATTACTGACCTATATCTATAAATTGGATGTGTATATCACTGTTGGAAAAGTCGCAGCAGATCGGGGCTTTATCTTCCCCAAAGCTATGCCTGAAGATCGGAATGAAGTAAGGCTTGAAGGCGTTTACCATCCACAGCTGGAAAAGGCAGTGCCCAATTCCATAAGTATTACGGCGGACAGTAACGTTATTTTTCTGACCGGTGCAAACATGGCGGGTAAATCAACCTTTATGAAATCGCTCAGTATTGCGCTTTACATGGCGCATATGGGTTTCCCGGTTGCAGCAAAAGACATGCAGTTTTCTGTTCTGGACGGAATGTTTACGACCATCAATTTACCGGATAACCTGGGCATGGGTGCCAGTCACTTTTATGTTGAAGTCTTAAGGATTAAAAAAATAGCATTAGAGCTTAAGCAGGGGAAGAACTTGTTTGTACTGTTTGATGAAATGTTCAGGGGTACGAATGTTAAGGATGCCTGCGAAGCAACTATTGCTTTTACAGAAGCCTTTGGAGGTAAACGGAATAGTCAATTTGTGATTTCCACACATATTATCGAGGCGGGAGAGGTGCTTCAAAAGAAATGCGATAATATCAACTTTGTGTATTTGCCGACACTGATGGATGGGAACAAACCGGTATATACCTATTCTTTAAAACAGGGGTTAACCGCAGATCGCCATGGTATGGTGATTGTTAAAAATGAAGGTATCCTGGAAATCTTAAAATCCGGTTTGGAGCGGATGTCTAATCGAGGATTATGAGCTTTAAAATCGACAAACAAACCCAGGAAGATCTGAACTTACTGGGTAAATATACGCCGGGTTCTATTTTTAATCTATTCAATAAAGTGCAAACCAGTGGCGGAGAGCGGCTGTTGCAGCAAATGTTTCAACAACCACTCACTGATCCGCAATCGATCAATAAACGATGCGGTTTATTTAACTACTTCGGACAGAAAAAAATGTTATTCCCGTTTAGCAAGCAGGATTTCCAGGAAGTAGAAAATTATTTCCGCATGGGCACAAGCAGCAATTATCCGGGCGCCTTATTGCATGTTGTTTCCACGAGGGTTCAAAACTATCTCCTAAAGGATGAACGCTATGAGAAATTACAAAACGGCCTTTCGGTAACGATTAAAATGTTGAATGATTTGCGCAGGTTTCTGGACTTGTTAAATGATATTGAAACAACGCCCTTTGATCATGAAAAAAGCATATTATTAGATATCCTTGCCCATCCCCGTCTTCGGAATTTACTGGAACAAATAAATCCGGTAAAATTTTCCATTCTGCAGCTGGCAGCTTATGATTATCTGATCAAAAAAACGCTGCAGACAGAGATGGAAACCCTGTTGGAAAATATCTATAAACTGGATATCTACATTGCTGTAAGCGCAGTTGGCAGAGATCGTGGATTCACCTACGCGGAAGCGGTGCCAAAAGCAGAGCATCTGGTCAGGATCAGCGAATTATGGCATCCGGCGTTAATTGATGGGGTTGCCAATCCTATAAATTTCGACGAAGGCAGTAACATGCTATTTTTGACCGGAGCCAATATGGCCGGTAAATCAACGTTCATGAAAGCTTTTGGCATTGCTGTTTACCTGGCCCATATGGGTTTTCCCGTTGCTGCAAGACACATGCAGTTTTCAGTTCGCGATGGTATTTATTCCTCCATCAATGTTTCCGACAACCTGAATATGGGGTATAGCCATTTTTATGCAGAAGTATTGCGCGTAAAAAAGGCGGCGGAGGAAGTAGCTACCGGAAATAGCTTCATCGTCTTATTTGACGAATTGTTCAAAGGCACCAATGTAAAGGATGCGTATGATGCTACGCTGGCCGTTACAGCAGCGTTTGCGCAGTATCATCAGTCTTTTTTTATCATCTCTACGCATATTATCGAGGTAGGCGAAGCTTTGCAGAAAACCTCCGAAAATGTACAGTTCGCTTTTTTACCAACGGTTATGCGGGGAAACGTACCCAAATATACATATAAGCTGGAAACGGGCATAACCACAGATCGTCAGGGTATGCTCATTATTGAAAATGAAGGAATACTGGCTTTACTAACTGAAAAATAACATGAAAAACAATATAAATGAAACTTTTTCTCCAGGAAAAAGTCTTTTCTCTTCTCATTGGATAAAGTTGGTTCCGCTGATTTGTATCCTGCTCATCTTAGCTATCCCTTCCTTTGCTCAAAAAGGGTTAAGCCGCGTGGAAGCGGAAAAGCTTGCAAGAAAAGAATGGACGATAGAAAAAAACAAGTTACGTCGGGCGGCAGAGAAGGTGTGGTCAGAAGGAGTTATCCGCTTTGGAAAATATGCTATGCCAATTGCCTATCGGGCATTTGGCAACAAACCTGCTGATGGGCGTAGCCTCTACATATCACTTCACGGTGGTGGTAATGCGCCTCCGAAGGTTAACGATCAGCAGTGGGAAAACCAGCGGACCCTGTATCCGATAAAAGAAGGGTTTTGTATTGTGCCAAGGGCACCTACTAATACCTGGAATTTATGGCACGAAGATCATATCGACAATTTGCTGGATTCATTAATCCGCTACGCTGTCATCCTGGAAGATGTCAATCCGAATAAAGTCTACATCCTGGGATACTCGGCAGGTGGCGACGGGGTATTTCAACTTGCCCCGCGTATGGCTGACCGTTTTGCTGCCGCTTCCATGATGGCCGGCCATCCCGGAGATGCTAATGCGCTTAATCTCCGGAACCTGCCATTCGCCATTTATATGGGAGGTAGAGACACGGCTTATAGCCGAAATACCCTGGCCATTGCGTTTAACCAAAAATTAGACAGCCTGCAGAGGCTCGACCCCAAAGGATTTATCCACGATTTTCATTTATATGCAGATAAGGCGCACTGGATGGACCGGCGGGATACGATCGCGATACCCTGGTTAGCCGCTCATAAAAGAAATCCTTTTCCTGACAAGGTTATTTGGGTAGAGGACAATAGGGTACAGCACCGCTTTTACTGGCTGTCTGCGCCAAACGACGCCCAGGTCAAGGGAGCCATGGCCGAGGTCAGCATCGTTGGTAACGAAATACGTGTCGGCAAAAATACTTTTAGCGAACTCAACATTAATCTCAATGACCATCTTCTTGATCTGGATAAGCCAGTTTCAGTGACCATGGATGGTGTGGTATTGTTTCGGAAAAAGCTGGAAAGAAGTTTGAGCACTATCAAAAAGACAATTCAGGAGTATCAGGATCCTACTATGGTATTTTCCGTTAAGCTTATCCTGAAAGGAAACAACGTCAGGGTTGCCAAGTTCAAACGTGGGTCGTTATAGAAAATGTACATAAAGAGGCTTAAAAACAATTTAAACCTAAAAATTGATCACATGAAAACATCAGGTAAATTAATGCTGCTTTTACTCTACTGTTCAGCTTTAACGGTTGGCTGCAAAAGAAAAGATAAAAATATCAATGAGGATAAAACCATAAAGAGTAACGGCATTAGTACAAAATTGACTAATGAAGAACATTTAAAATTAACTAAGTTTCTTACAAGTAGTGCTGTAATTGATTCAGCTGGTTTTGAAAACAAGATCAATGAAATCAAAAGGGAAAGCAGTCAAAAAAATAAATCTTCGATTGCGAATAACGTATCAGGTGTGGACGCTAATGGTATTGGCTATGAAGAGCAAAATTTTGGCAGTTTTACAACCTTATTTGCCTGCAACATAGGCCAGGGTGACGCAGATTACCGTACAGTTGCAGGTGCTTCACCCAGGGCTACCACTTTACGTAAGGGCTTCCGGGCAGTTAGTGAAAATTATTCGACATTTGCGATTAGGGGAAACAGAATAAAAATGGTCATTCCATTTGTTGCTGTGATTGATAAAAATGCACTGAATGACCGGGGACATTTAGTCGAAATTGCTGAACAGGTTGGGGCACCGCCCCATATAGTCCCTGATGGACCTCATTGGGGTACCTACTCTTCATCCGGACTAGCATACCTGCAGACTATTTATACACAGGGAAATACGAGTTTGGTAAATGTTGTCGCTCTGGGAAGTGAAATGCGCAAAAGAGTCATTTCTACTACCGGCGAGGTAAAACTCGCTGGCGAAGCTGATGTAACCAGGTATAAAGCTGGAACAGAAACAGGCGCGGGCTTTACCGTATCAGCATTAGATAACGTTTATAATAGTTATACTCTTACAGGTACAGTGAGGATCACTTACAATGGTGCTGGCTTTATTGGAGGTTTACATGATACACCGGGCTTTACATATTTCAGCAGTGTAAAATGTAAACAAACTGGTCTGTTAAGAAACTAATATATGAGCAATTTGAAAAAATATATCACTATACTTAGTACAATATCTTTTGTTTTTTTAGCATGTGTATCCAGTAAAATACAACGGGATGGATATTATTATGTTTCATTCGAAAATATACCTCGTGGAAAATTGGGTAAACTAATAGGAAAAGCATATTGGAACGGCCCCACAAACCACATTCCAGGCTTGATTGCCGATTCATTTTTTGTGTATGGGAATTTTGACAGTATCCGTTTTTTACCTCCAAGGTCCTCTCCAAACATGTTCAGAAAAACAGATATCAAGGCAGAGTCCTGGAAAGCTAAATCCAGCTACGGCAATCTGAAATTTGTGGGTAACTATACAGCAGACCATCTTCCCGGAATGTACCTAAGTTTTTATTTCTCAAAAGATAGGCGCTATATATTGGAGGCATTATATACTAACCCCGGTATGTTGTCTGGCGCGATATTGTTTCACAAAGACAGCGTGAACATTTTGAAAATGAAAGGAATTGTTATTGAGCCTGAGTATTAAGAGCCGGAAGCCGGGGAGATAACATTGAGGTGATAAGTTGGCGACCGCCTAATTTGATCATTTCAGTTAATCGTTAGGTACGATATACCACCGAAACCTATTGCATATAAAAACAAATTTTTCCATATACCCAATAAATGAAACAACTATTTACTAACCGTCAATGGATGGTTGCAGCTGCTTGCCTTATCATCTTTGGTTTAGGCAGTAACAAGGTTTACAGCCAGTTAATTACACGTGCCACCAAAGGGCATCCAAAAGATGGGGCCCTGCCGCTCGACCCCAGGGTGAGGACTGGTAAATTGGCCAATGGCTTTACTTATTACATCCGTCATAACGAAGAACCTAAGAACAGGGTAGTATTCTATTTGGCCAACAAAGCCGGGTCTATTCTTGAGCGTGATGAACAGCAAGGTCTGGCGCATTTTCTCGAACATATGAACTTTAATGGCACCAGGCACTTTCCAAAAAGTGATTTGGTTAACTACCTGCAAAAAACAGGTGTACGTTTTGGCGCTGATCTGAATGCCTATACCTCGTTTGATGAAACCGTGTACCAGCTGCCCTTGCCGTCTGATGACCCCGGGATTCTGTCTCAAGGTATACAAATTATGCGGGATTGGGCGCAGGACGCCACGCTTGATCCGGACGAGATCAATAAAGAACGAGGTGTGATTTTGGAAGAGAAGCGCCTGGGTAAAGGAGCCCAGGACAGGATGCAGCGGCAATATTGGCCGGTTATGCTTAATCATTCCCGGTACGCAACCCGCATGCCGATCGGGACAGACTCGGTAATTACACGGTTTAAGCCCGAAACCATCAGGTCGTTTTACCATGACTGGTACCGCCCTAATCTGCAGGCGCTAATTGTAGTGGGCGATGTTGATGTGAACCAGATGGAAAAGAGCATTTTGAAAAACTTCAGCGACCTGAAAAACCCAAAAAACGAAAGAGCAAGACCCGGGTACAACATTCCGCTTACCGGCAAAAACCAGTTTCTAACGGTAACTGATCAGGAAATGACATCAACCGTTTTGCAAATCATCATTAAACATCCGGGCCTTGCACTGAAGACGGCGGGTGACTTCCGCCAATCCGTCATCAGGCAACTCTTTAACTTCATGATGAATGAGCGTATAACTGAGTTACAGCGCCAGGCTAACCCTCCATTTATAAGCGGCGGCATGGGGATCGGTGAACTTTTAGGGGGAATCGACCAGTTTTCGGTTTTTGTAAATGCTAACCCGGGGCAATTGGAAAAAGGCCTTAAAGCTATTTGGAGGGAAACCGACCGGATAAAAAAATTAGGTTTTACGCAAAGAGAGCTGGACCGGGCTAAGCAAAATTACCTGAGTAAAATGGAAGCCAGCGTCAAGGAAAGTAAAAAAGTAAATTCAGACAGTTACGTTAATGAATACCTTCAATATTTCTTAAAAGGAACCGTATCCCCAGGTATACAATTTGAATATGCGCTGCTCAAAAAATCTTTACCTGGAATAAATTTAAGCGACCTGAATAATCTGGCCCGGGCGCAAATTAAAACATACGATAGGGATATATTAATAATGGCCCCGGATAAGGATAAAAGCAATCTGCCTGATGAACAAAAGGTACTAACATGGATGAGTCAGGTTGAGCAGGAAAAACAATCGCAGTACCAAAATATTGTAAATGAACAACCTTTACTCACAACTAAACCAAAAAGTGGCCGTATTATTAGTGTGATTACCGATAGTTTATTAAATCTAACCACTATTCAATTTGCTAACCATGTCAAAGTCATTCTCAAACCAACCGATTTTAAAGATAATCAGATTCTGTTCAGTGGTTCTACTTCCGGTGGATCCTCCTTGTATAGGGATAGCGATTATGAATCAGCTGCTAACGCGGCCGGCATAATTTCATCTTTCGGCGCAGGTAATTATAATCCCATCCAATTGAATAACTATTTGCCGGGCAAACAAATTGGGGTGCACATGCAAATGTCAGAGCGCACGACAGGCGTTAACGGATCCGCAGTCCCCGCTGAATTGGAAAATGCGCTGGAGTTATTGTACGCATACTATACACAACCAAGAAAGGATAAAGACCTGTTTGCCGGCTTGATTGCCAAATCGAAAGCGACTCTCGAAAACCGGGCTAACTCGCCGGTCAGTGTTTTTCAGGATACGGTTTATGCAGTATTAGGTAACCATAATATCCGAAGAAGCGGTCCAAGTATCTCAAAAATTGACCAGATAAGCCTGGACAGGGCTTTTGATATATATAAAGAGCGCTTTGGAAATGCCGCCGGCAGTACCTTTACTTTTGTCGGCAATTTTGATGTAAAGGCTATACAACCTTTGCTGTTAAAATATATCGGCGGCTTACCCGCATTGGATTCCGTAATGGCTGCTAAGGATTTGGACATCAACATTCCGGAAGGAAACTACGAAAAGAAGGTTTTTAAGGGTACGGAAGACAAAGCAACTGTGTTATTGGTCTGGTCCGGCAAATTCAAATACAGCCAGTCGAGCCGGTATACCATGGACGCGTTGAAGGAAGTGCTTACCATACGCTTGCTGGAACGGTTACGGGAAGAAGAAAGCGGCGTATATACACCGGGCGCATCTGTAAATATGACCAAACTACCACAGGAACGCTTCTCTCTGATTGTAAATTTCGGCTGTGCACCGTCAAATGTGGACAAATTAATTGCCTCTACACTTGATGAGGTAGCGAAGCTGATAAAATCCGGGCCAGAACAAGTGAACATCAATAAATGGCGCGCCGAAGTCCTGCGATCGCGGGAAACTGAAGTGAAAACCAATGAATGGTGGCTTGGCTATATATCTGGCCAGGTACAAAATGAAGAGCGCCTGGAGGATCCCCGCATTTACGCAGGATTAATAAACGCCGTAAAGCCAACGGATGTTAAAGATCTTGCCGTTAAGTATTTAAATGGTGAGAATTTCATCAAGCTCATTCTGCTGCCCGAAAACAGCAAGCTTCAATAAGTGGATATTCCGCAAGGCTTAACCAGGCGATCCGTGCGCTTTTGAGCGGGCAATTGTGTATGCGATCGGAGAAAAGTGCAATGTAAATCGATAAATTAATATGGTTAAAGCGTAGCGGAATGAGATGTTTGCTATTCCGGAATGGGGTGGTCAGTGGCCCCCGAATGTCCGGATTTAAGCTTCGTAAAAAAGGCCTGTAAATCAACGATTTACAGGCCTTTATATCATCAGCGGAGAGCTAGGGATTCGAACCCCAGGAACCTTTCACAGTTCAACAGTTTTCAAGACTGCCGCAATCGACCACTCTGCCAGCTCTCCGGGGACAAAAGTACAAATCCGGGGCGAATTGGCAAATTTGATTTAGTTTTTTTTAAACTAAATTTAACATATTGATAATAAGTAAATTAGTGGGTTAGTTCTGCTGTTTTGGCGTGCGGAAGGTATTATACCGGGGCTTAACGATCTTGATATTACGCTTAGAAAGATCGATACTGGCATTTAATTCAAAGCCGATAAGGATGATGAGCGAGTTTAAATACATCCATAGCATCACTACAATGAGTGTGCCGATGGAGCCATAAATTTTATTGTAGGATGAGAAATTGTTAATATAAAACGAGAAGCCCATAGAAGTAAGCACAGCTAAGCTGGTAGCTAATATAGAGCCTGGACTCACAAACTTCCACTTACGCTTATTGGCCGGGCCATAACGGTACAAAATGGCTATGGTGACAAAAAACATGGCTATCACGATGATCCATCGGGCAAACATAATTACGTAAGCCCATATTGAACTGGTGAACTGGCTTTTCATGTAATCAATGATCACCCCGCTAATGATCAGGATCATGATGGCGATAAACAGGGATATGGCAATGAAGATAGTGAGTACCAGCGCTATCCAGCGGCGTTTTAACCAGGTACGGGTTTCCTCTACCAGCGATGATTTATTAAAGGCTTTCATCAGCTTGGCAACACCGTTGGTAGCAAATATCATGGCAGATAAAAAACCAAAGGACAATAAACTCAGGTTTTTTTGCTTAACAATTTCCTCAATGGTGTTTTTGAAAGCGAGATACGCGTTAGTAGGTAATATCATAGCGATCAGATCGAGCAGGTTAGTCTGAAAGTTATTTACCGGGATATAGGGTATCATCGTAAATAAAAAAATGAATACAGGAAAAGTAGCCAGCATAAAGCTATAGGCCAGCGATGATGCCCGGTTAACCAGCGAATCCTGCTTGATCTCTTTAAAAAAGAACGAAGCTACCGTATATAAAGGCAGCGGCCGAAAGCCGGGAAGGATAATAACCTTTGTCCAATCTAAAAAGTACCGATAAAACCTAAACTTCAATAAAAAGCGGTGCAGCCATTCCATTTATTCAAATTTACTGAAAAAACGGCTTCATTTTGTCAATAAATTCCTGCGAGGGGAGACAGGGGCGGTTGGTTTTCATATTAATAAAGGCCAGCAGGGTTTCGGCCTGGTGTATCAGTTCATCTTTTTCGTTAAAAAGCTCGTAACGGAAATGGATCTTTACGCCCGGCATCTTATCCATGATCACGCGGATGCGGATCTCCTCGTCATACCGCGCGGGCTTAATGTACTTGCATTTCATTTCCAGCACCGGCATCATAACGCCCGATTGCTCCATGCTGCTGTAGGTCATACCCTGGCTGCGCAGCATTTCTACACGGCCAACTTCAAAAAACTCGGCGTAGTTGCCATAATACATATAACCCATCTGGTCGGTTTCGCCGTAGCGCACCCGCACTTTGGTGGTATGTTCAAACATTATTTTTTGATGTTTCGTTTATCCAGCGCTTCATGATATTTGCGTGCGTTGGCCTGGTGTTGATTAATGTCGGCGGCAAAATTATGGCGGTTGCTAAAATCCTCTTTAGCTGTCATATACAGGTAATTAGTTTTTGCCGGGCTTAATACCGCTTTTACTGCGTTTACAGACGGCATCATGATAGGCCCCGGAGGTAAACCGGCATACATATAAGTATTATAAGGCGAGTTTATTAATTTATGCTTATTCAGCACACGGCGAATGGTAAAATCGTGCGCCGCGAAGATCAGCGTAGGATCGGCTTCTAAATGGATACCCTGGCGAAGGCGGTTCAGGTATAAACTGGCCACGGTTGGCATTTCATCGTCGTAAACAGACTCCCAGTCCACTATAGATGCTAATATGGATACCTGGATAGGGGTTAAGCCCTGCGCTGCTGCCTGCTGCTTGCGTTCGGGTGTCCAAAAGGTTTGATAGTGCTTGTACATCCGCTCAAACAGCTTCCCGGGAGATGTGTTCCAGAAAATCTGGTAGCTATCGGGCATCATCACTACATAAACATTATCAGGAGTAAAGCCAAACTGCTTTACATATTCGGCCGAATCAAGCAATCGGATAATACTTAACGAATCCGGCTCCAGTTTGCGCCCCATAAAGCCTGCAAATTGTTCCTTCAGCCTGATGTTATGGAAGTTAACGGTAACTGCTTCCTGTGCCCCTAATTGCAGCATACGGATCAGCGTGCGGTTGCTCATCCCTTCCTTCAGGCGGTAGCGGCCGGGCTTTACCTTGTTCACATATTTCATGTTATGGGCCGCCCAATTAAAGGTTGTGGTATCCTTTACTATGCCTTTAGCCTGTATGGTATCGTATACATCGTTATAAGTTGCGCCGGTATGTATGTACAGATATTGCTGGTTACCGGTTACGTTAGCGCCAAAAAAACGGAGGTAGTAAAATAAGCCGGTGCAGGCCAATGCCAGTACAATAATAACTACCAGCGCTATAATGAATTTTTTTAAGGTTCCTGATGATTGCTTTTCAGTGGTCATGATATTTACAGGGGATTGTTTCTATTTATTTTTTGCAGGGCCATTAAACCGCCGGATAAGTTACGGACATTACTATAACCATTTTGCTGTAAAATTGATTGCGCCGTTTTACTGCGCAGCCCAACCTTGCATATCACAATGATCTCGTCTGATTGTTCCCAACCCGGCAATGGTAATTTTTTGGATAAAGATGAAAGCGGAATGTTAAGCCCGCCGATATTATAGGTATGATATTCTATCGCTTCGCGCACATCCAGCAGGTGCATGGGTTGATTGTTTTGCATACGCTGTGCCATTTCTGCCGCATCAATATTAAGGTAAGTCATTCTTTTTACCCTGTGTTACCGTCAAATTTACACGCGTGCCAATACTGGTTTTGCTTAATGAGTCTGTTTTGGCCGGGAACTGCTGTATCACCACCAGGTTGGCCGAATCGGTAATAGGGCCCTGATAGGTAATATTACCCAATAGCAAGTTACTGCCCTTAATGGCAAATTTAGCCGCGTCGAGGTCAAGGTTAACCAGTTCGGGGATATCTACTTCACTGGCACCGGCGCCATCGCCCAGCACCAGGTCAAGTACCGACCCTTTGGGGATCTTATCGCCTGTATTAATGATCTGTCCGCTAAACCTAACTTCAAGCACATGGTTACGCGCAATATCCGAGCGATAGGTGGTATCGCCAACTTTTAACCCGTAGTTTGCCAGTATGGCTACAGCCTCCAGGTAAGTGGTGTCTTTTAGCTTGGGTAATATTACATCAGGCGCTAAGCGGGTAACAACGGTAAGATAGATCACCCGGCCTTCTTTTACGTTGGTGCCGGCATCAGGATCCTGCTCGGTAACGGTGCCGGGGGCCTTATCCAATATATAAACGGAGTCTATTTTATATTCAAAACCCTGATCCTGTAATATGGAAACAGCTTTTTCAACAGGCAAGCCTGTTAATTGCGGAACCGGGATCCCCGAGCCGTGCTTGGTATAATAACTGAGGCTAAAGAAAGCGATCAGCACAATGCCGATCACTACGCCTATTGCGCCTAAGAAGTTTTTAAGAAAATCGTTAGTTTTAAAATATGCCCAGAGTTTGCTCATTTCAGTATTTAGAAATCAAACATAGGGAAATTTTTATTAGTCCGGAAGTCGGGAAGTCGGAAAGTCCGAAAGATGTAAGTCAGAAGTGATGTTTGCATTGTACCGAAGCAGTCCTTTAATCTTTCCGACTTTCCGTCTTCCGGATTTTCCGACTTCCTCACTTTCTCCTATCTTTGACCCTATGGCAACAAAACAGATCGCATTAATGGCAGGCGGCTATAGCGGCGAATACGAGGTATCGTTAAACAGCGCTAAAAATATCAAAGCCAACCTCGACCCTGCAAAATATACCGTTTACATTATCCTGCTTAACCGCGACCGCTGGTTTTATGAAGCCAATGGCGACCAGGTGGATATCGATAAAAACGATTTTAGCTTAACGCTGAAAGGGGAGAAGATCAAATTCGACGCGGCTTTTATTACCATACACGGCACCCCCGGCGAGGATGGTAAGCTGCAGGGCTATTTTGATATGATGGATATTCCATACAATACCTGCGATGCTACCACATCGGCCATTACCATGAATAAGGCTTATACCAAAGCCATTATCCATAGCATACATCATTTACATACAGCTAAATCCCTGCAACTGTTCGACCGCGATTTGCACGATGTTGCCGTGGTGGCCAATGCCTTAAAATTCCCATTGTTTATTAAGCCAAACAATGGCGGCAGCAGCGTGGGTATGAGCAAGGTGCATAACGTAGCCGCCCTGCCCGAAGCGTTAGAGAAAGCGTTTAACGAAGATAGCCAGGTACTGGTGGAAGAGTTTATTAAAGGTCGCGAGTTCAGCATTGGCGTCGCCCGCTTAAATGGCCACCTGAAAGTGTTGCCCGCTACGGAGATCATCACCAGCAAGGAGTTTTTTGATTATGAAGCCAAGTATACCGATGGCATTACCAAAGAAGTGACCCCGGCCGATCTGTCTGCGGAAAAGAACGCGGAGATTGCCGGAATTGTAACCGAAGTTTACCTGCGCCTGAACTGCAAAGGCATGGTGCGGATAGATTTTATCTTACAGGAAGAAACCAACGATTTTTATTTTATCGAAGTAAATACCACGCCGGGCCAATCTGCCGCCAGCCTGATACCGCAGCAGGTACGTGCCGCCGGGATGGATGTAGGCGAGTTTTACGGGATGCTGATAGAGGGATCGGTGAAGGGGTAGTTAATAGGATTTATAGATAAAGAAAGGATGAGAAAAACTATTTATATCACTTCTGTTATATTATTAATTCTTGTCATTTCTAATCCAAGCCCTAATTCGTTTAAAGAATTTTCAGGTAAACTAAGCATTACTCCTATAGAAAGGAAATCTAACTATTTTATTTGTAGTGTTTATCAGATTACTAATATATTTTCCCGGCATCCCGGGCAATATCTTGAAAACAAAAAAGAGTATTTTGCCATATTAGGGCATTTTTTTAAAATTGGAGAAATTACAACTATAATAAAACCAGACTCGGCGAAGAGGTAGTTTGTGATAAAATGCAGTCGCCCGGCTCCAGCCGAGTGACCTGTATTTCCCGGCCTCCGGCCGTTCTAATAGCAATAAAATATAATTAATTACATCGGCCGGAGGCCGGGAAATAGTCGTCACCCGGCTGGAGCCGGGCGACTGCAAACAAATAAAAGCTGATGCTCCACTTCCAAAAGTTTGAAAAACGCTACGGCAATTTCCCGGCGCTTAAAATAGATGAGCTGACCATACCGGCGGGCATCTATTGGATAAAGGGCGTAAACGGATCGGGCAAGAGCACGTTGCTGAAATCTATAGCCGGGATCTTATCCTTTAAAGGGGATATTTTGCTGAACAATAGCATCAGCATTACCAAACAGCCGGTGGCTTACCGCAAGCTGGTGAACTTTGCCGAAGCCGAACCCCTGTTTCCCGAATTTTTGACCGGTATGGAGATGATCAGCTTGTTTGCCGATGCCAAAGGCGCCCCGGCAGGGCAGGCGCAGCAACTGATAGAAAGCATGTTGATGACCGCTTATGTCGATCGCCCGGTGGGCTCATACTCCAGCGGGATGATGAAAAAGCTATCCTTGCTATTAGCCTTTTTGGGTAAGCCCGAGGTAATACTGCTGGATGAACCGCTGATCACTATCGATACGGCATCGCTAAAAATACTATACACCTGGATGGCCGAGCGCCATGCGCAGCAGGGCACAAGTTTCCTGCTCACATCGCACCAGCCGCTTGATCCGGCCGAGTTGCCTGCCGCTACGGAGTTGTTGGTGGATAATCAAACGCTTAATTTAATATGATAAGGGCACAACGTCATTGCGAGGTACGAAGCAATCTCATAGTAAGCAGGTCAGAATTGCATGGTTCTCTACATAGTTTTGAGATTGCTTCGTACCTCGCAATAACGAGTTTAAGAAAAACGCATCACTAAAATGGAAACCTCGTTAAGCAGGGTATTGGTTAAAATATTTGCACGCGGCTTTTACCGCGTACATGCTGGCTTGTTCCTGTTTATTTTCCTGGTATTAATTGGTGCGGTTGACCCGGCGCAGTTGCTCAATTACCATAAATTGCTAATGCTGGCGTTTATCAGCAGTCCGCTGATGCTGATGGTGGTATTTGCCATTTGGCTCATTTACAGTATTAAAACCTGGCATTATACCGCCGGGCAGATCTTTGCCGCGCATCAGCAGTTTTTGTTTTACAGCAGTACGGCGTTCAGCAAACGGCAACAGCAAACAGCCTGGATGCTTACACAGGCTACCATGCTGATGCCGGTTATAGCCTATGGCCTTACCGCTGTGGTGGTAGGGGTGTGGCACCATTATTATATTACCCCGGCCATTATTTTACTGTACCTGGCACTGTTATCGGGTCTGGGCGGTTATATCTACACCACCTTAATTAACCGGCAGATGGACGGAGGCAGCCAATCGCTTTTGTTGCGGTGGAGCAGCAAATGGCGTAAGCCTTTTTACAGCCTGTTTATTTACCACGTGTTTGATAAAATGAAGGCCCGGTATGTGATCACCAAGGGCATATCCTACCTTATTGTCAATGGGGTATTTATGCTGTTTGCCGATGTAAGCCACGATGCCCGGGTAGCCGGCATAGCCATACTGGCCATTGCCACCGCACACGCGGTGGTGATATTTGAGGAGCGTAAATTTGAGGAGACCTATCTTATTTTTGCCCGCGGACTACCGCATACCCGCCTGCGCCTGTTTGCGGGCTTCGCGCTGGTTTATTTGGTGCTGCTGCTGCCTGAAGGCATTTGGCTGTTCAGTCGGTTTAATCCGTTATTGGCGGCAGAGTTATTGCTGTTTGGTTTAAGCATTGTACTGCTTTTCCATAGCCTGCTGTATTGGATGGGCTTAAATATGGATAAGTATCTGCAATATGTAATGGGCCTGTTTATGGGCTTGTTTTTTGTGATCCTGTACCGGCAGATAGGGGTGCTGGTGGTGCTGAATGGGGTAGTGGCTTATCTGTTATTCTATTATAATTACTACACAACTTTTGCTGTGAAAGAAACCCCCTAACCCCCTAAAGGGGGAACAAAGGTGCGGATGCAACTACTTCTGCTTTCGGACTTTCTGGTCTTTCAGACTTTCCGACTCCTTACTCCCTCTTTAGGGGGCCGGGGGGCTTACTATACTGTTCAATTACATCCTCGGGCACTTTGGCGCTGCGGCCGGTTTGCATATCAATCATTACATAATCAAAATAACCATCGCAGCATATTTTGGCGGTGGCTTTATTGGTGATGCTGAATTTTACCCGGCAGCCCTTATCGTTAATGGTTTGGATACCTGTTTGCACTATAAAATAATCGCCCATCATTAGGGGGCGCTTATAATCAACGTGGGCGGTGCGTACTACCCAGCCAAAACCGCGCTCCATAAATTTCTCCATGGCCATGCCATAGCAGCGTTCCATCTGATCATACCGGGCAGCCAGCACATAATCAAAATACTTGCTGTTGTGTACATGCTGAAACATATCGATATCATCGGGACGGACACGGAACTCGGTTTCAAAAGTAGCGTATTGCTTTTCGCTCATGGAGCAAATATAGGGTTTGGCCGCTTATGTTGTGAGGTGGACTTATCTAACAGTTTTAAAATTGGGCCAGATTGGCTTTACATTTCTATAAAAGTGTTCTGGTCATTTTCAAGCGCGTGTGTTTCAACAATGTAAGCAGACTTTTGGGTGATAAGCTTAATGATATCATCTAATTCGGCCGATGATGCGGTTAAGAAGCCCAAAACTTCTGCCTTTTCATCTTCATTTGTACTGTCTTTAAGTAATTGGGTTAAACCCATTATCCGTGCCAGTGGCGCCCTTACCAGGTGCGATTGCATCCACGATATTTCGCGGAATGTTTTATTCTGGGCTTCAACTGTTTTTACATACATTTTGCGGGCCGTAACATCCCGGCCGCTGATACAGGCCCCCTTAATTGTATTATCCTGAAATACAGGTGTTATAGTATAACGGATCCATAGATCCCCGTTTGCAGCAGGATAGTTTCTGTCATACTCTATCACTTCGCCGCCGCTGATCACCTTTTTCAACACCTCCCGCAGATAATCGCGGCCGGAAAATTCAATAAAATCAAAAATGTTTTTGCCTGTCTCAAATTCTGATTGTTGCTTACTGAATTTGATATAATCCAGGGCCTTTGAGTTAAAAGTTTTAATATAATAATTGTTATCCAGCAATACAAAGCCATCGATTGAGTTTTCAAAGATCGCCTTTAAGTTAGATTCAGATTCTTTTATCCGCTGGTTAACATTAAATACCTCCAGCTGATTATTCAGATCATCGGTGATATCCGTAGCCAATACCAATCTGACGGCTTGGCCCTCTAATTCAACCAGATTACTTTCAATTTTAACGTAAATATTTTCCCCGTTTTTTTTAGTATGTTCGGCATGGCCCTCATAAAACGCTCCGGATATGCGATTTGCTTTTACCAGATTTTCAATATTTTCGGCATTTCTGGATGGGCGGATATCTTTGATGGTCATCGACAGGAAATCTTCCCGGGTATAGCCATAATGTCTTACAGCCGCCTCATTTACATCTAAAAAAGCCAGGGTTTTGGTATCGAACAACCACATGGGCATAGGGCTGCGGTCAAATAGTTTCTTGTATTTTTCTTGCAGATAGTCTTTGTTTTTTATAGTAGTTTGCAAGCTTTCCAGTATACGTTGGATGAGAATAACCAATACAATGCTCAAAAAAACCAGGTTTGAACTAAAGGCCAGCCATTTGCCGGCGCTGTAATCCTTAATAAGCGCGCAATTAAATAGTTTAAAATCGATAACGAGCGCGAAGCCCAGTAATATAAGGGCATGGCTTAAAATCAGCAAGTAAGCAAACCGGATAGGGAATACCAGCGCTGTTAGTATAGTAATAGCAAATAAGTAAAATACGCCGGGCCCAACATAGCCTAATACACTGATCAAAAAAACGGCAAGGACATTAAACAGGGTGATGATAAATATCTTCCTGGTTTTAAGCGAAATACTGTTGGAAACCGTAACACAAAACAGCAGGGTAAAGCTTAAAATATCAACTATAGCAATAATAGGATAGCCATCCTTAAAAGACATATACACACCCGGGATAACGGCAAGCAAACTAACCGGCAGGCAGTACATTAAAAAATTAATGAACAGTTGGTCTTGCCAATAGGTTAAATTGTTCACCGTTTTGGTTGAGTGCGGATTAAGTCTGTTCTTTACCAGGCATTCGTACCTCAGTATCCAATTATTCATTCAGTATAATAATAGTATATAAATAGTATCAGGATTCTAAATATAGAAATTAGTCTCTATTTTTAAAATGTATTAGCCACATTTATTATTGTTAAACGTTTTAACCAGTAAAAAAGTTATCCTAATGCAAGGTGCCCTGTCCGGAAACGGGTTGATTCTTTACAACTCTGTAAATTTTTCTAATTTCGGGTATTAGATCCATCGTAATGAGAAAACTGTTAGTCATGATATTCGGTGCTGTGGCTATTAACGCATCTGCCCAGCATAACCCCATCATCCCCGGCTGGTATGCCGATCCGGAAGGTATCAAGTATGGTAATACCTATTGGGTTTTTCCAACGTACTCGGCCAAATACAATGATCAGGTTTTCCTGGATGCTTTTTCATCAAAAGATTTGGTAACCTGGGAGAAGCACCCCCGCGTGGTTGATACCGCTGCCATAAAATGGGCCAAACGCGCCATGTGGGCGCCGGCAGTGCTGCAAAAGGGCGGTAAGTACTACCTGTTCTTCGGCGCTAATGATGTGCACCAGGGCGAGGTTGGGGGTATTGGCGTAGCCGTAGCCAATAAACCGGAAGGCCCTTATCGGGATTTGCTGGGTAAACCATTGATCAGCGAGATAGCCAACGGCGCCCAGCCTATCGATCAGTTTGTATTTAAGGATAAAGACGGCAGCTATTATATGTTTTATGGCGGTTGGGGGCACTGCAATGTTGTGCGCCTGAAAGACGATTTTAGCGGCATTAAGCCCTTTGCGGATGGGACGCTGTATAAAGAGGTCACGCCGCAAGGCTATGTAGAAGGCCCGTATATGTTTATGAAAGACGGCCGCTATTACTTTATGTGGAGCGAAGGCGGCTGGGGTGGCCCCGATTATAAAGTGGCTTATGCCATGGCCGATTCGCCGTTTGGACCTTTCAAGCGCCTGGCTACCGTGCTGGAACAGGACCCTAATGTAGCCACCGGCGCCGGGCACCACTCGGTTATCCACTCCGTTAACGACGGTAAGTATTACATCGTATATCACCGCCGCCCTTTAGGCGAAACCAGCGCCAATCATCGCGTAGTATGTATTGATGAAATGCATTTTGACAAGGAAGGGCATATTTTACCGGTGAAAATGACGAAGTAGTTTGCAGGTTTACCAGGTGTTCCTATGGGACGTGTATTCATCAATTCCTTTCTACCAACCAAACATCCCTCCTGGATAAACAATGTATCCCGTTCCGGTAGACACCACTGGTTGGTAGCAGCTCAAAATCACCGGCCAGCAAATTCATTAATTTGGGAAAGAAGAGGTATGCTGGAATAATAGGAATGTAGCCTGCGGGATGTACAAAATGATTGACGCCTGCAGGCAGGTATCCAATAATCAGCACAATTAAGCTTATCTTTTTAGGTAAAGTAGCTGACTTATATATGATTTTGGTCAAATTTTGTGTAAAAAAAGTTTTTAATTATCTGTAAATAAGGTATTTGTAAATTAATTTATAAACATTCTAAATTGCTGTGTTTGACAAAGGCTTGACATTGCATCAAAGCGGGCATCTTACATTTGTTGCGTTATAATTTAAACTGCTTTGAAGTATCTAAAGGTAATCGCTTTTACGCACAAACAAGTCGAGTTAAAGGAATTAGGGAAGCTGGTGATTTGTCAGGAAAACCTTTTACCAAAACTAAGGCAGGTTAAAGATCAATTTAACATTCCCGAAATATTTTACCTGGCCACCTGTAACCGTGTAGCATTTGTAATGGCTACCGAACAAGTGGTAGATAAAGCCTTCGCCTGCAAGTTTATTGAAGCAATGGAACTGGGTTTATGTACCGATCACATGAACACCTTTGTTGATGCCGCCTGTATTTACGAAGAACAGGAAGCATTGACCCATTTGCTGCGCACATCATGCAGTTTAGAAAGCCTGATAGTAGGCGAAAAGGAGATACTGGCCCAGGTACGCAAAGCGTATGAAAGTGCCCGCGAGGCCGGCCTCACCGGCGATTACCTGCGTATGGTAATGAATTGCGCCGTTAAAACAGCCAAGGAAGTTTATACACATACCAATATCGCTAAAAATCCAATTTCGGTAGTGTCGCTGGCTTACCGTAAGCTGCGCGACCTGAATTTGTGCCACAATGCCCGTGTAATTATCATTGGCGCTGGCGAAACCAACCGCAATATTTCCAAATACTTGCAAAAGCATAAGTTCAACAATTTCGCGGTGTTTAACCGAACGTTATCCAAAGCGCAGGAACTGGCGGCCGATCTTAATGGCGTAGCTTACGACCTGGAAGCGCTGAAAACTTATGATAAAGGTTTTGATGTGATCATCACCTGCACATCGGCCACACAGCCGGTTATTACTACCGAAATATATACCGCCTTACTGAATGGTTGTACCGAAAAGAAAACCATTGTAGATTTGGCCATCCCTAACGATACCGCCCCCGAAATACTGGAAAAATTTGCAGTGAACTTTATAGAAGTACACTCGCTTAACGAAGTGGCCAAAAAGAACATCCAGGAGCGTTACCAGGAACTGGCCCACGCCGAAAAGATCATCAGCCAAAATATCAGCGAGTTTTTACCCCAGCTGAAACAACGCCGTATTGAACTGGCCATGCGCCAGGTGCCCGAAAAGATCAAAGAGATCCGCAACACCGCTATCAACTCTGTTTTTGCCGATGAGGTGCAGGGACTGGACGAGCAATCGCGCGAGGTGCTGGAAAAAGTGATGAACTACATGGAGAAAAAGTACATCAGCGTACCCATGATCATGGCTAAAGAGATTTTGATTAATCAGTAAGCTAACATTCTTAAACTTCCTCTCATGCTGAACTTGTTTCAGCACCCTATATGCAAGGAACGTCCTTACATGCACCAACCGTACAACCTAAACCCGATTGAAGTGGAAAACTCACAACGAAGCGTAGCGAAGTGAGGATTTGTAACGGAAAGCGGGGCTACCGTAACCGATGAAATGCAGGCACTGATTTTAAAAATACCTAAATCAAACTTCGCCGCCTTAGGTGTTGGTACCCCCATAAGTCAACCAAACTTCACATTACAACAAAGTTTGCCTACGCCGCTGTTGGTGTTGTCACCAACAGCTAACGTATATCCATCGCGCATGTTGTTGGAAACAATTCCAACAACGGCCCGTAACGGTTGAATCTCCCCATAAGTCAACCTAACCTCACATTCTCATAAAATTTACTTTACCTGATGTTTAAAACTTAAATTTGTGGTGCAAACAACAAATGTATTTTTGCGTTGCAAAAAAATAAGTACTTGGAAAGAAAACTGATCATCGGAACACGGGGAAGCGATTTGGCCTTATGGCAGGCTAATTTTGTGAAAGACAGCCTGGCAGCTGTTAATATCACTGCCGAACTGAAAATTATTAAAACCCAGGGCGACCGGATCCTGAACCTGAGCTTTGATAAGCTGGAAGGTAAGGGCTTTTTCACCAAGGAACTGGAAGAAGAATTACTGGCAGGTACTATTGATTTAGCGGTGCACTCGCACAAGGACCTGCCTACCGATAACCCTCCGGGACTCCTAATCGCAGCAGTATCAGAACGGGAAGACCCGGCTGAACTGTTGCTGATTTTGAAAGACTGCGTGGATGTTAAACATAAATTATCTGTTAAGTTTGGCGGCATGGTGGGCACATCATCCAACCGCCGGAAGGCGCAGCTGTTAGCCCTGCGCCCCGACCTGGAAATTGAAGAACTGCGCGGCAATGTACCTACCCGCATAGGTAAACTGCGCGACGAAGCTTACGATGCCATTATGATTGCCAAAGCCGGCGTAAGCCGTTTAGGGATTGATTTGAGCGAATTTCATGTGGAAGAATTAACCCCAACCGAATTTATCCCCGCGCCCGCGCAAGGCGTATTAGCCATACAGATCCGCGAAAGCGATACCGAACTGTTTGAAGCTTTGCAGGCGCTGCACCACCCCGAAGTTGCCGAAGCGTTAAATGTTGAACGCAAGGTGCTGAAGAGTTTTGGCGGCGGTTGCCATCTGCCTTTGGGCTGCTATTGCCGCAAGCACGAGGATGGATACCAGATATTTACATCTAAAGCCGACGAAGGCGACGAATTTCCCGACAGGTTGTTTTTAGAAACTAAAGATATTACCGGGATAGCGGACAGGATTTTACAGTATTTTGCTAAGGACAGACAATTCCCGCAAAAGGTTTTTATCTCAAGGGATGTATCCGAACAAAGCTATTTCCGCCGTGCTTTAGAGAAACATGATATTGAGGTGGAGGGCCGCTCGCTCATCCGCACCGTGCCGGTAATTACCAAGTTCGATTCGTATATCTTGAAAAATGTAGACTGGCTGTTTTTTACCAGTAAAAACGCGGTTGAGTACTTTTTTAACCTGAACCCGCAATTGCCTAAAAAGGTAAAGTTTGGGGTAATGGGTACCGGATCTGAAGATACGTTGCGCCGTAACGGGCATTTTGCCGATTATGTAGGCGATAGCGGCGATACTACTGAAGTAGGGCGGGAGTTTGCCAAACTGGCTAATGGTCAAACGGTATTATTCCCCGGTTCGGAAAGCGCCATGCGCAGTATCCAGAAGGAAATGTCGGCCGAAACAAAGATCATCGATCTGCCGGTATATGAAACCGTACTGATTGACGATGTAAAGGCATCAAGCGCCGAGGTACTGGTGTTTACCAGTCCGTCGAACGTGGAAGCTTATTTTACCGATAACCTGGTAGAGAGTAATCAAAAGCTGGTAGCCATTGGTAAATCAACCGGCAACAAACTGGCCGAATTAGGATTAAAATACATACTGCCTTTCTCGCCCGATGAAGTTGGGCTGGCCGAGGCGGTGTTTGGAATAATAACCCCCTAACCCCCTGAAGGGGGAATAAAAAAGGTGGGTTTGATAACAATATTACATTTAAAAAACTCCCCCTTTAGGGGGCTGGGGGGCTAAATGCTACAAAGACCAAGACGAAACCGCAAAAGCGAAGTAATACGCCAAATGGTGCAGGAAACGCACGTTAGCGCAGCCAACCTGATATTTCCACTGTTTATTATTGATGGGGATAATCAGAAAACCGAGGTGGCATCTATGCCCGGCATCTTCCGTTATTCGATAGATAACCTGCTGCGCGAGGTGGAAAGCTGCATGAACCTGGGGCTAAAATCATTCGACCTGTTTCCAAATATCGACGAATCTTTAAAGGACAAATACGCGACTGAAAGTTATCGCGATGAAAGTCTGTACCTGCGTGCTATCCGCCAGGTAAAACAAAACTTCCCCGAAGCCTGCGTAATTACCGATGTGGCCATGGATCCCTACAGCAGTGATGGGCATGACGGCATTGTAGAGAACGGACAGATCCTGAACGATGAAACACTGGAAGTTTTAGGCAAAATGGCCCTGGCGCACGCGCAAATGGGTGCCGATATCATAGCCCCAAGCGATATGATGGATGGGAGGGTAGGCTATATCCGCCGTGTGCTGGATGATAATGGTTTTACCGGCGTAAGTATCATGTCGTACTCGGCCAAATATGCCAGCGCGTTTTACGGGCCATTTAGGGATGCCTTAAATTCTGCGCCTAAATTTGGCGATAAAAAAACCTACCAGATGAACCCGGCCAATCAGGGTGAGGCATTAATTGAAGCCAACCTGGACGAAGCCGAAGGTGCCGATTTCCTGATGGTGAAGCCAGCTTTGCCATACCTGGATGTAATTAAACTACTAAAAGATAATACCCAACTGCCTATAGCAGCCTACAATGTAAGCGGCGAATACGCCATGCTAAAAGCAGCGGTTGAGCGCGGCTGGCTGAACGAACAGCGCGCCGTAACCGAGGTATTAACCAGCATCCGCCGGGCAGGGGCCAGCGCGATACTCACCTATCACGCTAAGGAAGTTTTGTTGAATAAGTGGTTGTAGGTTAGTGATTAGAGATTAGTTAATTAGAGATTAGGGCATATAGCAACATGTCATTGCGAGGTACGAAGCGAAGCAGCCTCACCTAAATCCTCTCCAAAGGAGAGGACTTCAGGAGTTTTTAGAACCCTCTCCTTTGGAGAGGGTAGGGTGAGGCCTATACGCAACGACAAATTGAAAATTAGAATGACTGAAGTAAAAGATATCAGCAGAACCAAATCTGCAGCATTGTATGAGAAGGCTAAAACGTTTTTCCCGGGTGGGGTAAACTCGCCGGTGAGGGCGTTTAAATCTGTTTACGGTACGCCGCTGTTTATCCAAAAAGGCAACGGCAGCCATATTTGGGATGCGGACGAAAACGAGTTTATCGATTTCTGCGGCTCGTGGGGCCCGCTTATTTTGGGCCACAACCATCCCGCCGTGCGCGAAAAGGTGATAGAGGTGATGCAAAACGGTATGTCGTTCGGTGCGCCTACGGCATTGGAGAATGAACTGGCCGAACTGATACTGACCAATAATAAATTCATCGAGAAAATACGTTTTGTAAGCTCGGGTACCGAGGCCGTAATGTCGGCTATCAGGCTGGCGCGGGGTTACACCAAACGCGATAAGATCTTAAAGTTTGAAGGCTGCTATCACGGGCACGTAGATGCCTTGCTGGTGAAAGCCGGTTCGGGACTGGTTACTTTTGGCGAAACATCATCAGCAGGTGTGCCTAAAGCTTTTGCCGATGAAACCATTGTAATTGCCCTTAACGATCGTGATGCATTGCAAAAAGCTTTCGCGGAATTTAAAGACCAGATAGCCGCGGTAATTATTGAGCCTATCCCGGCTAATAACGGACTGCTATTACAGCAGCAGGATTTTTTACAGTTCCTGCGTAATGAGTGTACCCAAAACGGTACCATGCTGATCTTTGACGAGGTGATCTCGGGCTTCCGGGTGGGTTTTGAAGGTGCCGCAGGTTTATATGGTATTCAACCGGATATCATCACTTACGGTAAGATCATCGGTGGCGGTATGCCGGTTGGCGCTTATGGCGCTTCGGCCGTTATCATGAGCAGTATATCGCCAGAAGGTCCTGTTTACCAGGCGGGTACTTTATCAGGTAACCCGGTAGCCATGGGCGCGGGTATAGCACAGCTAACCGAATTATTAAAACCGGGTTTTTATAGCGATCTGGAAGCTAAAACCACCGCTTTTGTTTCGGCCATTGAGCAATACGTGGCAAAGAAGGGTTACGGTTTCAAAATATTCCAGGTGGGTTCTATCTTCTGGTTCGCGTTTACAGGGCAGGAGCATATCCGCCGGGCAGATGAGATCGACGCGGGCAGCATGGCGCATTTCAAGATCTTCCACCGCGAATTGCTAAACCGGGGGGTATATTTAGGCCCGTCGGGTTACGAGGTAGGCTTTGTATCATCGGCACACACACGCGATGATATGGAACAGGCAAAATTGGCTATATTTGATAGTCTTGATATTGTTTTTAATCAATAAAAAGCTAAAAGAAATGAAAAGGCCATTTATCATATTTTACGCCACCATTATTTATGCGCTTGCGCAACTGTTTTGGTGGGGGTACCGACTGGTGATCTTACAGCCAAACCGCATTGGGATGGTTTTGGGCGAAGGTTCTATGTTTGTGCTGGTTTTTGCTTTAGGCGCGTGGAGCCTGCATAAAGCCGTAAATAAAGAGCGTAAACTGCACGAGCAGAAAAAAAACTTCCTGCTATCGGTTACGCATGAGTTGAAATCGCCGCTGGCCTCTATTAAACTATATCTGCAAACCATCCATAAACGCGATCTGGAAAGAAAACAGATCATGAGTTTTATTGATAAATGTTTGCTCGACGTAGAACGTCTGGACGATTTGGTAGAGAATATGTTGCTGGCAGCTAAAATAGAGAATCAATCGTACACCTTCCCAATGGAGCAATTTAGTCTTTCGGCTTTGGTGGATAGTGTGGTAAACCGCTTGCAGATCAATAAATGCGATTTTAACCAGCAACTGATTAACGCTGAGATAGAACCTAAGATTGAAATTACCGGCGATAAATTCGCGCTATCATCGGTAGTGACTAATTTGGTAGAGAATGCTATTAAGTATTCGCAACCTTGCGAGGAGGTTAATGTGAAGTTGTTCAGGAAAGATAATAACATCTACTTGCAGGTGGCCGACAGGGGCATAGGGATAGCCGATAATGAGAAGGGACGCATATTTGACAGATTTTACCGGGTAGGCAGCGAGGAAACCCGTAATACAAAAGGTACAGGGTTGGGTTTATATATTGTAAAAACGGTATTAGATAAACACGATGCTACTATCCATGTGCGTGATAACCGCCCGGCAGGTAGTGTATTTGAAGTAGTGTTTTAAAATATTGAGGAACGAATTTCACCAATTGATCGAATTTTCGCTAATCAATGTTTAGATCCAAAATAAGTGTAAATTCGATCAATTGGTGAAATTCGTGTTGTTTAATTGAAATTGGTAATCCTTACATCGTGTCAAATTGTCATAAATATCATACGGTTGTAAATAAATTGGCGAATAAACTGTTCGGAATAGCATTTGACTGATCAGTATAAATTAATACGAGATCAATCTTTTAAATCTTATAGATCATGCTTAACAAAAAAAGAATTTTACTGGCTGAAGATGAAGAGCATCTGTTAGAAGCCATCAAACTAAACCTTGAGCTGGAAGGCTACAAGGTATCAACAGCTACAAACGGTAAAAAAGCCCTGCAAATATTTAAAGAGGAACGCTTTAATCTGGTGATACTGGATGTAATGATGCCTGAAGTAGACGGCTTTGTGGTGGCCGAAACCATCCGCCTGGAAAATACCGAGGTGCCTATTATGTTCCTGACCGCTAAAAATACGAACGAGGACAAAATTTCGGGCCTTAAAAAGGGCGCTGATGATTACCTGACCAAACCATTTAACCTGGAAGAGCTGATACTAAGGGTGAACAACCTGGTGAAACGCAGCCTGAAAGGTGATGAACTGAAAGAATTTAACAGTTATAAGATTGGTGGAAAAACCATCCACTTTAACTCGTTTGAACTGGTGAACGAAGACGGCTCTATCACTCCTTTAACCAAAAAGGAAACGATGCTGCTGAAATTGCTGATAGAACGCCGTAACGATGCTGTATCGCGCGAGCAGATATTGGAAACCGTTTGGAACTATGATGTTTACCCGTCAACCCGTACTATCGACAACTTTATCCTGACCTTCCGTAAATATTTTGAACCCGATCCTAAAAACCCGGTTTATTTCCATTCAATCCGTGGCGTAGGTTATAAGTTTACCGATAATCAGCATTAATGTTTACTAACAAGGCACGACTTTTTGTTATCGGGATTTTTTTATTGATGGCTGCGTTCTTTATCTATCAGCGCACGTATGAGTTGGTAGGCGTAGTATCAGTATTTATCGGCTTGCTGGTTTGGGGTTATTTTAAGGAAGGTCCCATCATTTTAGCCGCTAAACATTTCCATAAAAAAAATTATGCTACCGCCGAAGCCCTGCTTAGGCAAATTAAAAACCCGCAATGGCTTAGTAAAAAGCGTCGCGGGTTTTACGAGTTTATTTGGGGCGGTATTTGCATGCAAAAGCAGGATTTTGAAGAAGCCGAACAACATTACGAGCTGGCCGCCCAATATCCGCTGCGCACCGTGAACGACCATGTGGCGGCGCTGGTGCATGTGGCCAATATCAGTATCCGAAATGGTAAGTATGATAAAGCCACGGCCTACCTGCAAATGGCCAAAGAAAAAGAGGGGCAAATAACCGCGAAGATGAAAAGCGTAATAATTCAGATTGAAGACGTATTAAAGAAACACAAATAAAATAAGGGCAAACAGATTGCCTGTTCCTATATGAAAGATTCATTATTTATAAAAGCAGCATTTTCAGAGAAAACAGAACGCCCACCCGTGTGGATGATGCGCCAGGCTGGACGTTTTATGCCCGAGTACTGGGAGATCAAAAACAAATACTCGTTTCTGGAAATGTGCAAAACCCCCGAACTGGCTGCCGATGTAACCATGTTGCCGGTTGATTTGCTGGGGATTGATGCTGCTATTTTGTTTTCGGACATATTGGTAACAGGCGAAGCCATGGGCGGCGATCTCAGCTTTTCGGCCGGGGTAGGCCCTAAGTTTGCCAACCCGGTACGCACACAGGCTGATGTGGATGCTTTACAAACCGATGTAGGCGATAAACTGCAATATGTGGCTGATGCTATTAAGGTGATTCAGCAGCGCTTAAATGGCAGCATCCCGTTGATCGGTTTTGCAGGCGCGCCGTTTACCGTAATGAGTTATTTGGTAGAAGGCGGATCGTCAAAAGATTTTAAGCTGACTAAGCTGATGCTGCATAACCATCCCGAAATGGCACATCAGCTATTAGCCAAAATTGCCAAAGTAACAGCTGATTACCTGAACCTGCAGATTGCAGCCGGGGTAAACGCTATACAGATTTTTGATAGCTGGGCGCAAGCTTTAGCCTGGGACGATTATAAAGAGTTTTCGCATCGCTATATTGTGGAGATCATCAGTCAGCTGAACCGTAAGGATATTCCGGTGATCTCGTTCTGTAAAGGCAGCTCGGTTTTCGCGCCGTTAATGGCCGAGGCTAAGCCTGATGTGATCTCTATCGATTGGAATGTTGATCTATTGGATATTAAACAACGCCTGCCACAGGGCATAGCTGTACAAGGCAACCTTGATCCGCATATTTTATATGCTGATAAAAAGGTAATTAAAGAACGCATTTACCGCCTGTTCGACAGGATGAAGGATACCAACGGTTTTATATTTAACCTGGGGCACGGCATTATGCCCGATATCCCGTTTGATAACGTGAAATACGCGGTAGAGGTGATTAAGGAGTTTAGATATTAGTTGAATGAATACGAATTTCACGAATTAGGCTAATTAACACTAATTAATAATTCGTGAAATTCGGTTAAATTAGAGAGTAATTCGTGTTTGATTGATTATGAGCGCATTCCTGTCCGAATATCTGTTGTATATCAAAGCCCTGCACATCATATTTGTGGTATGCTGGATGGCGGGATTGTTCTATATCGTTAGGCTGTTCATTTACCATACCGAGGCACAGGAACGGCCCGATCTGGAGCGTAAAATATTATCTGATCAATTTGAAATTATGGAGCGCCGGTTATGGAATGTAATAGCTGTGCCCTCTATGTTTATCACTGTATTAGCCGGGTTAATGATGTTGTATGTAATGCCCGGCTTACTGCACGAAGGCTGGATGCATATCAAACTCACCTTTGTGGTATGTTTAATCGCTTATCATTATATCTGCCAAAATAAGATCAAACAAATGCGTAACGGCCTGTTTAAATGGACATCTACCCAATTACGCATTTGGAACGAATTGGCAACGATATTCCTTTTTGCCATCGTTTTCCTGGTAGTGGTAAAAAGCGCGCTAAACTGGATCTTCGGGGTGATCGGGATCATTGTGTTCTCCATGATCATCATGTCGGCAGTGAAGATCTATAAGTATTACCGGACAAGGAAGTAGAGTGGGATTGTCACCCTGAGCTTGTCGAAGGGTGCGTGCACAGGCCTTGTCCACCATGGTTCGACAAGCTCACCATGACACCCTACGCTAAAACTGTTGGTGTACCTTGCAAATGGGGTGCTGAAACAAGTTCAGTTATGACCTACCGGGGTGATGTCAACAAATAAACCGCAAGCCCGTCCGCTTCTTCCTTGCTCACATATTCAAACCCCTCATCCCGTACAAAACCAATTTTATTTAACAGCTTAACCGAACTTTCGTTTGCAGGGTGGGGCAGGGCGGTAATTATTTTCAACCTCATCACCTCAAAACCATAATGGATAACCCCGGTAATAGCCTCCTGCATCAGGCCTTTTCCCTGGTGATTGGGCATTAATTCATAGCCAATCTCGGCCATATCCCTTTCGTGGAGTAAATTATAATAACAGATAGTGCCGATTAACGCGGGCTTATCTTTCAGACTGATAACCCAATATATCCCTTGCTTATTGTTGATCACCCCATCTATCTTTTGGATAAAAGCATCCGTATCGGCTAAAGTAATGGTAGGCGGACGGTCGAGGTATTTGTTCACCTGCTCATCCGAGCGCAGTTTCATTAGTTCTTCCCTGTCGGATGTAACAAGCGGGCGCAATATCAACCGTTCGGTTGTAAGTACAGGAAATGGGTCAAGCGATATATTCATCCTAAAATCAAGCTAATCTTTTAATCCTTAAAATCAAGGTCATTGTTTATAGATCACCCCATCCTTCATCACCAACTTCACCTGTTTAACCGCTTTGATATCCTCGGCCGGGTTACCTTCTACTGCAATTATATCGGCTAAAAAGCCCTCTTTAATTTGCCCCAGATTTTTTAAGCCAAACACCTGCGCGTTAACCGATGTGGCCGAACGTAATACTTCAATGGGGGGCATGCCGTATTCTACCATCAATATCATCTCGCGGCTGTTATCGCCATGGGCAAAAACACCTACGTCGCCACCCATACAAATGGTTACGCCGGCTTTTATGGCATCTGTAAATATCTGGTGTTTGTGTTTAACAGCTGCCGGATCGGGGCTTGTACCTTTTTTCCAATCGTGGTAAGTATTAATAGCTTCGGTAGCTGCAAGGGTAGGGCAAAGCGCAATCCCTTTTTCTTTCATCAGCTTAAATAGTTCGGGCGTGCCACCGTCGCCATGCTCAATGGTGCGTACGCCGGCCGCAATGGCCCTGCGCATACCTTCTTCCGTACCGGCGTGTACTACTACAAACCGGCCCGCACTGCCTGCCACCTGTACAGCCAGTTTCAATTCATCAACCGTAAAAGTAGCGGCCGGGGTATTGTTCAGCCCCCAGCGATAATCAGCGTACAGCTTAATTACATCGGCGCCATAGCCAATTTGCGAGCGGATGGTACGGGTTAGGGCATCTGCACCGTCGGCTTCTTCGGCGCCTTTGGGGATGCCGGCTTCGGTTTGGTCGTTATAGCCCTTTGGCCCGTAACTGCCGGTAGCTACAATAGCGCGGGTAGCTACCTGTAAGCGCGGACCGGGGATAATGCCTTTTTCTATCGATGTCTTTAACCCTACGTCATCATACATGGCCCCTTCAGTACCTAAATCACGGGACGATGTAAAGCCGGCCAATAAAGTTTCGCGGGCATGGTTAACGGCGCGTGCGGTACGTTCGGCCCGGCTTTCGGTCAGTACCTGGTCGTTCCAGGTAGTTTCGTTGTAGGGGTGCAGGAATAGGTGCGAGTGGCCTTCTATCATGCCTGGCATTAAGGTCATGCCTTTCAGATCAATGACCCTGGCCGAAGCCGGCACCGGTATAGTTGATGGTTCGCCGGCAGATACGATCCGGTGCCCGCTAACCAGTACCCACCAGTTATGATGCATTTGGGTGCCGTCGAAAACGCGGTCGGGTTTAAGCAGGATATAGCTTACTAATGGCCGTTGTGCAGCGGTATTAAGCACAAAGGCTAAAAATATCATCAGTAATAAAAAGGCTTTTTTCATAGATGATGGATAATAGGGCTTAAAGGCTTAAATTTAGCATTATTAAATTATTAAAAAATATTTTGCAATCCGTGCAACCATTTAACCACTTCGCTCATCTTACCTTCAAATGATGTTTTTACAACCAAAACATATCACAACAGAGGAGCTGATTAAACGCTGTAAAGCGGGTGAGCGGAAAGCGCAGGAATTGCTGTATAAGCAGTATGCCGGCAAAATGCTTGCAGTTTGTATGCGATATGCAACTGATAGGATGGAAGCAGAGGATATGCTGCAAAACGGGTTTATCAAGGTGTTTCAGAAAATGGCGGATTACAGGGGAGAGGGGTCATTTGAGGGATGGGTAAGGCGCATTATGGTACACAGCTCGATTGAGTATTACCGCAAGCACCACAAAATGATGCAGGTGGTAGATATGGAAGAACCGAGTTACGAGATCCCGGTGAACCCGATAGCCAGCGCTAACCTGGACGCTAAGGACCTGATGGCGCTGATACAGCAGCTATCGCCGGGGTACCGGATGGTGTTTAACCTGTATGCATTGGAAGGCTACTCGCACAAGGAAATAGCCGAGATAGCCGGCATAACAGAAGGCGCGTCGAAATCGCAATTGTCGAGGGCGCGTACGATATTAAAAGAAAAAGTAGAAAAAATGGAGGGCAACCGATATGAATATGCAAGACAATGAGATGGACCAACTATTCCGCGCTAAGCTGGATAGTTACGAAATAGAACCATCGGCAAAGGTTTGGGCCAATATCAGCGATGAATTAGGCGGGCCTGCAAAACGCAAAAACATAGCGCCTATGTTAAGGATAGCCGCAAGCGTGGTGGTGATGGTATCGGCAGGGTTATTTTTTCTGAATAAAAAGCAGGATAATGTTGATCCTACTGATGGTAAGAAACAGGCAGTTTTGGTTAAACCTGCTAATCCGGTTCAACCAGGTGGGCAAACTCAACAAGCTGATCCGGTTCAATCTGTAACCGCAGCTCAGCCTGTTAATGCAGGAGCACAAGTTCGCCCGGTGATAAACACTCCGGTAAAACAAGAATTAACAGAGGTAAATCATAAAGAAATTACACCAGGTAGTAATACAACAGTTGATCCGGGACAATCACAAACACCAATTGATCAGCCACCGGTATTAATTACAAAAGTACCCGATACACAGTATGCTATGCCTGTTGGGCCGATATCAAAACCGTTGGATGCTATCAATGCCGGGGAAAATTCAAATGCGAGGGTATTAGGTTCAGAGGGTAACCTCGTCGATGAGGAACCAATTCCGGCCAAAAAACGTAAGGCAACCGGTTTAGGCGGCTTCCTGAATAAAGTGATAGCCGCTGTAGATAAACGTGATGACAAGATCATTGAGTTTACCGATACCGACGAAGGCGAAGCCATTACCGGGATAAACCTGGGCATTATCAAAGTAAAAAAACAGAAATAAATCAATCTTAATATAACCTATAAATCATATGAAACGTTTAATTTTTACCGCCCTCATTGGCGCGGCAGCCACAGGTGTGTTTGCACAGGATTCAAATAAAGCTGTAAGCGATACAGCCAAACATAAAAAAGGAGAATACAATTTTAGCTTCGGCCTTAAAAAGAACAATAGCGATAGTACTGCTAAAAGGCGTTCAAAAGCACCGGGCTTTAGCATGGGCTTAACCTTCTCCCGGTTTGATTTGGGTTTAACCGCCCTGATTGATAACGGAAGTACTAAGCTATCTCCTCAAAACGAGTTCCTGCGTTACCGTTCGTGGAAAACCAGCAACGTGGGTTTTGATGTGATCCAGGCCGGGTATCGTTTTAACCCAACTTTTAAAATATATGTAGCCGGTGGCTTCGATTGGGAATTGATCCGCCTGCGTGAGGATATCACCATACAGCGCGACCCTGATATGAGTGGCTTAAAGTATACGAAAGACCCGATAGATTACGACAAAAACCGTTTTTCATCTGCCTACCTGCGTATCCCTGTCATGTTCGATTTCCGTTCGCAGGATAACGCTAACGGCAAAAAATGGCACTATGTTTTCGGTCCCGAACTGGGCGTATTGTTAACCGGCCGTGTAAAACAGATCAGCGATGAAAACGGTAAGCAAAAAATGAATTACGATTACCACTTCACCAAGTTCCGTTATGGCGCGGTTGCGCGTATTGGCCACGGTAGCTTAGGCTTATTTGCTAAGTATTACTTTAACGATATGTTTAACACCACCGCGCAAAAAGGGCTTAAAAACGCCTCAGTTGGCTTCACTGTAGGTTTCTAAACCGACCCATCATATATCACAAATAAAGGCTGCCCGCAAAGGCAGCCTTTATTTGTTTAGATCGGATCCTTATAAAGGGTTAACACAACTTAACATAATTTAAGAAAAATATTGAGTTAAGTTGTTGTTTATCAGTTGTTTGTGTGGTTTAAGGGGTCAAAAAGTGTTAACCCTGAAAACAACACAACTATTTAAAGATTTTAGAACCTCTTATACTAAAAATGACCCAATGACAGCGTAGCGTAATGACCCAATAGCGAAGCGGCTATAAGATCCGCTTTACAATCCTCAGCTTATGCGTATACCGCTTTAACTCGTTGGAGTAGATGCCCTGGGTATCTATCTTTTCGATTTTAACACGGCCGGATGCATGGATGATCTGCTCGTTATTCAGCATAATACCCACATGGGTGATCCTTCCTTCAGCGTTATCAAAAAAAGCCAGGTCGCCCAGTTTGGCTTCCTGCAAAAAATCTACGGTTGTACCCTGTTCGGCTTGTAAATAAGCATCGCGCTTTAGGGTAATGCCTTGCAGGCGATAAACGGCCTGTGTAAGGCCCGAGCAATCGATACCGAAATGCGTGCGGCCGCCCCACAGGTAGGGCACGTTCAGGAATGATTTGGCTGTTGTCAGGATATTTTCCTTTTCGCCTATTTCGCCAACAATATCAAAATACTCGTTACGGATATTACAGGTAGTGCCCTCCAAAAAAACAAGCGAACTGCCAATGGGCAGATATAGTACACTGTTATTTACTTTTTTCCAGGCTTGTGTAACAGGCCGGTAGGTTAAAGGCACCTTCATTTTTTGCAGGGCCTTATAGGCAATGGTACCCAGTTGTACAAATTGCAGGCCGTTTATCCAGCCCTCGTAACCATCAATGGCGGTAATAATGCGGGCCCACTCATCCTGCCATTCCATTATTTCAAACACCTCGCCAAATAACACCTGCGATACCTGCTCGCTGCGCGAACTGGGCTCAAATCTTAGGGGAACAATAGCCAGGTTGCAAATTCCGTACTCCATATTGTTGTAAAAATAAAAAAGGAATGTATAAATACACTCCTTTTAAAAATATCATGACAATTGCATGTAATTAGCCGTTAATATGCAGCCAATCTTTCTTAGCCAGCAATTCTTCTTTGGTTTCGCGTACATCTTCGTCATCCACACAGCAATCAACCGGGCAAACAGCGGCACACTGCGGCTCATCATGGAAACCTACACATTCGGTACACTTATCGGGTACAATATAATAGATGTCATCACTTAAAGCGGCTTGTGTTTCTTCCGCGTTTAAGGTGTTGCCATCCCCAAAATCAATAACCCCTTTTAAGTCGGTACCGTCGCTAAAACGCCATGCGGCGCCTGCGTCGTATATCGCGTTATTAGGGCATTCGGGTTCACAAGCCCCGCAGTTTATGCATTCATCGGTGATTTTAATCGCCATTTTGTAAAATATCTTATATTCTAAATTAACTTTGCCTTGTCAAACAAGTGTGCAAATATAAACAAAAAATGAGTTCAAGGGTTTCAAAACCTTAACATCAGTATGTCAAATTTAAAAAAAGATCAAATCATAAACGCGTTTTCAGCGCTTGGCTATCAGTTAAGCGATCCCGCAGGGGAATTATTGGACACTATTAACACCGAATATTACCATAATGCCTGGTTCACGCCCGAAAGTACCATGCAGGCAGTTAAAGCTATAGGCGGGGCATTAAATCAGGCAGATCTGACCACCTGGCTGGCTAAATATCCCAATATCGGGCTTAACGGCGGCAAAAAAGTGGGATTGATACTGGCCGGTAATATCCCGCTGGTTGGCCTGCACGATGTTTTGTGTGTGCTGGCAACGGGTAATCACGCCCTCATTAAGGCTGCTACCCAGGATGCCCGCCTCATTAAAAAAGTGCTGAATATACTGGTTGATATTGATCCCGCTTTTGCGGATAGCTTTACTTTTATTGAGCGATTGACCGATTTTGATGCCGTAATTGCTACCGGCAGCAATAATTCATCGCGCTATTTTGATTATTATTTTAGTAAAGTACCCAACATTATCCGTAAAAACCGGAATAGCGTGGCCGTATTATCCGGTAACGAGACTACCGGACAGCTCCATGCATTGGGGCACGATATATTTGATTACTTTGGCCTGGGCTGCCGTAATGTATCCAAACTATTGGTGCCCGAAGGCTATATTTTCAATATTCTTTTTGAATCGGTTGAAAGTTACCAGCCCATTATCCATCACCATAAATACAATAATAACTACGATTATAACAAATCGATTTACCTGGTAAACGGCGATAAGCACCTGGATAACGGGTTTTTATTAGTGAAGGAAGACGAGCGCCTGACATCGCCCCTGGCGGTTGTGTTTTTTGAATATTATAAAGATGAGCAAGCGGTTAACGATCTGCTGATCCGCGAAAGTGAAAACATACAGTGCATTGTAAGCGATATGCCTTTAAACGTAAATAACCAGGTGGTTACTTTTGGCCAAAGCCAGCGCCCGGCGCTATGGGATTATGCCGATGGGATTGATACAATGGAATTTTTGTCAAATCTTTAAAATAACAATACATTTGGAGGTGAAAGGCGAAAGGTAAAAGGTGAAAGGTGTTTAGTCCGTATTGGATACCTTTAACCTTTCGCCTTTTACCTTTAAGCTTTACAAAATGTACATTATAAAAGTTAAAGGCGTTGCCAAAATCCCCGATTACGTGCAGCTGCGCGACGAGCAGTTTACCCTGCTGGCTTATTTTAGGGTAGACAGGCCCGAGAAACACCTGGATAAGGTTGGGCTGGGCGATAAGCAAACGTACATTATGGATTTGATTAAAGATTTGCCTTTTGGCCAGATATTAAAACTTGAGCTATAAACTACCATGATAGGAAATACTATTATAAAATTGCAGGGTGTGGATGTGTTTCAGCAGAAACACCTGGTACTGTCTAACGTTAACCTGCATATTGATAAAGGCGACTTTGTGTGGCTGATAGGCCAAACCGGATCGGGCAAAAGCAGTTTGCTGAAAGTAATTTATGGCGATATCACTATCCCCAACGGCGAAGGCCATGCAGGCGGGTACGATTTGAAAACATTATCAACCAAAGATGTGCCGTTTTTACGCCGCAAGCTGGGTATTGTTTTCCAGGATTTTCAGTTGCTGACAGACCGATCGGTTGAAGATAACCTGCACTTTGTGATGCGCGCTACAGGCTGGACAGATAAAAACCTGATTACCGAGCGCACGCTGGACGTGCTGGAAAAGGTAGGCCTGCGCAGCAAAGTAAAGAAAATGCCGCACGAACTATCGGGCGGCGAGCAGCAAAGGGTAGTAATAGCCCGTGCGCTGCTAAATGATCCCGAAATTATCCTGGCCGATGAGCCAACCGGCAACCTTGATCCGGATACATCCGAAGAAATTGTAATGTTGCTAAAACAGATCAGTCAATCAGGCACGGCGGTACTCATTGCCACGCACGATTATCATATCATCCGTACTTTCCCATCGCGCATTATTAAATGCGAGAACGGTAAGGTGCTGGAGGATGTGGAGATATAAGTTAAGTCTGAAGTCTAAAGTCCGAAGTCTTAAGCTAACTTTAGACTTGAGACTTCGGACTTAAGACTTAGAAACTTGTCACCCATACTGACATCCCAACTGTCACTATCTCTGTTAAAACAGAACTGCCCTGACATCATGTCTCAAACAGGAGAATGGCAGGATACTTGTTTTGCACTATCAGCAAATGATTTTTAAGCACATGTTAAAGAAAAAGAAGAAGGACGATACAGATCATACAGACCTGCACGACGAAGTGTCAGCAGAGGAAACTTTGATGAATGACGAGGCGGCAGAAACCGCCCCTGAATTAAATGGCCCGTCAGCCGAAGATAAACTGAAAGACGAGTTGGCACAGGCTAATGATAAATACCTGCGCCTGTATGCCGAGTTTGATAACTTCCGCCGCCGTACACGGGAAGAGCGTACCGAACTGTTAAAAACAGCCGGCAAGGAAATGATTGTTGCTTTGCTGCCTGTGCTTGATGATTTTGAGCGTGCAGCTAAAGCGATGGAAAATTCGACCGATATTAATGCGGTTAAGGAAGGTGTGGCCCTGGTTCAGCATAAGCTAAAAAATATATTGGTACAAAAAGGTTTGAAGGAAATGGAAGCCATAGGGACGCCGTTTGATGCTGATATTCACGAGGCGATAACCAATATCCCCGCGCCAACCGATGATCTGAAAGGCAAAGTAGTTGACCAAATGGAAAAAGGTTATTACCTGAACGACAAGGTGGTGCGTTTTGCAAAGGTGATAGTGGGAGCGTAATTTGATTTCGGAATTCGGAATTTCAATTTCGAATTTATGGTGATCAAGAAAAGTTAAAAATCCGAAATCGAAATTTCGAAATCCGATATAAGAAAGAAATGGCAAAAAGAGATTATTACGATATACTGGGCATATCAAAGGGCGCTGCTGCCGAGGAGATTAAAAAGGCTTACCGCAAAATGGCCATTAAATATCACCCGGATAAAAACCCGGGCGATAAGCAGGCCGAAGAAAACTTTAAGGAAGCTGCCGAGGCTTACGAAGTGCTGAGCAATCCCGAAAAGCGTCAGCGTTACGATCAGTTTGGCCATGCGGCTAACGCTGGTTCGGCCAGCGGCGGTTATGGCGGCGGGCCGGGTATGGATATGAACGACATATTTAGCCAGTTTGGCGATATCTTCGGCAATGGCGGCAGTCCGTTCGAAGGCTTTTTTGGCGGCGGTGGTGGTCGGCAGGGCGGCGGCAGGCGTGTAGCCCGCGGCAGCAACCTGCGTATTAAAGTACGCTTAACCCTGGAAGAAATTGCCAACGGGGCCGAAAAGAAAATAAAAGTAAATAAACAGATCATTTGTAAAACCTGCGACGGATCTGGCGCTAAGGATAAATCATCGTTTCAAACCTGTAAAACCTGCGGCGGCAGCGGCGCGGTGCGCAGGGTAACCAATACCATTTTGGGCCAGATGCAAACTACCAGCACCTGCCCAACCTGTAATGGCGAAGGATCGCAAATTACCTCGAAATGTAACGTTTGCCATGGCGATGGTGTAGTAAGAGGCGAAGAGACCATTGCCATTAACATCCCAGCCGGTGTAAGCGAAGGTATGCAGTTAAGCATGAGTGGTAAAGGTAACGCGGCCCCAAGGGGCGGTGTTCCGGGCGACCTGATCATCCTGATAGAAGAGATACCGCATGAAACCCTGAAACGCGATGGCAACAACGTGATCTATGATATGCATATCAGCTTTGTTGATGCCGCTTTAGGCACCAGTGTGGAAGTACCTACTATTGACGGTAAGGCTAAAATTAAGATAGAACCGGGCACCCAGGGCGGCCGTATCCTGCGTTTAAAAGGCAAGGGCGTACCCGAGGTAAACTCGTACCATCGCGGTGACCAACTGGTGCATATCAACATCTGGACACCAAAGGCGCTTAACCGCGAGGAACGCGAGATATTGGAGAAACTGCAGGACTCGCCAAACTTTAAACCTAATCCCGGCAAAAACGAAAAAAGCTTTTTTGAACGGATGAAGGAATATTTTGACTGAATAGCTGAACCCGAAATTATTTAAGGGATGATAAACAGCAAAAGGCCATATCCTCATCAGATATGGCCTTTTGCTGTTTTATTGATATATCAATGCCGTTACTAAAGACAAACACAGCATGTCAATTGCGAGTTTTAAAATCCTGGCGGGATTTTGAAGGTGTGGATGACATTAAATTTTGTCATTGCGAGCGATAGCGTGGATAACCGACCAACGGGAGCTCATTAATGCCTTGAAAAACAATTATCATATTAATAATCTCATAGGCAGGTAAGTGTGCGTTATGATTGGCAATCTACCGCAGCGGTCTATTACTTTTTCCTTGATGAAAAAGTAACAAAAAATCAAGACAGCAAAAATGCTTCCTTTGCCGCACATGGCCTTTGCCCTGCAAAACGGGCAGAACCACAGGGCCGCACCTTGATGCCCCGCTATCGCACCCACAAGCCAGCGCTTCAGCACCAAGCTAATGCCCTTTCCAACCACACAGGCCACCATTGTTCTGCCCGCTTTCATCCGGAAGCTCCTTTGCTGTCGGAAAACTAAAAAAACACGTCATGGGTAGGAGCGAAGTGGTGCTGTGCATTGCCACGTTACGCTGCCCATGGCGGGTTTGTTTTAAATACCATGCCATTTCGAACGAACCAGTGGGGTGGGGGCGTGCGTTTGAGTAAGGAGAAATCTTCTACACGCGATAGATAAGTCGTATATTTATAACTGCATAGCAAACTGGAACCCGAAAGCGCCATTTTGAAAGGATGGCAATAAAATGGAGTTTTTGGGTTGTTTCTTTTTCAGATCGGGTGGGACATCTTTATTTTGGTCCTTGTTTTTTTCCTTCTCGCGCCCGGCTTTAGTTAACCGGTTACGGATAAGGGGGTAAAGCAAATAAGCCCCTTTGGTAGACAGGATGCCGAAACCCGCCCCGGCAATTACATCGCTAAACCAATGATCTTTATGATAGATGCGGAAAATACCGGTTGTGGTAGCAAAGGAGTAGCCCACAATACCATAGGCAACTGATTTTTGACTGAACTCCTGCGCCATAAATTCGGCTCCTGCAAAGGCATTGCCGGTATGGCCTGATGGAAACGACAGATAGTCGGAATTATCGGGCCGCAGCCGGTGTGTGGTTTTCTTTACTGTAAATAAGGTTAATTGAAGCATGCTTTGCGACATGAAATAAATAAGGGTACGGTCGATAAATGTGTTTTTCCCGCGTACCCCAACCAAGTTTAGCCCGTATACTAATGCCAATGGCGTAAACTGGAATATGTTTTCCATCTTGCTTTTAGTAATTACATAGTGCTCATCCGCTTCGTTATAAACCCAGTTATCCAGCCGGCGCAAGGGTTTAATAAAAAAGGTACTGGCACCATAACCCACTAATATGGCAGGCGGTATTAATGATGCTGTCCGGCTATGGAGGTGTGGTACCGTATCGGGCGCGGTTAACAGGTCTTTTTTTAGCGTATCCGCTAATTTCTTCTTAGTGGTATCGGTAACCTGTGCATTAGCCCCAAAAGCTACCAGACTTAATACTATTAAATAGATGAGTTTTTTCAATGGGGTATTGGTTTATTAATTAATGGTATGTTAATATACGGATAATATGCCAAATAGTTTGCCATGGCCTGGCAAAGATTAGCCAGTATTAAGAAATATAATTAAATTATCGTGTTTCCGGGCGATAACTCAGGCATCTACGCCCGTGCGGATGGCTTTAGCCACATCTGCATTAAAGCAACTGGCATCCATCTGCACTTCGTTGCCATCGGCATTGGTTTGGGTAAGGAAATGGCTGCCCCATTTTTCAAGCGCGAAGAAGATGCCGGTTAGTTCCTCACCGAGCGGGGTATAGGTATATTCTACCTTAGGTGGTACTACAGGGTATACTTTACGGCTGATAATGCCATCGGCCTCTAACTCGTGCAGTTGCTGGGTAAGTACTTTTTCGGTAATCCCTTTAGCGCCGCGTTTAATATCGGTATAGCGGATCGGGCCGGCCAGCAGCTGGTTCAGGATCTTCAGTTTCCACTTTCCACTGATTACGGTAAGTGCGGCTTCCATCGCGCAGCTAAAATCTGCTTGTCTTTTTTTTGTCATATAAAAAATGGCCGGTGCTGTTTTAATTAAACGGGCCCATAACCTACCAAAAGGTGCGTCCCATACTAAATAGTGGCTTATTGACAGGTGTGTTATTTATGCGTCTCTTTGATCTGTCAAAACATAAAGGTATGAAAAAGTTAACAGGTAAAACAGCAATTATAACAGGCGGCAATAGTGGTATTGGCCTGGCCACAGCACATGAATTTATAGCCCAGGGCGCGCAGGTGATCATTACCGGACGTAACCAAAAATCTATCGACGAGGCCGTGGCCCAATTGGGCAGCCAGGCACAGGGTATCGTATCCGATACCGGCGATATGGCACAGGTAAAGCAGTTGGGCCAAAAGGTAAAAGCCATTGCGCCAAACATCGATATTATATTTATTAATGCCGGCGTCGGTAAGTTTAACTCGGTAGAAGGTATGGAAGAAGCCATGTTTGATGAGATTATGAATGTTAATTTTAAAGGCGCCTACTTTACTTTGCAGCAATTATTGCCGCTGGTGAACGATGGCGGATCTATCATCTTCAACACCTCTATTAACGCCCATATCGGGATGGCCGGCGCCAGCGTTTATGCAGCCAGCAAGGCAGCTTTGTTATCGCTGATCAAAAATCTGTCGGCCGAGTTATTGCCGCGCAGGATAAGGGTTAACGCGGTTAGTCCCGGCCCGGTAGGTACGCCATTGCATAGCAGCGAAAAGCTGGGTATCAGTAATGAGCAATTGGAAGAAATGGGCGAGGGGCTGATTAAAAAGATCCCGGTTGGCCGCTTTGGCAAAGCCGAAGAAATTGCAAAAGTGGTAGCCTTCTTCGCGTCAGACGATTCGACCTTTGTATTAGGTGCCGAGCTGATAGCTGATGGCGGGATGTATACTTTATAAAATAAATAAAAAGCGCCCGCGTTTATGGTAAACACGGGCGCTTTTTATTTTATCATGGGGGAGGAATTACCGGCTTTCCGTATATCCAATCGCATCCCTCATCTCCTTACTTAAATGCTCCATAGACGGCTCACCTGTAAAGATGGAGAAATTGGTATTATAATCCCACAATATGCCGGGGATATGGAGTTGATTGAGGTACTTCCGTACGGTTTTGGTGTAACGGGCGCGGCTTTGCAGGTCGGCTTTATCATAGCTGCCGTACTCGCCGCACAAAACAGGGACGGCGTATTTATCTCCCCAGTTTTTTACAATCTGCAGCTTATCCCTTACCGATCCTTCATTGCCATCGAGCGGGTATTTTTTGTAATTAGCCTCGCCGGCGGTGCCTTTAGCCTTAGGATTTAATTGGGGAAATTTATCTACACTATAAGGAAACGGAACCCCTGTTGTTGCCACCTGATCGCCCACCCAGGCGGCACCCTGATGGGTAAATAAAAAAGGTTCGTAAAAATGGAAGACGTAAATAATATTATCATCCTTTAAACGTGTAAAGCGGCTTAGCTCGTAAATACTGTTATAATTTGATGCGCCAAGCAGCAGTGTGCGCTTGCTGTCTATTTTGCGTATAGCCGTTACCATGTTATAAGCGGCATCTTTCCAAACCTGCGGGTTAATAGGGGGCGGCTCGTTATATAACTCAAAAAACAGGTCGTCTTCGGCTATATTATGATATTTTTTGGCAATGGCTGTCCAGGTATTTATCACATCATTTGTAGCTGTGGCGAAGTTATTATCGTTCAAATCGCCGTAATGGTAATCAATGATCATCTTAAAACCGTAGCTTCGGCACAGTTTCCAGGCTTTATCAATACAGGTAAGTACATCCCCCAAAGGGACGTTGTTTTTTTCGAAATGTTTAAAGGCTACCGGGAGGCGCACACAGTTAAAACCAAGTTTTTTTAGTAATTGCAAATCGGTTTCCTTTATGCCTGTTGTTTGTAACAGGTCTTTATTCCAGGTTTGTTCCAGCCATGAAATGCTGATGCCATTATTGAGCGTTTTGGCGCGGTTGAAAGCTAACTGGCGATCGGGCGGGAATATTGGACTGCTTTTTGCATTTACCCATGGCAATACCATCATTAATAATACTGTTAGTTTAATAGCTGCAGGATGTAAGAATGATATGTTGTATTTATTTTTTTTCATCTATATTCATCCGTTAAACCGTTGATCAATCTTTATCCTAATCTAAACAATAGTACTGATGTTTGTTCAAATAACTAAAGAAGAGTTTTCAAAGGAAGTAAATAAAAAGGCCTGGTATCAAACTAATAATATCGTCTGGTCTATTATTTTTCTTTACCCTATATTTAGTATTATTGATTTTATCTACTCGCCCGATATCTGGATCCAATTCCTCATCGTGCGTATCATTACGGTACTGATTATCCTGGGCTTATATACCTTTTTCCAAAACCGGAAGTTTGATTACCGGATACTGCTTCATATCAGCTTTTTTCTGCTCTCGGTTATTTCGGCCATATTGTGTAACGTAGTTAACGATCAGCACTTAACCGTTTATTTCCTTACTTATTCGGCTATTATCCTGTTTTTTAACCTGCAGGTATTTTGGGAACCTATTAACTCAATTATACAGGGCCTTATCGCCATTATGCTGCTGGCTATATTTTTTAACGCCCTAAGTAATTATAACCTTGACCTGGTTGTTAATAACGGCGGGCAATACTTTGTTATTATCCTGTTTATATCGTGCCTCATCCCCAATGCCCGTTATAAGGTAATTGAAAGGGATGTGCGCTCGCAGATCCTGATCGAAAAATCGAACGAGCAACTGAAGATCCAAAACCATGATATTGCCGAGAAGAACAGCATTATTGATATGCAGTACGACCGGTTGCGCAAACTGGACGAGCAAAAGAACAGCTTTATTAATATAGCCGGCCACGATTTAAAAAACCTGATCGGATCCATCATCATGAGTAATAACATGGTGAAGGATGAAGATTACCGACTAAGTTCGGATCAGCGCGAATTTGTGCAGTACATCAGCGACTCGGCCGATAAGATGCAGTATATGCTGAATAAGCTGATGGATGTGAAAGAGATCGAATCGCCCGAGCTGAAATTCAACATGGAGATCTTTGATATTAATGCCGAGGTTCAAAACGTGTTTAAGGGTTTAACCGAAACGGCGCTGATGAAAAACATCCATTTGGTTGATAATATCCTGAAACTGCCTTTAAATGTTAAGCTCGACCGTGTATTTACCGGCCAGATATTTCAGAACATCCTGTCAAACAGTATTAAGTTTTCGCAAACCAATAATAACATTAAGGTAATTACCAGCCTGCAGCGCCAGCGTTTTGTATTTGAAGTGATTGACGAAGGCGTAGCCATTGGCCAGGAAGAGCTGGATATGATGTTTAACAAGCTGAAAACATTAAATGATGCATCGGGCCATATGGAAAGCCGGCTGGGCCTGGGCTTATCAATAGCCAAGCTGATGACGCGCGAGCTGGGTGGCGAGCTTACTTATAAAAGCGACGAGAACGGCAATTATTTCAGAGTAGAGTTTTACGTAATCAATTAATATATCTTATTGACCAAAACAGATGAATAGATTTTTAACCTTATTGGCATTTATACTGATCCTGGCAAAACTGCCGTCATCCGCGCAGATGATCTCGTCGTTCAAATCATACGGGCATGACGACGATCCGATTAGCGGTATGAGCGGATCCACATCCTATTTCTTTAAAATAGACCCGATGGTGGAAATGAACGGCAGCAAGATGGTTATTTACTTCGAGCCGTCGAGGGCGCTGGTAGTGCAAAACTCATTTATCAACATCATTATTGCCGACAGGCCCGTGTATAGCGGCAGGCTCACTAAGGATTCGATCCAAAAAATCACGGTAGACCTTAATCGCAGCAGTTTATCAAACGATGGTAAATACCTTAAAATACAGGTAAAAACCCTGCTGAATATATCCGACGATAAATGCCGCGACCTGGATAATCCCGCCATGTGGATAAAAATCAAAGGATACTCGTACCTGGCATTAAACCGTAATACCAAAAACTTTTTCGCCAATATTAACATAGCCAATTGTTTCGATTCAAAAAGGGCAATAGTTTACCCTGTAAACCCAAGCCTTAAAGATTTAAAGGCAGTTGCCTGGGCCTATGCCAGGATGAAAAAGACCGATATTAAAAACATACAGGTTTTTGAAGCTGATAAAGTACCCGATACGGTGCGCAACTACATTATGGTTGGCGATATGAAACACCTGCCCGCCAATATGCGCAGCCTGATTACCGTGACCCCGCAGCGTGGCGAGGGCATGTTCTATTTGAATAAGCGTATTTTAAATGTTACCGATAGCGTGATAAAAATGGTGGATGTAAAAGGCCACCTGGTACCTGTACGTACAGTTGAAAACCTGGTTGTACCGGGCGAAATACTGTTTGTTACCGGTGCCGATGACGAGGGTTACGAGAAAAGTATCACCTCGTTAGGGAACATGAATATCCTTAATTCAACTTTTGGCGATTACCTGGTGATTAACGAGGCCCAAAACACTTTCTTTAAAACAGTTGATCAAAACCGGTCGAAACTAACGCTGAAACAAATAGGCGGGGTAACCAACTTTATGTCGGGTATCGGGTCGTTAAAAAGCTCATATAACTTTAAAAACAGCGATTTTAGCTTTACACCTAAGGAGGTAGAGATCAGTATCACCGCCAACTATAGCAGCTTAAACGCTAACGACCGCGGCTTTTTTAATATTTACCTTAACGGGATGCTGATCAACAGCGAAAAGCTGGATGCATCGGGTAAGCTAAAAACATCGGTAACCATTAACCGTTACCAGCACCATAAATACAATACACTGGAGGCCGAATTCAGGTTTTATCCAAGCAGCGGTAATTGTATGAATAGCTTCACCAACTTTTTTGCCGAAATTGATGTTGATAAATCATACCTGGAATCGAAAAACCCATTTATTACCAACGACCTGAGCTTTTATCAGTATCCCGAAGCGTTTAATTCAGGATCGACCCGTATTGTAGTGAGCAGAAACTTTGCTAAATATGCCGCGGCTGCAATGGGAGAGGTGGTTTACGAGTTGAATAATAATATCAACGCCAATAACTTCCCGGTTTTTGAATATTCGGATCAGATATCTACCAGCGATGTTAAAAAGTACAACATTATAGCGCTGTTAGACCGTAATGATAAACTAATGGACGGCTTCCCTGATGCGCCTATTAAGTTTAATAAAAAGTTCAGGCTTTATAATAACGATAATAATGATGTTGTTTACGCCCTTAACGATTCGGTATCGAACGGCTTAGCGCAGATTTTTTATGGGCGGGCCAATAATGCCACTATGGTAATTACAGCAACCGGCACCAAACTGGCCGAAGCATTTCTGTCGGTATCCAAATCTATTACCGAGCAATTATCAACCCTGTCCAGCAACGTTTGTATATCCGATGTAAACGGTAATAAATACCTGTTCAACATCAGCAAATCAAGCGAGAACCTGGAGTACGTAGATACTAAAAGCGCCCTGTCCCGTTTCTGGGAAAGCTATAATCTGTATATCCTGCTGGGTATATTGATACTGATATTGTTATCATTCCTGTATGTACGTTCAAGGGTGCAAAAATCGCAGGATATTATGAATGACTAACAAACAGCAGATTTAAAAAATATAAACAAACATTCCCCGCGCTGTAGCGGGGATGTTTATTAATTCATCCAATTTTATTGATCCGCAAAATGAGTTTAGCTATCCCCGAAGTTTTGGTTAACGATAAATTTATCACGCCAAATGACAGGGAAAAGATTTTTGAAATATCAAAAAGCGTAGGCCAATGCTTTATTAAAGTAGCGCTTAACTTTGGTTATATATCGCGCAAAAATTACGAGCGCTCTATGATCAATGCCGGCTACCCTTACCAAAAAATAAGGCAGGAAGCGTTTGACCAGGATGTATTGAATAAAATTGACCTGAAGTTTGCCGACGAGCACCTGGCTATTCCCCTGCGGATAGAGAATAATAAGGTGGTAACCCTCATGGCCGACCCATCTAACGAGCTTTTCCTTGATTTTATCAGGTTTACTTATGATAAGGAACCCGAGGTGATCGTAGCTTCCGACCTGGATATTATATGGTATAGCCATAAACTGCTGGGCGATAAATATGTAAAATCGGCCGTATTCGAACTGCTTAACCGCGATCCCGCAAACTCGGCCATTATTACCTTCACAGCGCCGCAGCTGATATTTATATTCAGCTTACTGGCGGCAACGGTTATCGGCTTGTTTTTGAGTTTTAAAACGGTATCCATTATTATCAACATTGTGCTTAGCTCGTTCTTTTTGCTGGCCATTGTATTTAAGCTTTTCCTGGCACTGGTGGGCTCGCGGTTTGAGTTATTTCAGGCCGTTACCCGCGAGGAGGTTAGGGAAGTAAAGGATGAAGACCTGCCGGTTTATACCATCCATTTGCCGGTTTATAAAGAAGATAAGCTGATCAAAAAACTGATATGGAACCTGCAAAGTCTGGATTATCCGCGTGAAAAGCTGGATATCAAACTTATTATTGAGGAAGACGACGATAAAACCCTGAACGCTGTACGCGACCTGGATTTCCCGGCTATTTTTGAGGTGATTGTTGTACCGTTCCACATGCCTAAAACCAAGCCTAAGGCTTGTAACTACGGCCTGCACTTTTCGCGCGGCAAATACCTGACCATTTACGATGCCGAGGATATCCCCGATACCGATCAGCTGAAAAAAGTAGTGGCCCTGTTTAACAAGCTGCCATCAAACTATATTTGCGTACAAAGCGCGCTGAACTATTTTAACCGCGGCGAGAATTTCCTGACCCGCATGTTTACGCTGGAATACTCGTACTGGTTTGATTATATGCTGCCCGGTTTAGATACCCTGGATATCCCTATCCCGCTGGGGGGGACCAGTAACCACTTTAAAATGGCTAACCTGATAGAGTTGGGCGCCTGGGATCCGTTTAACGTAACCGAAGATGCCGATTTGGGCTTAAGGGCTTACTCCAAAGGGTATAAAGTAGCCATTATTAATTCAACCACTTACGAGGAAGCTAATAACGACTTTTTTAACTGGATCCGTCAACGCTCGCGCTGGATAAAGGGTTATATGCAAACGTACCTGGTGCATATGCGTAATCCCCGCAAATTGCTTAAAAAAGTGGGCTGGCGCGGTTTCCTGGGCTTTAACTTCTTTATTGGCGCTACGCCTATAACCTTTTTGGTTTATCCGGTATTGTTAAGTGTATTTATAGCCTACGTGGTTTTTGATTTGGAAAGCATCCGCGAAATTTTCCCCGACTGGGTATTGTTCATGTCTATTTTTAACCTGATGGTAGGTAATATCCTGATGATATATGTAAATATGATGGCCGTGTTTAAACGGCGGTATTATGAACTGATCCTATTTGCAATAGCCAACCCTATTTACTGGTTAATGCATTCAGTATCGGCCTATAAAGGGTTATGGCAACTGGTAGTAAATCCTTTTTACTGGGAAAAAACCAACCATGGCTTAAGTAAGGTGAATAACCCCACAAATGTTGTTAAATGAGAATTTCTAAAGCCGTTTTTTTACTCGTTATCACCATAGTATTAATTGTATACTATGTTATTTGTGCGTTGTATTTAAATAGCCAGGGTTATTTTAACCAGGAATCGCTGTTTTATGTTGAAAAATCAAAAATAGTTTTTGAAGGCCTGGGCGACCGCCTGAAGGTGATGGGTTTAACATCGCCCATGTTTCCTTTTTACGGCACATTTTTATTTACGGCCATCAGTTATAACCTGGCGCCTATCCTGGCATCGGCGGTAGGTATCGGGCTGCTATTTAACGTAATGGCCAACACCCTGATGAAAAAAGTGCAGGACGATTTTTATATCATGCTGCTGCTGGCCGTTTTTATGTTGCATCCCGGTATGCTGTACGCGGCTTGTTCGGGCAAGTCTATTTATATGGTGCTGGTGTTTTTCTTTATGTTTTATTTAAACATTTTTAAGTTTTACACTTCAAATACCACTTTCCACGTATCCATAGCCAGTATTTGCCTGGTAGTGCTGGTGTTTTGCGATTACCGTTTTATCTGGCTTACCTTATTCTTTTTGCCGCTGGTATTATCCATATCTATACAAAGCTTAAACCTGAGCGAAAAAGAATCCATTTTCAGGCTGTTCACCAGTTTTAATAACCCCTCGTTACGCCGTAAACTGATCAATAAAACTTTCGCGTTGTATATCATCATATTTATATTGCCGCTGGTATCGGTAATGATATATAAAATGCTGAACCTTACCCACGCGGCCGATCTGAACTATTTTATTGACAGCCCTTATGCCACCTGGAGCGTATTGGCCGAAAAAATAGATTATAACATTTTACGGGATACCTCCACGCACCATAAATTGCCCGAAACCTCTATTATTATATCGTTAAGGGTGATCATGTTTTGCCCGCTGATATTGGTGGCTATCTATCTTTTTCGTCAAAAAACGCATCAGATACTAACATTGATCACTCCGTTTGCTTTTGTGGAGTTTTTAAGGATAAAATATGATAAAGTGTATTTAACCCAGCAGTATTACCTTATATTTTTAATACTGGCGCTGCTTTGCATTATCATAAGAGCTAATACCGTAAAAAATCAAACCAACTTCAAAATTGCATTGATATTAATTGTTGCCCTGCAAATTTATACCGGGTATGCCTTCCTCGACAAATCGTACATTAAAGAGGAACAGAGTTTTATCAACGTGCTGCTGAAAAAAGAAGTGCCGGAAGGGCAGGCGGACAACCAGGATATTGCCAATTATATTAATGCGCTGCCCGGTAACCCCAAGGTTTTGTTAGACGATGCGGTGGCCTATCCCATTGCTGCTTTTATTAATCAAATACAAGGCTTAATTATGCCTTACCAGGTAAACTTTGTAAGCGCGGTAGAAAACCCCGGTAAATACGCCAGCTATATTTTGGTAGCCAGCGATAAGAACCCTGCAAATGGCTATACCCAGCTTACGCCCAAGTATCTGCAAATATTGCGTAACGCGGATAACAGGCTTTATATGGAAAAAAAGTTTGAAACCGATTATTGGATCCTGTATAAGATAGAGCAGCATTAAGCCCCCCTGCCCCCTAAAGGGGGAGTTTTTTATTACTCCCCCTTTAGGGGGCAGGGGGGCACTTTTCTAACAATATGGAGGTAATGGCATAATAATTAGCTTCGCCAACTTCTTCTTTAGATATGATATAATGTACCGGTTCTTTGGCTTTGAGGTACAATAAAAGGGTATCGAGCTTGTGGATGGTAAGCGGTTCAAAAAGCTCCCAGTCTTCCTCAATGATAGACTGGTTATCCCGGTAGGTAAGGCCCTGATCGGTAAAGAGGTAGGTGTAATCGCCCAGTTCATTTTCGTATTTATCGGCCATCATTTCGGCCCGGCGCCAAAAATTACGCCGCACAATGCGTACATGCCTAAACCGTAACAGGATAGATATCAGCATGCCGATGCCAACCACGGTTGTAAGCGGTAAGCCGCCCTTTAAATCAAGTATTAAACCGATAGTAAGTACTATGGCCGTTGCCGCGATATAAATGTAATAACTCGGCGAAACCTCCTTGTACATCAACTCCCAAACCACCTGTTGGTTGTTCATATAAGCCTGACGGTTAAAGGGGACGGTTATAACTTTATCCTGCATAAAACAAGGATAGAAAATCGGGATTAAAGAAGCAAGAGTTTTGCAAAAATGGCATTGTCATTCTGGGCGAGAGCGAAGAATCCCAAGCGATGCAAGTCCGGAAAGCAAGTCTGATCTGCGTATGTTAGATTCTTCACTATAGTTCAGAATGACAAAAAGTAAATACCAACTCCCCTTTAGGGGGCCGGGGGCTACATATTCCGCCGGTACTGCCCACCCACCTGGTAAAGCGCATGCGATATTTGCCCTAACGAGCAATACTTACAGGCCTCCATCAAACTGCTGAAGATATTCTCGCCGGCTATGGCTTTATGCTGTAATTCATGTAGTAATTGTGGTGCTTTATCTTTATTGCGTTGCTGGAAATTGCTTAGGGCCATGATCTGGAATTGCTTCTCTTCTTCCGTAGCGCGGATCACTTCGGATGGCGTAACCGTTGGCGATCCTTTTTTATTAAGGAAGGTATTTACGCCGATGATGGGGAACTCGCCGGTATGCTTCAGGGTCTCATAGTAAAGCGATTCCTCCTGGATCTTTCCACGCTGGTACATGGTTTCCATAGCGCCCAGCACGCCGCCACGGTCGTTAATGCGCTTAAATTCGGTTAATACGGCTTCTTCCACCAGGTCGGTTAGTTCTTCTATAATGAAAGCGCCTTGCAGCGGATTTTCATTCTTAGCCAGACCTAATTCGCGGTTAATGATGAGTTGAATGGCCATGGCCCGGCGTACCGATTCTTCGGTAGGGGTGGTGATAGCTTCATCGTAAGCGTTGGTATGCAGTGAGTTACAATTATCGTAAATGGCATACAAAGCCTGTAGGGTAGTGCGGATATCGTTAAAGTCGATCTCCTGCGCATGTAGTGACCGCCCGCTGGTTTGGATATGGTATTTCAACTTTTGCGACCGCTCGCCGCCCTTGTATTTATTCTTCATGGCCTTAGCCCAAATGCGACGGGCAACGCGACCAATCACGGCATATTCCGGATCGATACCGTTGCTGAAAAAGAACGATAGGTTAGGCGCAAAGTCATCAATATGCATGCCCCGGCTCAGGTAATATTCCACGTAAGTGAAGCCGTTACTTAAGGTAAAGGCCAGTTGAGTGATCGGGTTAGCGCCCGCCTCGGCAATATGATAGCCGGATATGGATACCGAATAAAAATTGCGCACCTTTTTATCGATAAAATACTGCTGCATATCGCCCATCATCCGCAAGGCAAATTCGGTACTGAAGATGCAGGTGTTTTGCGCCTGGTCTTCCTTTAATATATCGGCCTGAACCGTGCCACGTACAGATGCAATAGCGTAGGCTTTTATTTTTTCGTAAACATCGGGTGGGAGCACCTGATCGCCGGTTAGGCCTAAAAGCATCAGGCCAAGGCCATTATTCCCCTCAGGTAAAGCACCGTCATAATGGGGCCTTGTCAAACCCTTATCATCATACAATTCCTTAAACTTAGCTTCAACCAAATGCTCCAGCTTGTTTTCAATAATGTATTTTTCGCATTGCTGATCGATAGCCGCGTTCATAAAAAAACCCAGCAGCATAGGAGCGGGGCCGTTGATGGTCATAGATACCGAAGTGCTGGCATGACACAGATCGAAACCTGAATATAGCTTCTTAGCATCATCCAACGTAGCGATGCTAACCCCCGAATTACCTATTTTACCATAAATATCAGGACGGATATGCGGGTCTTCGCCATAAAGTGTAACCGAATCAAAAGCGGTGGACAACCGTATAGCCGGCTGACCCAGAGATACATAATGGAAACGTTTATTGGTGCGTTCGGGGCCGCCCTCGCCGGCAAACATGCGGGTTGGGTCTTCGCCTTCGCGTTTTAGTGGGAATACACCCGCGGTGTATGGAAACTCGCCCGGCAGGTTCTCGGTCAGCAGCCAGCGCAGGATATCGCCCCAGGCTTCGTATCTCGGTAACGAGATCTTAGGAATGCGCAGTTGCGACAGCGAGGTTGTAGTTAAGGGCAGCCTGATCTCTTTCCCGCGTACGTGATAAATAAAATCATCGGCCTTGTATTGTTTAACCACGTCCGGCCATTTTTGCAGGAGGGCTTTGCACTCGGGGTGCAGTTTAGCTTCCAGCGTGGATTGTAATGTTTGTAAATGTGCAACCACACCGTCCGCAGTTGATTTCCCCTCTTGAGAGGGGTTAGGGGTGTGTCCTTCCAACAGGTTTAATGTACCCTTTAACTGGAACAATTGCTGCGCCACCTTACACTGGTCATCCACCCATTGATTATATGCCGTGCTGCTCTCGGCAATCTCGGCCAGGTAGCGGGTACGGTCGGGCGGAATGATGTAGATCTTTTCCGATTCTTCTTCGTGATGTTCGCCGCTGGTGTTAAAATCAACACCGGTTTTATCTTTTATTAACTGCATTAACCGGGCAAACAGGGTATTCATCCCCGGATCGTTAAACTGCGAGGCCATGGTGGCAAACACGGGCAGACTACTATCATCAGCCGTGAACAACTGATGGTTACGCTTATACTGCTTGCGCACATCGCGGATGGCATCCAATGCGCCACGTTTGTCGGATTTATTGATGGCAACCATATCGGCAAAATCCAGCATATCTATCTTTTCCAGCTGGGTAGCCGCGCCAAATTCGGGGGTCATCACGTACATGGAAACATCGCAATAATCGGTGATCATGGTGTCTGATTGCCCGATGCCCGATGTTTCTACAATGATCAGGTCATAGCCCGCCGCCTTGCAAATATCTATCGACTCCTGCACGTACTTGCTCAGCGCCAGATTAGCCTGCCTGGTAGCCAGCGACCGCATATACACACGGGGATTATTAATGGCATTCATGCGGATGCGATCGCCTAACAGGGCGCCGCCGGTTTTCCGCTTACTGGGGTCGACAGAGATAATGGCCAGCGTTTTGCCGGTCTGCTCATCAGGCGAGCCGGTTTCTGTCAGAAACCTCCGGACGATCTCATCCACCAGTGACGATTTGCCCGCGCCGCCTGTACCGGTGATGCCTAATATAACCGATTGGCTTTTAGAGGGATATAGTTTTACAGTATCGTATTGTTCAGGATGGTTCTCGGCTAAAGATATGAGGGCAGCCAGCGCCATTGGGTCTTTTTCGGGCAGGTGCTTTAGTTCGCCATTTAGTTTAGTGCGGGTTTCAAAATCACATTGCTGCATCATGTCGTTGATCATCCCCTGAAGACCCATTTTACGGCCGTCATCGGGCGAATAGATGCGGGCAATGCCGTAGGCCATCAGCTCGTCTATCTCCTGCGGGAGGATCACCCCGCCGCCGCCGCCGAAGATCTTGATATGGCCTGCCCCGCGTTCGCGCAGCAGGTCGTGCATGTATTTAAAGTACTCGATATGGCCGCCCTGGTAGCTGGTGAGGGCAATGCCCTGCACATCTTCCTGTATGGCGCAGTTCACCACTTCATCCACACTGCGGTTGTGGCCCAGGTGTATTACCTCGGCGCCGGTGCTTTGCAAAATGCGGCGCATAATGTTAATGGTAGCATCGTGCCCGTCGAAAAGCGAGGCGGCAGTTACAAACCTGATCTTATATTTGGATTGGTACGGTGCGATAGTCTCCATTTAGTGCAGTGCAATTGGTAGTCAGCAAAATTAATTAAAATAACCGAAGCATAAAGCTATGCGTGCATAATAGTTTGCTTCGCGTCATTGGGTCATTACGCTGCGCTGTCATTGGGTCATTAGCTTCGCGTCATTGGGTCATTACGCTGCGCTGTCATTAGGTCATTGGTTTTGCGCAGAGATTTTAGTTCCCTCCCCTGGGAGGGGTGCGGTGGACTGTGTTGTGGCAGGGAGGGGTTTCTACGCTTGGTGTATACTCACCCTCAACATCGTTTCACTTGTCGGCCCGCTCTTCGTGTCCCGCGTAAAGAGGGCAGGAAGTTTGATTGATCTCTAAATCCCCTCTTTCCCCCGCAGGCGAAGAGAGGGTGGTTCAGCGAAGCGTAGACCGGGTGAGTTGCTATGCACCATGCGTACTCCGCCAGTTCAAGCGTCCACGCTTGAACTATGTCCTGATTGAGCGTCCACGCTCATTTTAAATTAAGCGTGGACGCTTAATGAGAAGTTGGTTTAAGCGTGGACGCTTAAACCGGCAAAACAAATAAAATAATTTCACTACTTTGTAGCCCATATGCCCAGGTTATATATGAAAAGATCCTTCGTCCTTATCGCATTTAGTCTGTTTACCACTCTTGCCATGGCGCAGAATGCTAATATTAAAAAGATAAACCCCACCACGTTTTCGGTAGGGGCTTACGCGCAGCCATTTAGGTTCGAGCGTGCGGTTCTGGCGGGAACGCCCCCTACATTCAACGCAACCTCAGATGCAGAATTGCAGTTAGCAATAAACGCTGCATTAACTGCCGACTGGGCTGCCTGTCTTATGATGGTGCTGAATTATAATGGCCTGAACGTATCGCAGGAACAGGTGTTGAAATTGAATAACAACAGGGCTGCAGAGTCGCTTAATTCTCCACAAGATCTGATGTTTGCTGTTAATAAAACAACCCCTCGTGATTGGGGACCGGATTCGAAAATATACAGCGCCGTGGCTGTCCTGGATCCCGATGTGATATTTGATGAACTCGCGGCCGGTCGCCCGCTGATATTGGGTACCGGTGCTACCGGTATGGAAGGCCGTGCCTTTGTGGTTACCGCCATGAGCTATAACATAAAGTTTGATGCCAACGGACAGCAAACCGGTATTACCCCGCAAACCGTTACCCTGCGCGACCCATGGCCCACCGGCCTGGCCAACCGTACCATTAACTGGACTGATTTTGTGACCCTTACAGCTTCGTTGTATACGGTGAAGGTGGTGTTTAAGTAGGGGGAGAATAGTTGTAATTATCATCTGATGCCATTTACTTTTGCCCATGCAGCTATAGTGTTACCTTTCGGTCGCTTATCTAAGCGATGGATTTCGCTCACAGGCCTCGTTGTAGGTAGTATGACACCCGATTTTGAATATTTTATCCGCATGCGGGTTAGCAGCGTTTACAGCCATACTTTGCCGGGTTTATTTTGGTTTGATATCCCCATGGGGCTCCTTGTAGTTTTCTTTTATCAAACATTAGTTAAAGATAAGCTGATAGATCATTTACCTGTTTGGTTAAACAACCGATTTTCAGTTTTTAGAGGGAAGCAAGATTATTCGCTTAGATATTTTTTAGTTGTATGTGTTTCTATTTTAATAGGGGCCATTTCGCATATACTTTGGGATGCTTTTACCCACCCGCGAGGATATTTCGTTGGAATAATACCGGCATTATCCGCCACAGTCGAATTATTGCATCATCAAGTTTACATATATAAAATACTACAACATAGCAATACTATTATAGGGCTTATTATTATTTTACTGACGATATATAAATTACCAGGCAACTGCCAGTCGAAGGCTGATCATATCAGTTATTATTGGTTAAAACTGATAACAGTTATGATCATTGTATTGGGGTTACGGTTATTATCAGGCTTAAGTTTGCATGCTTATGGCGATTGGATTGTAACCTCCATATCAGCTGGGTTTATAGGACTATTATTAATATCTGTTACTACACCTCCATTAAAGGTAAATAGTCAATTATAATTTTATTATTCCCTCCACCACAACCGTCCCTTAAACATGAGACCTTATCTGCTAATCCGTGAGCAATCTATACCGGATGCCTGGGATTTCTTTTCGTCGCCGCTTAATTGGGCTAAGTGGAATTATAATCCGCAAATAATCACCCCTACCGCCAAACCCTCAACAACACTCCCATATAAACCACCATCCCCCCGGCAATAAACAGCGACATTTCAAACGCCGTTTCGGGAAAGCGGCGCGACTGGAATATAAAAGCGGCTCCCAGTACAATCAGCAGCAGGGCAATTCCAATAGAGAGTATTATTTTTTGGTTACGGTTTAAGACTGGCGGGGCCGCTGGCTTTTGGGTGGTGGCACGGGCATCCTCATTTATCGAAAAACCGAGATGTGCGGACAGAGTTTTAAGGGTATACAGCCGCGGCAAAACTTCGGCGTTTTCAATGCGCTGGATAGAGCGCAGACTGATACCGGCAATATCCGACAGTTGCTGCTGGGTATAGGCTTTTTCCAGGCGGTGCTGCTTTACCAGTTTGGCTATTTCGTTAATGTTTTCGCGGTCCATGGTGTTTGTTTTAGCGGGCGGCAAGCACGCCATTTGTACGCCACTTACATGTGGCGGCCGTTTTTTAGATTGCAGGACAGTATTTTTGTTACGTGCCGAAAGGCAAATCAAACATCGCAACCAAATGAAAAATACCTTCCTATCCGGTCATACTAAAGTACAGGTTTTTGTTAAAAGCTTGTTGTTTATGCTGCTTTTTATAGCGCTGCTATTTGGTGGCAGTATGCTGCAAATGATGTTCCCGCCGTTAAGAGGCCGGTTGATGTATGGTATCCTGGGCTGCCTTGGCGGGTTGATTACTATTTGGCTTTTTATGAAAATAGAAAAGCAGCCCTTCGCCTCCATCGGGATGGTGTGGGAGCGTAAAACCCTGCTGCGGTTTATCTATGGCTTACTGATAGGGGCGGTTATTTTTGCGTTGCTGATGTTTCCGCTGTTGGGTTTCAGCGCGCTCACCGTTACATATAATCCGGCGGCGTTCCAATGGGCGTCCTTAATGCCATACCTCACACTGGTGCCACTGGCGCTGATGGAAGAGATCGGTTTCCGCACGTATCCTCAGGTAAAGCTGAACCAAAAATTTGGCGTGTGGACCAGCCAGATTGTGGTGGCTATCGCCTTCGGCGCCTACCACATCCTGAACGGTTGGGGTGTTTATGCCTCGTTTGCCGGTCCGTTTGTGTGGGCCTTTGTATTTGGACTGGCGGCGCTATGGTCGCGCGGAATAGCCATGCCCACCGGGATCCATTTAGCGCTCAATATCCTTCAAAATGTCATGGGCTTAAAAGGAGGGAAGGCTTCCATCTGGAAACTGGACTACCCGGCAGGGACCAGTCAGGCAATGATGGACAGGACCGGCTATATCGGGTTGGGCTTGCAGATTGCGGTGTTGATAGTAGCGTTGGGGCTGACCAGGTGGTATGTAAGGCGGGTAGCCTCACCTAAATCCTCTCCAAAGGAGAGAACTTGAGAAGCATTGTTTTTAGAACCCTCTCTTTTGGAAAGGGTAGGGTGAGGCCTTAACCCAATGACAGCGCAGCGTAATGACTCAATGCCCCAATGACGCAACAAATTGCTATCTTTGTACCCAAATGCAAATGGTAGAAACAGAAGCGGGTACGTGGGAAAAGGGCTATAACAATTATGGCCCCTGGCTAAAGCGTAAATACAAAGGCGAACGGGTTTTTAAGGTAATTGTGGATGGCGGCTTCACCTGCCCCAATCGCGATGGCAGTAAAGGCTACGGCGGCTGTACCTATTGCAATGTCGATTCGTTTACGCCATCGGTATCGCGCAACGCGCCTAACCTGCGCGAGCAGGTGATTCAGGGTATGGAACGCGCCCGCAAGGGCAATAAGGCCGATAAGTTTATCATCTATTTCCAACCCAATACCAATACTTACGCCCCGGTACATTATTTAAAAATGATGTATGACGAGGCCCTGAGCATCGACCCGGAGAATATCGTAGGCTTATCGGTAGGCACCCGTCCCGATTGTATCGACGCGGAGAAGATCGCCCTGCTGGAAAGCTATACCGACAGGTTTGATGTGGATTTGGAGATGGGGATGGAATCTATCTATAACGAAACTCTTGGACAGATCAATCGCGGCTGCACGCACGAAGACCTGGTGAAAGCCCTGGAACTGGTGAAGGATAGTAAACTGGATATCTGCGTACATACCATCTTCGGCCTGCCCGGCGAGAGTAAGGAAATGATGCTGAAATATGCCGACGAGATCAACCGTTTCCCGCAGATCAAGTTTGTAAAGTTCCACCACCTGCATATTGTAGAAGGTTCGGTAATGGGGGTAAAATACAAACGCGAGCCTTTCAAGCTGTTCAGTTTGCCCGAATACGCCGACTTTTTGTGCGATCTGCTGCCGCTGGTGCGCCCCGATGTGGTGATCCAAAGGCTGTTCGGCATATCCGACTGGGATTTGCTGATCGCACCCAACTGGGGAATGAAAAAATCGGAGATCCAATACTTTATCGATCAGCGGATACTGGAGAGAGGTGTGGTGCAGGGGTCATTAGTGGCTGGTCGCTAATCATTGGTCTTATTTTTGAAATGATTGGATGACAATACCAAGCCTAATGACTACTGATTAATGGACCAATGACCAATAAACGAAGCCAATCTAACTACTTTCCGGTGTTAACAGGCGTGCGCGCCCTGGCAGCTTACCTGGTTTTTATATCCCACTACGATTACGTTTTTGATGAAGGATTTCCCCAAATTGCGAAACGTTTTTTCCACGAATTCCACATTGGGGTAACCGTTTTCTTCGTACTGTCGGGTTTTTTAATTACTTACCGGTATTTTAATCATTTTAATTTAACGGCCGATTGGTTTAAACAGTACCTTAAAAACAGGGTGGCGCGCATCTATCCCATGTACTTTTTGCTTACCACCGGCGCCTTTGTTTATTACTACTTCACACACGATCAAAGCATCACCAAAGGCTTCCATAGTCCGGTGCTATTGTACTTTGGCAATATCTTCTTTTTGCGCGGCTTTTTTTACCAACTGTGGGATACCGGCATTGCCCAGGGCTGGAGCCTGACGGTGGAGGAGTGTTTCTATTTTTCGGCCCCCTTTATTTTCTATATCGCTACTAAGTATAAAAAGTTTTATGTGCAGCCGCTGGCGCTTACGGCGCTGGGCTTTGTGCTGGTGCTTACCTTCAGAAATGTGAACTGGTATGGCTTTTTCGGCAATTTTACGTTTATGATGCTTTATACCTTTTTAGGAAGGTGCTTCGAGTTTTTTGTGGGGATAAAGCTGGCGCTGATTATGCTGGATAAAGGTTTCACGCGTACCACTAAAATAAAGTATACCTACGTAGGCTTCCTGCTTATTTTTGTTTTTGTGGGGATAATGGCCACGCTGCCTGTGCCCACCGGTTGGGTGGCCGGCCTGCAGCACCCGGTAGGCATCATCCTGAATAATTACCTGATAGCAACGGCTATTGCCTTGTTCTTTTATGGTTTACTGACCGAAAACACGGTGATGAAAAGTGTACTGGCCACGCCCTTCGTAGAGTTGCTGGGCAAGGCATCATATATCTTCTACCTCATCCATTTAGGCTATATGTACAACTTTATGCATGGCTGGTGGGATCAGCTGAACGATATGGCATTTGCTTTGTATGATAAGTGGGGAAAGGATTGGTATTCGCCTTTCCAGTTTGATCAGTTGAATTTGGTATATGCTTTTATTGGCTTGAATGTGATATCGGTTTTTTTATTTAAATTTATTGAGGAACCTTTAAATCATTATATCCGTAAGTCTGATTTTTTAATAAAAAATAAACCCCGTAACCCCGAAAACGAATCGGTGTTAATAAAAGGCTGACAGTAAAATATATGGCGAAAACTTTAAGCAAATTTTTAAAACCGGCCATGTTATGGCTTGCCCTTACAGGCTGGTCGGTAGCTATGGCAGCCGTTAATTTTCAGGAGAAGCCAGCCCAAAGCGATGAGGGCGAAATAGCTGTCGACTTAATACCGGGCAATAAGAACGCCATATTTGACAATGCGGCTAAATATACTTTCGAGGTAAAAAACACCACCGGTACCGATCAGGAGGGCAGGGTATCGTACGAGGTAACCTCGTCAACAGGCAAGTTGCTTAAAACCGATTCGGTAAGGGTGAAGATCGGCAAAAAAACAACCGGGAAATATAACTTCGAGATCCCGCAGGCGCAGGCCGGGTTTTACAAGGTCAACTTTATGATCAATGTAACCGACTATGATGATACTGTCCGCAGGGTTTTTGGCATCCGTGCCGATCAGATCAGGTCATCCTATTCAAAACCAGCCGATTTTGACGCCTTCTGGCAAACCGCTAAAGACGAATTGGCCAAGGTACCGCCCAATTTCAAGGTAACCGAAGTGCCTAAACTGAATACCGATAACCGCAGGGTGTATGCTATCGAGATGCAATCGCTGGATAATATGACCATTCGCGGCTGGATGACCATTCCCATCAACAAGAATAAAAATAAGAAATTTGCCGTTTTGCTGGGATTGCCCGGTTACCAGGTAAACCTTGACCCTATAGTGGGTATGGACGAAGACCTGGCCATCATCACCCTAAATGTGCGCGGACAGGGCAACAGCCGCGGCCCTATTGATACCCGCCGCGATGAGTTTATTTTTTATCATATAGAAGACCGGGATAAATACGTGATGCGCGGCGTAATTATGGATTGCCTGCGCGGTGTCGATTTTATTTTTAGCCGTCCCGAATTAAATCATAATAATATATTAGCATCAGGCGGTAGTATGGGCGGCTTTTTAGCCATTGCCACGGCCAGTTTGGATAAACGGGTAAAGCTATGTTCGGCACAAAATCCTATTTTTTGCGATGTGCGCAACCTGGTGGGCGCGGTTGACTGGCCCATGAGCAGTATTAAAAAATACGTAGCTATCCAGCCGGCGCTAACCATGGGCAAGGTGCTGGATAATCTGGATTATTACGATGTAAAGAACTTTGCCACTAATCTGGACTGCTCGGCCATTATGGGTATTGGTTTGCTGGATCCTTTTGCGCCGCCTGCTAATGAATACGCGGCTTACAATAATATCCCCGGTAAAAAAAGGATCATGGTGTTTAAGGATCTGGGGCACGAAGTAAGCCAGCAATATAAAAACCTGGAAGGGCGCTGGATGCGCGACGCGTTTGCTTTATTTTAACCTGAAAAACTTATGAAGATAACGATTACCCCATCAAGATACTTACTTATAGCCCTGCTGATCTTTATTGCCGGGCAACAAAACGGCTATGCCGGCGGTTTCCCGGTGCGGCCCGGTAAACTGATCATATCGCCATCGGTCAACTTTTTTAAAGCCAGTAAGGGTTGGGATTCGGTACGTACCCTTAAGCCATTTAATAATGATGGGCGTTTCACCTCGTTAAGCTACTCCATGTATGCCGAGTATGGCCTTACCAAACGTTTTGCATTGGTAGGTTTATTGCCCTATGTGGTAAATGATTACCAGCAAAGCGATTTTAAAAGCCATACGCAGGGCGTAACCGATTTGGAGGTAGGTATTAAGTACTACATGGCTAATATCAATTATATCTATTATTTTTCGTTACAGGGTACTTTTATTGCCCCCTTATATTCTGATACCAATTTGGGTTATGCGCAAAATGGCGCCGAGATTAAGCTATCGTTTGCAGGCAGCGGGAAACTGTTCGGTAAAAACGATTATTTTACGATAGATAATGCCATAAGGCAGTATTTTGGCAGTACAGGGCCTTTGCAGTACAGGTATAGCGGTACCTTCGGCCTTACGCTTGATAAAAGGTTTAAGCACCAGGTTTCGGTTTCGGTAGGCGGTTTCTATTCTACAAGCAGCCTCACCAAGTTTAATCCGATACAACCGGCCAACAAAAATTTTGCGTTTAACCAGGCTTCGTTTAGCTATGGCTATTCGATCACCAAAAGAATGTCGATCTTTTTTACAGCAGGTACGTTTTTAAACGGGCGTAATACCGGCAATGGTTCCAGCCTTTCATCGTCCCTTGTTTTGCGCCCGTAAACCATATCAGTATTACTTATAATATGATCAGAATATTCATCATTTGTATCCTTTTACCTTTTTACGGGCTTGCCCAAACCGCGGATGCTTATATACAAAGCGGTAACCAAAAATCGGGGGCTAAGGATTATAAAGGGGCTATAGCTGATTTTACAAAGGCTATTCAGTTAAACGGCAAAAACGCGAAAGCCTATTTTTATCGCGCTAACGCCTATAGTAACCTGAACGATTATCCGGCAGCTATACAGGATTATACCCAATCTATTGCTCTGGATGGCACTTACGCTACAGCCTATTTTTATCGCGGTAACGCGTATAGCGCTTATAAACAGTATGCCAATGCCGTACCCGATTTTACAAAAGCCATAGCGCTAAGTCCGGGTAATGCAGATATGTACCATTACCGGGCAAATGCCAAAAGTAATATTGGCGATTATGCAGGCGCGTTGCAGGATTTTACAACCGCCATCGGTATCACCCCTAATGATCCGTCGCTTTTCGAATATCGTGGTGTTACCAAAAGCAATTTGAAAGATGATAAAGGGGCTATTGCCGATTATGATATAGCCGCAAAGCTTGACCCTAAAAATGCCGACCTGATATTTTACCGGGCAAACTCAAAGGGTAATATTGGTGATTATAAAGGTGCTATTGCCGATTACCTGATAACCACCGGCCTTGACCCTAAAAACGCCGAAGCCTTTTTTTACCGGGCAAACGCCGAGTCTAATATAGGTGATTACAAAGCTGCTGTTGCCGATTATAAAAGCGCTATTAAGCTAAATCCTAAACTGCCTAATATTTATAAATACCTGGCCAACGCCCTGGCTAATAATCCCGATGACAAGTCATCCCTGGAATATTATGCCAAAGCAATTGAGCAGGACCCGAACAATGCGCAGTTGCACCTATATAATGGTATGGTTAAAATGTATCAAAACATGAATGAGGAAGCCATAGCCGAATTTGATAAGGTGATAGAACTTGACCCAAACAATGTTGACGCTTACCAGAACCGGGGCGATATTAAGATCAACCTCAAAAACTATGACGAAGCTAAGGAGGATGCCGACGCCGCAATCAAACTGAATGGCAAAAATAGTTATGCGTTTATTACCCGGGCCCGGGCAAAAATGGAATTAAAAGATACCAGCGGCGCCTTAGCCGATCTTAATGCTGCGATAGCCATTAACCAGCAAAATGATTTTGCCTTTAAGCTGCGCGGTGATATTAAAAGCATGTTTAAAAACTATGCCGGCGCCTTGTCTGATTATGATAAGTCGATAGCGTTGAATCAGGGCAATACCGAAACCTACTACAGGCGTGCAATAGCCAGGATAAAAACCCATGATAAACCAGGTGCGATAGCTGATTTTAACAGGATAGTTGAGTTAGATGCCAAAGATCAGCATTTATACATCCGCATTGGAAAAGCCATGACAGATGCCGGGTATTATAGTGAAGAACTATCCTTGTTTAATCAATTAATGACGAGGCAGGCCCCCAATGCTAATTTCCATGTATTAAGAGGCACGGCTAAAACCTACACCGGTGATATTGCCGGCGCCATGGCCGATTTTGATACCGCTATAAAATTAGATACGGCATCGGCCGAAGCCTACCACAGCCGGGGCAATGCCAAAATTGCATTGAAAGACTATGATGGCGCATTGGCTGACATCAGCAAAGCGATCAGGATCAAGGAAAATGATGATGAGGCTTATTTTATCAGGGCGAAATTGCGGATGCTGGAGAAAAACTACGAGGGCGCTGTAGATGATTATAATACCACCTTATTTATTAACCCGGATAATACGGTAGTTTATGCTTATCGGGGTGTGGCCCGCAGCATGCTGCCTAATACCGAGCGCATGAACGCCGATTTTAACTATGCCATTAAAATGGACCCCCAGAATGAAGAGATCTATAATTTGCGTGCTGCCGCCAAACTTAATTTAAAAGATATGGCAGGCGCTATAAGGGATTATACTATTGCCATAACCATAAACCCGCAAAATTCCACCTCGTATTTAAACCGCGGACTGGCTAAAGTAAATACTAACGATAAAGCCGGGGCTTGCACCGATTTAAATAAAGCGCTGGCTTTAGGCGCCAAAAACGCGGCCGACGAAATAAAAAAGTACTGTAAATAATTACCCTTTATATACGCCAAACAGGTCGGTAACGGCCTTTTCGCGGTAGGCAAATACTTTTTCTACCTGCCGGCGTACCAGTACCTTATTGGCAATGGTGCCAATTGGCCCGTAGGGGATGGCATAGTTAAGCACATCGGTCATGTGTACACCGCCTTTTATCTTTTTAAAATGATGCTCGTGGTGCCACATAGCGTAGGGGCCAAAGCGCTGCTCATCTACAAAGTATTGGTGCTCCTTTACAATAGTGATCTCCGTCATCCAGTTCATCTTTATGCCCAGCAGCGGACTGATTTTATAGGTGATGATCATACCCTCGTACATTTTGGTATCAGGTTTAAAAGGAGAGGTTACCTTAAAACTCATTTCCTTTGGTACAATCTTAGCCAAATTCAGCGGTGACGAAAAGAAATCCCAGGCATCCTCTAATGGTATCGGTATGGATTGTTCACGGATCAGCAGGTAGGTTTTCATATACAAGTGGAACGGTTGGGGTGGGGGAATGTTTGGTGTTTTCTAAAAGTAAACAGTCATTTCGAATCGGGATTCTTCATCCCTAAAAGCCACATGAAGTGTGCATTCCGGGCCGCCTGTTCTTCTAATAGGCTTTTTACTTTTCCAATATGGCCAATACCATTTGTTTTCCGGTCCGGGTCGCTAAATTGTTACCAACCCTGCTCATTTAAATAGCAGAGAATCATCTAATTTTACCCTGACAATTAACCTGGATTACCCCATGCAGTATAATACCCCTTTATACAAAATCTTTTTTTGTTCGGTTGCAGCTATAATGCTTCTTCTTACGCAGCAAACACATGCGCAGCAGAACACAGCCAGCTTTAAATATACCCGCATCGACCCCAATTTATTTGGTGATAATGCAGGGCATTGGTATGGTATCGCTGATAAAAAAAATATGATAAACGCCCGGCCGGGTAACCCTAAGTACGATCCATCCGAGATCATCAAAATTGCCGATAATATCCTGCTGTTTCAAAAAAGCAATGGTGGCTGGCCTAAAAATTACGATGTGTTTGCCATCCTGACCGATGACCAGAAAGACTCGGTTAGCGCGGCCAGGAATGTGTTAAATACCACCTATGATAATGGGAGCACCTATAGCCAAATTACAGCTTTGGCTAATGTATATACGGCTACTAAAATAGAAAAATATAAAACCGGCGCTATCAAGGGTTTTGATTTTGTGCTAAAATCGCAATACAAAAATGGCGGCTGGCCGCAATATTACCCGCTGGAAAATAATTATAGTAAGTATATTACCTATAACGACGGCGTTTTTTTAGGGATCATGCAATTGCTGAAAGATGTAAAGGATAACAAGCCCCAGTATGCTTTTATAGATGATAAGGAACGCGACAAGTTAATTACAGCTTACGCAAAAGGTTTGCAATGCATTATCAAAACCCAGATAAACGATGCCGGTAAACCTACCGCCTGGTGCCAGCAGCATGATGAGGTAACCCTGCAGCCGGCCTGGGCCCGCAAGTTTGAACCACCATCTATATGTAACCAGGAGAGTGCCAATATGGTTAGTTTTTTAATGACCATAGATCAGCCCGGAAAAGAATTAATTGATGCGATACAAAACGCCGTGGCCTGGTTTAACGATTCAAAGATCCTGCATACCCGGGTTGACCGTGTTGCCGCGCCGCGCATGGTAACACCGTTTAGGATTTCAACAGCAGATAGGGTAGTGGTGACTGATGATAAAGCGCCGCCCATCTGGACCAGGTACTATGAGTTGAAAACCCACAGGCCGCTATTCTGCAACCGCGATAGCAAAGTTGTTTATTCCCTGGCCGAGGTTGACCGGGAAAGACGCGATGGCTATGCCTGGTATACTTATGCCCCTCAGCAAGTGCTCAACAAATACCCCGAATGGCAAAAACGGTGGGCGCCGGATCATAATGTTTTGGATAAGCAGTAGCTCCTCTTAACCTTGTTGTCATTTCGAACGTAGAGAGAAATCTTCTACGCGCGGACCGTCGCCTCGTATAAGATTTCTCCTCACGCCCTTCACAGCCTTCCCTTGTTCGTTCGAAATGACACATAGGGAAAATAAAAATATATTTCATAAATAAATGAACATTCATTTATATTTGTAGCGAATTAATAAATACATGCGTACAAGAGATACTGATAAAGAGCAATTGGTAAAGCAAAAAGCGATTGAAAGTATTGTGAAATATGGCTTTGAAGGCTTCAGCATGAATAAGCTGGCGAAGGCTTGCGGTATATCGGTAGCTACACTTTATATCTATTATAAGGACAGAGATGACCTGATACTGAGAGTTGCGCTGGAGGAAGGCGACCATATGGGCGAGGCCATGCTTAAAGACCTGGATCCGGATGCTTCGTTTGAAGAGGGCCTAAGGATTCAGTGGAAAAACCGCTATAAGTATATGATCGAGAACCCTTTAATGGGGAAGTTTTTTGATCAGATGCGCAGCTCATCATATCAACTGCAGTTTATGGATGTGTTTATGCAGAAATTTAAAGTAAACATAGGCAAGTTTATGGATAATGTGGTTAGGCGGGGCGAGATCAACGAAATGCCGTTTGAGGTATACTGGTCTATCGCTTTTTCACCGCTTTACGCATTGATCCGTTTCCACATGGAAGGCCAAAGCGTAGGAGGGAAGCCTTTTACCATGACTGACGAGGTATTATGGAAAACATTTGACCTGGTGGTAAAGGCACTGAAGAACTAATATAATTTTTGAAACTTAATAAATGAGCACCTACTTATTTATGGAAAACTTTGATCACATACTGCTATTTAAAACAAACATAAAGTCGGATATCGACAAGGAGATCATCTGTGCTTTATTGGATGGTGATGAGGCTATACAGGAGTGGAGCGTGGATATAGAAGATGAAGATTGTGTGCTGCGCGTAGTAACTTTTACGCTAAATCATTATCAAATAATCAATTTAATTAATACCAAAGGCTATTTGTGCTGCGAGCTGATATAAAAACAATACAATGAAACAACAAGAACCCATACCTTTTACCGGTTATCAAAAATTAGTGATATTTCTGTTAGCTGTTACACAATTTACTGTAATACTTGATTTTATGGTGATGTCGCCCCTGGGCGATATGCTGATGAAATCCATGAACCTTAAACCATCAGCGTTTGGCATTGCCGTATCGGCCTATGCCTTTAGCGCCGGGATCTCCGGCCTGCTTACCGCCGGCTTTGCCGACAGGTTCGACCGTAAGAAACTGCTGTTATTCTTTTACATCGGTTTTATTGCCGGCACCGTATTCTGCGGTCTGTCGCATTCATACATCGAACTGCTTGTAGCGCGGATCATCACCGGGTTATTTGGCGGGGTAATCGGCTCCATCTCCATGGCCATTATAACCGATCTGTTTGCCTTGCAGCAACGCGGCCGGGTAATGGGCTTTTTGCAAATGGGCTTCGGCGCCAGTCAGGTGCTGGGTATACCTATTGGTTTGTATTTAGCTACTTTATTTGGTTGGGAAGCGCCATTTCTGATGATTGGTGGCTTAGCTACCCTAACAGCTTTTATAATTATGATTAAAATGCAGCCGGTAACGGCGCATTTGTCTGTTCAGCACGATAGATCGGCATTGGCGCATTTGTGGAGGACGGTAGCTAAACGCGATTACCGCATCGGCTTCCTGGCTACGGCACTCTTATCTATAGGCGGTTTTATGATGATGCCGTTCGGGAGCGCATTTGCTATTAATAATTTACGTATTACAAATCCGCAATTAATTAATTTGTTTATGATATCCGGGGTAAGTTCATTGGTGATTATGCCAATAATTGGCCGGGTTAGTGATAAGGTCAGCAAGTTTAAAGTATTTATGGGTGCATCTATCTGGACGATGATTATGTGCGTTTTATATACAAACCTGTCGGTTACCCCATTTTGGCTGGTTGTTATTTTTAACATATTGATGATGATGGGCGTATTAAGCCGCATGGTGCCATCATCAGCATTAACCAGTGCGGTGCCTGATATGGAAGACCGCGGAGCGTTTATGAGTATTAATGCTTCCTTACAACAAATTGCCGGCGGTGTTGCGGCGGCTATTGCCGGGATGATCGTAGTTCAGAAAAGCAAATTTAGTCCGCTGGAAAATTATAATGTGGTGGGTTATGTTATAGTGGCGGTATCCATTATCAGCATTATCCTGATGTACCGGGTAAGCGAGTTGGTGCGCAAAAAGGCCGCGCATGCACCAGCCCCGGTTAAAGTAGATGAGGTGGTAATTAACGAAGGTTTCTGATCTTTATATACTTGAATAGCATAGCCCTGCAGTTGATAGCTGCAGGGCTTTTTATATTTTAATAAACAGTTTCCCGCTGGCAACTATAAGGCCGTGTCTTGCGTACTACCTAACGTAATAGATGCATAACCCCGCGTTTTGAAAGGTTTTTTAGCTCAACTGTTTAATATCCTTACCCTAAAGGAAAAAAATCGCCTGTTTATCCTGGCCGGCTTCGACTTGCTGATGGGCGTGGCAGATATTGTTTTCCTGGTGTTGTTGCTTTTAATTATCCGCACTTATACCAGTAGTACTGCCGTTTTACCAACAACTGCTTTTTTAAGTCCGGTGTACCGGATACTGATCAATACCAACCCGGTTTATAGCACAGGTTTGTTTGTCGCGGTTTTTTGCATCAAAAATTTAGCCGGTGTATGGGTGTCAAAAAGCCAGCATCAGTTTGTTTATGGGGTAGCATCCCGCCTTTCGGAGCGGAATATCAACGATTATTTAAAAGGCAGCTATGCCGATTTTGTTCATGTAGATTCTTCACTGCGTATCCGGCACATCAGCAATGTACCTATCGAGTTCGGTCATTATATTTTAACCAACTTTCAGCAGGTCATCGCGCAAAGCATATTGATCGTTTTTACCATAGCGGCCATACTGCTTTATCATCCGGTACTGTTTATTTTACTATTAGTGATGCTGTTGCCACCTGTTATATTATTAGGCTGGTTTACACGGCATCAGCTTAAAAAAGTGCGTACGCAAATCAAGCAAAGCAGCGCCCGTGTTATTCAGTATTTACAGGAGTGCCTTGCGGGATACGTAGAAAGCAATGTCTATCAAAAAAACAGCTTTTTTGTTAACCGCTATCACCGGCATCAGCATCAGTTGAACCAAAATTTGGCCACACAGCAAACTTTGCATGGTTTATCGGCCCGGTTTATTGAAATATTTGCCTTGTTGGGATTTTTGCTGCTGATAGCTATTAACAAATGGTTTGGCGGTAATGCAACTATTGATGTGCTTACTATTGGCGTGTTTATGGCCGCCGCTTACAAGATCATTCCGGGGGCTGTTAAAATACTGAACTGCGTTGGGCAGATGCGCACTTACAGCTTTACTTTAAGCGATCTGGCAAATCCTGCCGAAAATCCAGCCTCTCACGTAGCTTCAAACCCTGATCAGCGAATTAAAAGCATCCGGTTTGAAGGGGTAGATTTCATGTTCAGGGATCAACTGGTTGTTAACGATCTGGATCTGGAGATCAGTCAAGGTGATTTTGTTGGGATATCCGGTATATCGGGACGGGGGAAAACCACTATTGTGAATTTGCTGCTTGGTTTTTTACAGCAGGACAGCGGGGCTATCAGTATTAATGGCCATGAAACTAATGTTGCCCAAAGGCAATCCTATTGGAGCCGGATTGCGTATGTAAAGCAACAGGCTTTTTTTATTAATGATACCATCCTGAAAAACATTACGCTTGCAGATGACGGATATGATACCATTCGGTTGGAGCGGGCGCTGTATATGAGCGGCCTGGATGGTTTTTTAAATGCTTATCCCGAAGGTATCGGCAAAATGATTAAAGAGCATGGTAAAAACATCAGCGGCGGCCAGCGGCAAAGAATAGCGCTGGCGCGCGCCTTATACCATGATTTTGATCTGCTGATACTGGATGAACCCTTTAGTGAATTGGATAATGAAGCCGAACGGGAGATCTTAGCGCGGTTAAGTAATCTTAATGATGATACGATGGTGATCCTGATCACACACAATAAAACAAGTTTAGCCTATTGCAATAAAATTATATTACCCGATGCTGTACAAGCCTAAAACACTGGTTATATTAACACCCGGGTTCCCGAAAGATGAATCGGATACCACTTGTTTGCCTTTGCAGCAGGCACTGATTAAGGCGATAAAAAAACACTATCCCGAAATTAACCTGCTGATATTATCGTTCCAATATCCATTTAAAAAACGCAGCTATACCTGGTGCGGTGTACCGGTTGAAGCCTTCGGCGGCCGGGGCCGGGGTAAATTAATGAGGGTTTATAATTGGGCTAAAGTATGGTTGGCGCTAAAAAAGATCAGGAAAAATAAAGAGGTAATTGGCCTGCTGAGCTTTTGGCTGGGCGAATGTGCTTTTATAGCAGAGCAGTTTGCCAGGCTATATCACTTAAAACACTATTGCTGGATATTGGGGCAGGATGCCAAACCAGGTAACCGGTACTGTACTATGGCGAATATGAGCGGCGGCTCTTTATTGGCACTGTCTGATTTTTTAGCCGGTAATATGTATATCAACTACGGTGTAATGCCGCAATACGTTATTCCGGGTGGTATTGATGAGACGATGTTCAGGAATGGAAATAAGGAGCGGCATATTGATGTTTTAGCTGCAGGATCGCTCATACCGTTAAAGCAATACCATTTATTTATTGAGGTTATTTGCCGTTTAAGGCATCAGTTCCCGCATATTAAAGCAGTTTTATGTGGCGATGGCCCCGATAAACAGCGCCTGATGCAGATGATAAAAAGGCTAAAAATGGAGGATCATATCACCCTGGTTGGCGAAATACCACACGATGAGGTGCTTGATCTGATGCAGCAGAGTAAAGTATTTTTACATACTTCAAATTACGAGGGGTTGGGCATGGTTTGCCTGGAGGCTTTATATGCAGGCGCAAAGGTGATCAGTTTTGTAAGGCCTATGGATGATGCTATCCCCAACTGGCATGTTACCGAAAATACCTACTGTATGGCCAGCATAGCCGCTTCAATTTTAAGTAATCCCCGGGTGCGATACCATGCTGTGGCCCCTTACAAAATAGCCGGTATTGCCGGGCAGATTATGCAGCTTTATGTGCCTAAGCCGGCAGTTACTTCCCTAAAACGCGATGCTATCGCGTTGAAAGAAAGCGTGGACTGGTAATGTGCCAGGGTATGCGCCCGCTTTTTCTGAAGGTCCATTTGCCGGGTTTGTTTTAAAGCCTGAAATAAAGCCTCTTCGTTGCCAGCCTCGTACAATATCCCGCAATTGCCATTATCGGTTATCATTCTGAAAGAATCGATATGGGTTACAATGGGTATGCACCCGCACGACATGGCTTCGCAAACTGCCGTACCGCTGCCCTCGTAATGCGAGCCTGAAAGAATAAAATCGGCGCTGTTAAACCAGTATAACAGATCGGCATGCGGTACTTTGCCCATTAAAACGATATTGTTTTGATAACAAGGCTGTTGGTTAAGGGCAAACCGGATCTCACCGATCAGTTCATCGGTATGATAGATCATATACAATTTAGCCTGGGGCCAAAGCGCGGCATATCTTAAAAAAGCGTTAACCACATTTAAAGGGTCTTTATTAGCATTGAGGCGCCCCACCCATAAAAATACCGGCTGTCCGGTAGCCCCTGTCTTTGATAAAGCCGCGGCCCTGTTAATCGGTTCAAATACCGATGATACCTCCATTACCTCGTGGATCTTATTTGCCGAATTAAGATTGCCCCGCTTAACCCAGGCAAGCCCCATATCTTTCGATGCAAACAGATGGGCAGCCGCGCATTGGCCGGCCAGCTTTTGCAGATATTTTTTTATCCCGTTAAAGGGCTGCTCGGCATGATGCTGTAAAATAATACGTGTTTTCCTATTCAAAAACAGTCGTAGTTGCATCACCTGTAAAGGATGATGTAAACCATGCACAACCACCATATCCGGGTTTTGATCCTTAATAAAGCGATGAAGCTTTAGCGGGATTTGCCTTTCGCGTTTGGTCAATTTAATAAAATGGTACTGCACCCAGTTTCGCAAAAGGCTCCCTTCATAATTAATTTGTTCTATACTAATTACGGTATCGGTAACAGCCAGCGCTTCCAGCACACCGGTATACATGTTAATGCGTTTAAGCCATGCTTCCGGATCATCAAACTCCGGAGTGGCCACATAACTTACAAAAACATATTTCATTGCGGGGGGTAATTAAATCTATTTAACAAGTACAGGTAACCGGAAACTGCGCGTCAGGATAAAACTGCCGGATGTTTTTCATCAGTCCGGGCAAATCGCCGTACACATATTTAAAAGCCCCGTCGATTTTGATCTTGCTGAAATGATGCCGGGGCAGATCACTGAGCTGGCTATATAATGCCTCATCAAACAACCTGATCTTTCCTTTATCCACCACTAACAGGATATCAGCCGGGTTTAATGTTAGCAGATTATCCATGTGGTTATGCTCATCCTTTAAGCGCGCAACCACCAGATCGGCATCGTGACCCGGCGTAATATCCCCTCCATTTATTCCCCAGGCTGTAGCCGGTATACGTGTGAGGTTTAAGTATAATTCTTCATCGGTCAGATAACCTGTTTTACGGGCCTGGCGTATGTGCTCCCAAATGCTCCAATGCCCGGTAAGGGTAGAGTCGGTGCCAAAAAGTATGGATACGTTTTCTTTTAACCGGTGAATAGGGGCGGTTGTACCCAGCAGGAAGTAGTTTGACTGCGGGCACCAAACCAAAGCTTTAAACTGTTTGGCTTGTTTGGGCGTCATGGCTACGCCATGTATGCCAATTAGTTCCCGGTTCAGCAGGTTCCAGCGCAATAGCTCATCTATCTCTTCGCCGGCGGCAACGTCGGTACCTTCGCCGGTATGTATCACAGCCGGTATGTTCTTTTTTAACGGATTATTGAGCCGGCGTTTCCATGTTTTTTCAAACCGGACAGAATGCAGCGACTGGCAATTATCTATAATGGTGATTGGCGGATTATGGATATGGAGCTTATCGCCATGGTTTACCACTGTGGTAACCCCGCCTAACAGGTTTTTATAAAGCCCCCACTGGGTACGTAATGCGATGGGTATGCGTAAAACTGCCGCTATTTCCTTCGGGTATTTTTGATGGATATAATTGCCCCACTCGGTATAGTTATGATAAATGCGATTGCCTAATTGGGGGAAAAGGTTAAAATCTAAATGATCGTGCGAGTTAATGAGACCGGGGAAGGCGATGGCATTGTTAAAAACAAGCTGCAGGTCGTCGGCACGGTTGGCAGTACCATCCGTTATTCTGCCTTCGCTGATGCTGATGTTGCCCGCTTTTTCATCGCCCACCCGGTAAACATTGTTCAATATCATCCTTCATGTTTAAAATGCAGCCCGTAAATAATAGGCATGCCTTTGAACTTTTCGTATACGTGCAAAGCATTCTGACTTTCGTAGTAATGCTTTAAGCTTTCATCAATAACTATTTGATTATCATTAACTACCTTCCAGTTTTTTAAGCCCAGTACTGCCTTTACATTAGCCAGTTTGTGTACAAAATTGCGCACCGCAATATGCCCGTTACCATGCTTAAATGTCCGTTGCCCGCCCATGGCCAGCGCATCCGGATGAAAATCGGTGATGAGGATATCGCCGCCGTTTTTTACAATACGGCACCAGTTTAACAGGGTATCTTCCAGGTTTTTAATATGCGCTATGGTGAGGGTTGATACGATCACATCAAAATTATCAGTTGGGATATTAGGCAGCCGGTCGTTAGTGATCAGCTGGGTTTCTGCCTGTGGGAATTTTTCCTTTAAACGGTTCAGCATCCCTGCCGATACATCAAACCCTGTTAAATGCCGGGGCTGCTGCTGTATCATCTTATGCCAGTGGCGGCCGGTACCGCAGCCAATATCAGCTACGCTTTTGTTTTTCAGATCGGTACGGGTCAGCAAACGTCTAAATACCACCTCGTCCAGATCAAGCATCAGGTTGCCGGGTTGGTTATCGTAGTTTTCCGACCAGATATCATAAGCCGGCGCGGCCTCGGTTTCGGGGATCCGGGAGCCTGATAAACGCTTGGGCAAATACCTTCTGAGTTGCTGTAACATAATGGAGCAGGATTGTGGTTTAATAGGAATACGGGCAATAAAATATAATGGTTGCTTACTGTGTTTATTTACAGTTTAAAGCAACCCGCAAGGCTGTTTGGGCGTAACTACAGTAGATATTGCTGATAAGATATATGAACAAGGTTTTATTATTTAACCCCCGTAGCGCCAACAATAAATACCGTATCCCTAATTCGATATTAAATATTGCCGCATCGGTTGAGGGTAAATATGAATGGGTAATTGTTGACGGTAATTGCGAGCATGATCCTTTAGCCAAAATACTAAGCTATCTGGATACCGGCGAGTTCAGGTATCTCGGCTTCTCGGTCATGCCTGGGCCTCAGTTGCGCCAGGCCATTCCTATTTCAAAAATCATTAAGCAAAAACATCCGAATACTACCATGATATGGGGCGGCTATTTCCCCTCCAATCACTCTAAAGTGGTGCTTGATTCGGGTTATGTTGATTTTATCATTAACGGTCCCGGCGATAGGGCTTTCCCCAATCTGCTCGACGCTTTAGAGCAAAGTAAACCCTACGAGTTTGTTAAAAACCTGATTTACAAAGCCGACGGCAAGATCACCAAAACCATTAAAGAGGACCTGCTTGACCAGGATAGCCTGCCGCCATTACCTTACGATAAACTAAATGAATTTTACCCCGTCACCAAGTTTTTAGGTAAAACCTATTTAGGCGAAAAAACCATGGCCTATCACTCCAGCATTGGCTGCCCTTTCACCTGCTCGTTTTGCGCGGTGGTGCCTATTTACGAGGCCCGGTGGAAAGCAAAATCGGCCCAGGCGGTTTATCAGGATGTGAAATATATTAAGGATAAATGGGGGGCTGATGCGATAGAGTTTCACGATAATAACTTCTTTGTATCAGAAAAACGCGCGGTTGAGTTTGCAAACCTGATTAAGCCCGAAAAAATGACCTGGTGGGGCATGGCCCGGATAGATACCATGGATAAGTTTAAGGATTCATCGCTGGCCGCCATTCGCGAATCGGGCTGTAAGATGATCTTTTTTGGTGCCGAAAGCGGCAATAACGCCGTATTAGAACAGATGGACAAAGGCGGCACCCAAACCGGCGACCAGATCATCCGCTTTGCCGAACGGATGAAGAGGTTTGATATCGTACCCGAATATTCGTTTGTATTAGGTACGCCTGCGCCAACCCCCCAGGAGGTAGAAGCACAGATAGATTTTGAGATTGATTTTATTAAGCAGGTGAAGGCAGTTAACCCGATGACAGAGATTGTGATATACACCTACAGCCCCGTACCCACCGAAGGTTCAACCATGTTTGAGGAAGTGAAGGCTAAAGGATTTACCTTTCCCCAAACGCTGGAGGATTGGATCAGTCCGGCATGGGAAAGTTTTGATTTGCGGAAGAACCCGTTAACGCCATGGCTAACGCCTGAAATGATAGACAAGATCAGGAACTTTGAAACGGTACTGAACGGCCTTTATCCAACAGTTACAGATATCCGCCTGAACCGTTTGAAACGGATTGCTATAAAAATGGTGGCCGGCCTGCGCTATAAAGTAGACTTGTATAAATACCCTTACGAGATTAAGCTGCTACAAAAGGTATGGAAATACCGCCAGCCCGAGATACAGGGATTTTAAAAAGCTATCAGTGATGCAGATACCCTCATTAAGCCATACCTGGAAGCGCTACAAGACATTGCAGACGCATAAGATAACCGCGTTGCCTATTGTGATCCTGATGCCGCATAGCGCCTGTAATTGCCGCTGCGTAATGTGCGACATCTGGAAGGACAACCGCAACCTGAAGCAATTGACGGAAGATGATATTAAGGGCCTGCTGGTATCGCTGAAAACCTTAGGCACAAGGCAGGTGCTGATGTCGGGGGGAGAGGCATTGCTTAACCCTAACTTTTTCATCTTGTGTTCGATACTTAAAAAACAGGGCATCAAGATTACGCTTTTATCCACCGGCTTATCTATTGAAAAGCATGCCTTTAATCTGTTAAACCTGGTAGACGACCTGATCATTTCTCTTGATGGAGATGAAGTATTACATGATGCTATCCGTAATATACCACAGGCTTTTAGGAAACTAAAAGAAGGGGTTCAGTACATTAAGTCAATCCGGCCGGCTTACCGCATTACTGCCCGCACGGTTATCCACCGGTTAAATTTCAGGAATTGGTTGGCCATTATTCAGGAAGCAAAAGCCATGGGGATAGATCAGGTCAGCTTTTTGCCGGCCGATGTAAGCAGTCATGCTTTTAACCGCCAAACCGCCTGGAGCGAACCTAAAAAGCACGAGATCCTGCTAAGTGAAAGCGACCTGCCCGATTTGCAGGCGGTCATCGATCAATTATTGACCAGGCATAAAACCGATTTTATGAATGGCTTTATAGCCGAACCGCCGTTGAAAATTCAGGCTATCTATGATTATTACGCTGCCTTTTATGGGCACAATCCTTTCCCCTATAAAAAGTGTAACGCGCCCTGGGTATCCACGGTGATTGAAGCTGATGGTAGTGTAAGGCCCTGCTTTTTCCTGGATACTATAGGTAATATCCGCGAAAACTCTTTAACCGAAATACTGAACAGTAAGGAGGCCATAAACTTTAGGAAAGGGTTGGATACCAATAAAAACGCTACCTGTGTAAAATGTGTATGCTCGTTAAATTTAGCGCCAACAGCTATCATTAATTAAAGACCGGTTATGAATAATATCCTCTTTAGTCACTCGTATTTTATGCAGTTCGACCCTAAACAATGGTCGGCAGGCAAGCCATACCCGCCCCTGGGGACACTTTACGCGGCTGCCTTCATGCGGCAAAACGGCTACAGCGTTTCTTTATTTGATACTATGTTTTTAAGTGATCCTGATGATGTTATCGCTGCTATCAGCAAGCATCAACCTCAGTTTTTTGTGGTATATGATGACGGGTTTAACTACCTCACCAAAATGTGCCTTACCAATATGCGCGAGGCCGCTTTCCGGATGTGCAAATTGGCTAAAGAACGGGGCTGTACGGTAATTGTTTCCAGTTCGGATAGTACCGATCATTATCAGGAATATCTAAACGAAGGCGCTGATTTTGTCATCATTGGCGAAGCCGAACAAACTTTGCTGGAGCTGGTAAACGATATCAGTTTAGGCGGGGGAGAAAGCAGTAATGTAGCCGGACTGGCATACCGGAATAATGGTCAGTTTATCAAAACCCATCCGCGCCCGGTTTTAAAAGACCTGGATGTACTGCCGTTACCCGCCTGGGATTTGGTAAATATGCAGGCATACCGGGAAACCTGGCTGAAAAGCTCGGGCTATTTTTCGCTGAACATGAGCACCACGCGGGGGTGCCCATTTAAATGCAACTGGTGCGCTAAACCCATTTACGGCAGTCGCTATAACTCCCGCAGTCCCGAACATGTGATGGCGGAACTGAAGCTGCTCATTAATGATTATGGCGCGGACCATATTTGGTTTTGCGATGATATTTTTGGTTTGAAACCCGGCTGGGTGCCTGCATTGGCTAAATTGATTACCGATGCGGGAATAAAATTCAGGTTCAAGATCCAGTCGCGCGCCGACCTGCTTTTGCAGGATGACCAGATTGCTGCGCTGGCCGCGTCCGGCTGCGAAAACGTTTGGATCGGCGCCGAAAGCGGATCGCAAAAGGTGTTGGATGCGATGGATAAGGGCACTACTATTGAGCAGATCCACCAATCTACCAAACTAATGAAGAAGCATAGTATTAAACCATCTTTTTTTATCCAGTTTGGCTATCCCGGCGAAACTAAGGAAGATATTGCCCTTACTATTGCGATGATTAATCAACTGCTGCCGTTTGAGATCGGTATCTCGGTATCATACCCGCTACCCGGCACGCTTTTTTATGAACGTGTAAAAGCCGATCTGAAAACCAAAAGCAACTGGACAGATTCGGACGAAATGGCTTTGATGTTTACCAATACCTTCCCGCCATCGTACTATAAACAACTGCATAAATACGTGCATAGTAATTATCACCAGCACCTGGCGCGCAATAGTTTTATACAACTGATGAGCAACCCCTTTAAAGCCGATCTTAAAGGGATCAGGAGGGCTTTGTCGGTGTTATACTACACCCCGGCCACGCTTGTTGAAAAATTCAGGTTAAAACAAACCGAGAAGGCATGGTAACCGATCAGCTTAGTCCCGAAGCACTGGCCGGCGATGCTTTCAGCCGGCAGTCGGTTGTTTTTGACGAACTATATTCGTCTAATACCATTGTAAATTATAAGCGTTCGCGCGTGCGTAACCATGCGTTGCAATACCTTAAGCCCAACAGCAGTATACTGGAACTAAACAGCGGAACAGGGGAGGATGCCTTGTATTTTGCCAGCCTGGGGCATCATGTACACGCTACCGATATCTCAACCGGCATGCAGCAGGTTTTGAAGCAAAAGGTTGAGTCGGCAGGTATGAGCACAATGGTATCCACAGCGTTATGTTCGTTTACCGAACTGGACGATCTTAAAAATCGCGGGCCATACGATGCCATTTTTTCCAACTTTGGTGGTTTAAACTGTACCGGCAAACTGGATAAAGTATTGGGCTCCTTATCACCCTTATTAAAACCCGGCGGTACGGTAACCATGGTCATTATTCCCGGCTTTTGCCTTTGGGAAACCTTGCTGGTATTTAAAGGGAAGTTTAAAACGGCCACCCGGCGGTTCTTTAGCAAAAATGGCCGCAGGGCGCATATCGAGGGGCAGTACTTTAAGTGCTTTTATTATCATCCGGGCTATGTAATTAAACATGCCGGGAAGGATTTCAGGCATTTAAGCACCGAAGGTTTATGCACCATAGTGCCGCCATCCTATATAGAAGGCTTCGCCGAAAAGCATCCGAAAAAATATCAATGGCTGATGAAATGGGAAGACCGCCTAAAAGGCACCTGGCCCTGGAAATATATGGGCGATTATTTCATCATCACCCTGCAAAAAATATAGCATATTAATAAACCATGCTGCTTTCGCGGCTTTGGAAAAGGCGGGAGATCTTCTCGTTATACCGGTTGATCAGGTTTTTCTGGAACTCTACCGGGTCGGGTTTGGCACAGTGTTCGCCGGCGCTCATGCTTAATATCACACCGTGCATATTCAGGCGCTTTTGAACGGTCTTTTTGTTCCAGCGTTTCCCGGTGATCTTCATTAGCGCTTTATCGGCCAGGTCGCCCAGTTTGTTATTCAGCAAAAACTCGATCAGTTGTTTCCCGGTTTTATTTTTAATGGGCTGGGCAGATGACAGGCGCAGATAGTTGTTAGGCAAATAATCCTGTGCCCAGCTATTGGCCGCAAAAAACTGTTCAAAGCAAGTATCTCCCTGCAAAGGGATTAAGGTAACCACTTCAGTTGCCGTATAGATGTTCTTTTCACTGATCTGCAATTGTTGCTCATCTACATAATAATTCATGCAAAAATAATGCTGCTTATTAAACAGAAAAGTTAGCTTTTTAAAACCGTGCATTAAGGTACGTGCTATCCACAAGCGGTTTTTGGCGGTGATGATAAAAAGGTCGATATCTGAATCGGCATCGGCGTAGTTTTTTGATAAAGATCCGGATATGGCTATACCTCTTACATAAGGGAAGCATATCAGCAACTCGCTTACCCGGCGCGCTGTTTTTAATAATTCCGCGGCTTTTTGGTTGCCTTCAACACGCCGTGATACCAAAGCCAGGTCATTTTTTATACTGTAAAAACAATCAAACTTATAAACCGACTGGCTGGCTACCAGGTATTTCAGTGCAGCATCAAAATCCTGATGGCTATGCTTTTGCTGGAGGAACAAAAATATCTCGGCCCGCGTTAATGGATAATTAAACATATCAAAATACGCGAGGGTAGCTAAAATATTTTTGTTGATCCCGGTCAATTTGTTTTAATATTAGTGTTTGATTATGATGGCGTTATGCTTATATGCGGCAATGCGCCGGTTTATAATGATGACGGGCTGAAACCTGCTTTGGTTGCCCATCTTTATAATTATTTATGTAAATAAATAGTTACGCCCAATCACCTTTTTCGGGTTCGAAAAAACGAATAACGAAAAGAATAAACTGTAAAAATATACCCCTTTTTCGGCGTTGAGCAAACTCTCGGAAAGCGATACAACGGCTATCAATAAAACAAATACAAAAAAGAGCAGGTCGTTTTCCCGGAATGCTATCCGGAACCCCGAATATAAGGTGACGACGTAGACCAGCAAGCCTATTAAACCGGTGGTCAATAAAAAGCTGATGTATTGATTATGCGCGTTAAGGCGGTGGAGGTAGGAGATGTATAGCTTTTCGTTAAAGTATTTATCGCCTAATATATGCAGCTCAGATCCGGCGCCGTAACCAATTATGGGTTTTTGCTTGGCAACCTCCATTGCAGCTTGCCATCGTACAATCCGTGGTTCCACACTCTCATTAGCTGTGGGGTTAGATAAGTCGGTTTCCAAACCGGTTACATAACGATCTTTTAAGCTGGTGATATTCAAAGCACCGGCAATAATAAATACCGATAAAGTAGCTGTGATCAAGATATATCTGCTGCGTTTAGCAGTGGAAATCAGAAAATAGGGTACAGCTATATTTACTCCTGCCAATATAACCACCAATACAGCTTTTGAACCTAATTGAATGATCCCCGATAAAAGCAAAGCGGCAGCTGCTATTAAAATGATTTTATGTTTGGATGGCTGCGTTTTAAATAACTGTGATAAAATAAAAAAGAACGCAACAGCTACCTGCAGCGAAAGAAAAGTAGCATGCATATTGATGGGTGCGCTGAATTTGTGATTGATAAAAAGATCGGAGAAAATAGCCCTGACAGGGAGTTTAAAATAATGGATCAAATAAAACGCATACAGGTATAAGCCTGCAACAGTTACCACACAAACCGCCGAAAATATAGTGAGCAGGTTATCGCGGTACTTTGTGATATTTAATGATGTAAGCGAGAAGAATAAGGGGAACAACAGGATAACCAACTGCCTGGTAATATCAATTGCAGCTGTGGCCGGGTATAATGTATAGCTTAAACTAATAAGCGTTATAAAAAACACAGCTTGCAGCATAAGGTTCCGCTGTGTAAATACCTCCTTAAGCTTTTCCTTTTTTAAATGAAAAAGTGTGTGCAAAGCAAAGCTGATCAGCACAATATGGCTATAAAATTGATCGAAGGGCAAGGTAACCAGCATCAGCATTACGTGATAGTAACTGATGCGGTTGTTTAAGTTATCGTCAATCCAAAACAATGCTTTCATGATATGGGATATAATTGTTTTGGGTTTGATGAGATAAGGCCACCTTGTAAGCCTTTAAAGTTTCGGCAGCGGTTTTATCCCAGGTATAATTATGAGCTATTTTATGATGTAAGTCGGGGTTATACGCCGCTTTGCTTGCCTTTTCAACCGCTTGTAAAATGCTTTCGGACGATACCGGGTCGCAGTAAAATGCATAATCTTCAAAATAGCAGCGGGTATCGCCTTTATCGGTAATTACAATATTGCAGCCCATAGCGGCAGCCTCTAATGTACTGAGGCCGGTTGTTTCGAACCAGCTGGGTAAAATATGCACTTTGGCTTTCCTGTAATGATCTATCAGATCGGGCAGCGGCAGGTAATCAATAAACCGGATATTCGGTGCCGCTATTTTACGGCATTCGGCATAATAATTTGGTTGATTGGGCGCGGGTTTACCTACCAGCACTACTTTAAAGCGGGTATTATTCAGGGCTTTTATCAGGTTCACCTGGTTTTTATTACCTTCTATCCGGGCTACGCATAGCACCATATCCGGGTCCTTTTCGGTATGCAGATCATTAAATGTTTGTATATCAACCCCGTTAGGGATCACCATGTGATTTGCTGTTTCACCATAGCGTTGGATTAACCTGTTGTATTCGGATGGTGAATTAGGCAATAGCATTGCCGCGCCGCGCAGTAATTCCATGATACTGGCACGTTGCCCTTTCCAACTAAATTCGGGACTGGCCAGATGGTCTTTCCTTAATATACATCGCGCCATGGTTTTAATATACTCTACCGCATCAGGCGAGAAAAGCCGGAGTACGCGGCCCAAACCCGTACGGTAATGGCGGTCGTATTCGCTTTGATCTAACAGGATGGTAGAGATCACATAGGGTTTGCCCGATATTTTGCTGTGCCGCAGCAGATCGGCCGGGCGGGTGATGTTAAAAAAATGCAGCAGATCGTATCCGCTGTAATCGATCACCTCGTTAGATAGTTTGATATCCACTTCAACCCCGATCTTACGCAGGTGATCCGCAGTTTTTATCACCTGCACCGTATCGCCTCCGCGACCGGCATATAAAGTTGACCGTGTAATTAATACTACTTTCATCTGTACATTACAGTTTATTAGGGCTTAAACCATGCAGCCATAAAATAAATTTTGCGGGCAGGTAACTTACGGTATACAGCAGGTAATTATCCCATCGGAAAGGGTAGATGCGGATGGCCTTTAAAATATGCGGGCGCGCTTTTTCCGGCTGATAATTATTAGCCAGGAACTTTTTAGCGCACAGGGCATGGTACGAACTTTCCTTTATTTTCCGCACATCCTGTTTTTTAATAATGGCCAAAAGTTCTTCGCCTTCCGTCGCGGTTATAGATCCGCGTTTAATGATCTCCCTCTTTAGCTGACGGAAACGCCGGCCGCGCCAGCGTTCATCAATAGTAACCGACGATGAATTAAGCCGGTATTTGATCAATGCTTCGGGTATGTTGTGCAGCATACCCAGGTTGGCAATGCTTGTCCACAATAAATAATCTTCAAAATTATGCGCGTCTGTGGGGTACCCGCCGGCTTTACAAATGCAGTCTTTCCTGTACATTACGGTAGGGTGCAGGAACGGGCAATAGAAGTAAAGCTTATCTATAATCTGCTGGTGCGTATGCGCTATGCAATCAAAATAAAACAGCGGGTCGCCGTTCTCTAAAATATAATCCGCGTCGCTGCCAACTAATATATAACCCGGGTTATCGTTTAAAAAGTTAAGCTGTTTTTCCAGGCGCTGCGGATGACAAATGTCATCGGCATCAAAACGGGCAATGTATGGCGCGCGCGCATATTTTAAACCGGTATTAAGAGCGGCGGCTATGCCTTTATTTTCCTGGCTGATGAGGACAATACGCGGATCGTTGTACGATTCGATAATGGCTGCAGTATTATCTGTTGAGCCATCATTAACTATCAATAGTTCGAAATCTGCAAAGGTTTGATCAAGTACCGATGCAATAGCTTCGGCTATATACTTCCCGGCATTATAGGCGGGCATTAAAACGGTCACCTGTGGATTAGTTTGCATGGCCCGGTTTTAAGTTTTCGACAGCTGTTTTATGCTCCTTCATATCCAGGAAAAGCATCAATTCAAACAATACCAGTACCGATAACTGCTCGAACCAGTAATCGATAAAAAAGATCCCCGCCACAAACAGCAGCATGGGCAGGCCATAACTTAGCATCTTATACTGTTTTATAAAAAAGCCCAAATAAAAGATCAGCAAGGCCAATAATCCCAATAAGCCGTATTCTGTTAGTAGCTGATCGTACACAGAAAAAGGATTATTCATGACCGAACGGTAAGCAACACTTTTGCTGAAATAACTTAAGTACAGATCAAGGTGGTTGGTTAAAAATGCCGGGTTGATATAAGTATATTTTTCGGGGTAACGCCCCCTCATGCCCAAACCCACGGCACGGAAAGCTATTTTTGATGAGAAGTTGCCGATACCCAATCCCGCTATAGCATCTGCCGGATGCTGTTGCAAAAACCGGAAGGTTTGTATCATCCCGGTTAATTTACCGGGAATAGCCGGGGCATAGTTTTGTTGGGTTGATAATGGCAGGTTTGATGGATGTGTGCTGATAAAGCCCAGCATCAACCGCCTGTCGGGTTCAATCTCTTTGCTCAGGTTGTTTTGCTCGGCAGTTGTATCAGGTGCGGGGATCATTATTTTACCACCGGTGCTTACCGGGATGATCTTTTTAAAATAGGTCAGGGGTTTTGGCTGATGCCCTTTATGTACGCTATCCAGGTATAATAAGGCAATTTTTTGCCGCTTTTCATCAGGGTTTAGCAGGCTGTCGGGCTTGTCGGTAAGCCGGATTGGCTTTGCCGGAACGATATACGGGATCTGATTAGCATTTTTTTTGTGAAGTATGGCCTGGATACTTTGCGCAACGTAATTTTTGTTCTGTGGTGATATTTTTACCATGAAGATCAGCAAGAGCCCCAAGCAGATAACGATCATGCTTTTTTGAGTGCGTGTACTCTTTAAAACAAACAGTAAAAGCAATACGGCAAAAAGGATCAGGGTGATCAGGTTGCTGTAAGTAAGCAGCAGGGTACACATACATACACACAGCATCAGCGGCTTCTCTTTAACCAAAAAATAAATTACCCCCAAAGCATTTAACGCCGCGTTGGTAGATGAGATATCAAAAGTAAGCCCTTTAATATCATCGCCGGTATTGATAAAATAAGCCTGGTACAGGCCGCGGAAGGTATAAGGGTTGATGCTGCCGGTTTCCCACATAATATACCCCAGGTTTGCCAGCGAAATAATGGCATTAATAATAAAGAAAGCAATAATGGTACGATGGATGGTTTCCGTATTGGTTTTATCAACCATTAGTTTAACCTGGTGTATGGCCAGTATGGATAATAGCCAAAATCCTATCCCGGTTAAAAAAAGCAGGATATAATGCGTATGCTGGTAGTTTTTGTTAATGATTAAGCCTAAAAAGGCGATAGGAATAATCAGCAGGTAAAAGAGTGGCAGCCTGGAGTTTTTAAGGTTAAAGCCAAGTTTAAAATCAAACTGTAACAGGTAGATCAGTACTATGGCAATGATCTTTGCGGGTAGCTTGATATTTAAAAAAAGGATCAGGAAAATGAGGATCTTCCAATCTACCTTATCCAATACTTTTTTTAAGCCCGAAACAACCTGTTTAACCATGTTAACAATTAGTTTAATTACCTGTCAGGGCCTTTGATCTGTGTCTCTGATTGGTATTAAACATTACGACACGGCGGCTAAATAGGTTGCCTTAATAGCGCCAGCTTTATAACTATATATTATAATGTGATAAGGTACTGGCAGCCGGAATTATTATCGGTCATGATATATAATAATTATTAAAGGCAACCCGGTTACAAAAAAGATTGTATTAGTTTTGATAGATACTCAATACTAATTGCATTGCTGAAAAATAAATTACTGATCAGGTTATTTTCATCCGGTTTACAGGCAATTGCGGTGCAGGTGCTGGCAGCGGCTTTTTTTTACCTGATATCCATCTACCTGTCTAAGGATAATTTTGGGATGATCAGCTGGATGAATGCCATGTCGACGTTTCTCACCACAGTATTGGGTTTAGGGTTAGAACAGGTAGTTACCCGCAGGATAGCCGCGTCGAACCGGTCGGATTGGGCCGCTGCCGCTCTTTTATGGCATTCGGTTACCGGGTTTATCATTACCCTGGCCATTTTATTGATCATTAATATAATGGTTAAAAATGCGGCAGGCGTATTGCATTACCTGCCCTGGTTTTTCGCTGCGCAGGGGCTTATTTATATGGGGATCCCGCTAAAACAGTTCTTAAACGCAAAAGAACGCTTTACGCCTTATGCTATTATCTCCATGATCAGCAATAGCTGCAAAATAATAGCAGCCTATTGGCTCATGCAGTTGCACCTGCTTAATACAGCTACAGTTACTATCACGCTGATCAGTACTTCAGGATTTGAATTTATTAGTTTGCTCACCTATATTATTATCACAACAAACTTCGGCTTTAGGTTTTATTTTAAGGCATATCTTAAACTGATCAGGGAATCGGCGGCGCAGTATATATCTGTAATTTTTGATATCAGCTTATCACGTATGGACTGGATATTGTTGGGCACCATGGCTACCAATGCCGTATTGGCCGATTACAGCTTTGCTTACCGGGCATCAGAACTGGCCCGCCTGCCTATGTATATTATAGCCCCTATGATATTGCCCCGCTTTTCGCGATTATTAGCTGGCGGGAATAAGCCGGATGCGCAGCAGCAACTACAGATCGTGTCGTTTAATTCTACTGTACTGTTTTTTGCCGCTTTGATACCCTTATCACTTAATATTTTATGGACACCGTTGGTTGGTTTAATTACACACGGCAAATATGGAGCAACTAATTCACTTCAATTTTTTATACTATCGCTTGGTATCCCGTTCCTGTTTTTTATTAACCTGTTATGGTCTGTCAGTTTTAGCGCTAAAAAGTACAGATCAGTTACAAGCATCACCGTTGCGTGTGCAGTTGTTAATATCGTTTTGAACCTGGTGTTTATCCCTAAATTTAACGGTCTGGGCGCATCGGTTGCATTTTTAATCACTACTTTACTGCAGGTTGTTTTATACTACCGCCTGGTAGGCCGGCAGGTGATGATTATTTCGTTACGTCCGCTTATCATATTTACCGCATTGGCCGGCATCATCTATTTTATCATTATCCGGTTAAATATTCATTTTGCGGTGCAGTTACTGATAGCTGTTGCGCTTTATATTTTTATTGGGCTGATATCAAAGCAAATAACCAAACAGCATCTTTACAACTTTAAACAGTTTTTATCCTGATGAATATCCTTTACCTGTGCGATGAATATCCCCCCGGCAGGCATGGCGGCATAGGTACGTCTGTGCAATTATTGGCGCGACAAATGGCTAAAATGGGGCATACAGTTGTAGTTGCAGGCTTATATAGCCCGGGATATGGCGGACCGGATGAGTTTAATGACGAAGGGGTAAAAGTTTATCGTTACAGGTGGACAATAGATGGGAACTGGTGCTGCAACCAGCAAAACTTTTTTGTGCGTGTGGTTAACCGGGTATTTAAAGATACCGGTATCATGGACAGGATCATTAAAAAAAGCCTGGCATTGTACAAAAACAAATTGGAAAGTATTATTGCGGAGTATAAAATAGACATTATTGAAATGCCTGACTATAATGATTACGTCCATCATTGCAGATCTTACATCCCCTTCCCCGCTTTATCTGTTCCTGTGGTTGTTAAAATGAACGGTTCCATCACCTATTTTAATAGGGAGGCTGGTAAATCTGTATTGCCGCATATATTAAAAATGGAGCAAGATATTTTAAACAAGGCGGCGGCGGTAGCGGGTGTAAGTAATTATACAGCTAAAAAAAGTGCCTTATATTTTTCATATCCGCATAAAATTGAAGTGCTGTATAATGGCATTAATACAAATGTGCCAACAGGCGATGTAAAAAAAAATCCGCTGCAGGTAATTTTTACAGGGACTATGGTGCAAAAAAAAGGCATCTACCAGTTAGCTAAAGCATGGAATATCGTAATTGAGCAAATGCCGGCTGCCCGCCTGGTGATATTGGGTAAAGGCAGTAGGCAAAAGGTAGTACGCCTGTTAAATGCGCAGGCAAAAAGTACCGTAACTTTTATGGGCCATGTTAAAACCGGTGAATTATACCATCATTTAGCGGCATCGGTCATGGCTGTTTTCCCATCATACGCCGAAGCTTTTGCCTTAGCGCCATTAGAAGCTATGGCCTGCGGTACAGCCGTGATCAATTCAAACCGTACATCCGGCCCCGAGCTGGTTGACGACCGGGTAAACGGATTGCTGGTAGATCCCGGTAACACCGGGCAAATAGCCGAAGCTATTTTGTATTTATTGAATAACCCGGAAGTAACTGATAGCCTGGCTGAAAAAGGCAACGAAAAAGTTAAAAACGTTTTTGAAATAAGTAAGATAGCCGGACAGAATATCTGCTATTATCAACAAGTGCTCAACACTATTCTGTTAAATAAGTAAAGCGTAAATTGGCTTTAGCATAGTGCTTTTTAGTATCGGTATTTTCCAGACTGTACAGATAATGGTATTTAAGCCAGGTGTTATTAGCCGTATTTTTAGCGATATACCAGCCTTCCGGGCCATCTAAAAACCCGAGGTATAAAAAATAGTTGCGTAAAAAATTAAAGGCTGGGGAGAAGTATAATTTGATGAAATTACTCCTTTTGCCGCAGCTGTAATATTTTTTAGCGCTCAGCGATGCGTAATGAATTGCTTTTTCGCGGCATTCGTCCCGGTCTTTTACCGAATAGTGATGGATATACCCCTGCAGTGTTTTTTTGACTGTTTTTTTAGAGAGTAGCAATGTTTCGTGGACAGGCAATTCAGACCATTTAACGGTATTGCGATTAAACAGGCGGATATGATGATCGCGCCCCCAACTGCCAAAGCGGATTAGTTTATGGCCGAAATAAGTTTTAAAACGAATGTTATAAACCGCCGACGGGTTATGATAATCCAGGCGATGCAGCGATGTGATCAAATCGTTATCAATAATTTCATCCGCATCTATGCTCAGGATCCAGCTATAGCGTGCATGTGCTATGCCTTTGTTTTTATTGGCACCATAACCATCCCAACTTTCACTAAATACCTGGCAGCCGTTGGCTGTGGCTATTTTTACAGTGTCGTCTGTACTGCCGTTATCAATAATAATAATGTCATCGGTAACTAACCGGGCCATTGCAATGCTGCGTTGTATAACTTCAGCTTCGTTTTTAGTAATAATAACAACCGAAACAGGAACCATAGCGAGTGTGTGCTGACAGGCATCTAAAAATTAAGATGCTTATAATTATATATCGTCGGCCAGATGGATAGGGTTGCCTGATAACAGGGATTGTTGGCATTATTTTTTGTTTCGGTCATTCCAGGCCTCAAAATCAACATATTTACCGGCTACTTCATTATTGCATGCGTCTTTTTTGCATAATACTATCCATGCTGTTCCACGCTGTTCAATAACTGGCCGGCGCCCGCATTTAATGCACGGCTCTACTTTAAAGCTATCCTGAATAGTTAAAAATTTTGAAGACACTATAACTGGTTTATTTAGTACCTAACACGTATCTAAAATGCAAATGGTTGCCTATTGTTTTTTATTTGTTTAATAAAGGGCATTTATTACTAATTAAATAAGGGCCTTCTGAAAATATTGACCAGGAGCAACACTATAATTAAAAAAAATTATGTCGCAGGCAACCTTTATATTTACTATTCCGTGATGTAGGTAATAAACTATTAAAACGATCGCAATACTTTAACAGGTAGCTCCGGATATATGACAGAGGAAGATTTACATCAACTGATCAGAGGCTGCGCTAAGCAGGATAGGAAATGCCAGAAATTGCTGTACAAAGCATTTTATGGCTTTGCTATGGGCATTTGTTTAAGGTATGCGGGTAACAGGGATGAGGCGGCGGAAGTAATGAACCAGGGATTTTTTAAGGTGTTTACGCATATTGACAGGTACGATCACGACAGGCCTTTTAAAGCATGGCTTGGCCGTATAATGATGAATGCTTCTATTGATCATTACAGGGCCAATTTAAAAATGGCCTATACAGATGACCTGGACAAAGCAGAACATATAAGCGATGGGGAGTTTGCAGATAAAAAGCTAAACTACGATCAGTTGCTGGATATGGTGCAGCGTTTGCCGCAAGCTTACAGAACAGTATTTAACTTATTTGCTATTGAGGGTTACGGGCACGATGAAATTGGCGAAATGCTGGGTATCAGCGCCGGTACATCAAAATCAAACCTTCATAAAGCACGCCAAAAGCTAAAACTAATGATATTAAAAGCCGACGAGCCTCGCGCAGATAACGGAGGCGGTAACTTCAACTATTCGCCCGTGGTAGCCATAAACGCTGCTAATGTGAATGGTGTTTTCTTTAAAAACGGAATAAGGTAATGAGCGCGGAAGAGAAAAATAAACTGGACGAACTATTCAAAAGTGGGCTGGATATACCGGATACCCATGCTGGATATAATGACCAGGATTGGGATAACCTTGAGCGGCTGATGGATGCTGGCAAAAGGCGTCGCGGCGTTATTTACTGGCTGCCAAGGCTTGGTGCTGCAGCCGCTATATTATTATTGTTTTTAGGCTGGTGGCTATTTAAACCCGCGGGGGTTGATCAAAAAGTTGTGGTTACTAAACCCTTGCCTGCAAAACAATTGCCGGTTGATACGATCCATACAAACACCGGTGCAAAAGGAATAAATAACAACAACGCCGCAGGTACAGCAGCTATTAATGCACCCGCTGTTGCAGTGGTGCCTCGTGTGGGTACAACTGTTGCGCCTGTGTATACAGGCACAGTAAGCAAACCCCATCGCAGGCAAGGGAACAGTCAGGCACAATCGCCTGTAAATGCTGGCAAGCAATCGGTTAGTCCGCCTGTAAGCGCACCTCAGCAGCAAAATGCCCTGGCTTCAAATGGTGCTAAGAATGATAATGTTGTAAATACTACAGTAACCGGTACCGATAATGCCCCGGCAAAAGATGTATTAAGCGGGCAAAGTATGGCATCTGCCAATACTGCAACACCCGATGCTCCGCAGGCTGTAACTAATCCATCCGAGGCACAGGTTAAAAAACCTAAGGTAAGCAGCTCATCTAAATTTAAACCGCAATTTGGTTTAGCAATGATGGTATCGCCGGATATCAATGGTGCCGGGTCCTTTAAAAATAGCCAGGTAGGTGCTAACATAGGTGTGCTTTTTTCAGTCGGATTAACTAAAAGGCTAACCGTTAGCACGGGGGCAGCATATTCTAAAAAGCCCTACGCTACCACTTTTGATAATTATTATATCGGTTATAAATTCAGGAATGATCCGCAGAGCGTATCTGCCGATTGCCGGGTGCTGGACATTCCTCTAAATATTGATTATAAGCTATATAGCAAAAGTAAAAACTCCTTTAGTGTAGGCTCGGGCTTGTCATCATATATTATGCTGAAGGAAAAGTATTTTTATGATTATGCAACTCCAGGCACTCCGGGGCCGTCCAGTACAACCATTATTAACCGTAACCGGCACTTTTTCGGTGTACTTAATTTAAATGCTACTTACGAGCATCGGCTCAATTCAAAATTCAGCGTTGCAGCACAACCATATTTAAAAGTACCATTAACGGATATCGGTAACAGTAAGGTTAAACTCCAGTCGGCAGGGGTTGCTTTGGGCCTTCGCTGGAACATCAATCAGTCGATAACACCTTAGAGAACATGAAACATATCAGTATTATTTTACTTGCCTGGTTAGCGTTTTACCAGGCAGGCGGGGACACCTATATCTGTAAAACCGCCAGCGTAAGCCTTTATTCAAAGGCGCCTATTGAGGATATCGAAGCTAAAACAGGCAGCGGCGCTTCCGTTTATAACTCCGCAACAGGCGACATCGCCTTTAGCGTATCTATCAAATCGTTCAAGTTTGATAAATCGCTGATGCAGGAACACTTTAACGAGAATTATATGGAAAGTGATAAATATCCCAACGCCGTATTTAAAGGAAAGATACAGGAACACCCGGACTTGAGCAAAGATGGGACCTATAGCGTAAATGCCACCGGCGATTTGGATGTACACGGAATTAAACAAGCGCGCACCATACCCGGCACCCTTACGGTAAAAGGCGGCACAGTTAGCCTGAGTACGGAGTTTATGGTGAAATGCGCCGATCATAAAATTAAGATACCCACCCTGGTTTTTCACAACATAGCCGAAACTATTAAAATACAGGTAGCGGCCACTTATAGTAAATATCAAAGCAAATAATCAACAAATAACCACACAATAGATGAAAAAGACGATCATATTATTAGCCGCGTTAATGACAAGCGGTACATTGATGGCCCAAAAAACAAGCACGGCCGATTCGCTAATGAATGCACTGAGCAAGGATACAACCAATCAGCCGGTGGTTATCTTCAAATCATCGCGGATGGTGCTATTGCAATCAACCGAAATGATCAAGAAAAAGAACCTTAACTTTTTGGTGATCCACCGCTTTGGCGACTTTGCCGGGAAAAACGGAGGCGGCCAAACCTATTTTGGTTTAGACGCGGTTAACGATGTATACCTGGGGTTTGAATACGGTGTGACAGATAATTTTAACATCGATATCGGCAGGAGCACCATAGGCGGCCTGGCCGACCTGGAATTAAAATACGCGCTGCTGCATCAAACCACCAACGGAGGCTCGCCTATAGCTATCACCCTGATTGGTGAAATGGGGGTGAGGCCATACCGTACATTTAATAGTTTAAACGATAGGTTTTCTTACTTCGCTCAGGCCTTATTCGCCCGTAAATTTTCGCCGGGCTTGTCTGTCCAAATAGCCCCATCTTATGTGCGCAATAATACGCCTATACCTTTGGTTGTGGGTAACACTCAGCAGTTTTTCGCATTAGCGGGCACGGCAAGGATAGCGATTAGCAAACGTGCGGGCATAATAATAGATTACGCCAAAAACTTTTCAACGTTCGCCAAAAACAATACCGATTGGTCTGATCCGCTGGGGATAGGTTTTGAAATTGAAACAGGCGGGCACGTATTTACGATGAACGTAACAAACAGCCGTGCCGTTAACGAAATTAATTACCTGAGCAATGGCATTGGTATGGCGTATGGACGTGGGCAATACCGCCTGGGCTTCACCATATCAAGGATGTTTGATTTTAATAAACACAAAAAGAAAGATAAATAACCAGAGCTATAAATCTTAAATACAATGCCTTATGGAAAGAGATGAGTTTTTATCAAAATTAGGAATAGGCTTACTGGCTGTATGTGCCGGTTGCGGGATAGCCTCGTGCGGCAGCAAAAGTGATTCGCCTACGCCGGCAAGCGGTGGTTCGGGCCCGGCCAAAGGCAGCGGCAATGTGTTTTCGGCCGATCTTGGTTCCGAACTGACAACAATAGGCGCTTCAAAAACAGCAAACGGGGTAATACTGGTGCGTATTGCGGCCGGTAACGTGGCAACATCGTTTACTGCCGTACAGGTTGCCTGTACGCATGAAGGTACTGCTATTGGCTATAATAATGGGCAGGGCATTTTTATTTGCCCTTTACATGGCAGTCAGTTTAGTAAAACCGGCTCGGTTTTGTTAGGGCCGGCGGCAATTGCCTTGCAGCAATATACGGTAAGTATAACAGGCACAACCTTAACGGTGATAGCCTAAAGGAATAATAATTAAACGCTAATTGTGAATGTAGGATTGTTTTGGGAAAAGCCCGGTATTTAACGATACCGGGTTTTCTCTTTTAGGCTAAACCGGTAATTGCTGCCAAACAAATAAAAGCTTACTGCATTATCACTATGCCGATGATCAATCATTATCCTCAGCCCGATTTCATCTAAATCGTTACAATAATAAAAGCTTTTCAACTGTTGCATTGATTTATATTTGAGCAACCACAATAACCTGATTTAGCCTTTATTATGAACGTTTATCGCCCGATCATTCATGCAGGGGCAAGCCTGTTGCTACTATTTAGTTTGCCGGCCTTTGCTCAGACTAACGACCTTCGATCCGACTTTAAAAATCCGCCGCCGGGTGCCTGGCCAAGGGCATGGTGGCACTGGACAAACAGCAATGTAACCAAGGAGGGGATTACGAAGGATCTGGAATGGATGAAGCGTGTAGGGATCCAGGGCATGCAACTGGGCGATGTAGCATCAGGCGGCGGGCAGGTAGTGCCCAACAAAATAGTTTTCGGCTCGCCCGAATGGCTGGATGCCGTAAAATATACCGCAACCGAGGCCGAACGGCTTCAATTGGAAATGAGCATGTTTACTTCTGCCGGCTGGAGCCTGACAGGGGGCCCATGGGTAAAACCCGGGCAGGCTATGAAAAAACTGGTATGGAGCACCAGTTCGGTTAACGCGACATCGGCACCGGTAAAGTTAACACTGCCACAACCGCCATCAAATGAAGGGGCGGGGCCATTGTTAAAAAATGGCACCAGCACTAAAGGTTTCTATAAAGATTTCACGGTGATCGCGTTCCGCACCCCGGCCGATGAGCTTACCCGGACAGGTAATGAAACCCCAGCTTTAAGTACGTTTAAAGGCAAATTGAACACGCAAGACCTGTTTGATCAAAACCTCATTACAGGCATCTCGGTACCAGCCGATCCTGCCACTAAAAAAGCTTCCTTAATCCTCACCTATAACAAACCTTATACTGCCAAAGCTATTACCATAGCCGGGCGCAGGGGGATACCTTTTGGCAGGGTAATGGCCAGCGATGATGGTATTAGTTACCGCACGCTAACTACCATACCGGGCAAATCGGGATACAGGGGCGGTAATATCCGCACCTATGCGTTTTCGCCGGTAACGGCTAAGTATTATAAGATAGAGTTTACCAATGCGCCCGTCCGCCCCGCGGATGTAATATCGGAAGTAACAACCGCTATCGATACAGCCTACCAGATCACCGAAGTGGAATTACACAGCGGCGCACGGATAAACCGCTGGGAAGATAAAGCGGGGTTTAACTTCCTGTTTGAATATGCCGGTACCGAAACGCCTGTGCAACCCAATACGTCTTACATTGCAAAATCGGACGTTGTAGACCTCAGCTCCAAAATGCAGCCCGATGGCACTTTAAACTGGACTGATGCACCCAAAGGCCAATGGACTATTATGCGCTTCGGCTATGCGCTTACAGGTGCAAAAAACAGACCGGCGGTACCATCGGGTTTAGGTTATGAGTCTGATAAGTTAAGCAAAAAGCATGTGGAAGCCTACATGGATGGTTATACCGCTCCGCTTAAAAAAGCGCTTGGCCCATTGTATGGCAAAAGTCTGCAATATATGGTAATGGATAGCTGGGAAGCCAACATCCAAAACTGGACCGACGAAATGCCGGCCGAGTTTATGAAACGCCGTGGATACAGTATACTGCCTTACCTGCCCGCGCTTGCTGGCTATGTTGTGGGCGATGCCGATGCCAGCGAACGTTTTCTGTGGGATTTCCGCCGCACATTGGTGGATATGTTTGCCGAGAACCATTATGGCACGGTAACCAATTATCTGAATAAGCAAGGTATAAAAACCTATAGTGAAGCAGGCGGTGTTTCACTGGAATCGATGGAGGATGCTTTACTGAACAAGAAGTATGTGGATATCCCCATGGGGGAATTTTGGGTAAGGGACTTGCATCCGTCATCCATGTATTACGAGGATATGCGCGGCGCGGCGTCTGCATCGCACGTATATGGTAAAGGGCTGGTTGCTGCCGAAGCTTACACCGGCGGTAATTACGAATCGCCGAACACCTTAAAAAAACTCGCTGATTACTGGTTTACACAAGGAGTGAACCGACTGGTGTTCCATACCTCGGCACATCAGCCGCTGGATACTAAACCCGGTAATACCATGGTGGGTACCCACATTAACCGCAATATCACCTGGGCCGAATTGGGCCGCCCGTTTATGACCTACCTCGCGCGTAACTCGTACATGATGCAGCGGGGCATGTATACAGCCGATATTGTTTACCTGCTGAACGAAGGCGCGCCATCAACCATGCCATTTTGGGGGCCGGGTATACAGCCGGCAACACCTAACGGATATGCCTTTGATTATATTAATGCCGATGCCCTGTTAACCCGTATGTCGGCGGATGGTAATGGCAAGCTGATATTGCCCGATGGGATGAATTATGCGGTACTGGTACTGCCCGAAACCCAGGAAATGACTTTGCCTGTATTGCGTAAAATACAAGCGCTGGTATTAGCTGGTGCAACCGTAATAGGGCCAAAGCCATTAAAATCTCCCGGATTAACGGGCTATCCAACTGCCGATGAGGAGTTAAAAGAAATAGCATTTAATGTTTGGGGCGATTTGGATGGCGTAAGCCGTACCACACGTACCTATGGTAAAGGGAAAGTGGTATGGGGATTGCCCATCCAAAAAGTGTTGCAGGCAAAAGGTATTGTTAAAGATGTAGATGCGCACCGCACACTGGAAGAAGTATCATGGATCCATCGCCATGATGGCGATACTGAAATATACCTGGTAGTGAACCGTACCGATATAGTGCAGGACATGGATGCCGATTTCCGCATAAGCGGTAAGGAACCTGAATTATGGCATGCGGATAATGCCTCGGCAGAACCCGCTGCTTTTAAAACGATGGATAATGGAACATCTGTACATTTGCATTTATTGCCGCGTGAGGCTGTTTACATACTGTTTAATAAAAGCACCAACGCGATATCCCGGATGGTTATCCACCAGCCCGAAAAATTGATAGCCCCAATATCAGGGCCATGGCAACTAAGCTTTCCGGCGGGTTGGGGGGCGCCGGCAGCGATGCAGGCAGATAGCCTTAATTCGTGGACAGCAAATACCGATCCCGCTATTAAATATTTCTCGGGGACGGCTACTTATACCAAAACCTTTGATATTAAAAAGGACTGGCTAAAAGGCAAAGCTGCGGTATGGATAGATTTGGGTAAGGTAGGGGACATAGCCGTAGTAACGGTAAACGGCAGCAAACCCGATACACTTTGGAAGGTGCCTTATACTACCGCGTTGGGCAAGTATTTAAAACCCGGTAAAAACACCATCGAGGTGAAGGTAACCAACGAATGGTCTAACCGCATAGCGGGTGATTTGCTACTGCCGGCCGATAAAAAGTTCCTGAGCCCGGGGCCGCCGCCATTCGGGCCACCTAAAACAACACTGAATGCATCAGGTTTATTGGGACCTGTTGAGATTTGGGGTGTGGATGATAAAGAATAAATAGATATTGTGGTAACAGCGTTAACTCAAGTTAATGCTGTTATCGGGTAATAACGTTGCTTTCTTTTTGGCTTTCATTTTCAATACCTGGTAAATTACGCCGGCTAAGAAAATGATAAAAACAATCCCAAGCGTTGTTTTTACTAAAGGATCCTGGTCGCTAACGGCTAAAGGATGGCTGATGGGTATGCGTGTTAAAGTTTCAACCGTAGCCGGGATCATAGACAGAAATAGGGTGAAAGACATGATAATGGTTTGTGCATAATCTGCCACCTTACCAAAAATGCGGATGGGTTTGGCATATATCGCAACAGGCAATAAAACTAAAATAATAATAGCCAGCGGGTGCCCCGGAGTTGGGTGGCCGGTACGCATAATAGGCAGCGCGGTAAGGCAGGCAATTACTGTTAGCAGGATATATAATTTACCTGATGAATTTGTTGGATTGATCTTTCCATCGCGCGCTAATGCGTATAAGGCTGCAATTATGGCAAGGATACTAATGGCGGTATGAATAATACCCAGAACTGAAAGGTGATTAGGCATCTTGATAAGATTAAAATGTGACCGGATAATTAATAACTAATAATAGTAATTATTATCTATAAATCAAAATTTTAACCTTTACACTTTCGTGGATGGTGTTTTATAGGTGTATTCGAAACCCTGTTAAACAAAAAAAGCACCCCTGTTACGGGGTGCTTACGATTAATTTTATACTATATTAAAGTACTTTTACATTTATCGCGTTGATGCCTTTTTTGCCGTTTTCAACTTCGTAAGCTACTTGGTCGTTTTCGCGGATCTCATCAATAAGGCCGGTTGAGTGAACAAATACGTCCTGGCCACCTGCTGTAGGTGTAATAAAGCCGAAACCTTTTGTTCCGTTAAAAAATTTTACTGTTCCTTGTAATTGCATTATATTGTTTTTTACTAAGTGCGCAAGGTAGGTATAATAAACGGTGTATTTCACTTTTGGTTAAAGTATTTAAATATATTTTAAATAAGTAGTTACAACAGGGTGTTTAACAGCTATTAACTTTGCAGCAAATTGCCTAATTTGTATCCATGAAAAAGAATAGTTTATTCCTGGTTTTCTGCCTGCTGCAAGGCCTGGCTTTGCAGACTATAGCACAACAATATACCGCGCAGGTATCAGCTTTTATTAAAGTGAACACGCCAATTACCGCTATTACCAATGTAAAATTGATTGATGGCACAGGTAAACCGGCAAAACTTAACCAAACGGTTATTATTAACAAAGGCAAAATAGAGCAGGTGGGTGATGCCGCCAAAATAAAAGTGCCCGAAGGCGCGCAGCTAATTGATGGGACCGGCAAAACCCTTATCCCCGGTTTAGTGATGCTGCACGAGCATATGTATTATACCATGCCAGCCGGCAGCTTTTTCAATATTGCCGAAATGCCTTACTCTTTCCCGCGTTTATATTTAGCGGGTGGCGCTACTACCATCCGCACAGCCGGGAGTATTGAACCGCAAACCGATCTGGCTATTAAACGCCTGATAGGCGAAGGCAAAATGATTGGCCCGGACATGGATGTAACCGCTCCGTATATTGAGGAGCAGGGCTATGATATCCCCGGGCTGAACACCATAAAAGGCCCTGAAGATGCCGCTGCAACTGTGAATTTTTGGGCCGACAGGGGATGCACTTCTTTTAAAATGTATGTACACGCCACCAAAGCCGATATGGCTGCGGTAGTCCGCGAAGCACATAAACGGCATCTTAAAGTAACCGGTCATATAGGCGCGGTTACTTATCGTGAAGCAGCAGAAATTGGTATAGATAACCTGGAACACGGTTTTATGGCCAGCGGCGATTTTGATAGTCTTAAAGTAGAGAATGCAGTTGACGATAACCACGAACGCCAATCGCTGATGAAGCTGGACGTGAACAGCCCTAAAATGAAGGATTTGATGAAGTACATGATCAGCAAGCATGTAGCGTTAACATCAACACTCACCGTTTTTGAACCATCAACAGGGCGTGAGGTTTTCCCCGGTGGCGCCGATGAAGCGCTTATCCCTGAAGTGAGGGATATGGTACAAAAGAAATGGCAGGCTGCCCAAAACCGGGACCAGGCCAGTACCGCGTTATTTAAAAAAGAACAGGCCTGGGAAAAGCAGTATGAAGTCATGGGCGGCTTGCTGGTTGCCGGAACCGACCCGACAGGAGCCGGGCGGGTAATAAGCGGCTACTCTAATCACCGGGAAATTGAATTGCTGGTTGAAAGCGGTTTCACACCCGAGCAAGCCATCAAAATTTGTACGCTAAACGGCGCTGCTTATTTAGGCCGGCAAACAGAAATAGGCAGCATAGCACCCGGCAAAAACGCCGACCTGGTATTGATTGACGGCGACCTGACCACTGATATCAAAAATATCCGCAAAACAGAACTGGTGTTTAAAAATGGCGTAGGGTTTGATTCGCAAAAGATCTTTGATTCGGTAAAAGGGCATGTGGGGATGAATTGAGATCAGCCGGAGTGATAAAACAGGAAAAGCTGCCCTTGCGAGCAGCTTTTCCTGTTTTAATAATAGCCATCATTAATTCTTATCAAAGAAAAGCTTGGTGGTTACATCATCACCCCCAATAGCCGATGATGCTTGTGTGTAATTGGTCACGTTTACATTCTGCTCGCTAACAGGATAAGTAAAGCGGACAGGGAAATCGGTATAAGCCTTTGTTGGCTTAATCAATACCGGGAAGTCTAATCTCCTGGTTAACGTCCAGGCATCCCAACCTCTGTTATATAACGCAACGTATTCCTGACGGGCAATTTTTTGCAGTGCGGTGCCACTTGCGGTTAGATAAGCTACATCTGGTTGCAATAAATAGGCTGTTGCCTGGGTTGTTGTGCCTCCCCAGTAGGTTATGGATGCAGTAACCCCATTATTATAATATGTGGCTGCGCTACCACCAATATAACCGCGTACTACGGCCTCGGCCAGGTTAAACTGTGTTTCTGCATAATCCAGTAACAAACCCGGGAAATCGGGATTGGTTAAAGAACCGGTAGAACCAGGTGTAAGCAGCGGCCCCGACGGCAGGGAATATTGGCTATAAACCAAACCGCCATTACCCGATCCATTAGGTGCGCCTGCATACACACCATTACTGCTTAACGCAAAATAAAAGGGCGTCCGTGGGTCCTGGTTGGCTGTATTGGGTTTCAGGTAGTTCATAAACTCGGTTGTTGCCACAAAATCGTGCCTTTGGCTTTGCACCAGATCAACCCAAATAGGGTTAGTGTTAGGCGGCGATGATACATATTTGAAAGTAGCATTGTCTGCATTTGAAGTAAACACACCACCTGCAATCGCCGATAGAACGGTAGATTGCGCCTTTGTATTATCAGTATCGGCAATAACCAGGGCCATCTTTAATTTTAGCGTATTAGCAAACTTTTTCCAGGCGGCTGGGTCGCCTTTGTAGATCACGTCTGCATCGCCAAAGCTACCGGCTGATGGATCAAGGGCTGCAATATCCTTATCTAACCTGGCCAGCAGATCATTATATATGGTTTTGGCATCATCATATTTTGGGAAAGGATTGTTGATATCCAGCGCCTGCGAGTAGGGTACATTGCCAAAAGTAGTAACCAGGTAAAAATAGGTATACGCTTGCAGGATGTCAATAATAGCGGTCTCGTTTTTTTGAGTGCCGGCATCGGGAACATCGGTAACCAATTTGGTTTTAGCCTGCTGAAAGTTGGCCAAAGCCCCGGTATATAACGCGCTCCATATCGCATCCGGCTGGTTGCGCGATGGCAGCTGGTACCGGGTTTCATTTAAATAAGTGGTTTCTGTCCATTGCTGTTCAATCAGCCTGAATATATTCAGGTTGACGCTGGAAGAGGTCAGCGTATTGGCCATTGAGCGCTCCGCCTGTGTAAAAAGACTGTAGGACGGTACGGACGCCGGGTTTTTAGGGTCGACATTTAACGACGTTAAATCTTTTGTACATGCTGAAAATGTCAACATCAGTACAAAAATATATGCTGTTTTTTTCATCTCAGTAAATGTTAAAAGGTTACTTTTAAATTAAGTGCAAATGTGCGCGTAGCCGGATACGATCCTTCCTGTATACCTTGCAGGTTACCGGCGCTTAAACCGTCTTCAGGATCGGCATACGGGATGTTTTTATGGATGATCCATAAATTGCGGCCAATCAGCTGGAAAGTAACATCTTTTATAGGGCCAAGTTTACGTAAGGTGCTTTTTGGCAGGCTGTAGCCAATAATGGCTTCGCGCAGTTTCACGTAGCTGGCATCGTATACAAACTCTTTAAGTGGTAATAAGCCGGCGCCATCGCCAAAATCGCCATAGTTTTCCCCGCTTACCCGTACGGTATTGGGTTGCCCGGTTTCGGTAACACCCGGGCGGATGAATCCGCCGCCATCGGTTAACGAGTTACGCACAGGCTTGCCTAAATCATTAAGATAAGCAGTTAAGGGATAAATGCCATCAGCTAAACCATAAGCCAGGTCGTTAGAGAATACCGAACCGCCTTTACGGATATCGATCAGGAAGCTTAACGACAGGTTTTTGTAGGTAAAGCTGTTATTAATACCGCCGGTCCAGTTTGGATTAATGTTGCCCAGGTTAACATTGTTATTATCGCTGATGAGGTATTGCCCGTCAGAGCCAACAACTTTATTGCCATTTTTGTCATAAACAAAATCGGTACCGCGGATAGTGCCAAAAGCCTCGTGCAACGGCGCGTTAAGCGACTCGCCATTTTGGAAACTGGCTAACTGCAGGTTACTGGCTTCGTTACCGGTGGCATCTTTAAATAATGAAGTAACCGTATTGCGCGATGCTGTAAAGTTTAACATCACCTTCCAGCTAAACGATTTTGTTTTTAAAGGCGTGCCGTTTAATGAAAGCTCGACACCTTTGTTTTGTACCGAGCCGGCATTTAAGTACTTATAGTTATAACCGGTTGATCCGGATACATTCACCGGCAAAATCTCATTAAAGGTATTGGTCTCATAGTAAGTACCATCAAACCCTAAACGATTGTTAAAGAAAGATAGCTCCAACCCAACCTCCTTGCTTTTGGTTTGCTCCGGTTTCAGGTCGGGATTGTTTTTAGTGGTGTTTGCAGCCGTTTGCGGATTGGCGCCGATAGGAGGCAGGATGGTATAAGTATCCAGGATGCTATGATAAGGTGCATCGCTACCTACCTGTGCGTAGCTGGCCCTTATTTTACCGTATGAAAGCCAATTATAGTTCTTAAGCAGTTCAGAAAAGACAAAACCTGCCGATACTGATGGATAATAATAGGTATTATTTGCAGCCGGTAAGGTAGATGATTGGTCCCTTCTGATGGTTCCGTCTACAGTAACCATGTTTTTCCAGGTTAGCGTGGCGCCGGCAAAATAGCCGTCAACTTCCCTGCTGCCATCAACTTCGGTAGGGGCTAAAGGCGCGTTCAATGAATTAGATAAGGAGTACAACCCGGGAATGATCAGCCCGCCGTTGGTGCTGGCTAATATACTGTTCTCATTATTCTTACGGATATTGGTGCCTAATAAAGCTTTTAAATTAAGGTCTTTAACAATATCCTTGTTCATGTTGGCCACCAAATCGTAGTTGGTTTCAGAATAGGTGTGGTTATACCTTGAATAATAAGGTACGCCGATGCTGCCAACATCATAACGTTCCTGTTGTAATTCGGCATAAGTATCTAATGAGATCCGGCCGGTAATGGTGATCCATGAAACCGGTTTGTAGCTGGCGTTAATATTGCCCAGGTACCTGTTGCGGGTATCGGTTTCGTAGTTATGGTCAACCACCCAATAAGGGTTATTCCAAAATGCCGGGAAAGTAACTCCGTTTGCGGGGTCGGCCATGTTCCATGATACGTTTGAATTTGTCCGGTCGTATGCCGCTTTCAATTCTTTAATATCTACGTTTGTTTGCCACCATTGCCTGAAACCGGTGATTACGTTGCGGTTATCCGAGTCGGTGCCATCATAGCCGGTACCGCCGCGGCCCGTGCCGTTGGTATTGAAAAAATTAATGTTTGCGCCAACAGTTAGGTTCGGGGCGATATTATAGGTTGCCGCAAAGTCAACCAGGTTTTTATCCAGTTTACTGTTAGGAATAGTACCCCTGTCTATACTTTTGGTATACCCCAATTTAAAGCTGCCGTTATCGCCACCATTGGTGATCATTAAGCTTTGTATGGTAGATAAGGGTTTAATAAAGAAAGTGCTTGGATCATTGGCCGCTGCCACCCAAGGTGTAGGTTTACCATAATTTGGCGACGTTGGGTCAAAGGCATTCCATTGATAAACCAGCAGGTTAGGATCAAATTCGGTACCGTTTGATGCGTCATCGGCAGTAGGGGCAACATTTACACCTGTTTGGCCAAATATATCTCCGCTGTTAAAATATTTGGCATATCCGCCGCCATATTGTTTTTGGTATTGCGGAAAGGTTGAGCGGTCAATTTCACTCAGTGTGATGGTTGAGTTTAAGGAAATACCCAGTCCTTTTTTGGCCTTTTTAGTGGTGATCAAAATTACACCATTGCTGCCTCTCGACCCATATAATGCCGTAGCGCCGGCGCCTTTTAACACCGTGATGCTTTCAATATCATCGGGGTTAATATCTGATACAGGGCTGCCATAATCATAACCGCCACCGCCCGTTTTTTGGTCGGTAGTATTGGTATTGGTATTGCCAATAGGTACGCCGTCAATTACAAACAGGGCCTGGTTGTTGCCGGTTATTGATTTATACCCGCGTAATACAACGTTGGTTGAACCACCAACCGTGTTGTTCTGGCGGATCTCTAAACCAGCCACTTTGCCCGATAAGCCTGTAACAAAGTTAGATGACCGCTGCTTGCTCACTTCATCGCCGCTTACCTGCTGGGCTGCATAGGCCTGCTGGTTGCGGGTACGTGTAATGCCCAGCGCGCCGGTAACCACAACTTCGCCTAATTGCTGAGTCGATTCGACCAGTGTAATATCGATAACGTCACGATTGGCCGTTGTTTCCTGAGTGGCAAAGCCGATAAAGCTAAATGTTAATTGGGCGCCATTGGGTACTGTGATGGAGTAGCGCCCCTCTCCGTTTGTTTGGGTCCCCGTGGTGGTCCCCTTTACGGCAACTGTTACTCCTGGTAATGACATGCCGTCTTGTTTTGCCGTAACCCTCCCGGTCACGACACGGTTTTGTGCAAACGCGCCTGTTGTAGAAAACAGGATGATACACAAATTCCATAGTAGAAATTTCTTCATAAATGAACGTCAGTTAGTTAATAGTTAATGGGTATTGTGTTTGCAAAGCTATTCCGTATTGCTTTAAATGCAAATGGATTTCACTTTAACATACCAATCCGTCTGTTTTTTTAAATATTTAACACTTTTCAGTTAATAATTTAAACAAAAGAAAAATTATTGTGTTTTGTAAAAAAATACTGCCCCTGTTAAAAATTAACCATTAGTTATTAAGAAGGCAGTTGATAGTTAATTGTGGCCGGAAAGTATGCGAGATAGTTTCCGGCTTCTTTTTAGCCTATTGGGTGAGATAATAAAGGATTTGTTATTAAGGCGGAAGGATATTAATATTTTACTAAATTGACAGTTCTATCACATCAATCATGAACGCATTAAAAAATCAAACATATCCTGTAATCCATCATGTGTTTTTCTGGCTTAGAAATTCCGGGTCGATAGCAGACAGGGAGCAACTTATAGCAGGCATAAAAACCTTAGCGGCAATTGAAACAGTACACAACCTGCATGTAGGCGTAGTAGCCAGCACCGAAAAGCGCGACGTAGTAGAAAACACCTGGGATGTATCCGAACTGATGTTTTTTAGCGACGTGGCCGGACAGGCCATTTATCAAAGCCATCCGCTGCATCAGGATTTCATCAAAAGCTACAGCCACCTTTGGAAGAAGGTAGTGGTTTATGATTCGGTAGAGGTATAAATACAATATTATCGCAGCGTCTGCTTCAGGTCGTAATGATCGTTATAGGGAACGCCTTTGGGTGTTTCGTTGTAAATGGTGTAGTAAATGTATTTTTTATCCTTATCAATGCCGGTCATGATATTGCCTATAGCTTTACCCACCGCTTCATTTTCCTTTTTAAGCGCTTCTTTATCGTATAATTTAATATTACTGATATAGTTCACATTGGGGAAAGAACCTTCGGGAGTCCGTTCAACCCTTATACGCCATATACGCGGGTGGGTAGGTACATCTTTCATGAGTAGCGGCAGTTTATAGTGCGCCATTACCTGCATCAGCGCATCCGTATTAAATTTGTAGATGGCGGGTTCGGCCACGTAGTTCCAATAACTATACGGGCGTAAACAATTTACCGCGTACGATGCCGTGTTTGATGCATCGAGCCAGTAACCGTTTTTTAATTGTTCTTTAGCCTGCTCCATCAATTCAGGGGCAGTTTTTCCGTTTTCGGCATAAGGGTTAATTTCCAGTTTATCCACTTTCCAGCCATAATCATATTTGTGATAAATAGCAGTGATCATCCATTTTTGCGTGGCGGTTTTGGCAGTAAACAGTGCTATATACATTTCATGCGCGTCCTTAATAAAGGTCAGGTCAAAATTATTGATACCCATATCCCGCTCGTGAATGATATTCTTTCCCTTATCTAAACCAGGTTGATTAACAATATAGTATTCCGACATCAGGCTGTAATCGCCGGTTTTCATCCTGATGCTGATCTGTTCGGTTGTAGTCAGTCGTTCGTGCCTGTCGTCAATCATTTCCCGCGACATCATCATTTCAAGCGTTTGCGGGATATTGGTTTTCAATGCGCTTAAAAGATCGGCATTTAAATCATGCAGTTTATTCCTCGTCCCCGATGGGATCTGGTCATTTTTATAGATACCGGGTTTTGCCGGACTGCAAGCCTGCAACAACAAAATAAAACACAAACAAAAGGCCGGATATACCAGAGGAGTGGTGGTTTTAATGTTCATAAGGTAATAGGATCGATAACGGTAATTTTAGTTATACGATGATAGCGTTTTGCATTTGAATTGCAAAATTATTTTCAATACAATTAGGGTTCACCAGATCAAAAATTGCTGATGATGATAAGGCAACTATATGGATAGATTGGCCGTATTTGCTGGATGAAGAGAAATTTACTGTTGCTACTGGTCTTTATAAATATGTTGATCACAGTAAATTCCGCATTTGCACAAGACACTTTATTTAATGGCAAAAAGCATAAGGCCGGGTTTATTACGGGCAGCGGCATCCAGTATATTGGCCAGCTGCTGAACAATAATAACCATAACATCGCCTTAAAAACAACCTATTACTACCAAGTAAAGTTCTATCAGCTGCAATACTATTTTTCTGTTTCACGGAAAAAGACTTTCGGGATTGATATCCTGGCGCAACCGCAATATAATACCACTAAATACAAAAAATACCGGGACGCCGACCAGACCGAATATCTGACCGGGTATGAAGCAGGGGTGAATGTTGGATTATTGTTCAGGAAGAATACGGCAAATGATTTTTTTAGTTTTTATCTGCTCATCAGTTCGGGCCCGCATTATATTTCTGATACGCCGGTGCGCCAGTCAAACGGATTTGTTTTTGCAAACAACCTGTGCGCCGGGGCAAATTTTAAAATATACAAAAATCTATATGCCGATCTCAGGACCGGGATAAGGCATATGAGTAACGGCGGGGTTAAGGTACCCAATGCCGGTATAAACGATATGCTGCTGAACGGGGGATTTATGGTGGTATTTTAAACAAAAAGGCCATCCCTTTTGGAGATGGCCTTTTTAAGGTATGGCGTTTTTATTAAAAACTGCCCCTTACATTATTACTGAATGTTTTGGTACTCCAGTAGCCGCTATCCAATATGCGGCGCACAGTTAACAGCGGATATTCAGGGTCGCGTTTATCAGCTAACTGAAATGCCATTTTGAAACCTCTTTTTTGGATCTCGGGTAAAACCGGCTTTTTCCAGATCCCGAAAGGGTAGGCGAAGTAAGTTATTTTTTTACCGGTAATTTCTTCCAGTTTTTTAGTCGGCTTATCAATCTGGGTAACCCAATCATCAACCGGGCGGTTGGTTATTTTACCGTTTTTGCCAATGATCTTTAATACTCCGTTATGGGTGTATTTATCAACCCGGTGGTGGTCCCAGGTATGGCTGCCAATCACGTTGCCTTCGTCTGATAGTTTTTTAACCATATCGGCCGTCATATAATGCGGGCGGCCAATGGATACCGTCATTACAAAATAAACAGCTTTAAAACCATACTTTTTAAGCGTAGGATTAGCAATAGTGAACTGATCCTCGTCGGTATCATCAAAAGTAAGCATAATGGGCTTGCTGGGCAGGGGAGCGCCTTTAGTCAGGTAGTTGTATAACTGATCGGGCAGGATGGTATGATAACCGCTATCGGCCAGCATTTTAATGTGTTCTTTAAAGTTGGCTATCTGTACAATATAATCTTTAGCGCCTTTAGAATCGGTCGGTTTCCAGTCGCGGATCTGGTGATAACATACAATTGGCACCTGTTTGCGGGCCAGGATAGAAGCGCTGCTTTGTGCCTTTGCGGCAGAGAAAACGGATAAGCCCAATAAGGCTATAATTGCTGATTTTTTAAACATATACATTATAAGGGTATTGACGGTAAATGATGCGCTAAAATTATATTTATTTAGTACAAAAATTTAAGTTTTAATTATTTTTTTTCGTTTGATAATGAGTAAGGTACATCGCTGTCCTTAATACCCCTTTGCTTATTTGGCGTAGCCGACATCTTCATATCAATCACCGCGCCTTTTTGCAGGGACGAATGACTTATCCAGGTTAACCCGTAAGGTTTGCCGTTATAAGTCATGCTGTTTAGGTAACGGTTCCCGGCGCTGTTAGTTGGCGAGTTGATCACTACTTTTTTGCCGTTCTCTAAATTCAGCGTTGCTTTTTTAAATAGCGGCGCACCTAAAACATATTGATCCGTTGCCGGGCAAACAGGGTAGAAGCCCATTGCCGAGAACACATACCAGGCCGATGTTTGGCCGTTATCCTCATCGCCGCAATAGCCGTCGGGGGTAGCTTTGTATAAGCGGTTCATGGCTTCGCGTACCCAGTATTGGGTTTTCCATGGAGCGCCGCCATAGTTATACAGGTAAATCATGTGTTGAATAGGCTGATTACCATGTGCATACTGGCCCATGTTCATGATCTGCATTTCGCGGATCTCGTGGATCACATCATGATAATAGCTATCATCAAACACAGGCGGCAAAATAAATACCGAATCCAGCTTGTTTACGAATGCTTTTTTGCCACCCATCAGGCCAATCAAACCATTGATATCGTGGAAAACGCTCCAGCTGTAATGCCAGCTGTTGCCTTCGGTAAAGGCATCGCCCCATTTAAACGGATTAAAAGGTGATTGAAAGCTGCCATCTTTGTTTTTACCCCGCATTAGCCCGCTTTGCGGGTCGAACAGGTTTTTATAATTCATCGACCGCTTTTTGTAGATCTCTGTTTCCGATGCCGGGCGGCCCAGCTTTTTACCTAATTGATATATGGTAAAATCGTCATAAGCATATTCCAGCGTGCGCGCGGCGTTCTCATCAATTTTTACATCGTAAGGTACATATCCCAGGGTGTTATAATATTCAACACCTTTACGGCCGGTACCACCGGGGCCTTCGGCATTGGCGCCGTGCACCAGGGCTTCGTATAGTTTATTGATATCATAACCACGGCCGCCTTTAATATAAGCGTCGGATACGATAGAAGCCGAGTTATTGCCGATCATAATTGGCGCATAGCCCGGGCTGCTCCATTCCGGCAACCAGCCGCCTTCTTTATAATCGTTAATCAGGCCTTCCTGCATTTCCTTATTGATAGATGGGTACATCAGGTTTAAGAAAGGGTACAGTGCCCTGAATGTATCCCAAAAGCCTGTCCCTGCAAACATATAGCCCGGATAAATTTGGCCGGTATAAGGACTATAATGCACGGGCTTGTTGTTGGCGTCCAGCTCATATAACTTATTCGGGAAGAAAAGCATCCGGTACAGGCAGCTATAAAAGGTGCGGGTTTGATCAACCGAACCGCCTTCAACTTGTATGCGGCTTAAGGTTTTATTCCAGATGGCCTTAGCGTTAGTCATGGTGGTATTGAAGCTGTTGCTGCCTACTTCGCGTTTAAGGTTCAGTTCGGCTTGCTCAAAGCTGATGAATGACGATGCAACCCTCAGGTTAACCACTTCGCCCTTTTTAGTTTTAAAGCCAATCACCGCGCCTACATGGTTAGCGGTTAACGCTAACGAGTCTTTTACAATGGTCGAATCCTTCCAGGTGTTTGACAGCGTGAAGGGCTTATCTACATAAATAACAAAGTAGTTTTTAAAGTTAATCAGCTTGCTGCGGGTATAGCGCTTGGTGTAGCCGATGATCTTGTTTTGGCCCGGTATCACTTTAATGTACGATCCGCGGTCTAAAGCATCAATAACTATCGACGCGTCATCGCTTTTAGGGAAAGTAAACCTGAACTGCGCGGCGCGCTCGGTAGGGGTAATTTCGGTGGTGATATCATGGTCGGCTAAATAAACGCTGTAATAATAGGGTTTAGATACCTCGGCCTTGTGGCTAAACCAGCTGGCCCGCGCGTTTTCGGATAGTTTAATGCCGCCTGTAACCGGCATAATGGCAAACTGCCCATAATCATTCATCCAGGGTGATGGTTGATGGGTTTGCTTAAAGCCTTTGATCTTATCAGCATCGTAAGTATAGGCCCAGCCGTTGCCCATTTTGCCGGTTTGCGGTGTCCAGAAATTCATGCCCCATGGCAACGCTATGGCAGGGTAGGTGTTACCGTTAGACAGATCGGGCTTTGATGCCGACCCCATCAGCGGGTTCACATATTCCACCGGGTCAATTACTTTGTTAACCATTTGGGCTTTGGTGGCAATCGCCGCCCCCAAAAAAAGCATCGTAAATAATGTTTTTCTCATCAGATGTTAGTCAGTAAATATAATAGTTTCAGTAAATGCTAAAATAAGGTTTGGCTTCCGCCAGATTTAAACAGGCCCAAATGTTTATAGGCATGTTCGGTAGCCTCGCGGCCGCGCGATGTACGCATTAAAAAACCCTCCTGTATCAGGAATGGCTCGTATACTTCTTCAATAGTACCCTCATCTTCACCCACTGCGGTGGCAATGGTTTTTAAGCCAACCGGGCCGCCTTTAAATTTTTCGATAATAGTGGATAAGATCTTGTTATCCATTTCATCCAGTCCATGCTCATCAACATTGAGGGCATTGAGGGCGTATTTGGCTATGCCGGTATCAATATTGCCATCGCCTTTTATCTGGGCAAAATCGCGGGTACGGCGCAGTAAGGCATTGGCAATACGGGGGGTACCACGGCTACGGCGGGCAATTTCATAAGCACCCTCGTCACTAATAGGTGTTTTTAATATCGATGCCGAGCGTAACAATATGGTTGTCAGTAGCTTGGCATCGTAGTATTCCAGGCGCGAATTAATGCCGAAGCGGGCGCGCAGCGGAGCTGTTAATAAGCCCGAACGTGTCGTTGCACCCACTAAGGTAAACGGATTTAAGGATAATTGTACCGAACGCGCGTTGGGGCCACTCTCCAGCATAATATCTATCTTAAAATCCTCCATGGCCGAGTAAAGGTATTCTTCTACCAGTGGACTTAAACGGTGGATCTCATCTATAAAAAGGATATCGCCGGCTTCCAGATTGGTTAATAGTCCGGCCAGGTCGCCGGGCTTATCCAGCACCGGGCCCGATGTGATTTTGATGCCAACACCCATTTCGTTGGCGATGATATGCGATAGTGTTGTTTTACCCAATCCCGGAGGGCCATGCAGCAGTACATGATCCAGCGCTTCGCCACGCTGGCGTGCCGCCTGGACAAATATTTTAAGATTGGATAATATTTTGTGCTGACCTGTAAAATCCTCAAATGCCTGCGGACGAAGCACTTTTTCAATGTCGTATTCTGCAGATGAAAGTTTTTCCCGGTCAGGATCCAGATGTTCGTTCATTGGAAACAAAAATAGGATTTTTGTTAGTGATTAGTTAATTGGAGATTAGTTAATTAGTATGAAGAATTAATGGCGGGTGATATACAATATCCTAATCTCTAATTAACCGCTCACTAATCATCTAACCTTCAGGATACTTCCTGAATATGCTGTTGATCTTCATTTGTATCACACCCAAAAAAGCTTCCTTAAATATCCCTTTCGACATTTTAGAAGTGCCAACCGTGCGATCGGTAAAAATAATAGGGATCTCCACTACATTAAAACCATGTTTAATGGTGGTATATTTCATTTCTATCTGGAAAGCGTAGCCAACAAACTTAATTTTATGCAGTTGGATAGTTTCTAATACCTTGCGCTTGTAACATACAAAACCGGCTGTGGAATCCTGGATATCGATACCCGTAATAAAGCGTACATATACCGATGCGAAATAACTCATTAGCACGCGGCTCATAGGCCAGTTAACTACATTTACGCCCTTAATATAACGCGAACCTATCGACATATCGGCACCCTGTATACAGGCCTCACGCAGCCTGCTCAGGTCGTCGGGGTTATGCGAAAAATCGCAGTCCATTTCAAAGATATATTCGTAGTTTCGGGCAAGGCACCAGTAGAAACCATGGATGTAAGCTGTACCAAGGCCTAACTTGCCCGTGCGTTCTTCCAGGTACAATCTTCCGGGAAACTCTGACTGTAGCTGCTTTACAATTAATCCTGTGCCATCGGGAGATCCATCATCAATAATCAGCAAGTCGAAATCATCTTCAAGCGACATCACCTTGCGGATCATTCGTTGAATGTTCTCTTTCTCGTTATAAGTAGGTATAATGACTATACTATCGGACACAGGCAAAATGTAATTTAAATAAAAGCTGCGAAGCTAAAGGCTTATATTTTAATAAACAAATATAGCGATGCTATTTAAATGTTTTTAACACTTAAACGGCATCACTATAATTGTTACTTTAATAATGAATTAAAGTTTTTCAGCATTTGCAGCAATTTCGTTTTCACCTACATAAGGATCAGTTATGTAGTTGCGCTCTTTCATCCGGGGCGAAACTATCATGAACACAATTATAAATACACTGATAAAAGCAACGAAAAACCACTCATAGTTTGCACCTTTAAGATTACGTGCCCACCAGCCGCCACTTTCAATTTGCCCATTTACCAGTGCTGTGATCAGGTTACCGAATGATACTACAAGGAACCAAATACCGGTCATTGTGCTTTTCATTGACTTAGGGGAATGTGTGTAAGCATACTCCAGACCAGTAATTGAAACCAGTACTTCGGCAGCAGAAAGTATCATGAAAGCTAATACTTGCCACCATATTGATGGCGTGCTGCCAAGCTCGATACTTTTGTGAGTAAAGCCGATCACCACAAATGATAAAGCCGTTAAAATTAAACCTGTTCCTAACCTTCTCAGAGGTGTGGTTTTAAGTCCCTTTTTATCAAACCACGGATATATCACATAATTAAATAAAGGAATAAAAAGTAACAGGAATACCGTATTAATAGTTGACAGCTGGCCAGGCAGCACAGTAAACGAGGTAAAGCCAAGGTTAATGGCACGATCCATTTTATCGGCATATAGTGTCCACTCAGATAAGCACTGATCCCAAACAGCCCAAAATGCCAGCGCGAAGAAAAATACCACCATAACCCGATAAACCGCCTTAACACCTTCTACACGTTCGGGATTATAAGATTCCTTAGCGATATCAAGCAGTGATTGACCGGGTTTTCTTTTACTTAAGTGAGTTAGCGCATACCAGGTTATGAACACCATATTATTGCGGTTAACGCCCTGCGGAGGTACCTTCACATATTTTTTACGGCCGGAAAAGAATATGATGGTAGCCAGTGCCATTAAGAGCCCGGGAATACCGAAAGCCCATCTCGGGCCAAAATGCTCATAAGTCCATGGGATGGCAACAGTTGAAATCATAGAACCGGCATTGATACTGAAATAAAACCAGCCATATACTTTTGAAAGCAGATCCTGATTTGTAGCATCAAACTGATCGCCAACATTGGCCGATACACAAGACTTAATACCACCGGCACCAATAGCTACAACAAGCAATCCTATTTCAAAGCCATTTAGACCGCCGTCAAAAGTCGCTAATAAAAAATGCCCAAGGCAGTAAATCATGGATACGTATAAGATAAGCTTGTATTTGCCTGTAAACCAGTCGGCTATCATGCCTCCTACAAATGGTAGGGCATATGCCACCATCACAAACAGGTGGTGTAGCTTGTTACCATGTGCATTAGCTTGTTCAGTTAACGCCGGGTTATGCGTGGGATTAAAAAACTGGTTAACCAAAAATAGTGTAAGTATTGACCGCATACCGTAAAAGCTAAAACGTTCTGCCGCTTCATTTCCTATGATGTAGGGTACTGCTTTGGGGAATCTTGATTTCTTTTCTGCCGGGACAGTCAATGTGTCGTTTGTCATAAATCTTTTAAAATTTTTCTAAAATACTATTATTCCCGCAAAACAAAATTTTATGCTGAATTTATTATAGATGTAAGTATAAAATTAGTCCGAAAGTCCGTAAGACGGAAAGTCCGAAAGCAGTGGTACTTACTACGCAAGGTGCGCTTACATACATGCTTATCTTTCGGACTTTCCGTCTTACCGACTTCCGGACTCCTACTTATTTTCCTTTTAAAGGCTTCTTTAATATTTCCGACCTGAGCTGTTTTTCGGGGGCGATATATTTCTCGTCGCTTCCGTCCGGAATGTTTTTCATATCCAGGTTTTGCACAAATTGCCAGCGGCCGTTACTGAGTTTATAGCCATCATAGGTCATATCGGGGCCATAGGTTTGCGGCTTGCCTTTTTGCTTAACATCGGGAGGAGAAAGATGATCGAATACGATGAGGTTTTGCGCGGGGACGTAACGCAGCAGCATAGAAACCTGGCGCGCGTATTCAAACACCACCCGTTTACGCGTCTTGCCGTTACCATCAAAAACGCCCATGCCAAATTCGGGCTTGTTATCCTGGAAAGAGAGCACGTCTATCACTTTTTTGTTTGATTCAACAGTATTGCCTTTCCAGCCTAATAGCACATAATAAGGCCTGGCGCCATATACCGGGATGATCTTATAATACTGGGCCCCATACCACTTACGGTTATTAACAACGGAGTCTTCCGGATTTTTTTGAAGCGGCGAATAATCTTCTAATCCAAATAATTGCAGCGGACCGCCAGTATTCATTTGTATGCTGCCATAAAAACGGTAGCTGCCGTCGTCATTCATAACGTACCAGCTAAATATGCGGAATTTATTATCGGGCGAAGTAAGGATGCTGATGCTTTTTACCGAATCGAATTTAAATAAATAAGAGTTATTGATCTTTAGCGCGCTTACCAGAGTTTTAATAAAGGTATAATTAGCATTTTTACGCTCCAGGTCATTATCATGATTGATCATTTTTTTACCCAGGCGGGTAAGGCTATCCTGGTAAATGTTCAGCTGTTTAAGGCGCACAGATTCATCAGAATGCTGGGCGAAAACACCATGGGCAGAGGCAATTATAAATACGATGAACAATAATTTTTTCATTATTACAATTAACGCAAATTTTCGATAACAATTGCACTGGCGCCGCCGCCACCGTTGCAAATTCCGGCTACGCCGTATTTGCCTTGGTTTTGCTGAAGCACATTGATCAGTGTAACAATGATCCGCGCACCCGAGGCCCCCAGCGGATGGCCCATAGAAACCGCCCCGCCATTTACATTTACTTTAGCCGGATCAATTTTCAGGATTTGGTTATTGGCAATAGCCACTACCGAAAAAGCCTCGTTAATCTCAAAAAAATCAACCTCCCCGGCAGATAATTTGGCATTGTGCAAAGCCAATGGGATAGCTTTGGACGGCGCGGTAGTAAACCATTCGGGCGCTTGTTGTGCATCGGCGTAAGCAACAACCCGTGCTAAGGGTTTTATGCCCAGTTGGTCGGCCTTTTCGCGGCTCATTAAAACCAATGCTGCGGCGCCATCATTCAGGGTAGATGCATTGGCGGCCGTAACAGTACCATCCTTTTTAAACACCGGCTTTAACGATGGTATTTTATCAAACTTAACCGCGGCCGGTTCTTCGTCGGTAGCAAATAAGGTAACGTCGCCCTTGCGGTCTTTTATTTCAACTGGGGTGATCTCGTCGGTAAACTTCCCGTCAGCAATTGCCTTTTGCGAACGTTTATATGATTCAATAGCAAAGGCGTCCTGCTCTTCGCGACTGATATTGCACTCGGCCGAGCACAATTCCGCCGCCGACCCCATGTGGTAATCATTATAAACATCCCATAGCCCGTCCTTTACAAGGCCGTCGGTAATTTGTCCGTGGCCTAAGCGGTAACCGGTGCGGGCTTTATCCAGGTAATAAGGCACATTGCTCATGCTTTCCATACCACCGGCAACAATAATATCCTGGTTGCCCAGCGCAATACTTTGCGCGGCCAGCATTACCGCTTTCATGCCTGATGCACAAACTTTATTGATAGTAGTAGCAGGCAGATCGGGCAAGCCGGCAAATTTGGCCGCCTGTGTAGCCGGCGCCTGCCCCAGGTTAGCCGACATTACATTGCCAAAATACACTTCCTGAACCTGATCCGGCTTTAACCCGGCTTTTTCCACAACACTTTTTATAACTATAGCGCCTAACTGTGTGGCGCTAAATGATGCTAACGAACCACCAAAACTGCCAATAGGCGTACGGGTAGCCGCAACAATAACTACTTCCTTCATAAATTATGGTATTGGTGTGCAAATTTAGGCTTTTTAACCAAGCTTTGTAATTAATTTAGTCACAAAGGCTTTGCGCACTTTGTGATTAAATTCTATTATTCTTCTTTAGGTTCCTCTTTCACTATATCAACTTTTTGCCCCTCCGGTAAATGTACATATACCTCCCTTTGCGGGAAGGGGATAGCAATACCCGCCGCGTTAAGGGCATTATAGATATCTGTCAGCATCCGGCTTTTTAACTGCAGCCAGGTGGCTATATCATCGGCCCAAAATAACAGCCTGAAATCGACCGAGTTTTCACTTAAATTATGAACAAATACCAACGGTTCCGGATCAGCCATGATATCGGTGCTGTTACTTAATAAGCCGCTCAATATCTCCTTTACTTGTTCAATATCCGATCCGTAAGCCACGCCGACGATCAGTTCGACCCGGCGGTTATCATTGCTCAAGGTCCAGTTGATCACATGGCGCGCTATCAGGTCGCCATTGGGTATAATTACCTCGGCGCCATCGCTGGTAGCAATCCGGCTGGACCGGATGCCGATTTCCGTTATCCGGCCGGCCCGGTTATCTACCTCTATTAAATCGCCAACCTGTACCGGTTTTTCAAAAGCCAATATCAATCCCGATACCAGATTGTTTACAATGTTCTGTAAGCCAAAACCAATGCCTATACCAAAGGCGCTAATAATAATGGTGATCTTATCCAGCGGGAAGCCTGAGGCGGCCACAGCTATCATAAAGCCTGCGGCGAAGATGCCTATTTTGATAATGAGGATAGAAGTGCGTGTTTTGCGCTTAAACAGGGGGGCGTCTTTATGCTGATCGGCAAAATCATACAGGTAGCTGATGATCTTGGCCAAAACCGACGATAGCCATAACACCGCTATAAAAACAATGATGCTGCCAATACTAAACAGTGTACTACCGACCTGATGCGATTGTGTTAAAAAGGCGCTTACATAATCAAATACCGCGTCTTCTATATTTAAATTCTGCGTCAGCATAATTAGCCACAGTATAACGGCAACCACGTTAAGGAGGCTGCGTAATTTTTTCTGCAGGATCTTAAAATCGATATAGGAGCTGATGCCGTCGTTATTCTTATTGGCCTCCAGCTGCAGGAACAGACTTTCCATCAGGATCTGCACCATTAGGAACAGGCCAAGCGCCAGCCAAAGGTTATAAACAGCGGTGATGCCAATAATTTTGGCCATACTAAAACGCCCGAATACGTTACACCAGAAAGAAATGATTTGCAAGGCAACAAAAACCCGCAATATAATACGGGTATAGGGCAGGTATTGATCGGGGTCTGTTTTTACAGTCTTTAGGAAACGGATAGCTATCCAGGCCGCTACTGCCGATAACAGCAGCACCACCACCCGGTCTACATTGGATACTTCTATAAATAAATTACTGATACTAAAAATCAGTGTGATCCAAAACAGGGGATGTAAAAAGCTGAATATGCCAGATTTGTCTGTCCTTTTAATCAGGTACAACACGGTTAAAGCCATTACCAGGAATATAGCTTCCAGGAAAACAACCGGGGGATGATCGTAAAAATTAGGTACGATAGCCGTTGTAACGATAATAGCCGCGGCAAACGGATACCTTGCAGTATATGTAGTTTGACTTAAGATATCATGCGGCAAATCCTTAACAGATAGTACTTTACGACGGTTATAATATACCCAGCTGAAGAATATCACAAACAGTAAAAAGCTAAACAGGTGGATCAGCGTATCGCGGTTGATCATAAAGCTAAACAGCCTGGTATTCATCACCAGCGATTTGCTGAACGCGATCCGGAAGTTACTGCCCGGAGTAGGCTCCATGGCCCAGATGTAGTTATTCTCGCACGAGAGCGCCCGGATGCCAAAATCATGGATCTTTAAATCTATCTGGTCTTTATCGTCCAGTATGGTGATATAAACTGCGGCCACCCGGTTTTGCAGCAGTCCGATTTTAAGCAGCAGTTTTTTATTGAGCGCATCCAGCTGATGCCATTTTTTTTGGATGGCCAGCTTTTGATCAAGAAAGGTTGCAAGCAAGGCGCTATCAGCCGGAATGATCTTTAGCAGGGAATCTTTTTGCATTTGCTGCAGCTCGTTTTCCGATTGTATCAGCTTGGCGTTCATTTCAGATAGCTTGTCCTGCCATTCATCCAACTGGTCGTCGCTGCGGGTAAGCAGGTCGCGGATGGTATACAGATAACGCAGGGTGCTCGATCTGTCGTTATCTATCAGCCTTTTAATCAGTACTATCCGTTTTTCAAACCGTGGCAGCTGAACGCTGATCTCGGCCGTATCCATACCGCGCGAAAGATTGGTTTTAATCTGGTTGAAATTGGTATTGTAATACTCTACCTTTTGCAGCAGGCTGTTGATGGAGGTATCAGACTTTTTAAAGGTCCGCATCATCGAATCGCGTTTCAGGATAGAGCGGCGCAGGGAATCGCGGACGGAAATGCTTTTCTTTTTAGATTGGGCATTAGCGTTAACGCTAATTATCAATACGATAATCAGCAACGCAACGTATCTGGCAAGGTTATTTATCCGGAAAATCATATCCAATATAGCAAAGGCTAAACGTTAAAATGTATCAAACGTTTTATCCTGATAAAAACGTATCTGTTAGGTAGTAACCAGGCTTTCAATAGCCAGGCGATAGGAATCGAGCCCGAAACCGGCGATAACGCCCTTACAGTTTTTAGCCAGCATAGATACATGCCTGAATTCCTCACGTTTGTAAACATTAGAGATATGCACCTCAACCACAGGCGTATTAATACCGGCAATAGCATCGGCAATAGCTACCGAGGTATGTGTATAGGCCCCCGCGTTCATCACTATACCGTCGAAGCTAAAACCAACTTCGTGCAGTTTATTTATCAGTTCGCCCTCTACATTGCTTTGGTAATAACTAATTTCGTGGCTTGGGTAGCGCTTTTGCAGTTGGTTTAGGTAAGTGTTAAAATCACTATCGCCATAAATAGACTTTTCTCTAACCCCCAGGAGGTTTAAATTGGGGCCATTTATAATTTGTATCTTCATCAATCAAACTTAAATATAAAAAATCAATTGGACTGGGCTTCGGCAATAAAAGGTTTTAAATCGTACCTGAAACTGGAGAAATCGCTTGCGGAAAACTCCATTATGGCCTACGAGCGCGATGTGGAAAAGCTGTACCAGTTTAGCGATGTGCAGGAACCAAAGCTTAAGCCCGATACGATTGTATTGAACGATTTACGGACGTTTTTGGTTTGGACGGTAGAGCTGGGTATGATCCCAACAACACAGGCGCGTATGGTATCGGGTATTAAAACCTTTTATAAATACCTGCTGATGGAAGACGTGATTAAAACTAACCCATCCGAGCTGCTGGAAGCGCCTAAAACCCGCCGTAAACTACCCGATGTACTGACTATTGAAGATATTGACAATGTGCTTGGCGCGATAGACCTATCTAAACCCGAAGGGCCGCGCAATAAGGCCATTATACAGGTGTTGTTTAGCTGCGGCCTGCGGGTAACCGAATTAACCACGCTTAAAATATCAAACCTTTACCTGGATATCGATTTTATAAAGGTAACCGGCAAAGGTAATAAAGAGCGGCTGATCCCGATAGGCAGCCATGCCAAACAAGCCCTGAAAATTTGGCTGGAGCAGGTGCGGGTACATGTTCCCATTAAAAAAGGAGAGGAGGATTACGTGTTTTTAAACCGCAGGGGAGCGCATTTAACCCGGGAGATGGTGTTTATCATCATTAAGCAATTGGCGGCTTCTATAGGGCTTAAAAAGCAAATTAGCCCGCATACCTTCAGGCACTCCTTTGCCACCTATTTAATTGAAGGCGGTGCCGATCTGCGTGCCGTACAGGAAATGCTGGGGCACGAAAGCATTACTACAACCGAGATCTATACGCACCTGGACAGGGAGTTTTTACGCAGCACGATCATATCTTTTCATCCGAGGAGTTGATATTTTAAATGACCGCAATCACTCGGCTGGAGCCGAGCGACTGCTTATGGGATATATGAGCGACTGCTTATGGGGCTGTAGCTTTCACCATCCTGTCCCGGCCCGAAAGATCCTGCCTTAATTCAATATCAGTGAACCCTTTACCCGCCAGTAATTCAACCGTTTCCTTGCCATAACTTTCATTGATCTCGAAATAAAGCTGACCATTATCCGTTAACCTTTCTTTTGCAAAATCGGCAATAGCACGGTAGAATAGCAGCGGATCATGTTCGGGTACAAACAGGGCGGTATGGGGTTCAAAGCTGGTTACGTTTTGATGCATCTGCGCTTTATCAGTCAGGGTAACATACGGTGGATTACTGACGATGATATCGAATTTTGGCAGTTGAATGGCAGGGTCAAGATTCAGGATATCGGCTTTTATAAAGTTGATATCAACATAATTTAGGTCGGCATTATCTTTTGCCGTTTGTAAAGCTTCGGTTGAGATATCTATTACAAATACCTTTAAATAAGTTAGATGTTGATTTAAGGTGATAGCTATGCAGCCGCTGCCGGTGCCTATATCCAGCAAATGATGAACAGGTGTTGAGGAGCCTTTAACCGATTGAATGATCCATTCCACCAATTCTTCCGTTTCAGGCCGGGGGATCAGTACTGATGGGTTAACGTTGAAAAGCAAGCCATAAAATTCGGTGTGCCCTAAAATATATTGAACAGGTTTGCCGGTTTTTAATTCATCCAGGATGTTTTGCAATCGCGCAGTCTGCAGATCATTAATTTCCGCTTCAGGAAATGCTTTGAGTTTGGCTTTGGATGTATGCAGTAAATCGCTTAAAACTAACAGGGTAATGGCTTCTGATTCCTGCAGATCATACACATCGGCCAGTTGCTGCTTAAAGCTGCTGAATACATCCTTTACGGTTTTCATGCAACAAAGAAACATAAAAGCTACTTTTGCACCATGCCTCAGCATCATAAATATTTACAGCGTTGTATAGACCTGGCCCAATTGGGTGCCGGTTATGTAAGTCCAAACCCGATGGTTGGCGCTGTGATTGTGCATGATGGATTGATCATTGGCGAGGGATACCATCAAAAATACGGCGAAGCCCATGCCGAAGTTAACGCGGTTAACAGCGTTTTAAGCAAGTTTAACAACGCGGAAGAGTTGCTGCGCACTTCAACAATCTATGTATCGCTTGAGCCTTGCGCACATTACGGCAAAACGCCGCCCTGCGCCGATCTGATCATTAAATACCGGATCCCAACCGTGGTTATAGGCTGTCGCGATCCCTTTAGCCAGGTAAATGGCCGGGGGATAGAGAAATTGGAGGAAGCAGGTATCGAGGTAATAACCGGTATAATGGAGCAGGAGTGTATAGACCTGAACAAACGCTTTTTTACCCGGGTACAAAAACAACGGCCATATATTATACTCAAATGGGCCCAAACCCGGGATGGCTTTTTTGCCCCTGATGATAACAGCCAATACTGGATCACCGGCCCTGAAGCCCGTAAGCTGGTACACAAATGGCGTAGTGAAGAGGATGCCATACTGGTAGGCAAAAACACCGCCCGCATAGATAATCCGCAGTTAAATGTGCGCGAATGGGAAGGCCGTTCGCCCAAGCGGGTGGTGATTGACAGGCGGCTGGAACTGAGCCCTAACCTGCACCTTTTTGACCAGAGCGTAGAAACATTAGTTTTTAACGAAATTAAGACCGATATTGACGGCAAAATCAAATACATTGCGCTGGAGGATTTTGATAATTACGTGCCGCAATATTTGATGTTCCAATTATATATACAGGATATACAATCGGTAATTATTGAGGGTGGCGCCGCCACATTAAACAGGTTTATTGAAGCCGGTTTATGGGATGAAGCCAGGATATTTACCGGTAATAAAACTTTAGGTAGTGGAATACAAAGTCCTGTAATTAATGGAGTTATTATAGATGGATACCCGGTAGGGGCCGACCAATTAACCATTTTATATCATAGCCGATAGTATATTTAATGATCTACGTTTTTTTAAGTGTTTGCTGCAGTGTTATCGTATCCGTTTTGTTAAAAATGGCCAGGCGGTACATGATAGATGTTTTTCAGGCCATCACCTGGAATTACTCTATCGCCATGCTGTTGACCTGGTTTTTTTACCGGCCAGGTCTGGGTAATTTAACCGGTGCACCGGTTTATATCTACGGCGCATTGGCGGTATTACTGCCGGCCTTGTTTGTTATTATCGGCTTATCGGTAAGATATACCGGCATAGTGCGTACCGATGTGGCACAGCGGCTATCACTGTTTATCCCTCTTATTGCTGCCTTTACCATCTTTAACGAGCCAACCTCACCGCTTAAACTTATCGGGCTGGCTATTGGTATTATCGCTATTATTTGTTCCGTCCCATGGCAAAAGCAGGATGCACGCGGCCGCAAAACGGGTAACACCTGGATATACCTCATTATTGTGTTTATAGGCATGGGAGTTATAGATGTGCTGTTTAAACAAGTAGCCGCGTTTAAAGCCGTTCCCTTTCCCACGGCGTTGTTTCTCATCTATTCTGCGGCATTTATCTTATCGTTGATTGTACTGATAGCCATGGTGGCAGCCAGGAAGATCAAATTTACCATCAGGCATATCTTTTTTGGCTGGATATTGGGCGTGGCTAACTTTGGTAATATCCTGTTTTATTTAAAAGCCCACCAAGCCCTGTCGGGTAGTCCGTCAACCGTGTTTTCGGCCATGAATATTGGGGTAATTACCCTTGGCGCCATCATCGGGTTAGCGGTATTTAAAGAGAAATTGAGTAATTTAAATAAGGCTGGTATAGTACTGGCTGTTATAGCTATTATGATAATAGCGTATGCCCAAACACATTAATGCTTTTTGACGATACTTACCAAACCATAGCGCAGCCATCCAGGGCCATATTCCGCGATAGGGGCAGCAAGTTTTTAGCCTTTGCTTATCCTATCCGTACCGATGGCGAAATTAAGGAGATCATCACCAAACTAAAATCCGAGCATCCCAAGGCCAATCACCACTGCTGGGCCATGCGTTTAAGTCCCGACAGGTCTGTTTTTCGGGTGAATGATGACGGCGAACCATCGGGTACGGCAGGCCGCCCCATATTGAATGTGCTGCTCTCCAAAAACCTCACCAATATACTGGTAGTGGTGGTGCGCTACTTCGGCGGGACGCTGCTTGGCGTCCCCGGACTGATCAATGCTTATAAATCTGCAACCGAAATGGCTTTGGCCGAAGCTAAAGTGATGGAGCAAACAGTTAAGGATATCTACACCATCAACTTCGATTATTTGCAAATGAACGAGGTTATGAAAGTGATTAAAGACGATCAGTTAACCGTATTGAACCAGGTTTTTGATAATAATTGCAGTGTTACCCTCGCCATCCGCAAAATGCAGGTGAACCAGGTTTTAAATAAGTTGGAATGTATCACAGGCATTAAAACAATGTTTGACTACACCGCTTAAATGCTTTTAATGAGTTTGTAGATTTCTTCGGGCGTTTGCGATGCATCAATGAACGGGATATTACGGTCTTTAGCCAATTCTTCGAACCAGCCGCCCCATATTACTACACCATCGTCGTTTTTATCCATCATCGGGGTTGGTCTTGCCGTGCTCAGTATTCGTTCTTTCTGTAGTTCAGGGCTCACATGCAGGAAATAGACTTTATCGAAAAGATGAAAAACACCCGCTACATTTCCCGAACCACCGAAAACATAAACTTCGTTAAACTGATTAAGAAACGCCTGCATGGCCTTCACACTCCATAAAAAGGAATAACGGTTGTTCAATGCTTCATCGGCTGTTGCGGGCGGCGGGGAAACTTTTTTGCCATTGGCATTGTACCAGTTTGACAAACCTGGTATATCCGCATCGTCAAATGCATTTATCCCTTGCTGTTTGAGGGCGTGTGCTACATAAGTTTTACCCGAGCCGGAGGGGCCAAAGATCAATACTTTCATAAACTGCAGGAAACGATGTTGTACACAAAAATAAAAATTAAAACTTTTTAAAACACGCTATTAAGGCCGTTGTTATACTATTATCCTATAAAAACAAACCTTCAACACGCCATGCAAACAACTTTACCTAACGGTATTTACCAGGAAAATGACAAACGCTTTGAGTTCGACTTTGCGCATTACCTGCTAAAAATAAAAACCTATGAGCAAAACCGTGTATGGGGCACTATTGTTTCACCATTCAGGCTGATTAAAAATGATGATCATTTTTACCTGCTCATCCACAATTACGACCGTACCGGCGACCGCAAGATCATGATCGAATCTATGGGTATGGATGAACTGGTTATCAATCACAATAATACATCTTACAAGTTGCGAAAGATCGCATAACTGTAATTGTTTGTTAACGAATAACATCTCGGGGCGAATAAAATCGCCCCTTTTTGTTGCCCATTGCCCATATAATACCTAATTTGGCACGATATGCAATCTTTTGAAATTAATAAATCCGACCTGCTTAAAATTAAAGCGGCACTGGAGGGTAGCGATGTCGAACTGGAAGCGGTTTTGCAGGAATACCACTCCTCGGAGATTGCTATTTTATTTGAGAAACTCCCGGTTGAAGACCGTGAACGCATTATCAATATCCTGCCTGCCGACCTGGCTTCGGATGTGATATCCGAAATGGACGAGGAGCATAACCCCGGCGAATTACTGGTGGGCCTGCATCCCGAAAAACGGTCGGAGATTGTAGAAGAACTGGATTATGATGATGCTACCGATATTATATCCCAGCTAACCGAAGAAGACCAACAGGAAATATTAGCCGATATTGACCAGGAAGATGCCACCAGCATCCGCGCGCTGTTAACTTACCAGGAAGATACGGCCGGCGGTTTGATGAACACCGACCTGATCAAGGTGAACATCAGTCTGAATAAAAAGGAAGCGCTGGACGAGGTGATCCGCCAATCGGAAGAGATGGAGGAGTTTTACACCATTTACGCAGTTGATAACGCCGATGTGCTGCAGGGTATCGTTTCGGTAAAGGATATCATCAAAGCCAAAAGTAATTCGATAGTTGGCGAATTGATGAAAACGGATTACGTTTACATTAAAGCCGATCTTGACCAGGAGGAAGTGGCCAAGCTGATATCGCAATATAACCTGACCAGTATCCCCGTTGTAGATGATAATATGCGCCTGCTGGGCCGTGTTACGGTTGATGATATCATCGACGTAATGGAGGAAGAAAACACCGAAGACATCCTGAAGATCTCCGGTGTATCTGAAGACGAAGAATTGAGCGGTAACTGGCGCGACGCGGTGATCAGCCGCCTGCCCTGGCTGATTATCAACCTGGCTACTGCTTTCCTGGCAGCGGCCGTAATCAGGCATTACAGCGGCATAGAAGCGCAGATCCCGGTTATAGTGGCCTATCTGACCATTATTGGCGGTATGGGCGGCAATGCCGCTACCCAGGCGCTTGCGGTAACGGTGAGGCGTATCTCGCTAAGTGATTTAACAGATAAGCAGTCTTACCAAACTGTTTTGAAGGAGTTTTTGGTAGGGATGATCAATGGCGCGGTTAACGGTTTCATCGTATTCCTGTTTGCGTTGTTTTATGATGCTAACCTTAAACTGGGCCTGGTGTTGTTTTTAGCGATGACAGGTAACCTGATTGTTGCCGGATTAACAGGGGCGTCTATCCCCTTAATTTTAAAGCGCTTAGGGATTGATCCGGCTGTAGGATCGTCAATTATCATCACCACTTTTACAGATTGTATCGGCTTTTTATTACCACTATGGTTAGCGAGCCAGCTTTTATTATAAATTTGGGCACTGAAATTATATATCAATATGACACCTGTAAGAAACGACTGGACTAAAGAACAAATAGCCGAAATATACCATACCCCATTGCTCGACCTGATTTACCAGGCGGCAACTATTCACCGCGAGAATAAGGATTACTCGGAGGTGCAGATCAGTTCGCTGATCTCTATCAAAACCGGCGGCTGCCCAGAGGATTGTGCTTACTGTCCGCAGGCGGCGCGTTACAGTACAGGTGTGGATGTGCACGCCATATTGCCTAAGCACGAAGTTGTTGCCGCGGCCGAAAAAGCCAAAGCAGGCGGTGCCTCGCGCTTATGCATGGGCGCGGCCTGGCGCGAGGTACGCGATAATAAGGACTTTGACAAGGTAATTGAAATGGTGAAAGCCGTTAACGAACTGGATATGGAAGTATGCTGCACCTTAGGTATGCTGACCGAAAGCCAGGCGCAGCGCTTAGCCGACGCTGGTTTGTACGCTTATAACCACAACCTGGATACATCTGAAGATGACTATAAACGCATTATTACCACCCGCACTTACGATGAACGCCTACAAACGTTAGCACATGTACGCAAGGCTAAAATTACCGTATGCAGCGGTGGTATCATTGGCTTAGGCGAAACGGTGGAAGACCGGATCTCGATGCTGAAAACATTAAGCAACCTGCCTAAACACCCGGAATCGGTACCAATTAACGCCCTGGTGCCTGTAAAAGGCACGCCCCTGGCCGATCAGGCTAAGGTATCCGTTTGGGATATGGTGCGTATGATAGCCACAACACGCATTATTATGCCTAAAACAGTAGTAAGGTTATCCGCCGGCCGTACAGAAATGACTACGGTTGAACAGGCTTTCTGCTTTATGGCAGGCGCTAACTCTATATTTGCCGGGGATAAGCTGTTAACCACGCCAAACCCGTCGTTTGATACCGATATGGCCATGTTTGAATTGCTGGGTTTAAAACCCCGCGAAGCGTTTAAGAATGGCAGGCCGAAAGCTTTGCAGCAGGAGGTTATTGCGGAGTAAATAAGTCGCAGACTTATTTCTATCTGTAGGCTTCAGTCACAGACTGAAGCCAGTGGGGGCGGGGCGGAATAAGTCCCAGACTGAAGCCAGTTGAAAATTTAAACGGCGGCATTGCAAAGCAATGCCGCCCTTGTTATATCATGTCTGGTTTCAGTCTGTGACTGAAACTTAAAGATCAGCTGAAGTCTGTGACTTCAGTAATTATTTCTCCCCACCATCCGGATTTTCCACACTTTTCCCTTTCATGGCATGGCTGATGGCCTGATCCATTAAGCGTTCGGCAAAGGGGCGGGTAAATTCGTTCAGTTCGTCAATATTTTTGTGGATCAGGTCCTTATCGCCAGATGTTAGTACCGATTGTAAAGCATCTATTAAAGTTTGCGTACCCGTTATCTCAGCAATTGTTAACCATTCCGCATTTTTACGAATAAAGCTTTTAGCCTGATTTATCATTGACTCACCTTCGGTACGGGCCTCTATAATCATGCGCTGGGCTACGTCCTCTTTGGCGTGGGTGATGCTATCCATCAGCATTTGCTCCACCTGGTCGTCGGTAATGCCGTAGGTTGGGGTAACTTCCACCTCCTGTTTCACGCCCGATCGTAATTCAACTGCCTGAATCTTCAGGATGCCATCCGCGTTAAGCAAAAAGTTAATATCCACTTTAGGGAAACCTGCCGGCATGGCGGGGATGCCTTTCAAATCAAACTCGGCCAGCTTACGGTTCTCTTTAATCAGGTCGCGTTCGCCCTGGTAAACGGCAATCTTCATATTCACCTGCCCGTCTATCGACGTGGTATACTGCCGACCGGCTTTGGTAGGTACTTTAGAGTTACGCGGAATGATCACATCCATTAGTCCACCCATGGTTTCAATACCTAATGATAGCGGGGTAACATCCAGTAATAAAATATCGCGGCGGTTACCGGCTAAAATATCTGCCTGTATGGCAGCGCCAAGGGCAACTACCTCGTCGGGGTTCACACTATCATGCACCGGTTTCCCGAAGAAATCCGACACCATTTGTTTCACCAAAGTAGTACGGGTTGATCCGCCTACCATAATCACCTCGTCAATAGCTTCAATGCCCAGGCCCGCATCTTTCAGCGCGCTTTTACAGCAGTCGATAGTTTGTTGCACTTTGGGCAGGATCAGGCTGTTAAAGGTGTTTCTATCCAGCGTGCACCAAATATCACCAAGCTTTTCGTTAAACAAACTCTGGAAAACAAATGATTTTTTAGCTTCCTCGGCCTTTAAACGCAACTGTTGGGTCAAGCCCGAATCTTGTGTTAATATAGCTTTGTCTAATTTATTTTGTTCAATCCAATAGTTCACAATGGCGCGGTCAAAATCATCGCCGCCTAAAAAGGTATCGCCATTGGTAGCCAGCACTTCAAAAATGCCGTTTTGTATCTGCAGGATAGAAACATCAAAGGTACCGCCGCCTAAATCGTACACGGCAATGGTTTTGGTTTCTTCGGGATCTAAGCCAATGCCATAAGCCAAACTGGCGGCTGTAGGCTCGTTCACAATGCGTAATACATCCAGTCCGGCCAGTTTGCCCGCATCACGGGTGGCCTGGCGCTGACTATCGTTAAAATAAGCCGGGACGGTAATTACCGCGCGGTTAACCGGGGTTTTAATGGCATGTTCGGCACGGTCTTTCAGTTCCTTTAATATCAGTCCCGAAAGCTCAATAGGGGTGTAAAATTTATAGCCGACCTTAATCTTAACCAAACTCTCGCTGTTATCGTCGATCACCTTGTATGAAAAGAAGTCCTTATAATGCTCAATATCATGGTACGAGCGGCCTAATAATCGCTTTACCGAAAATATGGTATTGGCTGGGTCGCTGATTAAGTATTCTTTAGCATCGTTACCAACAGTAATATCGCCGGTCGGGCCAAAATGGACTACAGAAGGTACTAAAACGCCCTTGCCGATATCGTTAATTACCTGCGGGTTTTTATCGGGATTGATAAAGGCCACCAGTGAATTGGTGGTGCCCAGATCTATCCCTACAATAATATCTTCTTTTTGTAATGAACCCGTTGCCAGGTTAATTGAAACTTTAGCCATGTATGTGCATTAACAAGCGGCAAATGTAGCGAGTTTTGACAGATTGAGTGTCATGTTATTGTGAATTGAATGAGGGAATTGCTTTATATCTATTTTGTAGCTAATTTCACACTGATGATTAAACCTGCTTACCCCAGCATACAATGGTTTGTAGTATTGTTGTTTGTTATTGCAAACATAACCATAACCCATGCGCAGGAGTTTGGCGGCAACCCGCCATCCATTAAGTGGAACCAGGTAAACACGCCCGAGGTAAAAGTGATCTTCCCTGCAGGGATGGATAGCGCCGGCAGGCGGGTGGCTGATATTATTCACCGGATGAACAGGGCCACGCAACCTACCATAGGCTTTAAGCAAAAACAGGTGAGCGTTGTACTCCAAAACCAAAATACCATATCAAACGCGTACGTAGGCCTGGCGCCCTTCCGTAGTGAGTTTTACTTAACACCCGATCAAAACAGTTTTGAACTGGGCAGCCTTACCTGGATAGACCAACTGGCCATACACGAATACCGGCACGTGCAGCAGTACAACAATTTTAATGTAGGCGTATCTCATGGCCTTAAAGTGCTGTTTGGCGAAGGCGGGCAGGCATTGGGTAATGAACTATCCATCCCCAACTGGTTTTTTGAAGGCGATGCCGTTTATAACGAAACCCATGTCAGCAAGCAGGGCAGGGGCCGTATCCCGTTTTTTTTTAACGGATATCGCGCTTTATGGGCCGCCGGGAAGGATTATAGCTATATGAAGCTGCGTAATGGATCGTACCTGGATTATACGCCCGACCATTACCCTTTAGGCTATATGCTGGTAAGCTATGGCCGCGAGAAATACGGCAATGAGTTTTGGAAAAACGTAACACACAATGCCGCGGCTTATAAAACCCCTTTTTATCCGTTTCAAAACGCGTTTAAGCAGCAAGCGGGGATTGATTTTAATCAGTTCAGGGTTAGCGCTTTGCAATCATTTAAACAAACGTTTAATGATCGACCAGAAACGGGCATCAAAAAAAATCAGCACTTTATTGCCGACCAGGAATACCCGGCTTATGTGAATGATCAAAGCATCATTTACATGAAAAGCACTTACAACCATCGTGCGGTGTTTGTGATGAAAACAGGGAATATTGAAAAAGAGATAGGGCTGAGGGATTTTTCGCTGGATAACTATTTTGCTTATCACGATGGTAAGATTGTTTATGCCGCTTACCGCCCCGATTTGCGCTGGGGATACCGTACCTATAACGAACTGCGTGTACTGGATGTAAACACCGGCCGGCAAAGATCTTTAACCTATCATACCAAATACTTTTCGCCCGATTTTAGTAATGACGGTAAACGGATAGTGGCGGTGGAAGTTGGCCCGTCGGGCAAAAGCGAGATCCATATTTTAAGCGCGGCTGATGGCAAAGTGCTGGCCAAAGTACCAAACCCCGGCAAGCTGTTTTATACTTACCCTAAGTTTTATGGTGATGAAAAGCTGATATCGGCCATTAGGAATACTGAGGGGGAAATGCACCTGGCCACTATTGATATTAAAACCGGTAAGGTAGATTACCTGCTGCAAACAGCGCTCTCCGGCTTCCCGATGGTTAGGAATGATACCATTTATTTCTCGGCCAGTATGGGTGTAAACGACCGATTGTTTGCTCTGACAACGAAAAACCGCAAATTATACCTGCTGGATAATGATTCATTAAAGAACAGAATCGGTAACTACCAGGCTACGGTTAGTAACAACAAATTGGCCTGGGTAAGCTTTACTGCTTACGGTTATAAAGTTCATGAGGCTGATAAAAAGTCTGTTGTATGGACTAATGTGTCCGGTTCTGCCATTGATCACTTATCTGGTTTTGGCATCACTTCGTTAAATAAAGATTCGGCCACAAATACCTTAACTAAGGTAAAAGATGAGCCGCTTGCTATTACCAAATACAATAAAGCGTACCACCTGTTTAATTTCCATAGCCTGATACCATCCTTTGATGACCCGAACTATACCATATCGCTTGAAGGAGAGAACGTGCTGAATACCTTACAATCCAGCCTGATGTTTAATTATAACCGCGATGAGGGTTATAAAGAATTTGGCTTTGGGGCGGTATACGGCGCATTGTTCCCATACCTTATTGGTTCGGTAAATTATACGGTCGATCGCAAGGGATACTATCAGGGCAGTAATGTTTACTGGAATGAGATGGAGCTGCGTGCCGGCGCCCTTATCCCATTAACATTTACCAACGGTACCCATATTACCGGTTTATCGTTTGGTTCGGATGTGATCTATAACAGCACCAGCTTTCAATCGGCCTACCGCAGTTTGTTTAACGATAGATCATACACCTACTCCAATAATACCATCACATTTAGCAACCGCATTGGCCAGGCTAAACAGAATATTTATCCCCGCTTTGGGCAAAGCCTGACGCTTAATTATAAGTTTGGCCTTACGGGGGCTAATGCAAACCAGTTCCTGGCATCGGGTACGTTTTACCTGCCGGGATTTTTAACCAACCACAACTTTGTGGTTAACACCGCATTTCAGCAAAGAAATAAGAACAGTGTCATCAGTTTCTCCAACAACTTTCCTTACTCACGGGGATATACCGCCGAAAACTTGTACCAGATGGAGAAGGTGGGCGTAAACTATCATTTCCCGATAGCGTACCCGGATGCAGGTTTGGCAAATGCTATTTATATTACCCGTTTGCGTGGCAACCTGTTTTATGATTATACCCACGCCAAAGATTTTTTCACCAACGGGAATACCTTTAAGGCCAATTTCCGCACGGTAGGGGCCGAACTGTATTTTGATACATCGTGGTTTAACCAGGTGCCTATTACCTTCGGATTAAGATACAGCCGTTTACTGGATGACGACTTGTTTGGCGGTTACGGACGCAACCGGATTGAGCTAATTGTACCGCTTACTTTGTTTTAGTTATTGGTCATTATGCTTCGCGTCATTGGGTCATTACGCTGCGCTGTCATTATGCTTCGCGTCATTGAGTCATTACGCTGCGCTGTCATTGAGTCATTAAATAGTTAGTCTAAAAAATGCCGCAGGCATTTTGACCCAATGACCCAATGACCCAATGACCCAATGACCCAATGACCCAATGACCCAATGACCCAATGACCCAATGATTAGGAATTAGCTATACGGATCAGTTTTTTTACTACTTCGATATCGGTTTCGTAGGTAGCGTATTCATCTACAAAACGGCTGCCCATCATAATATTTTGATTTTTATAGGTCATGTTGCTATTCACAACAGAACGGGCGGATGAGTGGAATTCTGTAATACCGGTAAAGCGGACCAGATGCCCCAGATTATTCTCGTTAATGCCGCCACCGGGCATAATATTGATACGGCCCGCGGCTTTTTCTATCAGGTGTATAATAGCACTGGCGCCTTCCATAGCGCTTGATTTGCCCCCTGATGTTAAAATGCGTTCAAAGCCTAATGCTATGATATCTTCAAGGGCTTTTTCCTGGTCGGCGCAAACATCAAACGCACGGTGAAATGTAGCGCCTAAACCATGCTGGCGCGCCATGTTTATGATTTGCGCGTTGCGTTCCATATCAACCGTTCCGTCCTTGTTCAGTATGCCAAAAACTATTCCATCGCAACCCAACTCAATACTATGGCGCACGTCCGACAGCATTACTTCAAATTCGTTTTTGGTATACAGGAAATCACCGCTGCGCGGCCGGATGAGGGTGTAAAGTTTAATATGTAATTCTTTACGGGCCACCATAATATGGCCATGGGAAGGAGTGGTACCGCCCTGGTGCAGGTTATTACATAGTTCAACACGGATTGCCCCGCCCGCTTGTGCCGATATGGCCGAAATAGCAGAGTTAGCACATACCTCTAATGAGATCATAGGTTAGGCTGTGGTAGTTGATAGTTGTTATAGTTAAATGAATTAGAATTATAAATATACGGTTAACTATTATAAAAACTCTTGCCTTTGATCAATAAATCTTGCTTTTGTTTATTGCACACCGCGAATGAAAACCCCTTTTGAATGGCGTAAGCGCCGTATTCGCCTTTTTTGTTAATGGCTAAAAATCCAACCTGTATAGTTTTGGCGGTTTCAGGCTTCTTTTTGATGATCCGGTTTACCGCCTCGCGGCAGGCATCTTCGGGGCTATAGCCACGGCGCATCAGTTCAACCACTAAAAAGCTGCCCACATTGCGGATCACTTCTTCGCCAACACCGGTTGATGTAGCGCCGCCAACTTCGTTATCTACATACAAGCCGGCACCAATAATTGGGCTGTCGCCTACACGCCCGTGCATTTTAAAGGCCATTCCGCTGGTAGTACAAGCGCCGGATATATTGCCTTTGCTGTCAATAGCCAGCATGCCTATGGTATCATGGTTATACTGGCTGCCACGCATCTGCGGCGAGTTTTCTATATTGATGATGGGTTTATATTCCGCTTTTTTTAACCATTCTTTCCAGGCTTTTTCTGATTCGGGGGTTAGCAAACGCTCTTTTTTTAAGCCGTTTTGGATAGCAAACTGCCTTGCGCCATCGCCGGCCAGCATTACATGCGGCGTTTTCTCCATCACCAGCCGGGCAACCGATATGGGGTGGGCAATATCTTCCATGGCAGCTACAGAGCCGCAATTACCAAACTCATCCATAATACAGGCGTCCAGTGTTACAAAGCCATCACGATCGGGATAACCGGCCCTGCCTACCGAGTGGTTCTTCAGGTCGGCCTCGGGGATTCTGGCCCCGGCTTCAACCGCGTCGAGCGCCCGGCCGCCTTTACTTAAAACTTCCCAGGCAGCGGCATTGGCAACTACGCCAAAATCCCAGGTAGAGATAACTACAGGCAATGTAGAAACGGTAGAAGGATCGGAATTTCCCCTTGCAATGCGGGGAATAAATGTGGCCAAAGACGCGCTTATGGCCGATAATTTGATAAACTTACGCCTGTTATACATAAAGCTAAGATATATTTATGGCTAATATCATCCGGATTGTATCCGGAATGATACGTATTTGTCCTCAATTTGTCCTGCTATTTTTCCTCATTCAAACCGGTATCATCCGCTAAAATAGCGTTCGCCTTTTCTATGTCGTGCTCAAAAATATTTAATTTAATACCACCAATGGCCTGGTTATAAAGCGGGTTGGCGCCAATGGTATTTTCATCACTGATAAAACATGAGATGCCGTTAGCTTCTAACCGGGTGCGGATAATGTGGGCCAGCATGGGGTCATAAAAAGTTTGAAACGTAATGATATGTCCGTTATTATCCATAAGTACTCAACATGATTTTTCAATAATAGGTTTTTATCGCAGCTTTTTTATGCGATATTGGTATTTTTATTCGTCTGATCAATAATGAACCGCATCGACCGCATATCCGCCATTTTAATTCAACTGCAATCGCGCCGCGTTGTAAAGGCCGCAGATATAGCCGAACGCTTTAATATTAGCCTGCGTACCGTTTACCGCGATGTGAAAACCCTTGAGGAAGCCGGTGTACCCATCATCGGCGAGGCGGGGGTAGGCTATTCTATTATGGATGGGTATCGTTTACCGCCGGTAATGTTCACGAAAGAGGAAGCCACCGCCTTTTTAACTGCCGAAAAATTTGTAGAGAAGTTGACCGATGCGGCTACCACCGCGCAATATCAATCGGCCATGTACAAGGTGAAGGCCGTTTTACGATCGGCCGATAAGCACATGCTGGAGGATATGGATGGCAACATAGCCGTACTACGATCGAAAAAACGAGGGCCTGAAGATACCGACCACAATGCGCTGCAACCGATATTAACCGCTATCGTTAATAAAAACGTTTTAGGTATCGATTATTTTGCCCTGCACAGCCAGGCCGATACCACACGCCATGTAGAGCCCGTTGGGATATTTTTTGCGGAGGGTTACTGGCACCTGATAGCCTATTGCCGCTTGCGGGATGATTACCGCGATTTTCGTATCGACCGGATCAAGAAATTATATACTACCGGCCTGCAATTTGATAAACAGCATCCTACACTAAAGCAATACCTGTCGCAAGTAGCCAAAGAGCAAAAGCTACATACCGTAGTGATGAATGTAGATAAGACGATATGCGCTTATATTGACGCGCAGAAATTTTATAACGGTTTTGTATCGCAGGAGGAGCAGGGCGACGCCATCCAGATGACTTTTTTAACTACCTCCATCGAAGGTTTTGCCCGCTGGTACCTGATGTTTGGCGACCAGGCACAAATTATCACCCCCGATTATTTAAGGGACAGGATAAGGGTGATACTGGATGAGATGGCGAAAAATATCTCCAGTCCCGATCTGTTGCTGACATAGGATTGTCATCCCTCAGCTGTTAATTTATATCATGGATATTCTTAAACAACGATTAGCCAATCAGCAGATAGCCCGACAGCAATTTAAACATGTGGCAGAGGTAGTGGGTTGGTTTGGCGCTGTGCAGGCGCAGGACTATGCCGGCGCCAAATGGGCTTTAGCCTTACGCCTGAAAAATGCGAAGGACGAGGTGATTGAGCAAGCCTTAACCGACGGTAAAATATTACGCACCCACGTATTGCGCCCAACATGGCATTTTGTTGATCCTGCAGATATCAGGTGGATGCTGGAACTAACCGCGCCACGGATAAACGCCGGTAATGCAGCACGTTACCGGGAATTTGAACTCACCGAACAGGTTTTGAATAAATGCCATGATATCCTGATCAGGAGTTTAGAAGGGCATAAATACCTTACCCGTACTCAGTTATCAGCTATATTGAATAAAGCAGGGGTTGCCACCCATAATAACCGCGCCGCCCATATCATGATGCATGCCGAACTGGCCGGATTAATAAGCAGCGGCCCGCGCAATGGTAACCAGTTTACTTATGCCTTGTTAGATGAACGTGCGCCTAAAACCCAACCGATTGATAGGGATGAGGCTTTAGCAAAACTAATGGAGCGCTATTTTACCGGTCATGGTCCCGCAACCGCACACGATTGCGCCTGGTGGTCGGGTTTAACATTGGCTGATGTGAAGCGGGGTATTGACATTGCAGGCGATAAGCTTAACACAATAACGATTAAAGACCGGACATACTGGTTTGCGGCTGACATGCCTGATGCGGGTAAAATGAACAATAAAATATACCTGTTGCCAACGTATGATGAATATATTGTAGGTTATGCGGATAGATCGGCATTGGCTGCCGCCAGCCATATTAACGCAAGGAATAATGCCTTATTCAGTAATACTATTATAGCAAAAGGCAAAGTTGCCGGCATTTGGAAGCGAACGCTTAAAAAAGAAAGCGTGTTAATTGAACCCGAAATATTTGGCAAGGTAGACGAAACTCAGTTGCAAAAAGCGGCTGAGTTGTATGGTAAGCACTTGGGTAAAACTGTTGTTATTTCTACTTAGATATCAGACTTACGAAATTTTAAAACTTCAAGGGTTCAACCATGTCATTGCGAGGAGTCTGGGTTGTGCTGTGGGGCGACGCGGCAATCTCATAGGCAGATACGCTTGCTTGTCCTATGGGATTGCCACGCTACGCTCGCAATGACAAGGTGTTTTAGGTATCAAGTCATAGCTGCCGCTCAAAACTTAATCGCTTCCCGTTAACCCCTTCAATCAATTCCCCGTTCTGGTAAACCAAATTACCCGATACCAGCGTATGCGTTACTAAAGAAGTGAAAGTTTCCCCGTCGAACGGGCTCCATTTGCATTTGTATAAAATATGGTCGGCCTGTACTTTGTTTGGTTTATTTAAATCAACTAATACTAAATCGGCCCAATAGCCTTCGCGGATAAATCCACGTTTTTCAACCTGGAAGCAGGTAGCCACATTATGCGCCATCTTTTCTACGATTTGCTCAAGCGTGATCTTTCCCTGATGATACAATTCCAGCATCGCAATCAACGCATGTTGCACCAGCGGCCCGCCGGATGGTGCCTGTAAGTATGCCTGAGCTTTTTCTTCAATGGTATGCGGGGCATGATCTGTCGCGATAACATCTATACGGCCATCTAAAACGGCTTTTAATATGCCATCACGGTCATGCGCGGTTTTTACGGCCGGGTTCCACTTAATCAGGTTGCCCTTCGTGGCATAATCCGCATCGCTGAACCAGAGATGGTGTATACAGGCTTCGGCGGTGATGCGTTTATCTTTTAACGGTGTAGTATGATCAAACAGATGCGTTTCCTTTTCGGTAGAGATATGCAGGATATGCAGGCGGGTATTGTTCTTTTTAGCCAGTTCAACCGCCATGGACGAAGACAGGTAACAGGCTTCCTCGCTCCGTATTTTGGGATGTTCGTTAATGGTGATGTTATCGCCTAAAATATATTTATAATAAGCCAGGTTCTTTTTAATGGTGGCCTCATCCTCGCAATGGGTAGCAATCAGCATGGGCGATTCGGCAAACAGTTTCTCCAGCGTGGTCGGGTTATCCACCAGCATATTCCCGGTTGACGACCCCATGAAAACCTTAATACCGCAAACATTATGGATATCGGTCTTGAGCACCTCGTCCAGGTTATCATTACTGGCCCCCATATAAAAAGAGTAGTTGGCCAACGACTTTTGCGCGGCTATGGCATATTTATCAGCCAGTAATTCCTGCGTAAGCGTATTCGGTACGGTATTCGGCATTTCCATAAAGGAGGTGATGCCACCCGCCACAGCCGCCCGCGATTCGGTATAGATCTCGCCCTTATGCGTTAATCCCGGCTCACGGAAATGCACCTGGTCGTCTATACAACCGGGGAGTAAATGTAAACCCTCGCCGTTGATCACCTGGTCGGCCGGTACATCAATGTGATTATCAATCCGGTCTATCAGGCCATCTTTAACCAAAAGATCGGCTACAAACTGGCGGTTTTCGTTAACTATAGTGGCTTGTTTGATGAGGATGGTGGGCATAACGCAAAGATGGTGGAAAGTCGGGAAGTCCGCAAGTCGGAATTTTAAATTAAGCCCCATCATTCTTTAAATTTGACATGCATCGTTTAATATCGTAATTTTATAAAAAAGACGATATGCTAACTACAGATCGAATAACATCGGATCCAAACATTATGGGCGGTAAAGCTTGTATACGTGGCATGCGTATTACGGTATCGCTGGTGCTTAATCTTGCCGCAAATGGTATGAGCAAAACCGAAATACTTGATCAATACCCAGCCCTTGAGGCAGAAGATATAGATCAATGCTTAAAATATGCCGCATATTTAGCCGAAGAAGAATTATATACCACTCAAAAAGTATCTTAATTGCAATTTTTATTGGATATGGGGATATCGGCGCATGTTGCAACATGGCTTAAGCAGCATGGGCATAATGCGGTGCATTTAAATGATGAAAACCTTTTCACCTTACCCGATAATTTAATCATTGAAAAGGCTATAAAAGAAAACAGGATCATTTTAACCGCCGATATGGATTTTGGTCAATTATTAGCCTTTAATAAATATCAACAAGTATCAGTTATACAATTCCGCGTATCGGATTTTACTCCTCTAAACATAATAACCAAACTGGAATTACTTTTTGAAAAACTTTCAGGCCAATTAGATGGGGATTTTATTATCACTATTGAAGATAACCGGATAAGGTTTAGAAAACTACCTATCTAAAACCAACACATCTCTGTCAAATATCTTTCCGTCTTCCGGACTTTTCCGACTTCCCGACTAAAAGACCTATCTTTGCCGGCTATGGCAGCAGCCTTCGAAGATTTTAATTTTAACAAGCAGGTTTTAAACGCTATAGCCGACGCCGGCTATACCGAACCGACGCCTGTACAGCAAAAAGCCATTCCGCCCATACTTAACGGACAGGATGTGATGGGTATTGCGCAAACCGGCACGGGTAAAACCGCTGCTTATGTATTGCCCATTATTATGAAGCTGAAATACGCCCAGGGCGAACACGCGCGGGCGCTCATTGTATCGCCAACCCGCGAGCTGGCCATGCAGATTGAAGAGAATGTAAGAGCCTATTCTAAATATACCGACCTGCGCACTGTTGTATTATACGGAGGCTTAGGCCCTAAAACGCAGATAGAGAACATTAAAAAGGGGGTGGACATCATCGTAGCTACACCCGGCCGCCTGATGGATATTTATCTGGCCGGTCACATCGTTACCAAAACCCTGCAGGTATTGGTACTGGATGAAGCCGATAAGATGATGGATATGGGCTTTATGCCGCAAATTAACCGGATACTGGAAGTGGTACCGCGCAAACGCCAAAATCTGTTGTTTTCGGCTACCATGTCTGATAAGATTCAGCAGCTTTCCACTAATTTCCTGGAGTTCCCAACTATTATAGAGGTTACCCCGCAGGCAACCCCGGCCCAAACGATCAAACAAAAGCTGTATCACGTACCCAACATTAAAACTAAGATCAACCTGTTGCGTAATTTACTGGACGCGGAAGAGAATGTGATCACCAAGCTAATCGTATTCTGCAAAACCCGCGTCGTGGCCGAGGATGTGTACAAATACCTGGTGCGCAAGTACAATCAAAAGCTGGTTAAAGTACTGCATGCCAATAAAGGACAAAATACCCGCATCAATTCCATCAATTCGTTTAAGGATGACGAGGTGAAGATATTGGTGGCAACTGATGTAGCATCGCGCGGGATAGATGTAAGTAATGTGAGCCACGTGATCAACTTTGATGTGCCGGTGGTATATGAAGATTATGTACACCGTATAGGCCGTACAGGCCGCGCTTTGCAGGCAGGGGAGGCTATTACCTTTTGCAACCCTACCGAGGTATACTATATGGGTAAGATCCAAAGGCTGATCAGGCAGATCATCGACGTGTATCCCATACCTGATGACGTTTTTGTTGAGGAAACCCCTTACGAAGAACGCCAGGATCAGAACAAAGAAATAGACCTGCAAAAACGCAAGGAAGATCCCGATTTTAAAGGCGCCTTCCACGAGAAGAAAACCCTGGCCCAGCATAAAAAATTCGATGCTAAAAAATTAAAGGCCAATCCGCGTTTGGGCTCAAAAAATCCGACCAAAAAATTCAAAAAGAAACATTGATCGTCTTTATATAAAAATGAAATTCAGAATTACGCCATTAAACTTCGTCACTACAGCTTTTTTAATCCTGGCTGTGTATATGTGGAAAAACGGGGCCAGCATAGCAGGTGTACAATACCAGCAGCTGCATTTAGGCCATACGCTTAGCTGGATCTTCCTGCTTTTTGCCTTTGTGATATTTGTGCTTGATCTGATGTTTCGTAATTTTTTCCCTGAAACCAAAAAACTGTGGATAGTGGAAATAAGCTTTATCGCTTTAGCTACCATCATATTCTTACTTGTCCGAAAATAATACAAATGAAAACTGCTGAAATAAAACTGATCGTTAGTTTGGACGATCAAAACCTGCCCGAGACCATTACCTGGGAATCAACTGATGCCACTACTAAGGAGGCTATCCCCGTAAAGGGCATGAATCTGGCCGTATGGGACCATAACTATAAAAACACCATGCACATTAACCTGTGGACTAAAGACATGCCGGTTGATGAAATGAAACGCTTTTTCCACGAAACATTGCTGACCCTTGGCGATAGCTTTTTAAAAGCCACCGGTGAAACCAATATTATAGAGGACCTGCGCGATTACTGCGCCCACTTTGCCGAAAAAATGGAGATTACGCGGTAAGTGGGAAGTCCTTAGTCTGGAGTCTATAGTCTTAAGTCAGGATTTTAAACGGAAACTTAGGACTTCGAACTTAGGACTAAAGACTTCCGACTTAAGACTCCAGACTTAACAAAACGGTAGAGCAGGGTAAAACCTGTTGCCGATATGAAGCACATGGCGGCCAATACCCACCATAGCATGGTAAAATGGCCGTACAGGATAATCTGGCTGCCTACTGTAGGCGCTAAGATCTGCGCGGTTGACCACGACATGGAATATAACGCCGCGTATTGCCCGCGGTTATGTTCGGATGTACGCACTATCCAAAAGGCGTTCATAAAGGGCATGCTCATCATCTCGCCAATGGTTATCAGTATCAGCACAATTACCCCGACCAGGTGCCCGCCGGTAAAAAATTCAGCAGCATAAATGTGCAGCCGGTAAGTACTACGCCTATAGTTATATAATTTAAGGGATGCCTTTTACCCTCCAGGTTATTGATGATCACCATCTCAAATACAACGATCAGGATCCCGTTGAGCGCCATGAGTAGGCCAATAAAGCGTTCGCTAAAATGCCACTCGGTTTTGTAAAACAAGGGCTGGATGGTGAATAGCTGAAAAAAACAGGTAGCATATAAAACCGCCATCACTATAAATGCCAGGTATATCTTGTCCTTGTAGGCCGATGCAGGCAGCGTCCCCGGGCCGCTTACTTTCCCCGATCTGCTAAATCCCGATCGTGGCAGCAGTTTTAATAGCAATAACGCGGCTAATATATTGGTACAGCCATCAACCCAAAATAGCAGATGATAGTTAATTGATGCCAGTAAGCCCCCCAGCGCCCCGCCTATAGACCAGCCCAGGTTGATAGCCAGGCGGTTTAATGAATAAGAACGTGTTTTAGTTTCGGGCGAACTGTGATGCGCGATAGCTGTAGAGTTTGCCGGCCGGAAGGCCTCGTTGCAAAGGCTCAGTATAAAAGTAAATAAGGCCAGGGTAACAAAGGTTTTTTGAAAGCCTAACAGGATAAACAGCAGTCCGCCTAATAACAACGCGCCTACCTGCACATCATAAAACCCATATTTATCGGTTAGTTTGCCGCCTAAAAATGCCCCGCTGATGGATCCAAGTCCAAATATCCCTAAAATATAACCGGCCTGGATAATGCTGAAATGCAATTGCTGCGTGCAGTAAATGGTCATAAACGGAATAACCATAGTACCGCTGCGGTTGATAAGGATCACCGCCGATAAGTACCAGCTGTTGAGCGAAAGCCCGGTATAAGCTTGTTTATATAATTGGATAGGGGATAACATTTAGCCAAAGATAGGTTTATCCATATGGATATAAAAGACAGGTAAAAGTCAAATTGTCGTCTTAACGTTTGGCTAAAGCCTCTTAAGCTTAATAAGCTATTCCGCCCCATAAATGGGGCAGCAATGAACAGATGGATGTTATTCATTGTCGTTAGGTTTAGCTAACGGATCGTTATGCAAAAGAATGGCTTTAGCCCCAATAAGCTAAGCAAATGGGGGTGGGCATAGATGTGTTGAAAACTATTATCATAATTGCAAAAAATCCCACAATGTCTATTGAAATAGTCTATTTATAGCTATCAGATTATGAAAGGTTTATAAAATTATCCACATTCCTGTTTTTTTTGCAATAAATGATATGATTTATCATCAAAATTATATTTCAAATATTTACCTTCGGGGCGTCTTAAAGCCCGGTCGCTAAAAACAAGGGTTTTAATTTAATCAATTATAACATGAAACATAATTTTGGTGCCGGACCAGGCATCTTACCACATGAGGTACTGAAACAAGCCGCCGCAGGCGTGATCGATTTTAACGGAATAGGTTTATCTATCCTGGAAATATCGCACCGTTCGCCCGATTTTGAGGCTGTTTTAGATGAAGCCGTTAAACTTGTTAAAGAAGAGTTAGGCGTACCCGAAGGTTATTCGGTATTGTTTTTACAAGGCGGTGCCAGCACTCAATTTGCTTTAGTACCCTACAACCTGCTGCCGGAAGGTGGCAAAGCTGCTTATGTTGAAAGCGGCGTTTGGGCTAACAAAGCATTGAAAGAAGCCAAATACTTTGGCGATGTGGAAGTTATTGCAACCGCTAAGGATGCTAACTTTACTTATATCCCTAAAGATTTTACCATACCTGCCGATGCCGCGTATTTGCATCTTACATCAAACAATACCATTTACGGTACACAGTTGCAGGAATTTCCGGCATCGCCGATACCGGTAGTTTGTGATATGTCGTCGGATATATTCAGCCGTAAAATCAACGTGGCCGATTTTGGTGTGATCTACGCCGGCGCGCAAAAAAATATGGGCCCTGCCGGTACTACACTGGTTATTATTAAGGATGAATTGTTAGGCAAAACAGGCAGGAAAATACCTTCGATGTTTAACTATCAGACTTTAATTGAAGGTGGATCCATGTATAATACCCCGCCGGTATTTGCTATTTACGTATCTATGCTTACCCTGCGCTGGTTAAAAGCTAAAGGTGGTGTTGAGGCTATCCAAAAAGAAAACGAAGCTAAGGCGGCCGTACTTTATGAAGAAATTGACCGTAACCCGCTATTCAAAGGCGTGTGTAAGGTAGAAGACCGCTCACACATGAATGTTTGCTTTGTGGTTGAAAACCCCGAACACGAAAAGCCATTCCTGAAGTTTGCCGAAGAACGCGGTATTGACGGCATTAAAGGCCATAGAAGCGTTGGCGGTTTCCGTGCATCAATTTATAACGCATTGCCTATTAATAGCGTATACGTTTTAATTGAAGCCATGCAGGAGTTTGCAGAGAAGAATAAAGTTTAGTGATTAGAGGTTGGTGATTAGAGATTAGAGATTAGTTCTTTTCTCTGGCACACATACCCTAATCTCTAATCAACTAATTAACTAATCTCCATTTAAAAGAAATGATCAAAATATTAGCTAATGATGGTATCGACCCGATAGGCAAGAAATTGCTGGAAGAAGCCGGGTTTATAGTAGATACCAATAACATCCCGCAGGATGAACTGCCTGCACGTTTAAACGAGTACGATGTAATTACCGTGCGCAGCGCTACTAAAGTACGCAAGGCCCTTATCGATGCCACCCCAAACCTGAAAGTGATCGGTCGCGGTGGTGTTGGTGTGGATAATATTGATGTAGAGTACGCCAAAGAGAAAGGCATCCCCACTTATAATACGCCTGCATCGTCATCTTTATCAGTTGCCGAACTGGTTTTTGCGCACCTGTTTACTGGCATCCGCTTTTTGCAGGATAGTAACCGTAAGATGCCCATTGAAGGCGCTACTAAGTTTAACGACCTGAAAAAGGCTTATGCCAAAGGTATCGAGCTGCGTGGTAAAACCATTGGCATCATGGGCTTTGGCCGTATCGGTCGCGAAGTTGCTAAGATAGCTATCGGTGTAGGTATGGACGTGTTAGCTTATGACCTGTTCCCTTTTAACCCCGAGGTGGAGATTGTTTTAGGCTGCGGCGGTACTAAGGTTAATGTGGCTGTAAAAACCGCTACCCTGGACGAGATCATCGCGCAAGCTGATTTTATTACCCTGCACACGCCATTTATTGAAAAACCAATATTAGGCGCTGCCGAATTTGAAAAAGTTAAAAAAGGCGTAGCTATTGTAAACTGCTCACGTGGTGGTTTAATTGACGAAGCCGCTTTAATTGCTGCTTTAGATAGCGGAAAAGTAAGTTTTGCCGGACTGGACGTTTACGATAACGAGCCAACCCCTAACGAGGCATTGCTGAAACATCCTAAAATATCATTAACTCCACACATTGGTGCGGCTACCAACGAAGCGCAGGAGCGCATTGGTACCGAGCTGGCCAGTTTGATTATTAACCATTTCAAATAGCATTACCCTCACAATTCTCTAAAACAATCCCTTAACGGGATATAGGCCCCGGCAACCCGGGGCCTTTTTTGTTGTATGATCTTTTGATTATTGTAAAAACAAATGATAATCCATTAATTTGGCTGCTTAACCCTCAATTACGCTATTTAATGCAACCTTTTACGGCTGTTTTGCATCTTCTATCATATCAACTATTATGAAAAAAATCTTTCTTTGCTGCTTGTTTATATGGCTAACCGGAAGCACTTACGCGCAAACCCTCAACCCCGAACGTAAGTTTTCGGCCCAGCAACTCAGGGCTGACCTCTCTTTTTTAAAACAGCAGCTATTTAATGCCCATGCCGATCCCTTTACCGAACTATCCCGGGCTGATTATGAAAAAGTTTTCGACCTTATTAACGGGCAATTAACCGATTCTATGACGGCGACTGCTTTTTATAAAACAATTAAGCCAGCTATGGCGCCACTATCAGATGAGCATGCGCAGATTAGCATTGCAGCGCCTTTACAAACATACGCGTATAAAAATGGAGAAACTTTCCTGCCTTTTTCATTAATTAAGCAGGGAAATAACTATCGGGTTGATGAGTTGCTGATAGCGAATACCGGTTTACAAAAAGGCGACATAATTACTCAGGTAGATGGCCAGCCCATAGCCACGCTGGTATCACGTTGCACAAATTATACAATTGGCTTCCCATCGCAACGGGCGCAAAACGCGTTAGAACAATTTGGTTATTTGTACACCTTATCAACCCCCGGTACCGCAACAGCTTTTAAGGTTAAAAACGAAAGCGGGAAAGTTATAAATGTAAGCGGCGGCCGGTTTAAATTTTGGCAGGATTATGTATTGCGTAAAGCAGGGCAAACTGGTGTACAGGATAAAAGCCTCTCGTATACCCGATACGGCGACGCGGGATATATTAATGCCCGGGGTTTTGATGCGCGAAACGACAAGGACCTGGATTCGATAAAGCGACAGATAGCCGGCATATTCCGCCAGATTAAAACCGATGGGGTTAAAACCCTTTTTATAGATGTAAGCAGAAACAGTGGTGGTAATTCACAGGTGGGTAACATATTGATTGATTATTTTTATGATAAACCGTATCGCAGTTATCAATGCAATTGGAAGCGGAGCGAAGAGTACCTGAATTTAATGAAGTCGTGGGGGGCAAGTAATTCCTATTATACCTCACAGCCAGTGGGTCAGGTTATTCATTTCGACTCATCCGATAATCCCCCTTCTAACCCTAACCCCGATAGGTTTAAAGGCAAGGTGTATGTAATGGTTGGCAATGGGACTTTTTCCAGCGCTATTATGTTTGCAACAATAGTTAAGGATAATCATATTGCCGAACTAATAGGTCAGGTACCATCTAACGGGCACCCTAACCACTTCGGAGAATTATATGCAACCCAATTGCCTAATACCAAATTGGATGTAAGGTTTGGTGTAAAGGAATGGATCCGTCCCGCTGGCAAAACCGGGGAGAACATACTACAACCGGATGTACTGGTAGATATGGATAAGCCTATCCCCGAGCTTATTAAGACGCTGGTAAAGTAAACACCATTCATCACATTTAAGGCAGGGGATAGCTTAAGCCATATCAATCACAGGTTGTTTACGCAGCCCGGAATGCTGCTGATCTTTTGATTATTGCTCAAGTGTGCTAAGCATTCCTTTTGCGTTTTTATTAGCCGGATCTGTCTCTAACGCTTTTGTGTACCAGGTTCGGGCCAGTGTTTTATCGCCTTTCTTTAGATAACACTCGGCGGTTAGTTCATTGGCGTAAGAAAGATCGGCTGGCCTGGTGCATAAAGGCGCGGCAAGCGCGTAAATACGAATGGCATCATCGTAACGGCTTCTCCGCTGCAGGTACTTACCGGTACTGATCAGGTCCCCGGCTTCAAAACTGAAATCATATTTATCCTGTCCGTTCGCTCTAATTTCCCGGTAAAGGGCCAGGCCTTGCTCCAGATCATTCAATACTTTTTCGCGGATATCCAGGTAAACCGATTTTTTAGGGACCGTAAATGGTTCATCTTTTAAAATATGCAATACGGCGGTCTTTATCGCGTCTACTTTAAAATTCTGGTTATTGGTTTCCATAATTAATGTAACATCCTGCACATGGTCGGTATAAATCAGCGCTTCGTAATTGCTGTTTGAGCCCTGGTGCCGGTGCCACAAAAGTTGGCCATTTTCAAATCCTGTGGTACCCAGACTGCTTTCGCCGCCCGGAAAATTTACCGCCAGTTGGTTAAATGATTCGCGGCTGATGATCTTAAAATCTTCTAACCGGGTAATAAATGTATAAAGATCGGTAACGTTTAGTCTTGGAAAACCGGTAGCCAGCTGGATAAAGGGCGTCGGTTTAAAATCATTATCAAATGACTTGGCTATATCTGGTCGGCTTAAATCGGCATCTATGATACTGTGCGCCATAGCACTGGGCTTAAAAATATACCGGTCGATAAAATCGGCGTAGGTAAGGCCGGATACTTTTTCGATGATCCGTTTTTGAAGGACTACATTGGCGTAGGCGTAAATATAAGCTGTGCCCGGTTCAAAGCTGAGCGCTTGCAGGCTTTGCAGGTGAGCAAGTAATTGGGTATCGGTTTCATCAGATTGTGCGCTGAAACCGGGTAAGCCGCTGGTATAATTCAATAAGTGCTTCAGTTGTATCTTATCCGCCCAGACGGGAAGGCCGGCGATGTATTTGGATACAGGATCTTCCAATTGCAATTTACCCTGTTCTTTCAGCAGCATGATCGCCGCGCCGTTGAACTCCTTTGAGATGGAGCCGATATCAAAAAGCATATCGATGGTTAGCGGCTTTGTTTTGGTTGCATCAGCAAATCCCCAGGCTTTTTGATAAATGACCTTACCTTTTTTTGCGATGAGTATAGTGCCGTTAAAAACCCCACGGCTATTGGCAGTTTGCATAAGGGAATCAATCTGCTTTAATTGAGACCGGGATTGGGCGGAGGTAAGCAGCGGCCTGAAAAAAAGAAGGTTCAAGCCTGTAATAAGGTATAGCAAGGTGTGTTTCATACGCTAAAAACACCACGTAGCGCTATTAGGTTACAGGTTTTGGCGTATTTTTTATTTTGTTTCGGTGCGATTGGATTTACTTGACCAGGGGCAGGCGAAAACAAAAGCTGCTGCCTTTATCTGGTTCACTTTCGATATTAAAAGTTCCTTTATGCTTTTTAATGATCTCGGCAGCAATGAACAGCCCCAAACCTACGCCCTGGAACAGCATGGCTGTTTCGCTTACCCGGTAAAAGCGCTGGAATAATTGATCGATATCTTTTTTTGCAATGCCAATACCAAAATCCTGTACCTTGACTACAATAAACCCGGAATCAATTTTTGCACTGACGATGATCTGGCTGGCATCGGGCGAGTACTTGATGGCATTGGTAAGCAGATTGATCACTACCTGTTCTATCCGGAACTGATCGCCGGTATAACGCTGGTCGACCGAGTTTTCCAGTATGATCTCATGCTGATGAGCGGTTAGCTGCACATTGGCGATGCTGTTGGTCAGCGCATCGGGAAAATAAAAAGCGGCCATATTCAGATCTATCTGGCCAGAATTGATCTTGGTTACATCCAGCAGGTCTTCAATCAGCTTTTCCAACCGCCTGATGCTGTTGCCGGCATTGGCTATAAAGGGGTAGATATTATCCTTTTTGTCCGTTTTCTTCTCCAGTAGTTGATTGATGGCTTTGATATTGGTCAGCGGGGTTTTAAATTCATGGCTCACCATATTAAAAAACTCATCTTTCTTTGCTTCGGCCGCCGCACGTCTTTCCTTTTCCTGCTTTTGCAGAAGCACCTCGCGGTTGGCGATGATGAGTTCGGCAGCGCGCTTGCCTCTTTCTTCGTCCTGGAAATTCAGTTCCTTTAGCGCAATGATCAGTTCGGCCGCGCGCTTTTCTTTTTCCTCATCCTGAAGATCCAGCTCAATATTGGCAATGATCAGCTCGGCCGCGCGTTTACCTTTTTCCTGGTTCTCAAATACCAGTTTTTTATTGGCGATAACCAGTTCGTTTGCCCGTTTTTCTTTTTCCAGGTTCTGAAATACGAGTTCTTTATTAGCGATGATCAGTTCGGCAGCGAGTTTCTCCTTTAATTTATTTTGCAGGATCAGCTCTTTGTTGGCGATAATGAGTTCGGCGGCGCGTTTCTCCTTTTCCCGGTTTTGAAATATCAGCTCGGTATTGGCTAATATCAGTTCCGCGTCGCGCTGTTCGCGTTCGCGGTTCTGCACATCTAATTGCGTGTAGGCAATCACCAGTTCGGCCGCGCGCTTTGCTTTTTCGGCGTTTTGGAAACGTAACTCCTGGTTGGCGATGATCAGTTCGGCGGCCCGCCGGGCCTTCTCTTCATTTTGAAAATCAAGTTCTTTGTTGGCAATGTCTAATTCCCGGGCGCGTTTCAGCTTTTCTTCATTTTGAAAATCCAGCTCAATATTGGCAAGGATCAATTCGGCAGCCAGCTTTCCCTTTTCTTTATACTGTAGTTCCAGATCGGTAGTCAGCTTGTCTTTCTCCCGGTGGGCGATGAGCAGCTGTTCTTCTAAATTTTTAGAATCCATGATGGTTGCAAAGCAACTGTTGTTAGTATAAGGTAAAATTTAAAAGCGCATACTGCAATAGTACACATTAAAACGGCTAATTACCCCGCTATGCGGTTAATTTTAAGATAGCTGGTGTACAATTGTTCCAGTTTTTCTTTTTTTACGGGCTTCGTCAAAAACTCCTTTACAAAAGGATAAGCAAGCGCCCGCTGCTTCTCGTTTTCGTCGATTGAGGACGAAACGATGTAAATACTGATCGGTTTGCGGAAAGACATGTAGAGCGGTTCAAACTGCTCCATAAAATCAAAACCACTGCACCCGGGCATATTCAGGTCCAGGAAGATCAGGTCGGGCAACTCGGCGGTATTGTGCCGGTTTTCCTTAAAAAAGTCGATGATCATCTGCCCGTCAAGGGCATGGGCGGCATCGTGGAACAGATCATATCGGTCAAACATTCTTTGCATGATCAGATGCTCCATCGGATTATCGTCGATCATTATTAGTTTGCTCATAATAAACGGATTAAGTATTGGTAATCAATATGCTGCAATAATCGCACCAAGTAATAATATCCGATGTGGCTGGGGTAAAATAAAAATGCCCCAACCAAAGCCGGGGCATTTATGGTCAGGTTTTAGTTCGGTGTTACACAATGATCAGTTTTATGCCCTTTTCTTCAAGGGCTTTCTGAGTGCTGTCGGCTACTTTATTATCGGTAATAATGTAATGTACTTGTTCAAGGCTGCAAATGCGGCCCAGGCCACGGCGGTCAAACTTAGTGCTATCGGCCAAAATAACCACGGTTTGCGCGGTTTCTATCATCCTTTGATTTACGGTGGCCTCGGCCAGGTTTGATATAGAAACGCCAAAATCAAGGTCGATGCCATCTACCCCTATAAATAATATACCGCAGGATATTTCTTCCAGCACACGCATGGCATGCGCCCCCGCCACCGACGATGATTTGGGCCTGATGATACCGCCTAATTGCAAAACCTCAACATTGGGTTTACCGCTTAATTCTAAACCAACCTTTAAAGCAGGGGTGATCACCGTTATATGATGTGCAGGGTTAAGCGCCCGGGCCACTTCAAAAACGGTAGTACCCGAGCCTATCATAACCGAATCGGTTTGCTCGATCAGTTCGATAGCGGCTTTAGCTATTCTTTTTTTCTCGTCCGAATTGATGAACTCTTTCTCCTGTATAGGCCGGTCAACGGCATAGGGGTTATTGATTGACCCGCCGCCACGGGTACGGAACAGCAGGTTCTTATCTTCCAACAGTTTAAGGTCTTTACGTATCGTTACACCCGAAACCTTCATTTTTTCTACCAGGTCGGTAATATCTACTTTACCTTCCTTTTTTAATTTTTCAAGAATAAACCGGTGTCTGTCGGTAATATTTTTCATCTACGAGGGGATTATTGGCTAAAAATATGAAATTTACTGTTAATGTAATTTTAAAATAAACCTACGATAATTTTATTTCAAAAAATTTATTTTCATTAAATTTTGTTTTATTTTATTTAAAATACTTTATTTGTTTAAGTTTATTTTATAAAAGTGAAACAATTCGTAATTAAATTAAACCAGCAGAAAGATATTCCCAATTGATCTTCTGTGTAATTTCTGAACCAATTACCAAACTAAATTAAAAGAGAAAAAAAATGGTTAATCAACAACAAAACTCAGTATTCGATAAAGTCGGTATGCCAAAAAACCTGGCCTGGGGTTATTTAGGGATACTGATATTTATGATGGGCGACGGGCTTGAGGGGGGCTGGTTAAGTCCTTACATTATTGGCCGCGGGTTAAATATACAGGAATCGGCTTTGCTGTTCACCGTTTATGGTGTAACCATTGCGGTATCATCCTGGTTTTCGGGCGTACTTACCGAAAGCTACGGCCCCCGGAAAACAATGTTTGCCGGTATCCTTTTATACATTATTGGTACGGCGGGTTTTGTTGGCTTGGGCTTGCCTAACCTGCATTATCCAATTATGCTGCTTACCTATGCCATCCGGGGTTTTGGTTATCCGTTGTTTGCTTATTCGTTTTTGGTTTGGATCAGCTATCGCAGTCCGCAAAATAAACTGGGTACGGCTGCCGGCTGGTTCTGGTTTGTATTTACCGGTGGCTTAAACGTTTTTGGCGCTTATTATTCAAGCTGGGCAATTATCCACTTGGGTTATTTAAATACTTTATGGAGTTCGATATTCTGGGTGGCGCTGGGCGCGTTTTTTGCATTAGTGCTTAACCGCGATAAGTTTGAAACCAGCACCGTTGCCAATAAAACCAGCAAGCTGGACGAGCTAAAGAAAGGTTTTACCATTATGCGCGAAGAACCAAAGGTTTTACTTTGCGGTATTATACGCATCATCAACACCACGTCGCAATTTGCATTCCTGGTGTTTATGCCTACCTATATGGAAAAGCATGGTTTTTCTACCACGCAATGGCTTCAAATGTGGGCTACCATTTTTACATCAAACATCATATTTAACTTAATTTTTGGTTTTGTAGGCGATGCCTTTGGCTGGAAGAACACTGTATTTTGGTTTGGCTGCATCGGCTGTGCCGCAAGTACCTTATTGTTTTACTACTCGCCGGTAATTTTTGGCAACGATTTTTGGATCGTATTGCTATGCGGTTGCTTATGGGGCTGTTTGCTGGCGGGCTTTGTGCCGTTAACGGCCTTAACACCATCGTTGGTTAAAAAAGATAAAGGCGCGGCTATGGCTGTGCTTAACCTGGGCGCCGGTTTGGCCGTATTTGTAGGCCCGGCTATTGTAGGTTTATTTATAGGCAGTGTAGGGAGTACCGGGGTAATCTGGATCTTATCGGGCCTGTATGTAATAGCGGCCGTGCTTACTTTATTTGTTTCACTTCCGGGTAACGCAAAAACATCGCATGCGGAAGCAATGGCTGCAACCGCATAATTGATTGCGCATGCCTGCTAAGCCCAATTGTTGAGGCCGTGCAGGAGCGTTCAGAATGTACAAAAAATAAAAATCGCATATACGTTAGTCATATTATATATACATGAGAATATTAATTACAGCCCCCTATAATCAAAAAGGGCAGGATATCCTCTCCGCTAAATTTGGAGAAGTTATTTACAAAGAATGGAAAGAGAATGGCCGGGCTTTTAACGAAACCGAACTAAACCAACTACTGGATGATACCCGGGCCGATGCCTTGATTACCGAGCACGACCTGGTAACCGCCAATGTTATTAATTTGCACCCTAACCTGCAATTTATAGGTGTTTGCAGGGGCACCCCCTCAAACGTTGATCTGGAGGCCGCCGCGGCTAACGGTATCCCGGTTTTTCATACCCCGGCGCGTAACGCGCAGGCCGTAGCCGAAATGTTTATTGCCAACGTAATTAACCTGATGCGTAACACCATCCCAAGCTGGCAATGGTTAACCGGTAAAAACTGGGGCGAAGGCGCGCATACCTCGTATCTGCAATTTAAAGGGAACGAAATGGCAGGCCGCACTATCGGCATGGTTGGGTTTGGTGCTGTTGGTCAGCGGATTGCCGAAATGGTGAAAAACTTTCCGTGCAGCATCAAGTTTTACGATCCGTACATGGAAACAAACAATCCCGATTATCAGAAAACAAGCATTGAAGACGTTTTTGAGAATAGCGACATTGTATCGATCCACTTGCCGGTGAACGATCAAACCATCGGAATGATTAACAAAAGCTTAATATCCAAAATGAAGCCGGATGCTATATTTGTGAACACAGCCCGGGCCAGCGTAGTGAAGCGCGACGACCTGCTTTACGCGATTGAGAATAACCTGATCAGGGGAGCGGTATTAGACGTATTTGACTTTGAACCGCCTGATGAAACAGATTATAAACTGATTAACCACCCGCATGTACTGGCTACACCGCATACGGCCGGAGCTACACACGAGGTTGAAGACCATCACGTAGTAATTTTAAATAAACGGATTTTTGACTGGGCTGCATCAAAGCAAGCGGCATCACAAACAACCTAAGCGGGCATGGCAAAAGAAGCATACATTGTTATAGATATTGGTACCGGCAACGTACGTGTTGCCGTAGCCACGCTTACGGGTGAAATACTGGGCATTGACCGGGAAAACATCATTTATCATAAAGACACGCATTATCCCGAATCTTTATATTTTAACCCCCAACAACTTTGGGAGCAGGTGAGCGGTTTAACCCGCAACGCGCTGGCGCAAGCGGGTGATGTTGATATACTGGCATTAACCGCAACCAGTCAGCGTGAAGGAATTGTACTGCTGGATAAAAACGGCAAATCACTGATAGGCTTGCCAAATATTGATCACCGCGGGCGTGAATGGGAGCATATAATTAAAGATAAAAGCTATGTATATGGCTTAACCGGCAGATATCCAACCTCGCTGTTTTCGGCTATGAAAATTGTAGGGATTCGCGAAAAACGTAAGGATATCTGGAACGATCTTACCACCTTTTTAAGTATCAGCGATTGGATTGAATACATGCTGAGCGGCGTTGTACATTACGAACATTCGCAGGCATCCGAAACATTATTGTACGATATAGCTCAAAAAAAATGGTCGGCCGATCTGTGCGCGGTTTTTGATATCAATACAGCGGTATTACCAAAGCTAACCGATTCGGGAACTATCCTGGGTACCGTTAAGCCGGATGAGGCCGCAAGTCTTGGTATCTCTGCCGGCGCCCGGGTAATTGTTGGCGGCGGCGATACACAGTTAGCCATTATGAGCACCCGCCCCGAAACCAATGATGTAGTGATTGTATCGGGCACAACAACGCCAATTATTAAACTAACCGGCGCTTATATTACCGACGAAAAGGAGCGCACCTGGACAGGCCGCCATACCGACGAAAGCAGCTTTATGTTTGAAGCCAATGCCGGTGTAACCGGTTTGAATTATCAGCGGCTGAAAGAAATTTTTTACCCTAATGAGGGCTATGATGTGATTGAAAAGGAACTTGCCGAAATCAGGGATTTTGAATGCGTAGCTTCGTTAGGTTCTATGCTGGCCGATGAAAAATCGGCGCTGACCAAAGGCGGGTTTATTTTTGACGCCCCGGTATCGCATCAGCTATCGCGGGCCAGTTTTGTATGGGCCACCCTTTGGGATATTGCCTGCAGTATATGCGAAAACTATAAAACGCTGAATTCGGTAAGCCCGCATGAGCAGGATTATATATGGGCCTGCGGTGGCGGCGTACAAAGCCATACCTTAAGGCAGTTTATAGCGGCTTTGCTCAATAAAAAAGTAATGATCCGTAACAGCTACCGTCAATCATCTGTAGTAGGCGGGGTGCTGATCTGTAATAAGGCTTTAGGTAAAGAACAACCGCCCGCAGTTACGCTGGAAGTGGTTGAACCAACCGAAAGGGAGCATTACAAAACATTGTATGCCCAATGGAAAAATACCCGTTCATCTTTTAAAGAAATATTTAGTTAATGGCACCATATTTTATTGGGATAGATGTAGGTACGCAAGGCGCCAGGGTGGTGCTGATAGATGCAGGAGGGGCTATTATCGCATCGGAAGAACAGGTATTTCCTTTAAACGAACAATCGCGCGAGGAGCAATCGCCTGCCGAATGGTGGGATGCCTGTTACGCGTCGCTTAGCCGTTTGCTGCAAAATAAAGCTGCAAAAAAAGCGGCTATGGATATTAAGGCTATCGCTGTAACGTCTACATCGGGGACCGTTATTCCGTTAAATAAAAATAATCAACCGCTGCACAATGCCATTATGTATAGCGATAAACGTTCGGTTACCCAGGCGAAGAAATGTACTGATGCCGCGCTGAAATATCATAACAGCGGCTATACGGCTTTCAGCATTTCCAGCGGCCTGGCTAAAATGGTTTGGTTTGTAGAAACGTATCCCGAAAAGGCAAAAGATTTAGCCCGCTGGATCCATGCCGCCGATTATGTTACCGGTATGTTAAGCAACGTTTGGGGCGTAACCGATTATACCAACGCGTTTAAATCGGGTTATGATGTAAGCCATTATAATTGGCCCGGGTATTTATATACCCATCTGCCGCTTAAAAAAGAGTGGCTGCCTATGGTTGTGCCATCGGGTACGGTAATAGGCACTATTTCGGCAGACCTGGCCCAAAAGCTTGGTCTGTCGTCTAACGTTAAGATTACGGCGGGTATTACTGATGGCTGCGCATCGCAAATTGCATCGGGGGCTATCAATCCCGGCGAGTGGAATACCACCATTGGGACTACCATGGTGATAAAAGGTGTAACCAAAAACGAAGTGCTCGATCCTTTGGGGCGTTTGTACAGTCACCGGCACCCTGCAGGCTACTGGATGCCGGGCGGGGCCAGCAATACCGGCGCCGATTGGGTAACTAACGAATTTGGCGATGACCTGGTCAACTTAAACGCCGAGGCGGAGAAACTGATCCCAACATCGAACATAGCTTACCCCTTAAGGCAGGATGGCGAGCGTTTCCCGTTCATTGCATCGCAGGCGCGCGGTTTTGAACCGGAAGGATTGAGTAAAGCAGAGCGCTTTACGGCTAATATGGAAGGCGTTGCTTATATGGAGCGCTATGCTTACGAATTGATAGAACACCTCTCGGGCGAGCAGGTGAGCGCGGTTTACACCGCGGGCGGCGCCAGCAACAGCAATGCCTGGCTTACCATCCGCAGTAATGTAATGAATAAGCCGGTTTATAAAATGAAGCATGTATCGGGCGCGGTTGGTGCAGCGGTACTGGCGGCATCAAAAACATATTTCAATTCGGTTATCGACGCGGTGAAGGCTTTGGTTGTAATAGATAAGCGGATTGATCCTGAAAAGGAATTGAGCGAAAAATACGAAGCTAATTACCAGGAATTTTTAAAAGTGATGCAAAATAAAGGATATATAAAAGGAGGTTTTGATGCTTAGCGTATACTTATTAAGGCATGGCGAAACATCCTATAATGCTGATGGGAACCGCTATTGCGGCCGCACCGATATAGGCCTGACAGCAAAAGGTATTAAGCAGGCCGAATCAGTTTATCAGCGGTTAAAAGGAGTGGAGATAGACGCGGTATACTCATCGCCGCTGCAACGCGCGCAGGTTACAGCAAAAATTGCTACCGGCAAGCAGGTGCAACCCGATGCCCGTATTATTGAGGTTGATTTTGGCAATTGGGAAGGCAAAACCAAAGAAGAGTTTGTGGCCGAAAACCCTCAATCGTGGGAGGATTGGGCGCAGAACCCTGCTATAGCCAAAGCCGGTACAACCGGCGAGTCAGGCAGTGATATTGTAAAGCGGGTTGATGTTTTTTATACCGAAATGCTGCAAAAACACGCGGGTGAAACCATTGTAGTGGTTGGCCACAACGGGATCAACCGTTTATATATGGCTTATAAATTAGGTATGGAATTAAAGCATTATCGCCGCATATTCCAGGAGAACTCTGCCATCACTTTTTTTGAGCTGGATGACAAGGGAGAAATGACATTGAAAAAATTAAACGCATAAATACCAATACCATGAAAAGGCTTGTTTATACCCCAATAATTTGCTGTTTATTATTCACCGTTGCTGCAAAAACAGCCAGCGCTCAAACGGAAATTAATATCCTGAAATTCAAAAATATAGCAGAGTTTCAATCGTACTTTAAACATACCGGTAAAGATATGCCGGTTATTAGTGGTCACCGTGGCGGCACAACCCCCGGTTACCCCGAAAACTGTATCGCTACTTTTCAAAATACGCTGAAACATACCCCGGCCTTTTTTGAAATGGACCCGCGTTTAACCAAAGATAGCGTGGTGGTAGTGCTGCACGACGATTCGCTTGGCCGCACTACCACCGGCAAGGGGAAACTGAATAGCTATACCTATGCCGAATTACAGCAGTTCAGGCTAAAGGACCCGCAGGGGAATGTGACCGACTATAAGATCCCTACGCTGAAAGAAATGATATTGTGGAGTAAAGGTAAAACCATATTAAACCTGGATCATAAGGATGTACCGCTGGAAATGACCGCCAAAATTATAAAGGAATGTAAAAACGATTTTATTATGCTGACGGTTCATGATGCCAAGCAGGCCATGTTTTACATTAAGGACAATCCCGATCATATGCTATCGGCTTTTGTGTTAACCAAAAAGGCTTTTTACGAATACGAAGCAGCAGGCGTACCGTGGAAAAATATGATTGCTTACATAGGCCCCAAAAATAAGCCGGAGAATAAGGAAATAATGGATTTGCTGCATGCCAAAGGTGTGATGTGCATGATATCGGCCGCGCCAAGCTACGATAAATTGAAAGACCCGGCCGAGCGCGCGGCGCATTTCCGTGAAACATTTACCATGGGTGCAGATATACTGGAATCGGATTTGCCGATAGAAGTGGCGGAGGCCATCAAATCGATCATGCCGGCATCGGGGTATCAGCAAAAATTCTGGGGCAAGGCAAAAATAAAATAAGCCGGTATCAGATTGTTGCTGTTCATTTCCCGATTATTCGTTAAGGTGCAAGTGTTTTAAAGCGGCGTACGCTGTAGGGCTTTTATCAAAGTGCTTTTTAAATTCGCGGCTAAAGTATTTACTGCTTTCGTAGCCCACCATGTAAGCTATTTCATAAACCGTGTAGCGGTTTTCGAGCAATAATTCCGCAGCTTTTTTCAGTCGTAATGATTTTACAAATTCATTGGCGGACAAGCCTGTTATGGCTTTTATTTTTTTGAACAAAACAGGCTGGCTCATAGCCACCTGTTTTGATAAAAGCGCGATACCAAACTGTGGGTTATTCAGACTATCATTAACCATGGTGGTTACCTTATCAATAAAGGCCCGGTCAAGCGGATGCAGGGGGATCTGGTCGTCGTTAACATGATTGGTGCCCGGCAAAAGCTGATCACCTGTATTTTGAAACGAACCGCCATAAGGTTTAAGCTGTTTGTTAAACTGCAGCCAAATTTTTTGTCGGGCACTGAGTAAATTAAAGATCTGCAGCTTTAAAACCTGGATGCTGAATGGCTTGGTCAGATAAATATCCGCGCCGTTTTGAAGGCCGCTTACATGATGCGCGACTGTATTTTTAGCGGTGAGCAAAATCACCGGGATATGGCTGGTCCTTTCATCGGTTTTTAGCATACTGCAAAGCGTTAGCCCATCCATTTCGGGCATCATCACATCACTGATTATCAGATCTGGTGTATGCTGCAACGCGGCTGCTAAGCCTTCGGCCCCGTTGGGGCTTTCCAAAATCTCATACTGATCTGTCAACGATTCCTTAATAAAAGCCCTGATCGCAAAGTTATCTTCAACCAATAAGATCACCTGCTTGGTTAACAGTTCGTTTCCTGCTATATCACGCAGGGTTTCTGTTGTACCCAAATTAGCGAAGCTTGTATCCGCGGCTTTAGGTGTTTCCTTTGATGGATAGCTTAATTGAGTCGCTGCAAAGTGCCCTTTTCCTTTTAATAGCATTGTTTTAAAACAGGTGATATATCCCTCACCATCAGGCTGGGGCTGACTGATAACCGATAGATTACCCTGATGCAGTTCCACAATGCTTTTAGATAAGGCAAGCCCAATACCATAACCGGTATTCTCTTTCCCATAATCTTCCTCCTGGAAATAATTATCAAATAATTTTTCCATGTTTTCTTTACTTATTCCTTTACCGCTGTTGGTTACGCTAACTTCAATAAAATCTGGTTTGTCTTCAACGCTTAAGCTAATAAAGCCACCGTCAGGGGTGAATTTAAAAGCATTGGAGAGCAGGTTATAAAACACTTTCTCTAACTGTTCTTTATCAAAGTAGATCTCCATCTCGCTCACGGAGCTTATGCAATCGGCCTGGATATTTTTAGAAACAGAACTATCGTAAAAGGAAGAGAAGATAGATTCGATAAAAGGCACGATATTCCATTTGGCGATATGAAGCGACAGGTGGCCCGTCTCTGCCTTTCTGAAATCCATCAGTTCGTTCACCAATTGCAGCAGGCTTTCCGAATTATTTTTAATGCTTACCAGTTGTTGCCGGGTGTACGGATCCTTTTTTTCTTCGAGCATCAGGTTTTCCGCCGGACCAATGATCAGGGAGAGATGTGTACGTATCTCATGCGATATGTTGGTGAAAAAATTGAGCTTTAACTGGGTCAGTTCATCATTCTTTTTTAATAATGCCTGCAAAAAGAAGTACCGCACTACAAAGAAAACTATCCCTATGGATAGCAGGGCGTATAAGCTGTATGCCCACCATGTTTTCCAAAACGGCGGCAAAATATTTATTTTGAGCGTGGCGCTGTTGCTCCAAAAATTATCATTATTAGCCCCTTGTACAATTAAACGGTATTTGCCCGGCGGTACGTTTGTATAAACTACGGATGGATTAGTGGTTTCGTGCCATTGCTCATCAAAGCTATCCATTTTATACCTGTACCTGTTTTTGTCGGGTTTTATGTAATTAAGAATGGCAAAGGCTAAGGTAAATACGTTTTGATCGTGCTGCAACGTCAAATCGCTGGTATAGCTGATATCTTTTGTAAGCAGATGGTCGGTCGCGTCAATGCCTACCCACTTGTCAAAAAGCTTTAACCCGGTAAAATAAACAGGCGGGATCTTTTTATTCACCTCAATCTGATCGGGATAAAAGCCTGTAAAGCCGTTGTAGCCGCCAAAAAACATTTCCCCGGTTTTACTTTTGTAGTACGAGTTGTTATTGAAAACATTGCCGGCCAAACCGTCCGTTTCGGTATAGGTGTTAAACGTATGCCGGTTCATATCAAACCGGCAAAGGCCATTGCCGGTACTTATCCAAAGCGCACCCTGATCGTCCTGAAGGATTCCCAATATGTTATTGTCCGGCAAGCCATCTTTTTCCTTGTAAATGGCTTTAACCTGGCCTTGCTGATCATACTTTATCAAGCCCTGGTAGTAAGTACCTATCCATATATTCTTCTGCCTGTCTTCAAAAATGGAATTGACATAATAGGATGGCTTACTATTCCCCTTAGCAATAGGCTTAACCTGCTTATTACGGATCATAAATAAGCCTGATGGCCCACCCACCCATATGTTTTTATCTGCGGTTTCAATAACAGATAATATGGAAATGTTTCCGATGGCGCGGGTAATATTATCGCCATCAGAGTAGGGGATAAGCAAGGTCCCTTTTTTCTCGAAAAGTTTAATGCCCGCGCGTTCTGTACCTACCCAAAACAACCCTTTGCTGTCTTCCAGCAAACAGGTTACTTCCGAACCTAAGGTTTCATGATTCTGGTAAAGAAACCTGGAGAATGTGGCCGATTGGGGATTAAAAACGTTGAGACCGCCGCCATGGGTACCGGCCCATATATTGCCGGCCTTGTCTTTATAAACCACTTTTACCAAATTGGCCCCCAGGCTTAGAGGTTGCTCGGGGTTGTTGAAATAATAGGTTGATTTCCCGGTTACCCGGTTTAAATAATTTAAGCCGCCGCCTTCGGTCCCTATCCACAAATTCATTTTTTCATCTTCTACAATAGAACTGATCACATTGTTGCTCAGCCGGTATCTGGACGATTTGTTGCTATAAATAGTGAACGGCGTATTGTAATAAAAGTAACTGTTTACGCCGCCAAAAAATGTACCAACCCACATGTTGCCCACATTATCTTTATACAGACTGTGAACTGAATTTTGGCTCAGGCTGTTTTTATTCCAGGGGTCGTTTACACAGTTGGTAAAGGTTTTGGTTTTAGTATCGAGTATAGATAAGCCTTCCTGTGTGCCTATCCATAAATTGCCTTTATTATCGGTCAATATCTTTCGGATATTATTGTTGACCAGGCTATTTGTATTATTATCTGAATGACGGAAATGAGTAAAGCCGCGGGTTTCCCGGTTGTATTGATTTAAGCCGCCAACTATAGTGCCGGCCCAGATCTGGTTTTCGCTATCTTCAACAATGCTGAAAACCTGGTTGTTGGAAATGCTATTGGGCTTGTCATCGCTATGCACCAGGGGTTCAAATACAAATTCCTCTTGTTTTTCGATTAATCGGACGGCTCCCATACTTGTGCCTACCCAAATAATGCCTTCATGATCCTGAAATACGCAATGTATGGTGCCCCATCGCATATTTTTTTTGGATACTGATATGATCGGCCTGATATTGATTTGCCCCTTATTTTCGGTCAGCAGGTAAAGTGAGTTACCTGATGTTACCCATTTTCGCCCGGTTTTATCCTCGTATATACAGCTGACCATTGGCCCTTGCTTGCTTGCTACAGATGGAGGCGCTAAACTTACCTTAACAAAGCAGTCTTTTTTATCGTCATACAGGTTTAAACCATTATTGGTGCCTACCCATAGGTTTTTTTCTCTGTCGCATAACAAAGCGGTAATGTAATTGCTGGAAATACTTCCCGGTTTATCAGGCGTATTTTTATATACCGTAAATCGTTGCGAATCGTATTTGTTTAAACCGTAACGGGTGCCAAACCACATAAAACCACGGCTGTCCTGGGCGATACATAAAACGGAATTTTGCGATAAGCCGTTACCAACCGTTAAAGCATTGAATTTGACAGGCTGCGATTTGCTTAAAAAGGAGGTAGCCAGGAAAAAGCAGATCAAAAAATACTTCATACAGCACAGTTCAAATCATTAGAAAATTCAGGTATGGGGAGGATCTGGTTACAAATACGTTATCATTTCAAAAATAAAAAAAATACCCGCCATAGCACAAAGTATTTACCCTGCTTTTTAAATGATTTTCTGCGTGACTTAACATTGCCCGTACGCCATACTTTTTATAAAAATTTACACGCCTTGCTTTATTTACAACGGGGCTAAAATGGAATGATTAAAACTTATATATTTATTAAAAAGACCCGTATTTGCCCAATACACAGCGTTTTTTTAAAAAAGTGCCCTATTTAGTCGATTTTTTGCCCCCGCGATTTTTTAAACTGTATCCATATTTGCCTTATACCAATTACACGAAAACAGGATCGGCTGATGCTGTTTTTAAGATTATTAAACCGTTTTTAATTTGTTGCTTATGAGATTACAATTTTACTATTGTACTGCCAAATGCCGGGTATTGTTACGGCCAATTTCCACCACCTTTAAACTGATCATTTTACTATTACTGTTTTCGGCATCCGCGTTTGCGCAGAAGAAAATTACCGGTGTGGTAAAAGATGCTGATGGTAAACCCATATTTGCTATTACTGTAAGTATTAAAGGAACTACTACGGGTACCCTGACCGATACCAGCGGGCGCTTTAACCTAAGCGCGTCGCCGGGCAATACACTGGTATTTACCGGGATTAGCTATGATGCGGTAGAAATGGTAGTTGATACCCGGACAGAGTATAACATCACTTTAAAAGGCAAAAGCAGCGGATTGCAGGAGGTGATCATTATCGGTTACGGGGCAACAACTAAAGCCGACGTAACCGGATCGGTAGCCAAGGCATCAGTTGAAAACATGCAGAAAGCGCCGGTGCGCTCATTCGATGAAGCAATGGCAGGCCGGGTAGCCGGTGTAAATGTGTCATCGGTTGATGGGCAACCCGGTTCGGCTGTTAACATCGTGATCAGGGGGGCAAACTCAGTTACGCAGGATAACTCGCCCTTATATGTTGTTGATGGTTTCCCGCTGGAGAACCCCAATAACAATTTCATCAACCCGCTGGATATTGCCTCCATTGAAGTATTGAAAGACGCGTCTGCCACGGCCATTTATGGTTCGCGCGGGGCTAATGGCGTTATTATTATTACCACAAAAAAGGGGAAAGTTGGCCCCCCTGTAGTTTCATTGAATACCTCAGTCGGGTTTCAGGAAAACATCAAGACGATGGCCGTGATGAGCCCTTACGAGTTTGTGAAATACCAGCTGGAACGTGATGTTACCACAGCCACCAGTACCTATTTCACAAATGGTAAAACATTAGATTCGTATCGTGACGTGCCAACTATCGATTGGCAGGGCGAACTGTTCAGGCCGGCGCTGATCCAGAATCACTCGCTGTCGGTAAGCGGAGGTAACAGCAGCACCCGGTATTATATATCCGGGAATGTCTTAGGGCAGGATGGCACCATTATCAATTCGAGTTACAAGCGGTACCAAGGCAGCATGTCGCTCGATCAAACTTTTAGCAGCAAAGTGAAAGGTGGCGTATATGTTAATCATGCTTATAATAACCAGTCGGGGATATCCCCGTCTACCGTTGCTAATGGCAGCAATACCACGGCCACTTTATTTAGTGTTTGGGGGTACCGCAATTTTGCCATAAGCGGCGTGCCCGATCTGGAGGATGCATTGTTTGATCCGGGCGTAGACCCGACAGTTGATTTCCGGATTAACCCGGTCATTAACCAGCAGCATCTGCTCCGCCAAAGTTTATACACCAATACCGTTGTAAATACCTACCTGGATTACATGATCACCCCCGACCTTAAACTGAGGGTAACTGCCGGCATCAATAAAACCATAGGGCAAAACAATCAATTTAACGATACCTCTACCGTATATGGCAACAAGCACACCATGGTAGGGTCGTTAAACGGCGTTAATGGCAGTGTATTGTTTTCTCAAAACTCTACCTGGATTAACGAGAACACCTTAACTTATACCAAAGCATTTAATAACGATCATCATTTAACCTTGCTGGGCGGGATGTCAGAATCGGGCAATAAATCATCAAGTTACGGTAGCAGCGCAACTAATTTACCTAACCCGCAATTAGGCATCAGCGGGCTGAACGAAGGTACCCCCCAAACGGTTAACGCGCTTACATCATCATGGGGTTTGGTTTCTTTTTTAAGCCGGGCCGATTATAAATACAAATCAAAATACCTGTTAACGGTTTCATTCCGCGCCGACGGATCGTCAAAGTTTGCCAAAGAAAACCGCTGGGGCTATTTCCCGTCGGGGGCCTTGGCCTGGCGCTTTACCGAAGAAGATTTTATGAAGAAATTCAATGCCCTTTCTGACGGAAAGCTGCGGGTGAGTTACGGTGTAACCGGTAACAATAGGGTTGGCGATTATGCTTATTTATCGTCAATCGGTATCGCTGCCAACTCGCAGGGTTATACATTTGGCAATACCACCATATCGGGGGCCTTCCCTTCAAACCTGGGCAATGCCGGTTTAAAGTGGGAAACAACTTCGTCTGTCAATATCGGGACCGATCTGAGCTTTATCAAGAACCGTATCAGCTTGACGGCAGAGGTATACCGTAAAAAAACAACCGATCTGCTGCTGCTGGCCAACCTTCCGCTTTCGTTGGGCTATTCTCAGGCCTTGCGTAATATAGGCAGCGTGCAAAACCAGGGCTTAGAACTTACGTTAAACACCGTTAATATAAAAAACAGAAGTTTTGGCTGGGAGAGTAGTTTTAATATCTCCTTCAATCAAAGTAAAATATTAAGCTTAAGCGAAAATCAGGCAGCAATTACTTCAGCCGCGCCGTTTGATTTTTACTACAGAAGTATCCCGGCCTATATCTCAAAGGTTGGCAACCAGCTGGGCATGATGTACGGCTATATATTTGACGGCCTTTACCAGTATGCCGATTTTGATAAAACAGCAAGCGGTGGTTACATTTTGAAAGACAATATCCCCACCAATGGAAACCTGAGGAGTTCCATTGCGCCCGGGGATATGAAGTTTAAAGATATTAATGGCGACCGGGTGATAGACGCTAACGATTATGCCATTATCGGCCGTGGCCTGCCTATCCATACCGGTGGCTTTAACAATAACTTTAGGTATAAGAATTTTGATCTGAACATGTTTATGCAATGGTCGTACGGTAATGATATCATCAACGCCAACCGGTATATATTTGAGGGCAACACGCTTGGGCGCTCTAACCTTAACCAGTTTGCGAGTTTTGAAAACAGGTGGACACCGACAAATACCAATACCACCATACATCGTGGCGGGCCGGGCGGCGCAGGGCCAAGCACACCCACCGGGACCAATTCCAGCGTTATTGAAGATGGCTCGTACCTGAGGCTAAAAACAGTTGCTTTAGGCTATACACTGCCGCAAAACCTGATGAAAAGGCTTGGTTTAAAAACATGCCGGGTGTACGCATCCGCTCAAAATTTATATACCTGGACAAAATATTCGGGTATCGACCCTGAGGTTAGTGTTTTCAACTCGGTATTAACGCCCGGGGTTGATTACTCGGCCTATCCGCGCCCGCGTACCATTACATTGGGTGTAAACATGTCATTTTAATAGTTGACCAAAATAAAAATATAACGAATTATGAAAAGATTGTTATTGATCATAATGGCCCTGGCGATGTTATCGTCATGCAAAAAGATATTAGACAAGCAGCCAACCGATTTTATACAGCCTTCAAATTATTACAATAGTGAAGGCGACCTGAACCTGGCCTTAGCCGGTGTATATGATCTGTTGGGCAACGAATACCTGTATGCCAGTTCCCTGTGGTACCAATTGGGTATTTGCACCGATGAGGCTTTTTATCAATACAGCTCCAATGCCTATTCGGCGCCCATGTTTTACCAGTACGATTATACCAACCCCTACATTATAGGCTTATGGCAGCAATGCTATGTAGGTATTGAGCGGGCTAACCTGCTTATTACCAATATTAACAGGCCGGTAATGGACGAGAAAAAAAGGCAGGCCATACTGGGCGAAGCGTTGTTTTTACGGGCCTATTACCACTTTTTACTGGTGAGCAATTATGGCGATGTACCATTAAAGCTAACGCCAACCGCTAATGTTAATTCGGTAGCGGTACCACGTACGCCAGCTAAAACTGTATATAACCAGATATTGAAGGATATGCAGGATGCAGAAGGCAAGGTTTACACCGCCACCGAAATTGGTAACGCCAGCCATGTTTCAAAAACGGCGGTGGAAGCAATGCTGGCACGGGTTTGCCTATATATGGCCGGTTACCCTTTACAGGATGCAGCTAAATATAGCGATGTGATCAGCTGGGCAAATAAAGTGATTACAAGCGGCGAACATGCCTTACGTATAACCTTTACGCCGGGTACGGCAGCCTCTGCTTACAGCCAGATCTTTATTAACGAATCGCAGGATATTTATGATGTAAAAGAGTGCATGTGGGAAGCCGACTTTAATACCAATAAAAACAATACGGCGTACTTTGAGAATGGCAAGCTTGGAACCATGAATTTGGCCTGCAATAATTTAGATACCGGTTTTGCCGGCGGCAACATCAGGACAACGATCAAGTTGTATAACAGGTATGCCGCCGGAGATTTGCGCAGGGATTGGGTAATAGCCCCTTTTTCGTTCAATAGTACGGCCACTACGGCAACCCGGTCATATTATACTGCATCAAATATTATTGGCCGCGAAATGGGCAAGTGGAGGCGCTATACCGAGCCGCTAAGCCCGGCCAAGCAGCAATATTATAACGGCACCAATTTCCCAATCATCAGGTATGCCGATGTGCTGTTAATGCTTGCCGAAGCCGAAAACGAAGTGAATGGCCCTACGGCAATAGCCTATGATGCGCTTAACCAGGTTAGGCGCCGGGGTTATGGCTTGTCTATAACCGCTGTAAGTGCGGTAGCGGATGCGCCGGCGGGTATGTCTAAAACCCAGTTCAGAAATTTTATTGTTGATGAACGCACCAGGGAATTATGTTTTGAAGGGTTACGCAAAGCCGATTTGATCCGTTGGGGCATATTCGGTACTACACTTGCGGCAATGGTTACCGAAATCACTAATTCCAATGCCAGCGGCACCAATAAAATTACCTGGAACACGGGCTATTTTACGGCATCGTCATCGTCGCGGTACCTGTTATTGCCTATCCCATCTTCCGAGATCAATGTAAACGAAGCCATGACCCAAAACCCTGGCTGGTAAATAAAATATTAAAACTAAATACAATGATTAAACATATTGTTATCATAGCTTTTGCTGCCGGCTTATTGGTTACCGGCTGCAAAAAAACACTTAGCCTGGGCGACTCCGATTTTAATGTATCTGTCCAAAAAAGTACATTGACATTGGGCGATACGGCCAGTTTTAGCTTTACCGGTAATCCCGATATCATTAGCTTTTACTCGGGCGAAGTTGGCAAAAGGTACGAGTATCGCGACCGGGTTACGGCCACTAATGGTAAACCTTTATTAAGTTTCCGTACAACCAGGGCAAACGGCTTGCAGGCAAATTCATTACAATTATTGGTCTCGGCCGATTTTCCGGGGGTAACCGCTAATGATACTACCTTAACCAAAACAAAGATCACCAGCTCAACCTGGACAGATATTACGTCGAGGGCCGCACTTTCAACAGGTACCGCTCTTGCATCCGGAAATATTGATCTTTCAGATTTTGCTGCCAATGATAAACCCGTTTTTATCGCTTTTAAGTACCTGGCCACTACAGGCAGCATTCAAAATAAATGGACGGTTGATTCATTTGTGCTGAACAATGTATTGGATGATGGCACTTCATACCAAATAGCTAACCTTAATTTAGCCAATGTGTCTTTCCTCAATTACAATGTGCCAACATTTAGTCCGGGCTTTGTTGCTTATAAAATAAAAGCCAATTATAACTGGAACATCAGTACTTCATCATTAATCGTCACGGGCGCTACTTCTGCGGCATTTGCCACAGTCGCCGCCGAAAGCTGGGCTATTATTGGCCCCATCAATTTAAAAAAGGTAAGCCCGGATATAGGCGCGGTTATTAAAGTTGTTTCGCAAAATACGCAAACGCTTAAGTTTACTTATAAATATCCGGCTAAGGGCACCTACAACGCCACCTTTACCGGCGGCAGCGTTAGTATTAATGATATGCGTTATGTTGCCAAATCTGTGCCGGTTACCGTTAATTAAATCTAATACACCATCTATATTCTATCTTCTTAAATTATTTTCTGCCTATGAAAAAGCACGTTGTTATTTGTTTGTTAATTTGTTTAATCATCATGTCTTTCGTTTCAGAATCAGGCGATTTACAATTAATAAACGATGATCTTTCATTTTCTAAAATTCAACTTACAAAAATGTTGGAGAAAGCAAATAAAACCGATACCCTGTTTCCGCGTACCATTGATAAAAATGGAAACCTAAAGCTTACCGATAAGTACGAGTGGACATCGGGCTTTTTCGCGGGCTCGTTATGGTATGCCTACCAGGGGACAGGGGATGAGGCGCTGAAAAACCAGGCAATTAAGTGGACCGGAAAACTGGAGTCGCTGCAAAATTTTACCGAACATCACGATCTTGGTTTTATGCTGTATTGCAGCTATGGAAATGCCTACCGCCTAACCGGTAACGAGCAGTATAAAAAAGTGTTAATACAGGGGGCAAAATCCTTGTGTACCCGTTACAGTGCAAAAACAGGCAGCATTAAATCGTGGAACGCCTTTGGATCGTGGGATGGTAAAGGCCGCTATGTATTTCCGGTGATTATTGATAATATGATGAACCTCGAACTGCTGTTTTTCGCATCAAAGGCCACCGGCGATCCATCGTTTAAGAAAATAGCCATACAACATGCCGAAAACGTCATGAAAAATCAACTGCGGGATGATTACAGCTGTTACCACGTAGTATGCTACGATCCGGAAAACGGCCGGGTGTTGTCGAGAGAAACGGCGCAGGGTTATGCTGATAATTCAACCTGGGCAAGGGGGCAGGCCTGGGGGATCTATGGTTTTACCATGACCTACCGCGAAACCGGCGACAAGCGTTTTTTAACCACAGCCACCAAAATGGCCGACTATTATATCGATCATAAAGACCTGCCATCGGACAAGGTTACCTATTGGGATTTCAATGCTAATCAACCGGGATATACGCCATCGGCTAAATCGCACGTTTTAGAAACTCCGGCTAAATACCGGGATGTATCTGCAGCTGCCGTTACTGCTTCGGCATTAATTGAGTTAAGTACATTTTTAGGTGAGGGTGGCGCTAAATATAAAGATGCGGGCGTTGCTATATTGCACTCGTTAAGCACACCGGCTTACCGGGCAAAAGCCGGTGAAAACGGCGATTTTATTTTGAAACACAGCGTAGGCAGTATTGCCCACGGGGTAGAGATTGATGTGCCCCTGGTTTATGCCGATTATTATTTTTTAGAAGCATTGGATCGGTATAAGCTTTTGCTGGACCATAAAAACCCGGTGACAGGTAAATAAACAGCGCGATGAACAGATCAGTAATTTAAACACGAAACGATATGGCATTGATATACAAATTTAAAGTAACGGCAAGTGCCTTATGTACCCTGTTCTTATTGGGCATGGTGGGTTTATCTGCGGCTTTTGGTCAGGAGCATAATATTGATGTCACCAAAATGGTAAACCATCCCCGGCTTTTATTATTACAAGGTCAGGAGGATAGCATAAAGAAAAAGATAGCGCAGGAACCCCTTTGGCAAAATGTGCATAACAGCATTATTGAGCAGTGCGACGCCATGCTTTTGTTATATCCCATAGAGCGCAAATTGATCGGTCGCCGCCTGCTTAGCCAATCGCGAGAGGGTTTACGACGGATCTTTTACCTGTCATACGCCTGGCGCATCACCGCTAAAAAGAAATATTTTAAAAGGTGCGAAGAGGAAATGCTGGCCATAGCGGGCTTTACCGATTGGAACCCTGATCATTTTTTGGATGTGGCCGAAATGACTACGGCCGTTGCTATCGGTTACGACTGGCTTTATGCTGATCTGTCACCCAAATCGCGCAAAATAATCAGCGATGCCATTATCCAAAAAGGGATCAATCCATCGCTCAACCCCAAATATAACGGCTGGCTAAGGGGCACAAATAACTGGAACCAGGTGTGTAATGGCGGCATCACCTTCGGCGCCCTTGCTGTTTATGAGGATCAGCCACAGGTTTCCGTACAATTAATTAACCGCGCTTTAAATAGTGTTTTATTGCCGATGAAGGGCTACGCGCCAGATGGTAATTATACCGAAGGCTATAGTTACTGGGGCTATGGCACCAGCTTTAACGTGTTTTTTATCAGCGCGATAGAAACCCTGTTTAAAACAGATTACGGACTAAGCCAGCAACCCGGCTTTTTAAAAACCGCTACCTTTTACGAAAACCTGATCGGCCCATCGGGTTTGTGCTTTAATTATTCGGATTGCGGCGGCCTGGAGGCTTTGCAGCCTGCCATGTTTTGGTTTGCCAATAAAATTAATGATAACACCTTGCTTTACAACGAAAAAGCCAACCTTACCCGCGGTAATTTTTATGCCAAAGGGAACCGATTTTTACCGGCTGCCTTATTGTGGGGCCACAACATCCCTATGCAGAAGATAACGGCGCCTAAAAACAAGATCTGGGCCGGGCATGGAGAAAACCCTGTTGCCATTATGCGCACTTCGTGGGGGAATGCTAATGCCATATCAGCAGGTCTTAAGGGTGGTACGCCATCAGCCAGTCACGGGCACATGGATGCGGGTTCGTTTGTAATGGATGCCGAAGGTGTAAGATGGTCTGCCGATCTGGGTATGCAGGAGTATGAGTCGCTCGAATCAAAGGGACTAAACATCTGGGATATGAAGCAAAACTCGCAGCGTTGGGAAGTGTTCCGGTATTCAAACCTGTCGCATAGCACGTTAACTGTCAATAATCATTTGCAAAGCGTTAAGGGGACTGCCCCGATGTTAAAATATTCGGGCGACTCGACCTTCACGCGGGCGGTAATGGACCTCACTGCCATTTACCAGGAAGACTTATCGAAAGCGCAGCGCGGGATAGCCATTGTAAACGGGCAATATGTAAACATACGGGATGAAATAGAAACCGGGGATAAGGAATGTACCATTAGGTGGGTCATGCTTACACCGGCCACAATAGCCGGTATTAATGGTAACCAGGCCCAGCTCAGCAGCAAAGGGAAAAAACTCACTTTTTATGTAGACGGCGTACCCGGCGTAACCATACGTACCTGGAGCACCGATCCGCAGCACAGTTACGACGCATTAAACATAGGGACAACATTAGTAGGTTTTGAGTTTACCGTGCCCCCGCACACCAAAAAAACCATCAATGTTTTTTTGCTCCCGGGCGAAAAAAGTATAGCTGTTCAAAAATCAACCCTGAAACCATTGAATGAGTGGTAGAAATGTACCCCAATAAATTGCAGATCACATGAAAAAAGGGAAAATATACAAAGTACTGATCTTATTAGGGATCATCGTTTTGCCGGTATGGGTAAAAGCGGACGTTACCTTACCGCGTTTGGTGTCGGATAATATGATCTTACAGCGGGACCAGCAGGTGAATATATGGGGCTGGGCCTTGCCCGGCGAGGAGGTTGTTGTACAATTCAATAACAAAACGGCATCGGTAAAAACCGGTGCGGATAAAAAGTGGCGCATTACTTTACCGGCTATGAAGGCCGGCGGCCCATACAATATGACCATTAAGGCGGGCAATACCATCATCATTAAAAATATTTTGATAGGTGATGTATGGCTCTGCTCAGGGCAATCAAATATGGAGTTCCAGATGATTAAAGTTAAAGATCGCTACAGCCAGGATATCGCGGCTTCGGGCAATTACCCCATCAGGGAGTTTTATGTAAAGCCACACTATAGTTTTACCCCGCTTGCCGATGTGGATGGAACCTGGAAAATTGCTGACCCCGAAAATGTGCTGCGCTTTAGTGCCGTGGGGTATTTTTTCGCTCAAAACTTATATCAGAAATACCAGGTACCTATCGGGATCATCCATTCAAGCTGGCCGGGATCGCCTGCCGAAGCCTGGATAAGCAGGGAAGGTTTGAAAGACTTTCCGAACTATATTGAAACAGCCGATAAATTCAAAGATACGGCCTACGCCGCATCGGTGGTACGCAAAGATAAACAGGTGGCCGCCGCATGGTACGCTAATATTCAAAAGAACGACATAGGGCTTAACGCTCAAGGCAAATCATGGGCAGGGAATGATGCTGATCTATCCGACTGGAAAACGTTAAAGTTTCCCGGTTTTTGGGATACGCAAAGCACCGGCAATATTGATGGTGTGGTTTGGGTTAAAAAAACGATCAACGTGCCGGCATCCATGCTTAATAAGGATAGTTACCTGGAATTGGGCTTGATAGACGATATAGACACCACTTATATTAACGGACAAAAAATAGGTTTTAACAGCAGTAAATACAGTTTGCGTAAGTATAAGGTGCCTGCCGGTTTGTTAAAGGAAGGCGCCAACACCATCACTATACGCATCATCGATAACGAAGGGCAGGGGGGCATAGGCAAAGGTAAAGTATACCGGCTTGCGGATGGGGTAAACAGCATTGACCTTGCCGGTGAGTGGCTTTACAAAATTGGCTATGTATCGCCGCCGTTACCGGTACGCAGTTTTGCCCGGATAGAGTTTACGCCGGGTGTAGACTATAACGGTATGATAGACCCGATAACTCCATACACCATAAAAGGGGTGGCCTGGTACCAGGGCGAAGCCAACGCCAGTAAATTTAAAGCGCCCGAATACCGCAAGCTACTACCTGCCATGATTACCGAATGGCGCAACAAATGGAACCAATCCAGTCTGCCTTTTTTAATAGTGCAGCTGCCAAACTTTATGCAGCCCTCCGCTGAGCCTGCAGAGAGCGATTGGGCCGTACTCCGCGAGTCGCAAACTGTCGTAGCCCGCACATTGCCCGATTGTGGCACGGCCGTCACTATCGATCTGGGTGAAGCCGATGATATACACCCCAGTAATAAAAAGGACGTAGGTATGCGGCTTGCATTAGTTGCCGGGAAGGTTGCCTATAAGGATAACAGGGAAGTGAGCACCGGGCCTGTTTATCAATCGATGGCGGTTGAGGGCGATAAAATTATCCTGTCGTTTGCTGATTCGCGCAGCAAGCTTACCGCCCAAAACGGCGACCTGAACCAGTTTGCCATAGCCGGGAACGATAAGCGCTTTGTTTGGGCAAAAGCAAAAATTGAAGGTAACAAGATCGTCGTCTGGAGCGATAGTGTCGCTCACCCGGTAGCAGTCAGATATGCCTGGGCAAATAACCCGGCCGGATGTAACTTGTATAACCAAAGCGGCTTGCCCGCATCACCATTCAGAACCGACGACTGGACTAATTAACACCAACATGTCAGTTATAAATGAATTGCTTTTTAAAGGCTACAGGGTTTGCTATGCGCTTTTTTCTGTGGGTTTAGCCCAGATAATATGGGGTTTTAAGCAATAATGTTATTTAAATATTACAGGGGGACGGATGAGGATATTGGGTGAATCATAACAACGAATACCAAACCAATTTAACCATTTTATAAATATCATTATGAAAACAAGTCTTTCAAATTTTGAGAGGAGCGGGAGAGAACTGCTTTTTTCTATCGGTATCATTCTTTATGTTTTTGTTAATTCGGGATGTAGTAAGTCAACTCTCAACGTACCGGATCCGGTGAGCGAAGCGACATCAAAGTCGTCTCTGCTATCGGTTAACTCGATCATTACCACCAACCCCGATTTTTTACGCGGGGCAGATGTAAGCTTTGTAACCCAGATGGAAAACGGGGGGAATTTCTTTTTCAACACCACAGATCAGCAGGACCTGTTTACGGTGCTGAAGGAACGTAATATCAACACCATCAGGCTGCGGGTATGGGTTAACCCCGCCGGGCCAAGCTATTACAATGGCATTAATGATGTGATAGCCAAAGCCGTAAGGGCTAAAAACGCGGGTATGAAACTGCTGATAGATTTTCATTACAGCGATACCTGGGCCGATCCCGGGCATCAAACCAAGCCGGCGGCCTGGAGCAGTTATACGCTGTCGGCGCTTCAAACAGCTGTTGCCACCCATACTACCGCCTGTCTCGATTCGTTGATCGCTCATGGGGTAACGCCAACGTATGTACAGGTAGGTAACGAAACCGATGACGGGATGCTGTGGCCTACCGGGCAAATTTCGGCAGGGAATATGGTTAATTATGCGGCTCTTTATAAAGCTGGGTACGATGCCGTAAAAGCGGTCAACAGTTCGATAAAGGTAATGGTGCATTTTTCAAAAGGGTATGATAATACCGCCTGCCGTAATGTGCTGGATGGTTTAATAACCAACGGCGCGGCGTTTGATATCATTGGGATCTCCGTATACCCTTCATCAAACTATACATCTGTTATGGCATCAACCTATACCAATATGCAGGATTTGGTTACCCGGTACGGGAAAGACCTGATGGTTGCCGAATGCGGTTATCCACAGTCTGATCCTAAAAAGGCACAATTAATGATCAATACGCTTCAGAATAACATAGTCTCCCTGTCGGGCAACCACGGCCTGGGCGTATACTATTGGGAACCCGAGGCATATAATCACGCGGCCATAAATAAAAGTTGTTTTAGCGCTACAGGTAAAAACCCCACACTGGCGTTCGACGCGTTTTCGCTGGTGAACAATCCGGGGTTTGAGGTGGATACCATTGGCACCCAAACACCAACCGGCTGGGTAACTGCAGGCAGCAATCCGGAGGCTAATTACACCGAGGCAACGGCCCACAGCGGCAGCTTTAGGTTAACACATTATAAAAATTCCGCTTTTAATGTATCTACCAGTCAAACCATCACCGGCTTAGCCAATGGTACCTACACCTTTCAGGCATGGGTGATCAGCCCTTATGCCGAAACGAGCAACTATATGTTTGCCAAAGATTTTGGCGGTACGCAGATCAATACCAACATACCGGTGGCCGGAGGCTGGCAAAAACTACAGGTAACCAATATCATTGTTACCAACGGGCAATGCACCATTGGTTTTTACACATCGGGGGCAAAATATTGCAGTATGGACGATATCGAATTTTTTAAGCAATAAAATTTAAATGCTGCATTAACGATATTAAAAGTTTGGGGTATCGTTAATGCAGCATTTTATATCGTTCAGCAAAAGACTGATCAATGATGAGTATGTATCTTTTTCTTTTGTTGTTCCAGGAAGTAACAATGTGCAGCACAGGCATGCAACTTATAGTTTTTATGCGCCGTACCGAAGTTATGGCCCTGCGGATCCAGGATCGCGCATTTCTCTTTGTCTAAATCCTTTGTACTCAGAATATTCTCCCCGTTGATGTTGTAGTAACTTCCGTTCTTTTGCGCCTTGCCCAGCTTTTGCCCTTTCGCATCTATTACGTTGCCGTCCCGGTCAATAAAATAAAGTTTCTGGCCTTTGTTGTTCCTGACTATGTTTTCTTTATCAATATAGCCAAGTTGGGTTCCGCCGTGGTCATGAATTCCGCCTTTAGCATTAATAAAGATTTTAAATGTCGTGTCCTTTTTAGCTTGCGCCCAGGCACTAACACCAGTAGTGATGGCCAGCATGAATAATAAGAAATGTAGTTTTTTCATGATTTTTAATAATTAGTGATCTATTTGTTTATTCGCCCAAAAATGAGCGAATAAATACCCTTTCCCAATGACCATCAACAACTTAAAAACTGATGAAGATCACTATTCGGAATAGGGTAGTAAAGTTCTTTTACCTGGGTCATCCCTTATCCATTCCCGCTATAGTCTTTTCATTTCTGCAATTTCCATTGCCCTCCATAGGGTTTTAAGGTATGTACTTATTAAATAACAAAGTACTTTGAAATAAAAAGTAAATTATTATTTTTGCTTCTATATGTGACAGTTATCGAACTGGAATGCAAGCTCCAGTTTATTAAAGGATGAGGCATCAATAAGAAACGATAAGGTTAGTATAATTCAGATGATTTTAAGATGAGTAAACAAACGGATCACTTTTACAACAAATTCTCCTTCTTATATCCGTTGGTGGATGTCTTCCTGAAACCACAAAAGAAAGTTTTATTTAACGAGATCAATAGGTTACCCGAGGGCAGTTTGCTGGAGATTGGTGTTGGCAACGGCGCTCATTTCCAACTTTATAAAAAGCATCAGATCATTGGTATCGATACATCTGCAGCCATGCTTGAAATTGCGAGCAAAAAGAGTTGCGGAAATATCAGGGTTTTCGAGATGGATGGTAAAGCGCTCTTGTTTAATGATCACGAATTTGACTACGTTGTTCTCTCGCATGTGATTGCCGTGGTAGATGAGCCGGCGCAATTATTGGAAGAAGTGTTCAGGGTATTAAAACCGAGTGGACAGGTATTTATTCTTAATCATTTTACCCCCAATAACTGGCTGAGGCATATTGATCGCGCGTTCGGGACGATTTCAAAACTCCTGCATTTCCGATCGGTTTTTTGTATCGATGAAATTGCCACCATCAAAAAGTTTAGCCTGCTAAAAGAAGTTCATTTTGGCTTAGCATCCTATTTCAAACTTTTAATTTACCGGAAAAAGTGAGCAGAAAGTATATTTTTATTTGCGTATCGTTACTCATCAGTTTGTTTATTTACTTGTTTTACCGAACAGACCGTACTGTTGTGAACGAGATCGTGATCCGGATGATTTCATTCGGGACGTATACCATGTTAAAATCACATATTGTTAAGGTATTGCCATTCAATAACATTGTTGTTTATTCCCTGCCTGAAGGTTTATGGGTATTCTGCATTACGCTTACTTCAAAACCGTATTATATTAAGCTGAATAACTGGCGGATGGATTGTGTATTTATTCCGCTTATATTTTGTTTTGGCCTGGAAATATTTCAACTCCTTCACATTACCAACGGACGCTTTGATTTGATGGACATTGGCATTTCTGCCATATTTTGGCTGATTGGAAATTACGCTTTCAGTGATCGATCTGACAAGCAGAATATTTTAACTTCGTTGAACTCAAAAACGATGGTTTGTTTGGCCAGTTACTGCATTGTTTATTTAGCACATGTTATAAAATAGCATAAAATATCACACCGGAAAAAGCATGAACAGAATCAAGAAACACCTGAACAGCTATCCATACTCCATACGTGGGATATGGATGGCATTTAGATATGAGCATAATATGATCTTTCATCTGGCCGCTGCTGTTGCCGTTATGATAGTAAACAGCCTGCTGAAGGTTAACCGAACCGAATGGCTCATTACCCTGATACTGATCGGCCTGGCATGGATGGCCGAGATCTTCAACACAGCTATCGAAAAGTTAGCGGACCGGGTTACCAGGGAACAGGACCCCTTGATTGGACAGGTAAAAGATCTGGCTTCGGGGGCTGTGCTAGTTATTTGCTGTTTCGCGGTTGTATGTGCCGCCATCATTTACCTGCCGTATTTATTCCCTTAGTCTTTAGTCGAAAGTCTGAAGGTCTAAATCAGAAAAGGACCAAATTTGACTTAAGATTTCGGACTAAAGACTTTTGACTTAACACTAACTTAGCCGGACCATAAACGCGTCATCCGGCGCCATACCCTTACTGAGCTGATCAACACTGTTCAGGGTAGTTTCGGCAATTTGGGACAGGGCATCGGCGGTAAAAAAGGCCTGGTGGCCCGTTACCAGCACATTCGGGAAACTCATCAGCCGCTGTATGGTATCATCTTCGATAATACTGCCCGACAGATCTTTAAAGAATAAGCGTTCTTCCTGCTCATAAACATCAATACCCAGATAAGCCAGTCGGCCAGTTTTTAAAGCGGCGATCACCGCGTGGGTATCAATCAGCGCACCGCGGCTGGTGTTGATCAGCGTTGCGCCCTGTTTCATCTGGCTAAGCGTAGCCTCGTTAATGAGGTAGCGGTTTTCCGGTGTCAACGGACAATGCAGGGAAAGGATATCTGCCTGCTGCAACACCTGGTTAAAGGAGCCGTATTGTACACCGGCAGCTACCATGTGCTCGTCAAGCATCAGGTCGTAAGCTAAAACCTTGCACCCGAAGCCCAGCATGATCTTACAAAAAGCCTTACCGATTTTGCCCGTACCGATTACGCCGACGGTTTTACCATGCAGGTTAAAGCCTAACAATCCGTTTAACGAAAAATTTTGCTCCCGCACCCGGTTATAGGCTTTGTGTGTTTTTCTATTGAGTGTTAACAGCATCGCAACCGCATGTTCGGCCACTGCCTCGGGCGAATAGGCCGGTACCCGGCACACGCTGATCCCGTATTGCTCAGCTGCTGCCAGGTCGACATTATTAAAGCCGGCACAGCGCAGGGCTATTACTTTTACGCCTTTCCCGGCTAATATCCCAATCACTTCGGCGTTCAACTTATCATTAACAAATACACATACGGCAAATGTACCCTCATCTACCGCGTTAACGATATGCGGCCCCAGGTGGGTTTCCAGGTATTCCAGCTCAAAACCATAATTGGCATTATGCGTATCAAACGATGCCTTATCATAAGGTTTTGCCGAGAAGAAAAGTATTTTCATGCGATCTGCTATTTCAAATACTCGCTGAAAAACTCAATGGTGCGTTTCCATGCCAGTTCCGCGGCGGCTTTGTCATAGCGCGGTGTGGTGTCGTTATGGAAACCATGGTTAACATTATCGTAAATATAGGCCTGGTATTTTTTACCGTTCGCTTTTAAGGCCGCTTCATAAGCCGGCCAGCCGCCTGTGATGCGGGCATCCAGCGAGGCATAATGGAGCAGGAGCGGGGCTTTAATCTTCGGCACGTCATCTGCTGTGGGTTGACTGCCATAGAAAGGTACCGCGGCCGCCAGATCGGGCAGCCGTACAGCCAGGGTGTTGGCTATGCCGCCACCGTAACAAAAACCAACTACACCAACTTTGCCGTTGCAATCCGGATGATTTTTTAAGTAATGAAAGGCATCTATAAAATTCTCCACCATTTCTTTCGGATCACGTTTGCTTTGCATCGTACGGCCTTCATCGTCATTACCGGGGTAACCACCCAGTGGCGTCAGGGCGTCGGGTGCCAAACTTATAAAGCCTGCCAAGGCAGCCCGGCGGGCTACATCCTCGATATAAGGGTTTAAGCCCCGGTTCTCGTGCACCACAATGATGCCGCCCAGTTTCTTTTTATTATCTTTAGGTTCCGACAGTAAAGCTTTGATGGCACCGCCGCCCTTTGGCGAATCGTATTTGATATACTCAGATTTCAAACGCGGGTCATCCGGTTTAATCTGTACGTTTCCCTGATAATCGGGCATCAGGAAACTCATTAAGGCCGGTACGGTTAGTCCGCCTACAGCGTATAAGGATAGCTTTTGTACAAAGGAACGCCGGTCTAACCGGTTATGGGCATAATCATCATAGAGATCAAACACTTCCTGCTTGATGTCGGCTTTATTAATATCGCTCATAGATAAACGTTTTGATCAAATATAAGCAATTACGCCAATCCAAAGATAAAATTCGCAGGTTTCGCCCTACCGGTGATCCGTTGGCAGCTTTAAAAGGCGGGCGATGAGTAACTGCCATTTATTCAGCTTTTTATCAAATTCAACAACCTTCAGTGCGCTAAGCGGTATCTCAATGTTAATATGGGCGCCGTTATTACTCTCTATGGAAAGCTTGCCGTTAAATTTTTCAACCCTCGACCGGATATTTCCCAAGCCCATGCCGTTCCCGGTTCCTTTTGATGGCGAATTACCGGGGTTTATGCCAACTCCGTTATCGCTTACAGCGATATAAAGCGTTTGTTCATCTGTAAACATCTTCAGCGTTATGGTAGTTGCTTTTGAATGCTTAATGGCGTTGTGCACTATTTCCTTAACTAAAAGGTAGATGGTGCGACGGCTTTGAACAGTGATCTTTAAATCCGGGATCTGATCGGGGAACTCTGAAACCAGATCTATCTCCGCGTGCTCCAGTAAACGATCGATCTGGGCAAAAGTGTAATAGATCAGCATTTCAAGGTTATCGTTACCCACATGGGTGCTCCAGATAACTTCGCGTATTTTTACCGACAAATCGTTAACCATGCTTTTTATCTGGTCAATCTCCGGGCCTGCATGTTCGGCCTTGCCGGCCTTATTAGCCAACGATTGGATGGCAAATACCCCCGATCCAATATCGTCGTGCATTTCAGAACTTATCCGTTGCCTTTCGGCCAGGATCAGTTGTTGCTGGGTATCAAACGCCTTTTTAAGCGACAGCCTTTTACGCAACATCAGCACATAACCATAAAAAACAAAAAGCAGGAAGGCCAAAACAACCGCTATTTTAAAAGCTGTTCCGCGCCACCAGGGTTCTTTAATAGTAAAATTATATTTGATCATACTATCCGCCATTCCCAACCGGGGATCAACCGCGATAGCTTTTAAGGTGTACGATCCCGGCATTAACGACGAGAAGTGAATGGTGCGTTCGCCCGGCTCGGTTGTTAGCCAGGTACTGTCTGTTTTTGTCGCCAGGCAGTATTTAATATAAATTTCACGAGCCTTTAAGTAAGCCGGGATACCGATATTAAACAATACGTTATTTTGCGAGTAGGATAGTTTACTACTGTGGTTTTCTGTTGATATCTGGTTATTCACCTTAACATACAGTAAATAATTTTTCAGTTTTTTATCAAACCTGGTCTTTACCAGCGGGAAATTATCCAAACCTGTTGCCGTAGCTAAATACACCATTGGGCCTATTCCGTCCAAGTCTAACACCTCGGACGCGCTGCGGTCGGGGAACTCGTAATTATCAAGCAGGGCTTGTTTTTGTGTGTTAAAGATCTGTAAAGGCCCCGATCCTAAGATCCATAAATTTTTATCGATAGGTTTGATCTTAAATACCGACTTAGAGAATAGTCCGTTTTGCACAGAGATCTGTTTGATATCGTTTTTTTCGACCACCAACATGCCGTTGCTGATGGTACCGATATACAGCCGGTGATCTGCATACGCTAACGAAGCTGCGTAAACCTGTTCGTTATTAAATAAAAAGGGCTTCATGCCGTTTTTGTCGATTTTAAATAAGCTGTTTTTTATCGCAACAAACAAGGCGGCCTGGTCCGGGAAATAGGCTAACGTGCGGCTGCGTAACCGCAGGTAAAAATAATTATCGGCCGGGCTGTATTTAAAGATATGGCCAAACGCGGCGGCGATCTGCTGGTTCAATCGGTCAGATTTTTCCTTAGGTATTACATAAAGGCCGCTGGTTGATGCAATATAAATAGCTTTATCATCGTAACACAGTTGCTTTACGGTTTTAATGCTGGTTAACTCGGTAACTGTTTTGGTGAGCAGGGCGATCTTATACGTAGCCAGCGACGACGCGATGATATATTCATCCGGATTAATGGGGGCAATGTAGTTAATGGCCCCCCCGGCAGGTGTTAGCCTGATCTTAAAAACGGTACTTTTTGAAACCGGATCATACAGCATCAGGCATCCTTTTTGCGTGCCCAGCAGTAGCCCGTTTTTGTATTTTTTGATACTAACCACCAGGTCGTCGGGATCTAAAGCCGGTAATGTTGTTTTATTGGCAATATCATTTTTGTATTGGGTTAATAGCCCGTAGTATAAACTGCAGAACCATTTATTGCCTTCGTGGTCGGTTACAATATCAGATAAGTTATACCCTTTTATTTTCTCCCCGGTTTTTAAATTGTAGCTGTAATTGTTGGTGTTAATCCATTGATTATCGGGTGCGATAGCTATGGTATTGATGAAAGTGTTAAACGCTATTTGCCCGCACTGTTTAACGGTATCGTTTTGCAGCAGCAGTTTTTTTACCACGCCTGTGGGGTTAACCATCATGTATACGGTATCGCGGTAAGTATTTTGGGCCAACTGGTAAACATTACCCTTCATTTCCTGGTCGCCGGTATAGGTTATTTTTTTCAGACCGCTTGCCGGGGTATAGGCATACCAGGTTTGGTCGCCGCGTACCAGTACCCGGTTTTGTAATACCGCCAGGCTTGATGTATAAGTATTGCCGATGTATTTTGCTGTTAAGTTTTGGGTGTTCAGCACAAACAAGCCTTTATCTGATGTGGCCAAAAGCTGGTTGTTAAACAGGGCCATCCGGGGGAAGTTGTGCTCGTTTTTGTAATCATAACTTTCTACCAGCGTAACCGTTTCATGCTCGATATAAAAGATCTGTCCGTTGAAGTTGTTGAACCAGATGCGGCCGTAACCATCTTCCAGCAGATTGGTGCAGCCTAAGGAAATTTGGCGGGGGTGACTGAAATGGGTAAAGTTAACACCATCGTACCGGCTTACGCCATAATCGCTGGCTATCCATATAAAGCCATGCCGGTCTACATGCAGGTCGTAGATCTCTTTGGTCGGGAAGCCGGGGACTTGTTTTGTCTGGCTGTCCTGGGCCTTTAAACCTGCACAAGTGAACAGTATAAGAAAGGTTAAACTAATTTTAATTAAAAAGGGCTTGTGCATATGAGCAACTGAATGACCCGTAAATGTAGTTGTTTAAAATATAAAAGTAAAGGTGGGCAGGAGGATGGGAATAGTTTTGATATCGTGTACGATATTTCATTCTCTGTCTGCCTGTCCAAGCGTTCCGCTTGGACACATAGTAGTTTTAAGCGTCCCGCTTAAGCTACTATAATAATTTAAGCGGGACGCTTAAATTATTTTGCATTCAAGCGGCACGCTTGAATGGGCGGGGTAAAGGTGGGTAAGAGGATGGATAATTTTCATATCGCATATGACATTTCATTCTACACGCGGCACATCTTGCTCCATCAAAGCTTAATTTGTTGTAACCTTTTTTTATTGGTTGAGTATTATAGGCAAACCCATGAAAAATTTATATGAATTTATTTTTTTACAAAGCCAGCACATTAAGTTTTCTTTTGCTTTTAAGTTTAATTTATCAAAGTTCTGCGCAGGCTGTTTCTGGCAGGGTAATAGAAACCGGGGGTAGGGGAATTGAAAGTGCAACTATAACAGTTTTAAATGCTGCAGACTCAACCGTGGTAAAATATGGGGTAAGTAACAAGGAAGGCTATTTCGAGCTCACTAATTTAAATAACGGCGTATTTACCGTTAAGGTTTCGTGCATAGGCTACAATAATCAGTTGTTAAACAATATTACATTTAACGGCTCTTCTGTTAAATTAACTGATGTTATTCTCAACAAACAATTGAAAGAGCTAAAGGAAGTCGCCATTGCAAGTACACGTCCTGTTCTTGAACGAAAGGTTGATCGGTGGATATTTAACCTGAACAACACGATAATGGCAAATGGCTCGTCCCTCTTTGAGGCTTTGCAGGTGGCGCCTTTTTTAAAGGTATCCGACAATGGCGTTTCTATGGTGGGCAAAGGCGGTATGGGCGTTATGATAAATGAGAAAATAATTTATTTAAGCGGAACAGACCTGACTAATTATCTGAAAGCTCTCAGATCTGAAGGTGTGGAAAAAATCGAGATCATTACCAACCCGCCCGCAAAATATGAGGCCCAGGGCAATGCCGGCCTGATTAACATTGTTTTAAAGAAAAACGAATCTTTAGGCTGGCGCGGGTCATTAAGTTCGACATATCGGAAGGCCGTCTACGCCTCCTATAACAACAATCTCGCCCTTTTTTTCCGCTCAAAAAAAATTAACAGCTCTTTTACATTTAACCAATCACGTTATCATAATATACTGAACGATTGGCTCAATATAATTGGGAACCCCAGTCAAATACTTAGTAACGAGCAACGTATATCAATTACACCAGGTTTGCAGGCTGGTTTAAGTATAGATTATGAGTTAAACAAGCACAATAACATCGGGTTTATTTATAATATTTCACACAGCAAAGAGAAGGATACCTATGTTAATAATTATAGCTATGGTACGGGCAATACTGTCGATTCGGTTTTGAACACTAAAGGCGAAATGTCAAGGCCATTATTTGCACAGACCTTAAATATATATCACGATTTAAAGATTGATTCGGCCGGAAAGAAATTAAGCAGTTCTGTTAATTTTTTCACGAACAGGCCTGAAGTAAGAAATAGTTTTGTTTCTGAATCTGCAAACACCTATGCTTCAGTTCAAAATAATAACTTGTCAAAATACAATATCTGGTCTATTCAATCAGATTTAACATTGCCTTATAAATGGGCTAAAATAGAAACAGGCGCTAAGTTTGCCAACTATGATAATAAGGCCAGCGTAGCATATTATAATAATGTCAACGATAATCTCCTGCTGGACCAAACGCGCAGTAACGATTTCGATTATACCGAAAAAAACCTGGCCGCGTATTACAGTATGGCATCTGAACTATCAAAAAAATGGACGGCCAAGGCAGGATTGCGTTATGAGTACACAATGACGGATGGTTATTCGCCTACTTTAAACCAGCGTAATAAGCGTAATTATGGTGCCCTATTCCCTACGGCCTATATCGTTTACAAAGCTGACGGAAACAATGTTTTTTCTTTAAATTATTCGCGACGGATCAACCGCCCGGGCCTCAGTTCCTTAAACCCCTTTGACTATTATACAAACATTTATACTTATGCTACCGGCAATCCACTGCTATTACCTTCATACAGTAACAATTTCGAACTTAATTACCTATATAAAAGCATGTTTTCTTTTACTGCATTTACACAACACGCCAGTGATGTAAATTCATTACTTACAACGATTGAGGGGCCATTAGTGGTTTCAAGCAGAGGAAACTTTTTAACACGGGATAACGTGGGGGCCTACATTTCCTTTAACCGGGCATTTTTTAATTGGTGGGAAAACAGCAGCTCAGCCTCTTTTTTTTATTCATCCTCAAAATCCAAAATAGCAGCGATTCCCATCCAAAACGGAACCTCTGCATCGTTTAGCGTCAATAATAATTTCAAGGCAACTAAACTGTTAAATTTCTACCTGAACTACAGCCAAAGCCTTCCCTCAACCAGTGGAAATACTTATACATACAGTCAACGTGATTTTAGGGTGGGGGCCAGATTAAAATTGCTTAACAATAATTTGATAATCAACCCATCTTACTTTCTGGGTACGGTAAACAAATATGATGCACGTTTTAGCCAATTTGTGCAGACAGAAAGAACGGACTATCATTATAAAACCTTCAGTCTTGGTGTTACCTACTTATTCGGAAGATCAAAAGTTTCCGGAAACAACAAGAACATATCTTTTGATGAGCAAAGAAGAGCTCAATAGTAACATGATTTTAAAGTCCCTGCCCGTCCAGGCGTACCGCTTGGACATATAGAAATTTAAGCGGTATGCTTAAACTAAACTTTATAATTTAAGCGGCACGCTATATTATCTTGCATTCAAGCGGCACGCTTGAATGGGCGTGGTACATTCTTAATAAATTTGATAATTAAGATGTGTTTCTATGGATAGCAGCGTTTAAATAAATGACTACTTATTCACGTATACCACCCCATCCTTCATTACAAAATGGATATTCAAAATGGCGTGTATATCCGTATCAATATTGTCGTCCACGGCAATAATATCAGCAAGGAAGCCGATTTTGAGCGCGCCGATTTTGCCGGACATATTAAGCTGCTTTGCTGCGTTCACGGTTGCAAACTGGAGGATTTGCGGGATACTTACCCCTTCTTCCTGATAACCAATGAGCATATGTTTAGACCAAGCCGCATAAGGCATCTTTACGTCAATGTAATCGTCCGAGCCGGCAGCTATTATAACGCCATATTTGAGGGCGCGTTGCAGCCGGCTGGCCTGGGCATTTAGCATTTTTTTTATTTGCGGCCCAGCGTTTTTGTCATCGGGGTAGGCAATCTTTACATAGTTTGCGAAAATAGTACTGTCGCCGTCAGTTGGCACCAGTATAACTTTCTTTTTGGCCATCATAATAAGCGTACTGTCCGCCACTTCATAGCCATGTTCAATGCCGTCGACCCCGGCAATTATAGCGTTGTAAACGGCCTGATTATCAGTAGCGTGAGCGGTTACACGAAGGTGATAGCGATGCGCTTCGATAACTATTGCCCGCATCTCGTCAACCGAAAGTGCGGTACGGTTAGGTGTATTGTTGGAATAAATTTTTATCACGTTTACCCCTTGAGTGACATTTTCACGCACTGCCTGAATAGCGTCGAAAGGGCTGGTCACTATTCGGTATTCATCATTTGCGATACCGCGATGCTGGTAAATCAGCCCAGGCAGTTGACCGCCCTCGCTGGAAAGTCCCTGCCCGGCACAGCTCATACGTGGCCCAATGACCAAACCATCCTCAATAGCCTTGCGCAATGCGATATCGGCAAATTTGCCCGAGTTGCCCAAATCCTGCACGGAAGTAATGCCCGCCTCTAAATAGGCTTTGGCCCTTACAGCCCCATAAATGGCCCGGTAAGCATCACCCTGCTGAGTTAAGACCTTTTCTAAAGAAAGGGTCGAAAAGTCCATGCCTGGCTGTAACTCTTCCCGAAAAAGCAGGTGCGTATGCGAATCAATAAGACCCGGCAAAATAGCGTATTTAGAAAGATCAATCAACTGATGATCTTGCTTTTCATTGGCTGTAACGTCCTTGTCGGGCTTAACGCCTTCTATCCTGCTGCCATCAACCAACACATCCAAACCAGTTTTAAATGTTCCCGTTTCGCTATCAAACAGTTTACCTGTTTTAATGAGATACTTATGGCTGATTTGTGCTTTGGAAAAGTATGGAAGTACTAACAGGGCGAGGAAAATTGTTTTTTTCATGTATAAATATAAGAATTGGTATAATTAAAGAAGTCCCCGCGAATAAGCCTTATAATACAAGAGGCAAGGCATGCTGCATTCCTGTTGCCGTTCTTGTGGTGCCAGATGAATTCAGAATCACGATAATTATACTAAATCTTTGACCCGTTCCAAAATATTTAGTTACAAAGAAGAACAAGAAATCCATCATAATCCGCCCGTCCAAGCGTGCCGCTTGGATATATAGCAATTAAGCGTCCCGCTTAAACTAAATTTTATAATATTAAGCGGGATGCTTATATTATCTTGCATTCAAGCGGCACGCTTGAATGGGTGGGTGCCTTTATAAAAGAGATAAATATGTGGATTTCAATTAATTTTGTAATTTGCAGTCTAGACCTCACTAATCATGAAACAAACTAGTCTATTATTATCCGGAGGCCCTGATTCTGTGACTCTGGCATATCATCTAGTCAGACAAGGGTATAAAGTCAATGCGCTTACATTCCTTCATCATCCTCGCGGTACAAATGCAGACGAAGTAGGATCGGCAGAATTTTTTGCAAAAAAATTAGAAATCAGCCACCAAGTGTTCGATGTGTCAATGCTTGTCAATATTTATGGGAATAATCCGGCATTTAAATTCTCTTTAGGTGGTGCCAAAGATTGTATTCCCAATGGGTTGCAGCAAGCACCGTTAAGTATTCACCTTATGTTAATGATAGCGGCAATGAACTCTGTGGCCAATGAAATTTACAGTTTAAATTGGGCTGTTCATCAAGATGATTTTATCAACCTTACAGAAACAGAGTTTGAAAAAACTAAATATTTGGTAACGGAATTAATTGCCGACGAAATTGGTCAGTCATTTGAAATATTGACTCCTTTTCAAAAACTTCACAAACAGGACATATTTAGTATGGCAAAGGATTACAACATTGCTATTAATGAAACGGTTAGTTGCTTCTCGTCTATAAATGGAATAACTTGTGGTAAGTGCATCAAATGCATTGAAAGAAAAAATGCGTTGGAAAACGATAATGTTTTTTTAGAACAGGTATGGCTCGCAAAATAAACATTACGAAATTACGGCCAACGGATGTGGCCGAACTTATTGAGGGAAATTATAAAATCATCAGGTCTGATTTTGGGCATTTGTCGGACGACAAAACAGAACTGCTGGGCTTTATAACGCAACCGAGCGTAATTGCGGCAGTCGGCATGATAGCGTGGTTAGTTATTCACGTGGTTTTTATTCATGGGAAATATACTTATGATGAACACCATCCTGAGATCAATCAATTCCGACAATATATATCTTTTCTTTTGAATAGTAACTTTACCTATATTTTTCCCGTTCCGGCATTTGTAGGTATATGCAAGCTATTGGCAAATAGACATAATAATAAAATTCGTACAGCAAACGAGATTTAATGAAAATCAAGGATATAGCAAAAAAATTTCACATCCAGATTATCGAACCAGCAGGCCATACGCTACATGCTGAGGTTGCTTCCCTAAATTCGTCTGGTCACAACGGCAATATTTTGTTTAATCTCAAGCCACTTAATCATCTCAATGTGATACATTTTGCATTATTTTCTTATTTAAAAGTATTTTCAGAGAATAATTTTAAATGTACGATTATACTGCAGGATCTAATAACTGCCAATGGGGATTTTCACAATGAGATCAACACACCAGATGAAGCAAATCAAGCGATGAATCTTTTGTTTAACCGTATTAAAATATTTGTCGGAAAATTAGACAATATCGAGATCATTCCTGAATCTAGCTTGCTGAGGTTATATAACCGTGGGCACAGAAAATTTTTTTATGATCTCATCAAATTATCCAGCATCGCTGATAAGACGATTAACAGTAGTCAGGTTATTAAATCTTTTGATCATATTGACTCGTTGTGTTGCCTATTATATGAAGCTTTCATTAAACCTAATTATGTTGTAACTGGAGGTTCAGAATTAGAAACAGTGTGGTATCAGCTTCGGAAGCGTGGAAACTTAACGCCAATTTTTGGTGATGGCTATCGTTCTCCTATCATGCTTGCCCTACCTCCTCTTAAAAAATTTGACCAAGATGAATTAATATCTACGCTTGACACTTTCGATCCTTTTTGCGAAACCTTTTCTCTGGAAGATGACTTTAGTTTGTTAGATGGTTATGCCAACAAAGTTACTTTACTCAACCGAGAGGTAAATCTTGTGGGAAGTAGTGAACCGCTAGAAATTATAAAACGGTTTAGATCTATAATGTACAATTAAAGTGTGTTGTAATGTTAGACAATACATTCGTCATCGAATCATTCAGTAGTTCTAAAGAACAGGAATATTATGCAACCGCAACTACCCAATTGGGCCTATGGTCATCAGAAAAGCTTATTTTTACTAAATATCTTAATTTTGACGATCACATTCTTGACATAGGCTGCGGCACAGGGAGGGTTAGTTTTGGATTACATCAACTGGGGTACCTAAATATCGTCGGTTCAGATTTGACTCCAAAAATGATTGAAGCAGCTGTCCGCATTGGCGCTGAAGCAAAGGCCAATATTCCTTTTTTTCAAATCAATTCCACGGATCTTCCATTTTCTGATGCTCAATTCGATGCCGTCATCTATGCATTTAACGGATTAATGATGATTCCTGGAAATCAAAACCGTATTGCAGCGATAAAAGAAATCGCAAGAATATTAAAACCAGAAGGTTATTTTATTTTTACAACTCACGATAGGCATAGCAAGCCGGAATTTGACGATTTTTGGAAATCCGAGCATGAAAGGTGGCAAATAGGGAAAAACGACCAGAGATTTGATCAGTTTGGCGACATCCTTTTCAAAAATAAAGATGCCCTCGATCAGTTTATTCACATTCCTACCCAAGAAGAAGTTTCGGCGTTATTTGTGGCACACGGATTTCGGCTTGTCTATAAAGAATTTCGTGAACATATTGCCCCTGAAATATCTTCTGTAAAGCAATTCGCTGACGAGTGTCTCTTTTGGGTAGTTGTTAAAAACTAGAATCGCTAAACGACTTGTCGAGTCATTTATATATTAACTTGGGTTCTTTTAGAGAACCTACGCAAGCATCCTACACTCCTTATTCGTCACAATATTCTCTATCTGGGTCAACTGTTCGGCGCTGAGCTGTTTTAAATTTTCCTGGCTCAGGATGGTATTGTTAATTTGGATATAGTTGGTTTGTCCGTTCACCACGGTGCCGGTATGCGGCTTGTTAATGGCGCCAACCATTTCAAAATAAAGGCGGGCGGCTTTCATGTCGCCGTTGCTGGCAAACGTAAATACCTTAGCCAATACATTGTGCGACATCAATTTAAATTGTTCCCTTTCTGCTAAATACTCCGGGTGCGATTTATAATCCTTAACGTGTTTGGCCACCGTTTGGCGGCTAAGGCCCGTCGCTTCGGCCAGGGCGTTTTTGGTGGGCATGGTGCCATGTTGCCGCATATAATTGGAGAGGGCGTTACTAATAGCCTCATGGTTATATTCCCAAACGGCAGTATTCATGTCGTCGGCAAATATCGGGCTAATCTTTTCCAAAAAGTTATCCCTTTCTGCGCCTTTTAAGTCCTTCAGTATACGGCTCGCTGTTTCTCCCAAATAGGTGCGTTCGGCTTTGCTGAAGTTTTGAATATCTTTTAAAGTGATCTTTTGTTGGGAGAAGAGGTTGTCAACTTTCCTGCGGGAGGCGGTAAGATCAGTACCGGTTGGTGATTTTGTTTTCATCGTGATCTTTATTTTAGAGTTTATAAAGATACGGAATATTATTGAATAATGCTAATTTTATTAGTATTTAAAATGGTATTTTTATGTTAACCCCTAAAAGTAGTTAATTATTTGATTTTTAATAAGTTAAAGACAGTTAAAATTGAATTGTGTTAAGTCGTGTTAACCCCCTAAACATTTGCATCATGTCATGCCGAACTTGTTTCAGCACCCCATCAATCAGGTCAGATTACAACAGTGGCCACCTTGCGTGTGGAGTACCGAAACAAGTTCGGTATGACTTAGTGGTGATGCTGCATTGGCGACTAAACCCCTCCCTGCCAACGCACAGTCCATCGCGCCCCTCCCCATGGGACGGAACTGTTTTAAATCGAAAAGCCCGCTCCTTATCAGGGCAGGCTTTTGTTTAAAGTGGAGGCGAGGGATTTTTCGCTCCCGCAGCCCAAGAGCAAACCCGCTCAAAAATATAGTTCGAACCCTCGTCCAAACATGGTATAAGGTAAGCTTTCTACATATCTACGGGAGCATGTCTGCATTTTTATCCACGCAAACTAATCTCCAACAGCTATTTAATTCATCACTAAACAACCTATATTTGGCACTCAAATAAAACTCTACATGGCCGACGAGAAGATCATATTTTCAATGGCGGGGGTCAGCAAGATCTATCCGCCGCAAAAGCAAGTGTTAAAAAATATCTACCTGTCGTTTTTCTATGGCGCTAAAATTGGCGTTATCGGTTTAAACGGTTCGGGTAAATCATCTGTATTAAAAATCATAGCCGGGCTGGATAAAACCTACCAGGGCGAGGTGGTATTTTCGCCGGGTTATACCGTGGGTTATCTGGCGCAGGAGCCTATCCTTGATCCCAACAAAACCGTACGCGAGGTGGTAGAAGAAGGTGTATCCGAAATTACCGCCATCCTGAAGGAATACGAAGAGATCAACGATAAATTCGGGCTGGAAGAGGTTTACAGCGACCCGGATGCCATGGATAAACTGATGGCGCGCCAGGGCGAACTGCAGGATAAAATTGATGCCGTTAACGCCTGGGAACTGGATACCAAACTGGAGCGCGCTATGGATGCCCTGCGTTGCCCCGAGCCGGATACCAAAATAGAAGTACTATCGGGTGGCGAACGCCGCCGTGTGGCCCTGTGCCGCCTGCTGTTGCAGGAGCCGGATGTATTATTGCTGGATGAGCCTACCAACCACTTAGACGCTGAATCGATAGACTGGCTGGAACAACACTTAAAACAATACGCAGGCACGGTTATAGCCGTAACGCACGATCGTTATTTCCTGGATAACGTAGCCGGCTGGATCCTGGAACTGGACCGTGGCGAAGGGATCCCATGGAAAGGCAACTACTCATCATGGCTGGATCAGAAGGCCAAGCGCTTAGCCCAGGAAGATAAAACCGAAAGCAAACGCCAGAAAACATTAGAACGCGAACTGGAATGGAGCCGTATGGCGCCAAAAGCCCGCCACGCCAAAGGCAAGGCCCGTTTAGCCAACTACGAAAAACTGGCCAGCGAAGAAGGTAAGGAACGCGAAGAAAAACTGGAACTGTTCATTCCGCCTGGTCCGCGTTTGGGTAACGTGGTAATTGAGGCGACCAATGTAAGCAAAGCCTATGGCGATAAGGTGCTGTTTGAAGACCTGAGCTTCTCGCTGCCGCCTGCAGGTATTGTTGGGATTATTGGTCCCAATGGCGCTGGTAAAACTACGCTGTTCCGCTTAATTACCGGGCAGGAGCAGCCCGATGCCGGTACATTCCGCGTAGGGGAGACGGTAGCTTTAGGTTATGTTGACCAGATGCATGATGATTTGGACCCCGAGAAATCGGTTTGGGAAAACATTACCGGCGGTAACGAAACCATTATGCTGGGCAACCGCCCGTTGAACTCGCGCGCTTATGTATCGCGCTTTAACTTTAACGGTGCCGATCAGCAGAAAAAGGTAGGCGTGCTGTCTGGCGGTGAACGTAACCGTGTGCATCTATCCATCACGCTAAAAAAAGGATCGAACGTGCTGTTACTGGATGAGCCCACCAACGATATCGACGTAAACACGCTGCGGTCGTTAGAGGAAGCGTTAGAGAACTTTGCCGGTTGCGCCGTCATCATTAGTCACGACCGTTGGTTCCTGGATCGTATCTGTACCCACATCCTGGCCTTCGAGGGTAACTCGCAGGTATACTTCTTTGAGGGTAACTACTCGGATTACGAGGAAAACCGCAAGAAACGTTTGGGAGATGTTGCTCCGAAAAGGATTAGGTATAAGAAGTTGGGGTAGTAATTTTAATCTGTCACTCATGACCGGAGCTGAAAAACGAGTTAAAATGGATAATGCTATTAAAGAAATTGTTATACCTTTTTTAAAGAATAATGGTTTCAAAGGGTCATATCCACATTTCAGACGGGAGAAGAATGACAAATTAAATTTATTGACTTTTCAATTTAGCTTATATAGCCCAAAATTTGTGGTAGAAATATCAAGCTGTCCACCCGGAGGATATTTAACAAGTTGGGGTAAAAACCTTAAGCCTTCTGAATGCCGAGTAAGTTTTATGGGTATGAGGTTACGTGTAGGGAGTGAAAAAAACAAAACAGACTATTGGTATAATTTCGAAAACGAGTCTTTTTTTACAAATATCTACAAAAAACGGGCGAAGGAGGTGATTGAAAACTTCGGTGAAGCAGAAACTTGGTGGGATGAAAATCCTATAGAGGGCTCCACAATAATCTAACTTATGTTCCATTATATAGCTACGGGATTGCCGCGTCGCCCCAACTCACAGGCCAGGCCGCAATGCAATGACAAGGTGTATATAAACGCAAAACGCCCCGGATTTTCCGGGGCGTTTTGCGTTTATAGCTTATTCCCCCTTCAGGGGGTTAGGGGGTAATTACCAAATCTTCACCCTATCCTTATCATCCCGATACATTTTATCGCCGGGTTTAATGTTAAATGCTTTATAAAACTCGGGCATATTGGATAGTGGACCGTTAACACGATACATTTCGGGCGAGTGGGGGTCTGTACTGATCCGCATGCGCATGGTTTCGTCGCGGGTTTTAATACGCCATACCTGTGCAAACGACAGGAAAAAACGCTGATCAGGCGTTAAGCCGTCAATCTTGGTTTCGCTTTTGCCCTGTTCGGTATTTTTGAAGGCGTTGTAGGCAATGGCTAAACCGCCAATATCGGCAATGTTTTCGCCAAGAGTTAGCTTGCCGTTTACGTTCAGGTTTTTCAATACAACAAATTTATTATACTGGTCAACCACCATTTGGGTTTTGGCTTTAAACTTGGTTTCGTCATCTTTAGTCCACCATTGTTTCAGGTTGCCGTCTTTATCATATTGCGCACCCTGATCGTCAAAGCCGTGTGTCATCTCGTGGCCTATTACCGCGCCTATGGCACCGTAATTAATGGCATCATCGGCATCCTTATCAAAGAAAGGGAACTGCAGGATCCCGGCCGGGAAAACGATCTCGTTAAACGACGGATTGTAGTAGGCATTAACAGTAGGCGGCGTCATGCCCCATTCGGTTTTATCCACTTCCTTATTAATACGTTTTAGCTGCTCTTTATAATTATGTTTACTGATAGATTCCATATTGCTGTAATACCCAACACGGGTAACCTCTACATCATCGTATTTTTTCCATTTATCAGGATAGCCGATCTTTTTAGTAAAGGCGGCCAGTTTATCTATGGCTTTTTGTTTGGTAGCCGGGCTCATCCAGTCCAGTTTCTCTATGCGGGCTTTGTATACGCTTTGCAGGTTGTTCACCAAATCAAGCATGCGTTTTTTAGCATCAGGTGTAAAATATTGCTTTACATAAAGCTGGCCCAGCAGTTCGCCAATACCACCATCAACCGCGTAGGTAATGGTTTTCCAGCGTTCCTTTTGTTTTTTCTGTCCGCTAAGGGTGGTGCCAAAAAATGCAAACCGGGCGTCCCTGAAATCTTTACTCAGGTACGATGCCGAGCTATTTAAGGCGGTAAATTCCAGCTCGGTTTTCCAAACATCAATAGGCTGCGATTTTAGCAACTGACCCAGCGCCACGTAATATTTAGGCTGGCCAACTAAAATAGTATCGGTTTTAATACCCATCAGGTCGAGCACATTTTTCAGATCGATATCCGGCACCTGTTTTTGCAGGTCGGTAACCGTATACTTATGATAGTTAGCCTGCGGGTCGCGCAGTTGAACCGGGGTAGAGTGCGATTTGGCAATCTCGGTTTCCAGTTTCAATACATCGGCGGCCTTTTTAGCGGCTGTCGACGCGTCTGCGCCGGTAAGGGTAAACAGTTTAGCGATATACTTTACATATTCGGCCCGTATTTTTACCGATGCCGAATCTGTTTTTGAATAATACTCGCAATTAGGCAGGCCTAAACCAGTCTGGCTGAATTGCGCCATGTTCTTTTTGCTGTTCTTATCATCGGGCGCTACATAAAAGCCAAACAAAAAGCCGTCGCCATCTTTAAAACTACCGGCCGCAAGATTGATCAACCCTTTATAATCCTTAACCCCATCAATACGTGCCAGTAGTGGCTTAACGGGGGTATAGCCCAACTTATCAATACCGGCCGTATCCATACCACTGGCATACAGGTCGCCTACTTTTTGTTCAAGGCTGCCGGCATCATGCGTTTGGGCCGACGTTTCCTCCAATATTTTGTGCAGGTTTTTGGTATTGTCATCATCCAGGGTGTAGAATGAGCCCCAGCCGGTTTCAGATGCGGGGATCTCCGTTTTCTTTATCCAGGCGCCGCCGGCATAGTCGAAAAAGTTTTCGCCGGGCGATACCGTAGTATCCATATTAGCTTTATCAAAGAAAACGCTGCGCTTTGGCGCTTCGGATGCTGAGTCGGATTTGCCTTTGCAGCCCGCCGCCAAAATTGCCGGGACCGCTAACCATAAATAATTACTCCATTTCATTTCTAAGGGGTTTTTTGTTTAAAGATGGAGATAATGAAACATATTTTAAAATGCCTGATACTGGCTATGTGTAATTAAGGCGGTTAATTTGTTGATAATAAGTAAGATGTTAACAAATAAATTACCAGGAGTTAACGTTAATACCATACATAATCGCTTATTTTTATAAACCTGTAGCAGAGGTTGTTATAATTTCACCTAACACGATTTTTATATGACCTGGAGAAAATTCAGCGGCGAGATCATCCAATCGCCAATTATGGAGGAAGTGGAGAAAGCTATTGAGCGCGAAGCTGCCCTCGGCAATAAGTTAAAAGTATGTATCGGGACAGATTCGCAGGTAAAGGGTACGGTTACCGACTTTGCCACCGTGATTGTTTTTTTGCGCGAACAACGCGGCGGATTTATGTATATCCACCAGGAACGCAGCAGCCAGCAAATGAGCATTAAGGAACGCATGCTGAGCGAAGTGCAAAAGTCTATCGATATTTCCTACAAACTATGCGATTTGCTTGACCTTTACGATGTAGACCTGGAAGTGCATGCCGATATTAATACCAATCCGGCCTTTAAAAGTAACCAGGCCCTGCACGAGGCGATGGGCTACATCCTAAGCATGGGCTTTGTGTTTAAGGCCAAGCCCGAGGCTTTTGCCAGTTCGTGCTGCGCTAATAAGATGGTGCAGTAGATTTGTTGGTGATTAGAGATTGGTTGATCAGTGATCAGGGAAATTTATGGGAAATAAGCTACCTTGTCCCCATAAATGAGGATTCCCAACATAAAAGGAATAATTGACAGGCGCATACTGGTTAATTACACCATCGACCCCGATATCGCTAAGACAATTGTTCCCGCACCTTTCACACCTAAAATAGTGAACGGAAAGGCTATTGCCGGCATTTGCCTGATCAGGTTAAAAGAAATACGGCCTGCCGGTTTACCCGCATTCGTAGGCATGAGTTCTGAGAATGGCGCGCATCGCATAGCGGTGGAATGGACAGAGAAAGGTGAACTTAAGGAAGGCGTTTACATTCCACGACGCGATAGCTCATCTTTGTTTAATACGATAACAGGCGGCCGCGTTTTTCCTGGCAAACACCACCGGGCTAAGTTTGATGTAAAAGAAAGCAACGGTAATTATCATGTCTCTTTTAAAAGTGAAGATGGAACGGAGATCAGTGTTGACGCGCAGCTAACGAACACATTTGCACCCGGTTCTGTCTTTAACGACCTGGAAACCGCATCCAACTTTTTTAAAGCTGGCGCAACAGGGTATTCGCCCAATGGTAAAAAATATGACGGCCTGCTACTTAATGCCTATAAATGGGAGGTGCAACCATTGGATGTAATTCACGTCAGATCAAGTTTTTTTGAAGATGAACAAATATTTCCAAAAGGATCAGTGCAATTTGACAATGCCTTACTAATGACCAATATTGAGCATGAGTGGTCGTCTGTTGACGATAAGGATTGTCTGTAATTGCAAAGCCTTGCATATTTCGCCACATTCACTTAAATTGCCATAAATACTATCATCATGAAAAAACTTACTTTAATATTCGCGCTGGCAGTTATTGGCCTTGGTGCAAAAGCCCAGGCGCCTGATGCAACCACGTTAACCAAAACCGGCGATATAGCCCCTGTTTTCGCCTTTAATATCAGCAAGGATAAAACCGCTAACCTTCAGGATTATCGCGGTAAAATAGTTTTGCTTAACTTTTGGGCTACCTGGTGCCCGCCATGCCGCGCCGAATTGCCAAGGGTACAAAAAGAGATCTGGGAAAAATATAAGGATAATCCCAAATTTGCGATGTTTGCCTTTGCCCGCGAAGAAGGATGGGAGAAAGTGCTGCCCTTTAAAGAGCAAAACAAGTATACCTTTGATATGCTGCCCGATGAGAAACGGGCCATATTTAAATTATATGCCACGCAATCCATCCCCCGTAATGTGGTACTGGACGAGAACGGCCGGATTATTTACCAATCTATAGGCTACAGTGAAAAAGAGTTTAACGAACTGCTAACCCTGCTGGAAGCGCGACTGAAGCCAAAATCGTAATTAAAACGTTGTAGGTAACTCGTAATCAACGGGCAGCAGATCGGCTATGCGCAGCGTTCCCCAATAACCCTCCACCGTATGGCTGTCGGGGTTGTAGATAATGCCGTTACTATCAAAATATGCGTAGGGGGTGTTAAAAATAACCACGGTACTGCGGTCGCCTTTGTAATTAATCTGCAGGCAATCCTCATATCCAAAAGCATAGATGCCTTTCTTTTGGGTTAGCTTGATATAATCACGACTGCTGATGGGGGCTTTCACTAATGTTTGAATGTATTTTGCCAGCATTGATTTGCCCGACCAATACTGTATAGAATCGCTCCGGCCTGCAGTAAATGGTGAGGTCCCTCTAAAAAAAGCAAGTTTTGCCTTAATCAGGCTATCAGGCGGTCGGTCGGCGTTTGATTTTCTGATCAATCGGCGCACGGTAAAGCCTTCTTCATCTACCTGCTGGGCAATACAGGCCCGCAAAAAGTGCATATCCGAACCACGATAGGCTTTAATGCGCGCTTTTTGCCAGCGTTTCTGCTGCGATTCTTTACCTGTAAGCGGTTCAAATATGGACGAGCCCTGGTACGCAACATATCCCCGCGTAGGGTCCCTGGTAAAAGATTTAAGCAGGTATTTAATCCGGTAACCCAAAGCCTGGTTTTCGATAATTAAAAAATCGGTAGTACTGGCGGTCAGTTTACCCGTCCTTTTGTCAAAATCAAGGTCAAGCAGTTCGGGGTTTATTAATTTGCATTCCGCCGCATTTTCTGAGCGGCCCAAAAACTCTTCCGTAAATATTTTAACATATCTGTCGCGGCTTCCGTCAAAAAGAATTTTTACTTCCTGCAGTATGGTTGTTTTGGGAGAGAGTTCAATAACCGGCAAATTAAGGCCATCGTTATTGATCATTACATTTTGATGGTAGGTTTCAAAACCAATGCAGGAAACCACTAAATCATACTGGCCATTTTTAATATTATTCAGGATAAAAGAGCCGTCATCGGCGGTTTTGCTGCCTACACTTGCGTTACTTAAGAATACGCTGGCATCGGGCACAGCCTTTTTGCCATTTTGGCTCACCACTTTACCCGTAATGGTTTGTGCAAATAAAGCGGCAGGCAGTATAAATAATAAGAATATTAGGTTTTTAAGCATTGCGGTCTTTAATCATTCCTTGTTTAGGCAGAGCGTGCTTAAATATATCAAAAATCTGTTTTATGTTTAATTAAATAGCTTACTTTTTGATAACGGGCGGTGTTAATTACGCATATTCACATATTGCAGGGGCTGGCCAAAGTCTTCGCCGCGGCACAGGCTGATCACAGCCTGAAGATCGTCGATCTTTTTGGCCTGTACCCGCACCATATCATCCATAATAGATGCCTGTACTTTTAGACCGCTGTCTTTTATTTTTTTAACCACTTTTTTGGCGGCTTCTTTATCAAGGCCTTCCTTAATACTGATTTCCTTGCGGATCATATTGCCCGATGCGTATTGCTCTTTGCCAAAATCAAGCGCTTTGGGGTCAAGCTGTTGTTTTACCATGCGGCTGATGATGGAATCGGTAATGGCTTTCAGGCGCATATCATCCTCGGTAACAATGGTTACCATATTAGTTTTTTTGTCCAGGTCAATAGTGCTTTTCGATCCGTTGAAATCGTAGCGGTTCAGTATTTCTTTTTTGGCGGTGTTGATAGCGTTGTCGAGCGTTTGCCCGTCAATTTTGCTTACAATATCAAATGTTGGCATATCTGTAGGTTTTTACAAAGATAGTTGATTAGTCCGGAAGACGGAAAGTCTGGAAGTCCGAAAGATAGTAAGAAATCTGCGCATTTGTCTTTCGGACTTTCTGTCTTCCGGACTTACCGACTTAATTAACAAAAACAATTAACTTAATATTATCTTAACAAATAAATAAGCAGATTTGCCATAGGGCGATTTAGCCCGGAGATTATCAACTATGCCTCATCAGCGTTTACCATTAATTAACAGGGAGATCAGTTGGCTGTATTTCAACGATAGGGTGCTACAGGAAGCTGCCGACCCAACCGTGCCTTTGATAGACCGTGTGCGCTTCCTGGCTATATTTTCATCTAACCTGGATGAATTTTACCGGGTGCGCGTGGCTACGCTTAGCCGGCTGGTTAGCCTGAACGAGAAAGCCAAGGAGCTTTTGGGCTACAATCCTAAAAAACTGCTGAACCAGATCAAAAATATGGTGGTTAAGCAGGAGCAAAAATTTAACAACCTGTACGAAAACATTATTGTTAAAGAACTGGCCGATGAGCGCATCTTCCTGATCAATGAAACCCAGCTGAATGTTACCCGGGGTACGTTTGTGAAAAACTATTTTCGCGAGCGGTTGCTCAGTAACCTGGTGCCGGTAATGCTGGACCCCCACTCGCCGCTGCCCGAACTGCGCGACCGCGCTATTTATTTTTTTGTTAAGCTTCGGAAGAATAAGAAGACACGGCTGGCGCTGATGGAGATCCCCGATACGGTTTCGCGTTTCCTGGTACTGCCCGAAACCAATAATCTGAAGTTCATTATCCTGCTGGATGATATTATCCGCTATAGCCTGGAGGATGTGTTCTTTATTTTCGATCATGACAGTATCGAAGCTTACTCCATACAGCTTACCCGCGATGCCGAGCTTGATCTTGACCAGCAGGTGAGCGAGAAGTTTATAGACGCACTGGCTAAAAGCTTGCAAAAACGCAAAAAAGGCAAGCCCATGCGTTTGCAATATGATGCGGATATGCCCGATGACATGCTGGACTTTCTGGTGAGCAAGATGGGCATTAATAAGGAAAGTCTGATACCCGGCAACCGCTATCAGAATTTTAAGGATTTTATTAAATTCCCCAATGTGGGCCGGCCCGATCTGGAGTATACCAAACACCCATCGCTAACGGTAGATGATCTGTCGTTCGGTAAAAGCTTAATGACATCTATTGCCAAACGCGATTATTTGATTAACACACCATATCAGTCGTTTGATTATGTGATCCACTTTTTGCGGGAAGCCGCTATCGATCCCAAGGTGAAAGAGATCAGCCTGTCGGTTTATCGCCTGGCCGAAAACTCCAAGGTGGTACACGCGCTCATTAACGCCGCCAAAAATGGCAAAAAGGTGAACTGCCTGGTGGAATTGCGCGCCCGTTTTGACGAGCAGAACAATATTGCCTGGAGCAACCGGCTGGAAGAAGAGGGCGTGAAGGTGATATACGGTATGCCAGGCTACAAGGTGCATTCTAAAATATGCCTGGTTACCCGGATGGAAAAAGGTAAGCCCGCTTATTATGCCAGCCTGTCGACCGGAAACTTTAACGAAAAAACATCGCAAATATATGCCGACCATACCTTGCTTACCGCAAGCAAACGCTTAACCGGCGATCTGGTACATGTTTTCAGGGCGATAAACAAAGGTATCCTGCCACGGGATATGAAACATCTGATCGTTTCGCCAATTGATTCGCGGCCGGCTATTTATAAACTGATAGATAATGAGATAGCCCAGGCTAAAAATGGCAAGCCAGCCTATATGATCTTGAAAATGAACAGCCTGGCCGATGAAGAGTTGATAGAAAAACTATACCAGGCCGGCAAAGCAGGGGTAAAGATACAGCTGATCATCAGGGGGATGTGCTGTTTGGTGCCGGGCGTGAAGGATGTGAGCGAAAACATCAGCGTGATTAGTATTGTTGATAAATACCTGGAGCATGCCCGTGTGCAGATATACGGCAATGGCGGTAAAGAGCTGATCTACCTCACGTCGGCCGATTTTATGACCCGTAATATTGATAACCGGGTAGAGGTAGGTTTCCCCATTTACAGCGAAGAACTGCGTAAGGAGATCCGCGATATTATTAATATCCAGTTAGCGGATAATACCAAGGCCCGCGAAATTAACGCCGGCAATACCAATAAATACCACAAAACAAAATCGGATGTGCTGGTTAGGGCACAAATGGATATTTACAATTATCTGAAAAATAAATACAACAAAAATTGAGATACGCAGCAGTTGATATAGGATCGAACGCGGTTAGGTTACTGATAGCCGATATAAACGAGAGTAACGGGTCGGTAACGTTTAAAAAGAATACGCTGATCAGGGTGCCGCTGCGTTTGGGAGACGACGCCTTTTTAAATCAGCAGATCTCGCCAAAAAAAGCTGCCGACCTGGTGAAAACCATGCAGGCCTTTAAAAACCTGATGGATGTTTATAAAGTGAGTCAGTACCGGGCCTGCGCTACATCGGCCATGCGTGAAGCTAAGAACGGGCCTGATATTGTACGCACCATTAAGGATGAGGCAGATATTAACCTGGAAATAGTGCACGGCGAGGTAGAGGCCAATATCATTTATGCCAGCCATGTAGAGCAAAACATAGATAAAAGCAAAAACTATTTGTATATTGATGTTGGCGGCGGCAGTACCGAGTTGTCGCTATTCTCGGACGGGGAAATGGTGGTTTCTAAATCGTTTAACCTGGGCACCATCCGCATACTGGATAACCAGGACAAGGACGAGACCTGGGAGGAGATGAGGGAGTTTTTGCGTGTGCATACCAAACACTATAAAAACCTGTCGGGTATTGGTACCGGCGGTAATATCAATAAGTTGTATAAGCTGGCCGATGAAAAGGAAGGAAGCCCGTTATCATTTGCAAAACTGAAAAGTTTATACAATTATCTCAACTCATTTTCGCTGAAAGACCGCATTAATGTGCTTGGCCTTAACCAGGATCGGGCCGATGTAATTATACCCGCCTGCGAGATCTATCTTAGTGTATTGAAATGGGGAGGCATCAAAAATATTTATGTGCCCAGCGTTGGCATGGTCGACGGGATTATCCAAACGCTGATAGATGAGTACCATGGTTCTTCCGTTTAAAAAAATGTAAAATATTTGTTAATAAATAAAAAAGTGTTATACCTTTGTACTTACCCTTTCATAGGGTATGTTTTTCATAGGTAGATGTAGGGTCGAGTACTTGTATTCGACCCTTTTTTATGCCCGTAACTTTTATTCTTTAACTTTGTTGTGATTAATAGTATGGGTAAAAAAATCATAATCGCCGTTACAGGGGCCAGCGGGGCCATTTATGCCAAACTTTTGCTGGATAAGCTGCAGCAAATGGGCACGCAAATTACCGAGGTTGGTGTAGTAATGAGCGACAATGCCCGCCAGGTTTGGCAACTGGAACTGGATAATCACGACTATCAGAATTATTCGTTTAAGTTTTATGATAAGGCCGATTTTATGGCGCCATTCGCATCCGGATCCGCCAGGTTTGATACCATGGTGATCATTCCCTGTAGCATGGGCACGCTGGGCCGTATCGCCACCGGCATATCAAACGACCTGACCACCCGCGCCGCCGATGTGATACTGAAGGAACGCCGGAAGCTGATATTGGTGGCCCGCGATACGCCTTTAAACCTGATCCACATCCGCAATATGCAAACCATTACCGAAGCCGGTGGTATTATTTGCCCGGCTGTGCCATCATTTTACAGCAAACCTGCAACCGTTGAAGAACTGGCTATGACTGTGGTAAACCGGGTGATAGACCTGATGGGTTTAGAAAATGAGAGCTACAGGTGGAGTGAGGAATAGCTATTTCTATTACTCTGGGCGACAGATATTAACTCATCAACAAATCAAAATTTCATAATCCGAAATATATCCTATCTTAGTCTGATTTTCAATCAGATGTTAAAGCCCTATTACATATTAACTATTATTGTTTTATTATTTTGCATGGTGGCCTGTCGCCAGGCTGCAAAAGATACGCACAGCTACGGCGGTTCGTCGTTAATGGCAGACAGCCTGCAAATTAAAACGCTGATAGAAAAGGGTAAAAAATTTCAGAATGGTAATGCCGACTCCCTGCCGGGCATTGCCTGGGAATTAGAGAGTGTAAGTAATTTACGCGATGATAAAACCGGGATGATCTACGCCGGTATGTTTAAAGCCTATTATTACTGGTTCACCACCGATTATGCTACCGCTATGAAGGTTACCCTGCAGGCGCTTACCAATGCCGAAAAGTGGAAGATCCGCCAGCCTATTCCCGAGATTTATTCTATTATGGCTAATATGCATAAGGAAAATGGCAACTATACCGCCGCTTTCCAGGATTGCATAAAGGGGTTAAACGAAGCTAAACAGAACCGCGATACGGCGTCCATTATTTCCCTGCTGGGTTTAAGGGCCATGTTTACGCACGGCTATTACCGTAAAAACGGCCATCCGCAGGATGATCATACCAGTTTGCAATTACAATTTGAAGCATTAAAAATAGCCGAGTCGAGCCCAAAATACGAGCGGATGCGCATCCGGTTTTACAATAACATAGCTCAGGCTTATAAGGAGAACAAAGCATACGATAAAACGCTGATGTATGCTAACAAAGCAGTGGTGTTAGCCAATAAGTACAACCAGCCCCGCTCATTAACGTACTCCTACAACTGGCTGGGCGAAGCTTATTATTATATGGGGCAGCGCCAAAAGGGGATAGCCTATTTAGACAGCGCCATAGCTATTTCGCGGCGGTCTGCATTACCTTTCCGGCAAATGGAAATCTACGAATCGATGCACTGGTGTTATATGTCGGCTAAAGATTACGAGCCGGCCATTGCAAGCCTCAACAGGTTTAATAAAATGCGCGACTCGCTTCAAATTGCCAAGAACGAAAAACAGATCAGCGAACTGCAGTTGAAATACGAAACCGGGAAAAAGGATAAGCAAATAGCGGTATTGGATGATTTAAACAGTGGCAAAAACCGCAAAATTGTATGGATATCCATTGGGATGTTTTTCTTTTTGGCGCTGCTGATCATCATACTTTACCAGAATGTGCTGATCCACCGCAATAGTAAACTGATGAAAGCCAGTAACGAACAGTTGAACGACGCGCTGCTGAAAATTGCCCATATCCAATCGCACCATATCAGGCAGCCGCTGGCATCTATATTAGGGTTGATGAATATTATTAAGGCCCATAATTACGAAGTGGATAAAGAGGTGTTGCAAAAAATGGATACCGCCGCGCATGATCTTGACCAGCGCATCCGCGATGTAATTAAGGAGACTGAGGTAGGCGATGGCGATTAACAAGACCGCATAATTGTAACCGCAAAGCCAAAAAACCTAATCTCCGATCAACTAATTGACTAATTAACTATCTTTGCAGCCTTTAGAATGAATAAAAAAGTAGCATTTTATACCTTAGGCTGTAAGCTGAATTATTCGGAAACGTCCAGCATTGGCCGCCTGTTTACCCAGGCCGGTTACCAAACTGTCGACTTTACCGATACGCCCGATGTATATGTGATCAATACCTGTTCGGTTACCGATAATGCCGATAAAAAGTGCAAAAAGGTAGTGAAGGAAGCGTTAAAGGTATCGCCTAACGCTTATGTTACTATTGTAGGTTGTTATGCCCAGCTAAAGCCAAAAGAGATTGCCGAAATACCCGGTGTTGATATGGTTTTAGGCGCTGCCGAGAAGTTTCGGATAGTTGATGTGATTACCGACCTGACCAAAAATGCCAAAGCCGTGGTGTATAACCAGCCGGTGAGCGAAGCCAATACCTTTGTTTCGGCCTATTCCTTTGGCGACCGTACCCGCACCTTTCTGAAAGTTCAGGACGGCTGCGATTACTCTTGTACCTTTTGTACCATCCCGCTGGCCCGCGGTGCAAGTCGTAGCGATACTATTGAGAATGCAGTGCAACAAGCGAAAGATATAGCCGCCTCAGGCGTAAAAGAGATTGTTTTAACCGGTGTAAACCTTGGCGATTTCGGTATTCGCGATGGTGAGCGTAAAGATAAGTTTGTGGATTTGGTAAAGGCGCTGGATGGGGTAGAAGGTATCGACCGGATCCGGATCTCCAGCATTGAGCCTAATTTGCTCACCGACGAGATTATTGAGTTTGTAGCGCAGTCCAAACGTTTTGTGCCGCACTTCCATATTCCGCTGCAAAGCGGAAATAACAAAATATTAGGGTTGATGCGCCGCCGTTACCGCCGCGAATTATATAGCGAACGGGTAACCAAGATCAAACAACTGATGCCCGATTGCTGCATTGGTGTGGATGTGATCGTCGGGTTCCCCGGCGAAACCCGCGAGGAATTTATCGATACCTATAACTTCCTGAACGATCTGGAGATCTCTTACCTGCACGTATTTACTTATAGCGAACGTGAAAATACACCCGCTGCCGAAATGAGCGGTACCGTGCCCGGATCAACCCGTGCCGAGCGCAGTAAGATGCTGCATATCCTGAGCGATAAAAAACGCCGTGCCTTTTACGAAACTCAGATCAATAAACACGCCGAAGTGCTTTTTGAGGGCGATATTAAAGAAGGCTTTATGCACGGTTTCACCCGCAATTACGTGAAAGTAAAGGCTAAGTATGACCCCATACTGGTAAACGAAGTGAAGCACGTACAATTAACAAATATTGCAGCCGACGGGGATATGGAGATAACCGAAGCTGTAGAAATATTTGTGCATTAATGATATATTCGCTGTAAATTATAAACGATGTTTCCAACCCTTTCGTCCTTAATAGAATATTTTACCGGGATACATATACTGCTGCCATTCCAAACATTCGGGTTTTTTGTGGCGCTGGCATTTATGGCAGGTTATTGGGCTTTCTCGCAGGAGATGAAGCGAAAGGAAAACCTGGGATATGTCCATTCTTTTAAACGTACGGTAACTGTTGGCGAGGCGCCTACCGCTACCGAAATTGCCGGCAACGGGATCTTTGGTTTTTTGTTAGGCTATAAACTGGTAGACGCCGCGTTAAACTATCATGCCCTGATTGATGATACCCAGGGATTCCTGCTCTCAAGCCGGGGCAACTGGGTTGGCGGGATCTTATTTGCCGGCGTATTTGCCTACTGGGCCTATTATGAAGCTAAAAAGCAACAATTACCTGCGCCTAAGCGACAGGAAGTTACCGTGCATCCGTACGAATTAATGGGCAACTTGCTGCTTTGGGCCGCTGTTGCCGGCTTTGCAGGCGCCAAATTATTTAACGCGCTGGAAAACTGGGACGAGTTTATGCGCGATCCGGTGGGGATGCTGGTAGGTTTTAGCGGGTTAACTTTTTACGGCGGCTTGATATGCGGCGGAGCAGCTGTACTATATATAGCCAATAAGCATGGTATTAAACCGCTAAATATGCTGGATGTTGGCGGGCCGGGTATGATGCTGGCTTACGGCGTTGGCCGTATTGGCTGCCAAATGTCGGGCGATGGGGATTGGGGGATAGATAACCTTGCTCCCAAACCGGGCTGGCTAAGCTGGGCACCCGATTGGATGTGGGCGTTCAGGTACCCGCATAACGTAAATGATACCGGCGAGATCATGACCGGTTTTTCTAAAATGGCTATGGTGAATGGGCGTATGGTAGAAACCTGCAAGTTTTGCCATGTGTTACCTGCACCTGTGTATCCAACACCATTTTACGAAAGTGTGATCTGTATCCTGCTGTTTATATTTTTATGGCAGATCCGTCATAAAGTAAAGGCGCCGGGCGTATTGTTTGGCATTTACCTTATTTTAACCGGGGTGGAGCGTTTCTTTATCGAACTGATCCGTGTAAACACCAAATACCATGTGGCCGGGATTCCCTTTACCCAGGCCGAAATGATCTCATTGATACTGATACTGGGTGGTATATGGCTCATTTATAATGGCCGCACGCATTCTAAAACACATGCAGGGGCTTAGAATGACTGTAGCCTATATTAAACATATCTCAAAAAACCAGGTGGTAAGGTTTGTACTATCTGCCGGCACTGGTTTTGTGGTTGATATTATTTGTTTCTACCTGTTTTATCATAATATTTTTGAAAAACGCTACTACTGGGTATTAGGGATGCACTTACGTAACTTTACGGTATCGCTGGCAGTATCATTCTTTTTAGGTGTGCTGGTTAATTTTTTAATGACCCGTTATATTGTGTTTACCGAATCGAAAACCAGTTTTTCCAAACAATTTTTCAGATTTACGGCGGTGGCCATTATCGGCTTTTTTGCCAATCAGTTTTTGTTGGAAATATTTGTGAACCAGTTAAACTTTTACCCGCCTGTAGCCCGGCCAATTGCGGCATTGAGTTTGTTTTTCGCCAGTTTTTTTATTCATAAAGCATTTTCATTCAGTTTATCATTACGTCATCATGCTGCAACAGATTCTTCCCAAAGTAGTTGAAATAGCAAAACAAGCCGGCGATTTTATCCGGCAGGAACGCGCCAAATTTGATCCGGATAAGATTGAGTACAAAGGCTTGAACGATATGGTATCGTATGTGGATAAAACCGCCGAGCAGATCATCGTAACAGCTTTAGAGCAGCTACTGCCCGAAGCCGGCTTTATTACCGAGGAACAAACCAAAACCAACGTAGCCGAACGCTACAACTGGGTTATTGATCCGCTGGATGGCACAACTAACTTTATCCATGGTTTGCCATGCTTTTCGGTGAGTATTGCTTTGAAAGAATATAGTGAACCCGTTTTAGGCGTAGTGTACGAGGTAAACCTTGACGAGTGCTTTTATGCCTGCAAAGGCCAGCCGGCATACCTGAACGGCAAAGAGATCCGCGTAAGCAATAAACCCAAAATAGCCGACAGCCTGATAGCCACCGGTTTCCCGTATTATGATTTCAGTAAGCAACCAGCCTATATAGCATTGTTTACCGAACTGATGAAAAGCTGCCACGGCCTGCGCCGCTTAGGCTCGGCCGCGGTTGATCTGGCTTACACCGCATGTGGTCGTTTTGAAGCCTTTTACGAGTATAACCTGAATGCCTGGGATATTGCTGCCGGGGTAGTGATTGTTCGCCAGGCTGGCGGCGATGTGGTGAATTATAAAGGTGGTGATGAAGTAATGGATACCCGGGAACTACTGGCTACCAATGGGAAAATAACGGGCGAGATGTTGGAAGTGGTACAGAAGTATTTTTGATAAACAGCAACTTGTCATTGCGAGGTACGAAGCAATCGCGAACTATGCAAGGTCGCTCTTTGGATGTGCGATTGCTTCGTACCTCGCAATGACAAGTTGTATATAACTAAAAAAGCCGCGTTAAGTGGCTTTTTTAATTATATATCTTTCGGACTTTCGGTCTTCCCGCCTTTCGGACTAATTTTTACATCGCCTCTGATACCACTTCGGTAACTTCGGGTACCATACGTTTTAGCAGGTTTTCGATACCGGCTTTAAGGGTAATGGTTGATGATGGGCAACCGCTGCACGATCCGCGCAACTCTACCGTAACCACACCTGCATCAAACGATTTATAGCTGATGGCGCCGCCATCCTGCTCAACCGCCGGGCGAACGTAATCGTGTAAGATCTGCTGAATCTTTATTTCTGATTCGGTTCCTTCAAATACCACATCTTCAGCCTGTTCTTCGGCCTGGATCTTTAATTCGCTTTCAACAGCACCTTTTACAAACTCTTTAACAATAGCTTCGATATCGGCCCACTCGGTACCTTCGGTTTTGGTAACGGTTACAAAGTTGCTGGCGAAGAATACGCCGTTCACAAACGAGAATTTATATAGCTCCTTGGCAAAAGGCGATTTCTCGGCGCTTTCCTTAGTTGCAAAGTCGGCGCTGCCATTGATCAACAACTTGTTGACAATGAACTTCATGGTTGCCGGGTTAGGCGTTGTTTCGGTATATACGTTGATATTCATGACGGTGCAATTTTAATACTTAACAAATGTACTCAGGATTTTGATTGCAAGTGCAGGTATCGGTTACTTTTACTCCAAAATGACTTACTTAAACTCCATTGAAAATCCGTTTGTCATTGCGAGGAGCCGGCCGAGGCAGTGAGATGGGGGCGACGCGGCAATCTCGTTGTACGCAGATCAAACTACGAGATTGCCGCGCTATCGCTCGCAATGACAAGCGGTGAATGCAGCCTTTTCATAGCTGTTTATATTCCCGTATAATTCCCAGGCGTAATCGCTTTCAATTCATTCTTCACCGCATCGCTCACCGCCAAAGTATCAATAAAACTCGCCATAGTTTGCGCGTTTACCTGTGTATTGGTGCGGGTTAGTTCCTTCAAAGCCTCGTATGGATTAGGGTAGCCTTCACGGCGCAGGATGGTTTGTATAGCCTCGGCAACTACCGCCCAGTTAGCTTCTAAATGGGCATTAATAGCGGCCTCGTTAAGCAATAGTTTATTTAACCCCCTGATGGTTGATTTAATGGCGATCAGCGTATGCGCTACCGGCACGCCAATATTGCGCAGCACGGTACTATCGGTTAAATCGCGTTGCAGGCGGGAGATGGGCAATTTGGCCGCCAAATGCTCAAAAACGGCGTTGGCTATGCCCAGGTTGCCTTCCGAATTTTCAAAATCAATCGGGTTTACCTTATGCGGCATGGCCGATGATCCTACCTCGCCGGCCTTGATCTGCTGCTTAAAATAATTCATGCTGATATAGGTCCACATGTCGCGGTCTAAATCTATCAGGATATTATTAATGCGTTTCAGGGCATCGCATTGGGCGGCAAAATTATCGTAATGTTCAATCTGCGTTGTGTATTGCGAGCGGCTGAGGCCTAATTGTTCGTCCACAAATTTGTTCCCAAACTCCTGCCAGTTAATTTGCGGGTAGGCTACATGGTGAGCGTTAAAGTTGCCCGTAGCCCCGCCAAACTTGGCCGATACAGGTACTTGCTCAAGCAAAGCCAATTGCTTTTCCAAACGCTCGATAAACACCCTGATCTCTTTACCCAACCGTGTAGGCGATGCTGGTTGTCCATGCGTATGGGCCAGCATCGGTACGTTTTCCCATTCGCTGGCACGTTGCACTAAAATGGATATCAGGTTAGTGATAGCCGGATAATACACATTATTTAAAGCCGTTTTAAAGCTATAGGGAATGGCGGTATTATTAATATCCTGCGATGTCAAACCAAAGTGGATAAACTCCTTGTATTCGGCCAGACCTAATTCGTCAAACTTTTTCTTGATAAAATACTCAACAGCCTTTACATCGTGGTTGGTTGTTTTCTCTATCAGTTTAATGGTTTCGGCATCATCTGTACTGAAATTTTGATAAATGCCCTGTAACTTTTCTTTTAAACTTTTATCAAAATCCTGTAACTGCGGCAGCGGATGCTGGTACAGCGCTATAAAATATTCGATCTCTACAAACACACGGTACTTGATCAGCGCGTATTCCGAAAAATAATCGGCTAATTCAGCAGTTGCGTTGTGATAACGACCGTCGACAGGAGAGATGGCCAGCAGTGGCGTGAGCGTTGACATATAGATAAGCGTATTTTTTGCAAAGATAGTTTTTCAAGTCGAAAGTCTTAAGTCCTAAGTCTTAAGACTGTGAAATTGAGTATTATCACACAATTGTCAGACTTACGACTTTTGACTCCGAACTTTAAACTTAACAATATGGAAACTTTGAAATCAAAAAATGTTTCCTTAGTTTTGACCCGGTAAGTCAATGAGTCAAAAAGATAGAATATTAACAGGCAGCCTGGAGCTTTTTTTCCGTGCAGGAATTAAGAGCGTCACCATGGATGATATAGCCAAACACCTGGCGGTATCTAAAAAAACCATTTACCAGTTTTTTACTGATAAAAACGAACTGGTAATTGCCCTGGTAACCAAAAAAATGCAGGAAGACCGGGAGCAGATGGAAGAGATTATTGCGCAGCCGGATAGCAACGTGATAGAGCAATTGCTAAAAATGATGCGTTGCGCCGAAGAGATCTTATCACGTGTCAACCCTATCCTGATGCACGATTTGCAAAAATACCACCCCCAGGCCTGGGATGTTTTCCAGCAGTTTAAAGCGGGTGTAATGATTGGCATGCTGGAGCGGTTATTGAACACGGGTATTGATCAGGGTTATATCAGGCCGGATATTAATGTGAAGGTATTGGCCCGCATGCGTGTTAACCAGGTAGAAATGGGTTTTAATACCGAAATATTTCCCCTGTCGGATTTTAGTCCCTGGAGCGTTCAGTTCCAGCTGATGGAGCATTTTAACTATGGTATTTGCACACTCGAAGGCTATAAATTGTTAGAACAATATAAAAACTTAATTAAACACGATTAAAAGCTGTTGACATAGGGGTGTCACTACCGCATGGCAACTTTGAATAATTAATAACATACATCACACAAATACACTTTATCATATATGAGAAAAATAGCAATAATAATGTTAATGTGGGGCCTAACCGTGCTGAAAGGCATGGCACAACAGGCGCCGCCCGATAATTCGCCTAAAAGTTTTACGCTTGCCGAGTGTATCAGTTATGCTTATCAGCATCAAAACGATGTTAAGAATGCCGATCTGGATAATAAAAGCACCGATTACAGGCTAAAAGAGATAACCGGTTCGGGTTTACCTCAAATTAATGGTACAGCATCGTTTCAGGATTATCTGAAAATCCCGACCACGCTTTTGCCGGCAGAAATTTTCAGCGGGCCTCCGGGTACGTTTATACCGGTTAAATTTGGTGTAAAGTATCAATCAAGCCTGGGATTAAATGTTAGCCAGATCATTTTTGATGGTAACTACTTTGTTGGCCTAAAGGCACGTAAAACCTATAAGGAACTATCAGAACGTAATTATACCCGTTCAAAAATTGAGGTTAATGTAAGCGTAACCAAAGCTTATTACCAGGTATTGGTAAGCGATAAGCAGATTGCTTTGCTGGATGCCAACATTAAACAGCTCAAACAACAACTTGATGAAACAACAGCCCAAAACAAACAGGGTTTTGCCGAAAAAATTGATGTTGACCGTTTAACTGTACAATACAATAACCTGGTTACCAACCGCGAAAACGTGCTGCGTTTATTAGCCCTGAACTATCAGCTGTTAAAATTTCAGATGGGGATGCCTATTGAAAACAGCCTGGTACTAAAGGATAAGCTGGAGGATATTAAACTGGAAGATAACCTGCCGCAGGTTGGCGCCGATACCACTTTTTATCGCAACCGGGTTGAGTATAGTTTGCTGGAAAGCCAAAAACGATTAAATGAGTACGATTTGCAAAGCAAAAAAGCGCAATACTTGCCTAAGCTAACCGCTAATGGTAACTACTCTTTATCGTATCAAAATAACAGCTTCGGTAATTTGTATAGTGCCAGTTTTCCATCAAGCTTTATTGGGTTAACGTTAAACATCCCAATATACAATGGCGGGCAACGTGCCAACCAGGTAAAGCAATCGCAAATTACGGTTCAAAAAGCGCAGAATGATTTGGATAATGCCAAAAACGCACTGATGTTGCAAGCCAGTCAGGCATCGATTATGTATGTTAATGGTTTGCAAACATTAAAAAATCAGCAAAAAAGCCAGGAACTGGCCCGCGAAGTTTTACGGGTATCAAAAATTAAATATCAGCAGGGGGTAGGTTCCAGCATAGAGGTTACCCAGGCACAAACCGCTTTAGAAAGCGCCGATAATAGTTATATACAAGGCCTGTACGATGCACTGGTAAGTAAAGTTGACCTTGATAAAGCTTATGGCCGTATTCAATAAAAATCTTAATCACACGAAAACACTATACAAAATGAAAAAAATATTATTCATAGCATTAGCAACGGTTTTGGCAGCTTGCGGCTCGAAACCTAAAGATTATAAAACAGAATTAGCCGATCTTAAAAAACAACAGGCTGATGTGGCTTCAAAGATTGCCAAAATAGAAGAAGAACACCCCGCGCCCGATTCATCAAAAGTTACGGATGTAAGGGTGGTGGATATTAAAACATCGCAGTTTACTAACTACGTGCAAATACAAGGTAAAATTGATGCCCAGGATAACGTAACTGCCTATCCGCAGGTGCAGGCCACTATTACCAGTATTTATGTAAAACCCGGTCAGCATGTTGGTAAAGGCCAGCTGTTGGTTCAGTTGGATAACAACGTATTACAGCAACAAATTGCACAGGCCGAAGCACAATTGGGCCTGACTAATACGGTATATCAGCGCCAAAAGAATTTGTGGGACCAAAAGATCGGTACCGAAGTTCAGTTTTTGCAGGCTAAAACAAATTACGAAGCTGGCCAAAAACAGGTAGCAGCCTTACGCCAGCAATCGGCTTTGTATACCATTAAATCGCCAATCAGCGGTAGTATCGACCAAATGGACCTGAAACTGGGCCAGGTAGCTGTGCCGGGACAAACAGGGATCCGTATTGTTAATGCCGATATTTTAAAGGTGAAGGCTGATGTGCCCGAATCATACTCGGGTGTAGTAGCGCAAGGTAACAAAGTGATCATATTAGTGCCGGATGCAAGCGACTCGTTAACTACTAATTTAACATTTGCCGCCAAGGTGATCGACCCAACATCGCGCAGTTTTGCTATTGAAGTTAAATTGCCCGAGCGTAAAACCCTGCGCCCTAACATGACCGCTATTTTAAAAATAGCCAGCTATACTAAAAACAACGCTATTGTGGTACCGGTTAAAGCTATCCAGAAATCGGAAACAGGTGATTTTGTTTTTGTGAACAATAACGGAGTAGCTAAAAAGCTGATCGTTAAAGCCGGGGCAACCTACGGCGGCCAAACCGAAATACTATCAGGCTTAAAAATTGGCGATGCCTTAATAACCGCGGGTGCCAGCGATATAGAAGATGGCGACAGGATCAAAGTTTTAGCTCCGGGTAATTAATTATTAAACAATTTGATCTTTTGACTATGAAAGACGTTCACAAAGAATTTGGCCCCTCAAGCTGGGCCATCGAAAATAAAACCGCCATTTACGTGCTTATATTTTTAATCACGGTACTGGGCCTGGTTAGCTATAATAATTTGCCGAAAGAGAATTTTCCGGATATCGCCCAATCGAAGGTGTTTGTAACTACTGTCTGGGGGGGGCAATCTCCGCAAAACGTAGAGAATTTGGTTACCCGTCAAATCGAAAAGCAGTTAAAATCACTTAAAGGTTTAAAAAAGGTTACCTCAAACTCAGTACAAAACGTATCTATTATTACAGCCGAATTTCAGGCAAATGTGAAAATTAAGGATGCGAAGATAGATGTAAAAGATGCGGTGGATAAAGCCAAGCAGGATTTACCTCAAAATGATAATAACCTGAAAGAGTCGGAAATATCAGATATTAACGTAGCCGATTTGCCTATACTGTATATCAATATCTCCGGCGATTACGACCTGAAAAGGTTAAAGGAATATGCCGATATTTTGAAGGATGAGATAGAAAGCTATAAGGAAATATCAAAAGTTGAAGAAGTTGGCGCCTTAACCCCCGAAATTCAGATCAATGTTGATTTGAATAAGATGACAGCGGCGCAGGTTAGTTTTGATGATATTACCCGTGCTATAGGCAGCGAAAACATCCTGGCATCGGTTGGTACTATTAAAACAGATGGCATCCGCCGTAGTATTGATGTGAAGCAGGATTTTAAAAATGCCGACGAAATACAGGCCATGGCTATCCGTAACCCTAAGGGCCAGGCTATTTATCTGCGCGATATTGCAGAAATTAAGGACTCGTTTTTGGAGCAGGAAAGTTATGCCCGTTTAAAAACGCCCGATAACCCTAATTTTAAAAATGTAATAACCCTTAACGTAAGTAAAAGGGCCGGCGAAAACCTGATCGAGGCATCAGACAAGATCAACGAATTGATCAAGCTGAAGCAAAAAACAGTTTTCCCGAAAGGCTTAGCCATTACCGTTACCGGCGATCAGAGCGATAAAACACGTACCACGCTGAACGACTTGATCAATACCATTGTAATTGGTTTTATACTGGTAACTGTGATCCTGATGTTTTTTATGGGTACTACCAACGCCATATTTGTGGCGCTATCGGTTCCGTTATCCTGCTTTATCGCCTTCCTGATTATGCCGGCCATTGGCTTTACGCTGAATATGATCGTACTGTTCTCGTTCCTGCTGGCGCTGGGTATTGTGGTGGATGATGCCATTGTGGTAATTGAGAATACGCACCGTATTTTTGATAATGGTAAAGTGCCAATTAAAGAAGCCGCTAAAATGGCTGCAGGCGAGGTATTTATGCCGGTATTTTCGGGCACAATGACTACCCTGGCCCCGTTTATCCCGCTGGCTTTCTGGAATAGCCTGATAGGGCACTTTATGTTCTTCCTGCCTATAACGCTCATTATAACGTTACTGGCATCGTTAGTGGTGGCTTATATCATGAACCCGGTATTTGCGGTTGATTTTATGAAACCACATTTTAAAGGTGAGCACGACCATATGAAGTTTGACAAAAAGACCAAACGTACCCTACTTGTTTTAGCGGTACTGACGGTGTTAAGCTACCTGATGTTTGCTGCCGGTAAATGGACTATGGGTATGGGTAACTTCCTGGTGTTGTGTATCCTTTTATACCTGCTTAACCACTTTGTGTTGCTGCGGGTGATAGATAAATTTCAGAATAACATATGGCCGAAATTTCAGCAATGGTATGCTAAATGGCTGGAGCGGGCTGTGCACCGCCCGGGTACTGTACTAACAGGTACGTTTGGCTTGTTTATTTTAGCCTTTGTGGTTAACCATTATTTAGGAAAAACACCGGTGTTTTTCCCTTCGGGCGACCCTAACTTTGCCTATGTATATATCACCATGCCAATAGGTACCGATCAGGCTACAACTAACGAGGTAACCCGCCAGTTAGAGAAACGTGTAGCCCAGGTGGTTGAACCCGATAAGGATATTGTATCTTCTGTAATATCAAACGTAACCAAAGGTGTTACCGACCCTACCGATGAAGATCAGGGCGATTACCAGAACAAGGGTAAAGTAACCGTTGCGTTTGTTGAATTTGGCAAGCGTAAGGGTAAGGATACCAAAAAGATCCTGCAAAATATCCGCGCGGCGGTGCAGGGTGTGCCGGGCGCAAAAATTTCTGTAATGCAGGAAAATAGTGGTCCGCCGGTACAAAAGGATATTAGTATCGAAATTATTGGCGATAATATTGATACGCTGGTAGCAACCGGTAACCGTTTAAAAGCATATATCGCTAAGCAAAATATCCCAGGTATTGAAAACCTGGTGGCTGACGTGCAAAGCGACAAACCAGAAGTAGTATTTGATATTGACCGTGAGCGGGCCAATCGTGAAGGTATCAGCAGCGCGCAGATTACGCAAGCATTGAATACGGCTATTTTTGGGACTAAGGCAGCCGATTACAGGAATACCAAGGAAGATGATTACCAAATAAAGGTAAGGGCGCTTGAAAATCAGCGCAGCAATATTGATGAGCTGCGTAACATCAAGATCACTTATCGTGATATGGCTACAGGTGGCGCTATCCGTCAGGTACCCATATCGGCCTTTACCGATGTAAGGTATACCAACACTTATAGCAACATTAAGCGTAAGCAACAACGCCGTGTGTTAACCTTGGGATCAAGCGTTATTAAACCTTATAACCCTAATGATGTTAATGCCGCAATATTGCGTTCGTTACCTGATTTTAAAAAGTCGGATAGTGTAATTATCAGGCAGGGTGGCGGCCAGGAAGACCAGATGGAAGCCATGATCTTCTTATTAAGCGCCTTAGCAACATCCTTCGGGCTGATCCTGATTATCCTGATGATCCAGTTTAACTCGATTGGTAAAACGTTTATCATCATCAGCGAGATCTTCTTCAGTATCATTGGTGTATTGCTGGGTATCAGTATCTGTGGCATGACTATGACCATTGTAATGACGGGTATCGGTATCATAGCCCTTGCAGGTGTGGTAGTCCGAAATGGTATCCTGCTGGTTGAGTTTACGGATATGCTGATAGAGCAGGGCGTAAGCGTACATGATGCCGTTGTAGAAGCGGGCCATACCCGTATGACACCGGTACTATTAACCGCTACCGCCGCTATATTGGGCCTATTGCCACTGGCCGTAGGTTTCAATATCGACTTTGTGAGGATGTTCACACACTTTGAACCACATATCCACTTTGGTGGTGATAACGTTGCCTTCTGGGGCCCACTGGCCTGGACCATGATCTTCGGTCTTGGTTTTGCAACCATCATTACACTGATATTGGTGCCATGTATGTACCTGATCAGGGTGAACATGAAGAACAGGTTGTTCGGGAAAAAAGAGAAAGTGGAAGAAGCTGAATTAGCGGAAGCTTAATAGGAAATTACCCCAAAAATCAAAGTCCGCCTGGTTAATACCGGCGGACTTTTTTGCTAATTTTTTGTCATTTCGATAGAGCAGGGGGTGGGTGATGCGTAGGGGCGAAAGAGAAATCTTATACGCGCAGACAGTCTGCGCGTATAAGATTTCTCACTATGTTCGAAATGACAAATTAATAGATCTCAACGTTTCAAAAACTCATCATGTGCTGCCCTTGCAATCCGGGCAATAATCAATTCACGGATAGCTAAAGGATCGTAGGAATCGGTAATAAAAACAGCTATGGCCAGATGGCGTCCGTTCGGCAGGATGATGATCCCCACATCGTTGGTTGCAGGTGTCAAGCCTTTATCGTTAGTGGGCGAAGTGCCTGTTTTATGGGCAACGGGCGTACTGACAGGCATCATGCCTTTCAGCCGTTTTGGCCCGGTTGATGTAGCCAGCAAGGCCCGCCACAAAAAGTCGCTGCTGCTTTGTGATAGTACCGACCTGTTGAAGATGTTGTTTAAAAGCTGCACTTGGGTATAGGGCTGGCACCAATTGCTATACTGTACCGGCCATGCCGCCGCCATTTGCGCTTCGGACGCTTTAATAGCAATAGCGCTGATGCCCAGGCTGTGCACAAAATCTTCTACCGGTTTAGTGCCGCCTAACTGTTTCAGCAAAATATCGCAGGCATTATTATCACTTAGCGATATCATGTAATTGATTAAAATATCAACAGGCACATCTACATTACCTTCCGGATATTTATCGCCCAGGGGGCTGTAAGTAGGGGGCAGGTCGGCTTTAGTGATATGGATAGGCTGGTTCAGTTTAAAGCGGCCACGGTCAACCTCGCGCAGTACGGTCATGGCTATGGCCAGTTTGGCTACGCTATGCAATACATAGCGGTCCTGATTGTGGTAGGTAAGGGTATCGCCCGTTTCCAGTACACGCACAGCCACACCAACTTTACCTTTTGATGAAGCGGCAATGCGGCTAATCTCATCCCGCAGGGCCTGGTGTTGGGCATTGGCGGTAAAAGTGCTTAGGCTAAACAAAAAAACGGCAGGGAACAGATATTTACGCATACCCAAAACTAAGCATTTTTTTAAGCCGGGCGATGGTTTTTATAATAGATATACGAGTAAATAACCGGCACAAGCACCATAATTGCTACTGCGGCGAGGAAAATTATACTGGTTATTGTACCTGTTAAAAGCAGGGTACAAATGGTAAGTGCAATACCGCCAACAAACCAAACTTTTGCTGCCAGGCGATGTGTGACGCGCCAGGTATCCTCGTCCTCCAATGTCCAGGGGGTGCGGATGCCGGCAAAATAATTTGGCTTAATATTATTCATCATATTCCCCATAAATGCAAACAGCAAGCCCATTAGCGGGAATAATATTTTATCTATTTTAAGTCCCTTATGTATGGTGGCATAAGTAATGGCAATACTAAGCGCCGTTAAAAACAATAACACACCCAAAGCCAGTTTACCATAAACCGATTCGCCATATTTGGCCTGTTTTTTAGGGTCGATACTGGGTAGGAAACGCATTAACAGGTACATCAGCGCGCCAACTCCGGATATCAATAATTCGGCCATTACAAAGCTGTTGCGGCTGCCGTAGCCATTTGGCTGCCCATCAGCGCCATAATGCATCGGCACAACGGCAGGCAACGAACTGTAGATCATATAAAGGTATATCATCGGCAACAGCCAAATGATGATAGCAGCGCCGTCAAGGGCATTAAACTTTTTCATTGTGTTATTATTTATTGTTTTGTGTGAATTGCATAATCCATTTCAGCATTTCGTCCAGCACGGTAGTGTTAAGCGAGTAGCTGATAAACTGTCCTTCCTTAACCGAAACCACCAGCCCCGCCTGCCGCAACAAGTCGAGGTGATGCGAGATGCTGGGCTTGGAGATATGGAAGCGGTCGGCAATATCGCCGGCAGTCATATCCTTATCTTTCAGCATTTCCAGTATCTCGCGGCGGGTTGGATCGTTAAGGGCTTTAAAAAGTGAGTTCAATTTTGTTGTTATTAGTTATTTAGACAAATATCTAAATGTTATGTTACAATAGAATATTATTTAAAATTTAACCACAAAGCGCACAAAGGGAGAACCACAAAGAGCGCAAAGATTTAAGGTATTTTCAATAGTATTTAACTTTTACTTACTATTCATCACTAAGGGCCTTAGTGTACTTTGTGAAAAAATCTTTGTGCGCTTTGTGGTTAAATCGCCGTAAAATCCACACTAAAATCATTAAGTTTAAATCGTCAATAAACTCTTATGAATACTCCACAAACCACCACCCATCGCATTAAATCCATTGTCGGCGGCTCGCTGGGCAATCTGGTAGAATGGTACGATTGGTATGTGTATTCGGCCTTCTCCCTTTACTTTGCCGATTCGTTTTTTCCATCGGATAACCAGGTAGCGCAGTTGTTATATGCAGCGGGTGTTTTCGCCCTTGGTTTCCTGATGCGGCCTATAGGCGGTTGGGTAATGGGTACCTATGCCGATCGTAAAGGGCGCAAGGCAGCCCTGACAGCATCAGTAATGTTAATGAGCATTGGCTCGTTAATGATAGCCGTGGTGCCGGCATACAATCAAATTGGCATAGCCGCGCCCATTATATTGGTAATTGCCCGCGTTATTCAAGGCCTTAGCGTGGGTGGCGAATACGGCACCAGCGCCACCTATCTCAGCGAAATGGCAACTAAAAAGCACCGTGGTTTTTACTCGAGTTTTCAATATGTAACGTTGATTATGGGCCAGCTCACAGCCCTTGGTGTGCTGATATTATTGCAGCGTGTATTCCTTACATCGGCGCAACTGCATCAATGGGGCTGGCGCATCCCTTTTGCTATCGGCGCGTTTTTGGCCATTACGGTGATGTACCTGCGCCGCAGTTTGCAGGAATCGGTAGAGATAAATAACGGGCATAAGCCGGACAGGGGCACCCTTAAGGCATTAATACAACACCCCCGCGCGGTATTAACGGTTATTGGTTTAACGCTGGGCGGTACGGTAGCTTTTTATACCTATACCACCTATATGCAAAAGTTTTTGGTGGTTACTTCGGGCTTTAGCAAAAACACGGCTACGCTGATATCATCGGCAACGCTGTTTATTTTTATGTTGTTGCAGCCTTTATTCGGCTTACTGTCTGACAGGATAGGCCGCAAGCCATTGCTCATCGCTTTCGGGATATTAGGGGCATTGACAACAGTGCCGTTGATGTATAGTTTAGGCAATACACATCAAACGTGGACAGCTTTTTGGTTATTAATGGCCGCGCTGGTTATAGTAAGCGGTTATACCTCTATCAATGCTATTGTAAAAGCCGAGCTTTTCCCGGCGCATATCCGCGCGCTGGGTGTGGGTTTCCCTTATGCCATTGCGGTATCTATTTTTGGTGGTTCGGCAGAGTGGGTAGCATTGGAGTTTAAAAACCACGGCCACCAGGAGTGGTTTTACTGGTATGTAACCATCTGTATCGCGATATCGCTGGTAATCTATTGCACAATGGGCGATACGCGCAAGCATTCTAAAATGGAGGACGTTTAAATAGGGGCCCGGTTGCAGGTTAATAAGAGCGCGGATTAACAAAATTATTACCTTTGGCAAATGATCAAGGTTAGTTTACACGGCGCCGAGTTTTTTGCCCTGCACGGCTTTTACCCCGAAGAGCAATTGCTGGGAAATAAATTTGTGCTGGATATTGACGTGGTGTTTTATACCGGGGCCGACCTGACCGGCGATCATATTGCCGATACGGTAAATTACGAGCAGCTTTATGCTATTGCCGAAGAGGAAATGCGACATACCCGCAAACTGCTGGAAGCCGTGGCGCAATCCATAGCCGATAGGATCAGGGCCGGTTATCCTTATGTAGATAATATCCGTGTGGAACTAAAAAAACTGAACCCGCCGCTAAAAGGCCGTGTGGCCTACTCGTCGGTTACGGTTACTAACGATAAATAGTACTGATGCAATACAACAAAATAACTGAAGATATTTTAAAGGCGATAACGGCAGTTGTTGGGGATGCCGCTGTAATAACTTTACACGAAGACCTGGAGAAATACAGTCACGATGAAACCGAGGACCTGCATTACTATCCCGAGGTTGTGGCTAAACCGAATACGCCAGGGCAGGTATCGGCCCTGTTAAAGCTTTGTAATGATAACCTGATCCCCGTTACGCCACGTGGAGCGGGCACGGGCTTAAGCGGCGGCGCGTTGCCCATATTAGGCGGCTTGCTGATCAGCATGGAACGCTTTAATAACATTATTAAAATTGACGAGGATAACCTGCAGGCAACCGTTGAACCCGGCGTAATAACCGAAATGTTTATTGATGCGGTGGCAGAAAAAGGCCTGTTATACCCGGTTGATCCGGCCAGCAAGGGGAGTTGCTTTATCGGTGGTAACGTATCGCACGGATCGGGCGGGCCAAGGGTGGTAAAGTATGGTACTATCCGCGAATATATCCTTAACCTGCAAGTGGTATTGCCCAACGGCGAGATCATGTGGACGGGGGCCAACACCCTGAAATACGCATCGGGTTATAACCTGACCCAATTATTTATCGGATCGGAGGGGACGTTGGGTATCGTTACCAAAATTGTGGTGAAACTGATACCGGCGCCAACACAAACGGCTTTAATGCTGGCCTCGTTTACTACTAACGAGGCGGCTTGTGGGGCGGTATCGGCTATATTTAGGGCGGGTATTGTGCCATCGGCTTTGGAGTTTATGGAGCGCAGGGGAGTGGAGTGGGTAATTGAGCATGATAACATTGTATTTGATTTGCACGATGGCATCGGCGCGTTTCTATTAATAGAGGTTGACGGTACCAATATGGATGTGATATTTGATGCCTGCGAAAAGATAAACCTGGTACTGGAGGAATTTGATTGTAAGGATGTTTTATTTGCCGATACCGCCGCCCAAAAAGAAGAGTTATGGCGTATGCGCCGTACCATGGCCGAATCGGTAAAATCAAATTCGGTTTATAAAGAGGAGGATACGGTAGTTCCCCGCGCGGCTTTACCGCAACTGATCAATGGAATTAAGGAAGTTGGTTCGCGCTACGGTTTCGAGTCGGTTTGCTATGGTCATGCCGGCGATGGTAACCTGCACGTTAACATCATTAAAGGCCAAATGAGCGATGAGGACTGGAACACCAAACTAAAAGGCGGCATCCGCGAGATATTTGAGTTGACGATAGCCCTTGGCGGCACCCTCAGCGGCGAGCACGGCATTGGCCTGGTACAAAAGGAATATATGCCGCTAAAGTATTCGGAAATGCACCTCGGACTGATGCGTGGAATTAAAGCGGTGTTTGATCCTAATGGGATCATGAATCCGGGGAAGATATTCTAATTTACACCATGTTATTGCGAGGTACGAAGCAATCGCACACTCAAAGAGCGATCTTGCAAAGTTCGCGATTGCTTCGTACCTCGCAATGACAAACTTTTAACCTAATCTCTAATCACTAATCTCCAATCACTCGCCGAAGGCGCTCAATTCGTATTCGTAATCAACCCTGGCTCATCATACTCAATCATCCGCTGGCGCTCGTGTTTGGGGATGCCTATAGGTTTTTTAGCGCTGTAATCATAGCTTACGCACAGGCTTTTTCCTGTGGTGCAAATTTCCTCGCCGTTGGGGGTTACTTTTACCAGTATGTGCATCACATCAAAGCTGCTGTTGCCAATGCGCGATGTACGTACGTAGCATTTTACCTGGTCTTCCAAAACCAGCGGTTTCAGGTAATTAATTTCAGATTTACCTAAAATTACCCCGGCCTGGCTCATATCCCACTGGATAATTTCTTTCCAATAAGTTTGCCTGGCAATTTCAAAATAAGTAAGGTAGATCGTATTACTCACATTTCCGAAAGCATCGATATCCGAAAAACGGATGTGTATAGGGGTGCTAAATTTATAATCAGCTAAATTTTCAGCCATTGTATGTCTTTTTGTCGGTAGATTATTAAGTATAGCGGACATTTTGTCTGCTATATGGGTTAAAAAACGCGTTGGTATTTGCTTTGATTAACCATTTACGAAAATAATAAAAAACAAAACCTTAGGAGGATATAAAATGACTTTAGTAAAATTTAACAACGGCCACAAACAACATGCAGTTAATCCATGGTTTAATGATGTATTTGACGCGATAGTTAACGACTCGTTTATCAACGGCAAATTACAAAGCAAAAGCCCGGCCGTTAACATTGCCGAAACCGAAAATGAATTTCATATTGAGCTGGCCGCTCCCGGCTTAAAGAAAGAAGATTTCAAGATCAGCTTAGACAAAAACGTATTAAGCGTATCGGTTGAAAAGAAATCGGAAGAAACCGAAGAGACTAAAAAATACAGCAAACGCGAGTACAGTTACCAATCATTCGTAAGGTCGTTCACCTTGCCTGATAGTGCTGATTACGCAAAAATTGAAGCCCAGTATACCGATGGTATATTAAACCTGAACATAGCTAAAAAGGAAGAAGCTAAAATTCAGTCGCGCGAAATTGCTGTGAAATAATTAAAAGAGCGTTTTCATAAGAGTAGAGTGGTTTGATTAGTGATGGAAAAGGCCGGTTTGCGCAAGCAGCCGGCCTTTCTTTTATCATGCTATTTGGAATGGAGAGAGAATCTTATACGTTAATAATTATCGCTTAGAGATCGCTCTTTACCACACTTTTAATATTAATTCAAACTCGTTATCCCTTTTTCGGCCACCAGGTGGATAGCATAATCCTTCCGGATAGGGCTGTAGGGCACTGTATCATTAACGGAAATATAAATTGTACCCAAATCCTTTACATTGTAGGTTTGGATATCGCTGTAGCTGGTACTGGCTAATAAAAACGATGAGATAGAATTATGGATCATGTTAAACTGCGAAACATCATCTGTAATGATCTCAACAAAAACCTTTCTGCCATCCGAGCGTAATTCAACCGCCGATTTTGTGCCGCCGGGCATGCTGGTCAGATACCGCCGGTTATTGGTTTTTTTATTGATCTTAACAATAGCATAGCCCTTTGCCGTCAGGAAGGTATCGGCCTTACCCAGGTTGTTTTCCAATAAGTATTTCAGGTCTTCGTAAGAGATGAGTTGCTTTTGCGCGAAGCAGATGAAAGAAACGCAAAAAAATGACATAAATAAAATTAATGTTTTCATACGTTTGCGATTATATATTAAAGTTAAGGCTTTTAAATTGAATTAATCAATAGTAAAAAAAATTAAAACCATAACTTTGCAACAATAATTTTACCATGTCTGTTACAATCAATCTTTCACGCGTTAGCGACGATTTTGGCTTCGAGGCCAGCGACCAAAACGGTCACACTGTTAAAATGGATACCAGCCCCGAAAGCGGCGGTAAAAACTTTGGCGTACGCCCCATGCAAATGCTACTGATGGGTTTGGCGGGCTGTTCGGCTATTGATGTGATCAGTATCCTGAAAAAACAGCGTCAGGATGTAAAAGACTATAAAATGGTAGTGAACGGCGACCGCGAGGCTGGCGTTGAGCCATCATTATGGAAAGATGTTACGATGGAGTTTCACCTTTACGGAGATATTGATGAAGATAAGGCCAAACGCGCCGTTGAGTTATCCGTTGATAAATACTGCTCTGTTGCCGCTACGTTAAAGAACGCCGGCGCTGCTGTAAACTGGCAGGTATTTATACATCCGGCTGAATAGGGGCGATGAGGACCGGAATTATCATCATTCTCTCTATTCTGATATTTCCATTTGGGGCATTCACTCAAACTAATGCTGACCGCATAGCACATATACGGTCTGTATTTCAAAATATCAATTCGGACAAAACACTTAAAAAGATTGATATTGAGACTGATAAGCTATCGGGAATCGATCCTAATTATCGGCCTACAGATAATGGACAGGTGTTAACCGGATATTTTAAAGATAGTAAACTTGTTAAAGTCACCTACTCGTTAGGTTTGTCATTCTGCATAAAAACATTTGATTTTTATCTGGAAGATCAAAACGTAATATTTATTTATGAGCGACAACAAAATTTCGTACCTAATAAAAAAACAAATTCATTAGATTATACGAAGTTAAAGACGGCCTTTGAAGGGCGTTATTATATACATGAAAATAAGTTGATCCGAAAAACTATGAAAGGTAACTTGAATGGTAAAAGTGTTGAAGCGATAGATCTGCTACATTCAAAAATGCCGGAGTTTTTACGGATGCTTTCTACTCAAAATTCAAATAATCCTTAGGCCGATTCGTATTAACATCAACTTGTAGGGCTTTTAGTACTATTTTATTGTTTCTCTATAATAAACAAATTCGGCTCTCTCCTGGTGCTGTACAGGATCAATTGCCTGTGCTTATGTATACTAAAAGGTTTTACGCTATTAATCCATCGTTAATAAGCGGGCGTTGTAGTTACTGGCACTGATGTTGAATATACTATTATATGTTTTGATATCAAAGCATGTATAAACTCAGAATACTACCATAGTATTATAAATCTAAAAAAAATCATGAAACTACATTTAAAAAGAACATCGCTATTATTGTCGGGTCTTTTTATCGGGGGAAGCCTTTTCGCGCAATCACCCGATTCAATTGCCACCGCAACTTATGTTAAACCATTTTCACCGGCCAGTTCCTTTCGTACCTGGTCAATAGGTATACATGGTGGCTCTGCATCAAATTACACACCTTTTCAAGGTAAGGAAGATTGGCATACTCAAAAAATAAATTTGGGCTATGGCGCTTATATTAAAAAGCAGATATGGCATTCATTTGGCATACAGGCTAATTTTTTCAGAGGGCAAATTGAAGGGACCGACCCCGCGTTAGGTACCACATTTAAAAAGTATAAAACAGATATTAATTACGCGGCCGACCTTAGCGCGGTAATTACCCTTGCTAATATTAGCTGGAGTAACCAACAGGGCGGTATGCAACCTTATATAACTGCCGGTGGTGGTTTAAGCGGTTATAAGCCAACTTTATATAATGCATCGGGCGTAGCAACTCCCGGTTACCGTAACGGTGAAAACATTAAAGAATTTTATGTGCCGGTTGGTGTTGGCTTAAAATTCAATATTGCATCGGGTGTAAATATCGATCTGGGTTACCAGGTTAATTTTATGCATAGCGATAATCTTGATGGCTATACTACCGGTGGCAATTACGATCAGTTCTCATACGGGCATATCGGGTTGGAATTTGCCTTAGGCAAAAAATCAAAACCGCAGTTGGCTACACATAACCCGGTAGCATCTATGCGTACCGAATATACCATGAAGGAAATAGCCCTGCAAAACCAGATTGCGGCAGAGAAAGCTAAAAGCGACCAGTTACGTAACGATTTGAACACTACTAACGCAAACTTAGCCGTAACAAACGCTAACCTGGCTAAATTTACCATGGATAGCGACAATGACGGTGTGCCTGATTTCTTTGATAAATGTCCTAATACACCTGCGGGTACCAAGGTTGATGGTGCAGGCTGTCCTTTACCCGTTAATAAGCCTGATGTAAAGGTATATGTAACCGAGGAAGACAGGAAAGTAGTTAAGGAAGCCATCAGGAACCTGGAGTTTGATTTTGGTAAAGCAACTATCCGCGCTAAATCATTCCCAAGTTTAGATAGGGTAGCCGAACTGCTGGTCAGCAAAAATTTTAGCCTGAAACTGGCCGGGCATACAGATAATGTAGGCTCTAACGATGCCAATCTGAAGCTTTCAAAAGACCGTGCCGAATCGATCAAATCATACCTGGTAAATAAAGGCGCCAATGCTTCGCGCATTGAAGCTACAGGTTATGGCGAAACACAACCGATAGCTACTAACAAAACAGCTGCCGGTCGTCAGCAAAACCGCAGGGTTGAGTTTACCTTATTTTAGACCTCACTCTAAATCCCCCTCATTTGTAGCGGAATTTTAAAACAAGAAAGGCGGATCAATTTGATCCGCCTTTCTTGTTTTAACAGGAGGGTAATTTACACCCGTTTGATATCTGCGCCAAGCGCTTGCAGGCGTTTATCTATATGCTGATAACCGCGTTCTATTTGCTCGATGTTATAAATGGTTGATTTGCCCTGGGCCGATAAAGCTGCTATCAGCAGCGATACGCCGGCACGGATATCGGGCGATGTCATGGAGATGCCCCTTAACTGTACCTGTTTATCTAAACCGATAACAGTAGCACGGTGCGGATCGCACAGGATAATCTGGGCACCCATATCCAGCAGTTTATCTACAAAGAACAGGCGGCTTTCAAACATTTTTTGATGAATTAATACCGAGCCTTTAGCTTGTATAGCTACAACGAGGATAATACTGATCAGATCGGGGGTAAAGCCCGGCCATGGCGCATCGGCAATGGTCATGATAGAGCCATCAATAAAAGTCTCTATTTCGTAATGGTCCTGGGCGGGGATAAAAATATCGTCGCCACGTAGCTCCAGCTTAATACCCAGGCGTTTAAACGTATCGGGGATCATCCCCAGTTCTTTATAATGTACATCCTTAATAGTGATCTCGGATCCGGTCATCGCCGCAAGGCCAATAAACGATCCGATCTCTATCATATCGGGCAGCATCCTATGTTCTGTCCCGCCTAATTCGGTTACACCTTCAATGGTTAGCAAGTTAGAGCCTATACCGCTGATCTTTGCACCCATGCGGTTCAGCATTTTACAAAGCTGCTGCAGGTAGGGTTCGCAGGCGGCATTGTAAATGGTGGTGGTGCCTTTGGCTAAAACAGCCGTCATCACAATGTTAGCGGTACCGGTAACCGATGCTTCATCCAGCAAAATATAGGTACCCTGCAGGTTAGATGCATCTACATTATAAAAACCGGTTTCTGCATTAAAATCAAAGCGCGCGCCCAATTTTTCAAAGCCTACAAAGTGGGTATCCAATCTGCGTCGGCCAATTTTATCGCCACCGGGTTTGGGGATAGATGCCTTACCAAAACGGGCCAGCAGCGGGCCTACTATCATTACCGATCCGCGCAGGCTGCCGCCTTTTTGCCTGAATACATCCGACTCGAAAAAATTCAGGTCGATATTGCTGGCTTCAAAAGTGTAGGTATCTTCGTTAAGGCGCTCAACAGCCACGCCCATATCGCCTAATAACTCAATCAGCTTATTTACATCCTTAATATCAGGAATATTGCTGATGGTCATTTTTTCGCTGGTCAGCAATACGGCTGATAATATCTGCAACGCCTCATTTTTAGCGCCCTGTGGTATAATTTCGCCTTTAAGCGGCTTGCCGCCAATTATTTCAAATGCGTTAGTCATGTTTAGTTCATAGTTGATGGTTCACAATTAGTTCATGGCTGATGGTTCATAGTTCATAGCCGGTAAGATTGGTTATACCATGAACCATGATCTATGAACCATGAACGGCGCAGCCCAATTAGTATTTCCTGCCGCCGCCGGGGTTACGGTTACGGTTGTTCTGGTTGTTATTATTACGGGGGTTGTTGTTATTGGTACGCTGGTTGTTATTATTGTTATTGCGCGGGTTATTGTTACGCGGATTGTTATTACGCGGGTTACTGGCAGGCGCGGTACGGTATTCAACTTTATTCAGGTTGATGTTGTCTTCCAGTTTCAATTCGCCTTTTGATAGTTCGCGCAAATCGGCCAGGATACTTTCATCAGCAACCGAATCTTTGTTCCATTGCACGTAAGCCATTTTCATAAAGTTGGCAATGGCCTGCACCATGTGTTGCTTGCGGGCCGGCTCGTCAATGCTTTTTGCTTTTTCTATCATCAGCTCTATGGTTTTGCCATAATGCTTGTACCTGATACGCTGATGCGGATAACGCAATGGTTCGGGCTTTAAATGGATAGCCTCTACCGAAGGTATGGGGTAGGGCGAATCTACATCAATCTTAAAATCGGATATGATATGCAGGTGATCCCAAAGCTTATGCTTAAAATCGGCTACATCGCGCAGGTGCGGGTTCAGGAAACCCATCAGGTCAATTACTACCAGCGCGTATTTGTTCCGTTCTTCTTTTGAAGGGAGTTCCACAATGTATTTAACCATGTTCTGAACGTTGCGGCCGTATTCAGACAGTAATAGTTTTTTCCGTGTTGAGTTATAGTCAAAATTAGGCGTTTCTTGTAAGGCCATATAATTAATATTTTAAATGAATATTGTATAATGAAGACTGAAATTAGTACAGATCCTGCCGGATGAATCAACAGCGGGCGACTAAAGTTGAATGATAGAAGAAGTACAAATGTACCTCATTTGTTTTACAAAACAAAATGGCAGGATAGGGTTAACACAACTTAACACAATTTTGAATTTTTATTTTATAAATTGCTGTTTATCAAATATTTGTAATTTTTTATGGCAAAAAAGTGTTAACCCTAAAAAACGCTTTTTATATTTAACCCGGTTTGGCATTAAATAAAGCTGTTTATACAAAATGATCATCACTAAAATAGATATATACCGTTTCAGTATACCCATGGAGCCGTTCACTATTGCTACCGGCACTATGGATTATGCGCAAAATACCTTTATCCGTGTGCATACCGACGCCGGTTTTTATGGCGTGGGCGAGTGCTCGGCTTTCCCGATGATCGTTGGCGAAACGCAGGATACCTGCCTGGTAATGGCGAAGGATTTTGCCCGGCTATGGAAAGGTCAGGATCCGCTGGATATCCCCGCCCGCTTGCAGCAACTACACGATTTTACGGCCGGTAACACTACTATAAAAAGCGCGTTTGATATGGCCTTATATGATATTGCAGCCAAAAATGCCGGCTTACCCTTGTGGCAGTTTTTAGGCGGTAACCCGCGGGTGATTGAAAGCGATATTACTGTTGGTATAGCTAAACCCGAAGTAATGGCCCAACGGGCGCTGGCTTTCCGTAACGAAGGGGCTAATTATTTAAAAGTAAAGCTGGGTAAAACCGCCGACGAGGATATCGAGCGTATCCGCCAGATCAGGGAGGCGGTTGGGCCCGATATGCATATCCGTATTGATGCTAACCAGGGCTGGACTTTTGACGACGCGGTTTATGCCCTGCAGGCCTTAGAACAATATGATATAGAATTTTGTGAACAGCCCATGCGCACCTGGTTTGACGACCAACTGCCCGAACTGATGCGGTTATCGCCGGTTAAAATTATGGCCGATGAAAGTGTGTATAACCATTACGACGCGCTGAAACAGATGAAAACCAATTCGTGCCATTATATCAATATCAAACTGTCAAAATCGGGCGGGATAAACGAGGCGATAAAAATTCACGATGGAGCGGCCGAACGGGGGATTCCCTGTATGATGGGCGGGATGCTGGAAAGCAGGATAGCGTTAAGCGCCAAGCTGCATTTGGTATACGCCAGCCCAAACATCAGGTTTTTTGATATGGATACCTGCAAGCTGGGCCACCTGGAAGATCCTTGTGTAAACGGTGTTACTTACGATGGTTATTTCCTGAAAATGCCCGATGCCATTGGCATAGGCGCTGATGCGGATGACGCATTTTTATCAAAATGCGAGTTAATTAGTGTTTAGTTAATCAAAGATTAGTTGAAAAACGCGTTAAAGCCTAATCTCTAATTAACTAATCTCTAATCACTAACCTTAATGTCTCGGCCTTTTGGGGTTAAACGCAACCAAATATTGCAGTTCGGTATTGTTGGTACCGCCGGTTTGCAGGTTGTTGCGAATGTCGGACTTTACCTGGATCAGTTTATCCTTTACCAGGCCAAACATTTCCGATAAGATCTCGGGCAATACTTTGGTAGCGATAGTAGGATGGTATCTTTTTTCAATAAACAACTTTTCGTCCTGCGTGGCAACGTTTAGTTCCCAGCCTTCGTCCGGCTTAAAGCCAAATTCGCGCGCGGTGTTGTTTAAATCATAAACATACATTGTGGCTTGCATTTCTACTCCTTTATTGGTTGCCATATTATTTCTTTTTGTTGGGTACGGTATCTATTGATGATGAGCGGGTTTTGCCTGCCTGATAGTCTGATGGTGCGCCTTTGCCAACCGGGTTAGGTAGTTTCTTTGTTTCTTTTTTAGCGCCTTTGTCTTTACTCATGGTAATGTTATTTATGGATATATATTTGTGTTAAGAGCCTTATAATAAACCCGCTACTTGTTAAATTGATAACAAAGGGTATAGTGAAAAAAGCATTATTATGAAATGCCTGTTAGATAGTCCTGATGTTAGTATAGCAAAAGCTTAAATACTGCCGGATCAGAAAACTGGCAATGCCTAAGTAAATAGGAATGAGTGTGGGTTATGATGAATTTTAATAAAGATAGGGTTTTATTTGGGAACTGAAAGGTTTATTAAATATTAATGAGTACCTGCCTTTAAATTTACCGCATAAAAATAGCGATGGTGTTAAACCATCGCTATCCCCAAAAATCCCATTAATGACTCAATGACTCAATGACTCAATGACTCAATGACTCAATGACTCAATGACTCAATGGCTCAATGACTTAATGACTCAATGACTATTCCGCCGCCGCGCTTAACTCCGCAAAATACTTGTGGAACAGCGGCAGGGTTTCAATGCCTTTATAATAGTTGTAAATGTCGTACTTTTCGTTTGGCGAGTGCAGGGCATCGCTATCTAAGCCAAACCCCATTAATACGGTTTTAATACCTAATTCGGCTTCAAACAAGGCCACAATAGGGATGCTGCCGCCGCCGCGTGTTGGGATAGGCGCTTTACCAAACGATTGGGTAATGGCCTTTTGCGCCGCGCGGTAAGCGATGCTATCTGTGGGGGTAACTACCGGTTCGCCGCCGTGATGCGGGGTAACGGTAACCTTAACATAAGGCGGTGCAATTTTGATAAAATGATCGGTAAACAATTTGGTTATCTTGTCCGATCCCTGGTTGGGTACCAAACGCATGGAAATTTTGGCATTGGCCTTTGAGGGGAGTACGGTTTTAGCGCCTTCGCCAATATAGCCGCCCCAAATGCCGTTTACCTCTAAAGTTGGGCGGGTGCCGGTACGCTCGAAGGTTGAATAGCCTTTTTCGCCCCAAAGCTCATCCACACCCAGGTCTTTTTTATATTCATCCTCGTTATAGGGCGCCGAGTTCAGCGCTTTTTTTTCATCGCCGGTTAGCTCCAGTACATCATCATAAAACCCCGGAATGGTAATGTGGTTGTTTTCATCGTGCAGGGAAGCTATCATTTTTGCCAGGATGGTTGCCGGGTTAGCCACCGCGCCGCCATATACGCCCGAGTGTAAATCGCGGTTGGGCCCAACTACTTCAACTTCCAAATAGGATAAGCCACGCAGCCCGGTTTCTAACGAAGGGTCTTCCATACTGATCATGGAGGTATCCGATATCAGTACCACATCGGCCTTTAAGCGCTCTTTATTAGCTTTAACATATATACCCAGGTTATTTGATCCAACTTCCTCTTCGCCCTCAATCATAAACTTAATGTTGCATGGCAGGGTATTGGTTTGCATCATCAGCTCAAATGCCTTTACATGCATATAAAACTGGCCTTTATCATCGCAGGCGCCACGGGCAAATATTTTACCGTCGCGTATGGTAGGTTCAAAAGGAGGGGTATGCCATAGTTCCAGCGGATCGGGCGGCTGCACATCGTAATGCCCGTAAACCAACACGGTAGGCAGGGCAGGGTCAATGATCTTTTCGCCGTATACAATAGGGTAACCTGCGGTAGGGCAAACCTCCACATTATCGGCGCCGCTGTCAATTAGCTTTTTGGCTACGTAATCGGCAGTTTTTAATACATCGGCTTTGTATTTTGGGTCGGCGCTAACGGATGGGAAGCGTAATAATTCCAGCAATTCATCCAGCATGCGCTGTTTATTGGCCTCGATAAACTGTTTAATATGTTGCATTATATTTAGTTTGCAGCAAATATAAAATCTATTTATTGAGAATACGGATTGTGGATATATTTCCTTTTTATTCCCCGTTAAAATGCCCCGTTAAATCTTTATTTTTCAGGCCGTGCAACAAATGTGGTCGGTTTTAAGTCTGATGGTTTTAATTATAAGATAAAATGCGCTATGGTATCCTATTTGCATATTAATTAATAGCCAGGTTAAATTAAAATAGATTGTTGACTGTTAGGCTATTAATATTGTGGTAATTTGTATATTTGTTAAATACTATTGGTTAGGCTTTGAAAAGGAATAATAGTAATTATCGGCAGATAATTTACGCTACACTTATTTTGATCTCCTCTTTCATATCGGCGCGTGCTCAAACGCCGAATTGCAGTTCCGCCGCCCGTTTTTACAGCAAGGATAGTATCAATATCACCACCTTTGGCGCCAGTACAATAGCCGGTGTTGGTGGTTTTGGTTTTCAGGACAACCTGCGGCAAAATTTTGAGAATTGTTATACCGGTAAAATCATTGATATCACCAATAATGGTATTGGCGGCGAAACTACCACACAGGGTTTAACACGTTTCCCAAAGGCAATTGAAAACCGCACTGGTTTTATAATTATCTTAATGGGCGCTAACGATGCACAGGCTATTGTAAATAAAAAGATGAAGCTATCTGATACCGAAAAAAATATGCGGTATTATATCGAAGAATCGTTAAAACATAACCTGATCCCCATTATTGGTACCATACAATTTTACAACGATAAGGATAACCAGTTTTTGAAAAACTGTAACCTGGTGGTAAAGCAAATTAATAGCCTTTATAAACGGTTGACTATGGATTACCATATTTACCTGGCCGATGTCAATCAGTCGCTTGGGCGCGATTTTAGCCTTTACCAGGACCTTGTGCACCCTAATGCCAAAGGTTACAAGTTAATTAGTTTTGTAATGTTTGATGCGATAAATGAAGCAATTGAAGAAAAGCTGTTGCTGATAGGTATCGGCCAAAATTATCCTAACCCGGTGCGCGATATTACCCGTATTGGATATAGCCTATCGCAGGCAGGTAAAGTGCAAATTATATTGTATAATATGTTAGGTAAGCCTGTACGCACCCTTGCCGATGAATACCAGGGAGCAGGCTATCATGAAATACAGGCCAGCCTTGGCGACCTTAGCGCCGGCATGTACATTTATGTAATGCGTGTAGGCGGCCGGCAGTTAAGTAAAAAACTGTTAATTGTAAAATAGCGCACGTTGCCGCGTTTTAACTCACAGATCATCATCCTTTAACTCTGCCATAGCTTTAGTAAAAGCTATCACAAAACACATTCGCTAAAATTATCCCCAGCGAAAAAGTACGCCGGAGGTATAATATTTAAACATAGCACGGGAAATAAGCCTTAAGCAAAGGCTTCGCCACCATAACACAAACTTTCAAACACCTAATTAATCGGCGTTTGAAATGTTGTTTTTAACGCTGCCGAACGACTGGGTTTTAACGCTTGCCAAATCATCCTTATCGGCTTTTACCTGCGCGGTTTTTGTTTCAGATCTTTTATCCAGAGATAAAGCTAAAGCTGCAATGCCTGATGTTAGGATAATACCTAATATAATAACTAATTTTTTCATGATGTTTTTATTAATAATAATGATGTGTATAAAAACTATAATCTAATTGGTTGCGGATCTTAATGATCGCCGGTTGTAAAATCGGCTTGTGATAGGTTTCCTTTATCGCCGGTGTAAGACATTGCAGTTGAGGTTGAGTCGCCTGTAAAATCAGCTTGCGAAAGGTTTCCTTTATCGCCGGTTGCCAGCTTAAATGATTTTGGTGTTGATGTTGGAGCTACGTTTTCTTTGGTACATGATGAAAGCGCTACTGAGAATATGATGGCTGCTGCCAGGATTATTTTTTTCATTATATTTTATATTTTAATATTATTTTATTGGGGTTATTGAACTTTATAATTGGTATTTATTAATTACCACCGGTACCATCAGCTTGTGATAAGTTTCCTTTATCGCCAGTGTAAGAAAGCGTAGTTGAAGTTGAATCGCCTGTAAAATCAGCTTGCGACAGGTTGCCTTTATCGCCGGTTGCCAGCTTAAATGATTTTGGTGCTGATGTTGGGGCCACATTTTCTTTGGTGCAAGATGAAAGCGCTACTGAGAATATTACGGCTGCTGCCAGGATTAATTTTTTCATGATGTTTTATATATTTTAATATTATTTTATTGGGGTTGTTGAACTTTATAATTGGTATTTATTAATTACCGCCGGTACCATCAGCTTGTGATAAATTTCCTTTATCGCCTGTGAAATCGGCTTGCGACAGGTTTCCTTTATCGCCGGTTGCCAGCTTAGTTGCTTTTGGAGTTGATGCTGGGGCTACGTTTTCTTTAGTGCATGATGAAAGCGCTACTGAGAATATTACGGCTACTGCCAGGATTAATTTTTTCATGATGTTTTATATTTTAATATTATTTTATCTGGGTTAATTGAATTTATTGATGTGATTAGTAGGACGTTTTGGTTTTCGATGTTTTCTCTTTGTCGGTTGCAAGATCGGCCTGTGAAAGGTTTCCTTTATCACCGGCAAGCGTAGCAGATGATGCTGTGAAATCAGCTTGTGACAGGTTTCCTTTATCGCCGGTACGGGCAACTGAATCGGTTACAAAATCGGCTTGGGACAGGTTTCCTTTATCGCCGGTTGCCAGTTTAAATGATGTTAATGTTGGTGCTGCTGATGCTGGGGCTACGTTTTCTTTAGTGCATGATGACAGTGCTACTGTGAATATGATGGCTGCTGCAAGTATTAATTTTTTCATGATCTTTTATTTTAAGTTTTGTACAATTAATTGAAATTCGGATGATAGTTCTTAGTGTCCGCCATCGCCATCGGCTTGCGACAGGTTTCCTTTGTCGCTAATGGCAGGGGGAGTGGTGGCATCAGGATCACTTACAAAATCAGCTTGCGACAGGTTTCCTTTGTCGCCGGTTGCCAGTTTAATGGCCTTTGGAGTTGGGGCTACACTCTCTTTAGTGCATGATGAGCATACTGCGGTACTAAATACTACAGCTGCTGCAAGTATCAATTTTTTCATATTTTTTGGGGTGCTGGATACGCGTTTAATCAATAATTTATTGGTTAGGGGATGTTATTGATCGCCGCCATCGGCTTGCGATAGATTGGCCTTATTGCCATTTTGGTGCTTAGTAACAAAATCATTGCTGCTTAAATTAACAACGGCCTGTTTTATACTGTTACTGTGCGAAACTGTTTTTTGCTGGCGGATATCTTTAGTAAAAGCCGATAGCATAATGGTACCTAGTGCGATGATGCTAAAAGTTAGTTTTTTCATTGTATTGTGTGTTTTAAAATTTGAAAAATTAAACATAGAAAGTCATTCAAATAAACATTATAACTTACTGTTAATAAGTGTTTTATGGCACTTATTTAAACCAATGGTACAAATGTATAAATGTTTTTTTAATTAAAAAAAAATGTTAACAAAATTATTTTACATATCTTTTATTAGTTTAGTACGTATTAAGCAGAATTATTAATGTTAAATTCTATAATTTCAGGCACAAGTTTATTTCTTTATTACCACTGATGAAAATTAATTATTTAGGTTATTTCCTTTTATTCATCTTGTTTGCTCCGTTGTACGTGTTTGGTAGTCAAAATGTTACAGCTCAGGATACCAACGAAGTGATAAGGTTAAATAAAGAAGCTTACAAAGCCCGTCTGTCTGAAGCTACTAAGACAGTTGCGCTTGGTAATAAAGCTTTAGCCCTGGCCACAAAATTAAGATATAATAATGGTATGGGCGAAGCCTGCCGTGTAATTGGTATAGGCCTGGGGTATCAGTATGATCAGGTTGGCGCCATTGACAGTTATATGGAAGCCTTAATTCATTTTACTGATGCACATAACAAAAATGGTATAGCAAAGGTTTATAATAATATTGGAAATTTATATCGTGATAATGAATATGACAGGGCGCTAACTTACTTTAAGCAAGGCTTAAGCATTGCGGTTAGCCTTAAGGATACCACCCTGCTTGCCTCGCTGCACTTAAATATTGGTAATGTATATTTGCGTAAAAAACAATATCCTGACGCTTTGGCCGAGTTTGATATCAGCAGGAAGATGTTTGCCAACCTGCACGACGATGTAAACCTGATCAGCTGCCTTCAAAACACAGGTGTGGCTTATTATAGTTTAGGCCAGTACGATAAAGCCAAGGGCATGTTGCTGCAGGCCAACGCCGGGGCCAAAAAACTGGATATGAATGCTACGATATCCAGCATCGATCTTACACTGACAGATATTTATATAGCCGAAGGTAAATTTGCTGAGGCAGAAGCATATATCAACGAAGGTTCATCTTATTCGCAAAATAAAAAGATGGATTACGATTATAAATATACCCGTTACCAGTTAGAATATAAGCGTAAAAATTACGAAAAAGCATTAGCCTACCTTACCAATATTTATAAGCTGGACAGCGCCGACTATTCTGTTTACGTATCCAAAAAGATCGATCTTTTAAACGAGAACCATAAAAAGGAAACTAAAATACGCAATCAGCAATTTACTATTATTAAGCAAAATAATACGTTGTTCCTTTTATGGGGAACGGCTGTAGCTTCGGGTTTACTTATTATTTTAACTATTTTATTGGTGGTAAGTGTAAAGCGTAAAACGCAGACTAATAAGAAGCTATCCGAACTTAATGAAGAGGTATCTCGACAGAAGGATAACCTCGACCGTATTAATCATCACCTGGAGGAAATTATTGACGAGCGTACCAAGGACCTGCAGATCAAAAACAAAAAGCTATCCGAATATTCATCCTATCTGTCGCATCAGATACGCGGGCCTATCGCAACCCTTAAAGGCCTGATGAACCTGGAAAAGGAGGGTCTGGTTGATAAAAAGGAATGTATTAATATGATGAACAAGTGCGTATCGGAAATTGATGATAAAATTATCAATATGAGCGATATGCTGCACGACCCCGACCGTGCGGGCTTTTAATTAACTGTGACCAACACAGTTTAATAGGGCAGCGTTGAATGAAAACGTGCATCCAGTAACCCAAGGTACACGCAGTAGGTAGCTATCATTTGTAAAATAAGCATATTACGGTGCTTGTTATAACCCTGTGTTTCAAACGCCAGTTTTTCACTACCCGATGTTACAAAATACTGCACCTCGCCGTCGCGTGGTTTAAATTGTGATTTTACAAGGTTGGTTACTTTAACTTTTAACTTCGTGCAGGGGTCGTGTATGGTGTTATGCTGTGCAACACTATTCTGGCCAATTGATATGAAATAATTCGTTTTCATAGGCTATATAATTATGGATATATAGCCTTGTGTACGCAATTAGTCTACCAAAAGGTTCAGTTAGCGGTCAAAATAATCAGATACTAAGTAGCACTAAAAATTAATAGTTATAGGTTATTTAATTTACCAATAGGTTAAAAATGGGAAAGTTTAATTGTAGGTTTTATTAAACAGCCGTCACATTTTTGTAGCGTAATTCTTCATACAGGCCAATTACTTTGCGTTGCAGCTCTACAATTTCGCCTTCGCAGGTTTCCAGTTTTTTCCGGGCATCCAGTAAGTGGGTTGATTGGTATTCGTCCTGTATGTCTTCAAACGCCAGCAATTGTACCAGGTTCATTTCAAAAACATCAGCAATTTGTTGCAGTCTTGATAAATTGATATCGGTAATACCTGTTTCAATTTTTGAAAAGGCGGGGATAGAGATGCCTAATTTATTGGCGACATCTTCCTGGCTCCAGTTATGCTGGTGCCTTACGGCCCGTATGTTTTTACCTACCGATTTGTTTGATTGGGTTTTGAAGTTCTCGTTCATGGTAATCAATAATTTAATTAATTTGGTTACCAAATATAACCAAAAGCTATGCCATAAGTGTAAAAGCCTCCATATAGCATAAAAAATACAATATTAAATTATAGATTTAAAAGTGGGGAATAATATCCCCACTTAATGTGTAATTATGTGCAGTTTGTTAATTATTGCTCACAATTGCCGCTGATAATTTACATGCTGATTAAACGCATTAATTTACTATACGCAGCTTGGCAAATTTCAGCAGCAACTGCTTTTGGCCAATTTCTTTAAAAAATATGGTGGCTTTAATATCCGGTTTATTACCTTCTAACTGCAGCACTTTACCAAAGCCAAAGCGCTCATGTTCAACCTCCATGCCGGTTTGTAATTTGGATGTATCCGATGGTGCAAAGCCTGGGGTAGGCACGTGTGCTTTAGCCAGTATAGATGTTGTTTTTGGCGGCGCTGATGGGGTAGGTGCCTTAGGTTTTGAAAACGTGTCTGACTTGCGGCTCCAGGCGGCGCGCTCGTCATCAAAAAACGAACTGGCAGCTGGTTTGGCGGTAAAGTCTAATTCCAGATACTTGGCATCAATCTCATCCAAAAAACGGCTCGGCTCGCAACTGATCAGCGTGCCGAATTTAAACCTCGATGTAGCATAGCTAATGCTCAGTTTACTTTTAGCCCGCGTAACGGCCACGTAAAACAGCCTGCGCTCTTCTTCCAGATCGCTGCGCGAGTTAAGCGACATTTGCGATGGGAAAAGGTTCTCTTCCAAACCCACCACGTATACCTGCGGAAATTCTAACCCTTTGGATGAGTGGATGGTCATGAGTGATACGGTATCGGCATCGGGATTTTTATCGTTATCGTCGTTAGTTAGCAAAGCAATATCCTGCATAAACACATCCAGGCCCTTATCTTCGATATCCTCACGCTCCGAGAACTCCTTGATACCGTTCAGTAACTCCTGGATATTCTCGTAACGGTTAAGGCCCTCTATCGATTTATCCTCGTAGAGGTCCTTTAATAGGCCTGAGTGCTGCGCGATATGCAATGCAGCATCATACGCCGACATATTTTTGCCAATTACCTGGAAGCTTTGGATCAGTGTACCAAAAGCAGCAACCTGTCCCGAACTACGGCCATCCAGGTATTGGGCTGTATTGGTAATTACTTCCCAATTAGTTACCTGGTGTTTATCGGCGCTGATAATGATATTATCAACTGTAGTATCGCCAATGCCACGTTTTGGATAGTTAATTACCCGCTTCATGGCTACCTCATCGTTAGGATTAAAGGTGAGGCGGAAATACGCTATCAGGTCTTTTATCTCCTTACGCTGATAAAAGGAGAGGCCCCCATAAATTTTATAAGGTGTACCCATTTTACGCAAGGCTTCCTCCATCGCCCTTGATTGGGCGTTGGTACGGTATAAAATGGCAAAATCATTCCATTTAAGTCCTTTGGTGCTGCGTTCCTGCATAATGGCTTCGGCCACTATTTTGCCTTCCTCGTTATCGCTGAAGGCCCGCATGATCTTAATTTTATCGCCAACCTCGTTCTCACTGAAAACGTTCTTTTTTAGTTGCTCTTTATTGTTGGCAATGATACTGTTGGCAATATTTACAATGTTTTGGGTACTACGGTAATTTTGCTCCAGTTTAAACACCTTTACATCCGGGTAATCCTTTTCAAAGTTCAGGATGTTTTGAATATTGGCGCCACGGAAAGCATAGATACTTTGCGCATCATCGCCCACCACGCAAATGTTCTCGGTAACGGCAGCCAGTTTTTTAACAATGAGGTATTGCGAAAAGTTGGTATCCTGATACTCATCCACCATAATGTATTTAAACTTATGCTGGTATTTGTTCAGTACCTCAGGGTAGCGTTTTAATAGCTCGTTGGTTTTAAACAGCAAATCGTCAAAATCCATTGCGCCGGCTTTATAGCAGCGCTGGGCATAAGTTTCGTAGATCTTACCCAAAAACGGGCGCCCGCTCGAACTATCGTCAGCCTGGATCTGCTCGTTCTGGGCATATTCCATCCACGATATTAAATTGTTTTTAGCTGCCGAAATGCGGTTGTATACAAAGTTGGCGCTGTACAGCTTATCGTCCAGGTTCATCTCTTTCAAAATGGCCCGCAGTACGCTCTTGCTGTCGTCGGTATCGTAAATGGTAAAGTTATTGGGATAGCCCAGCTTATCGGCTTCTACACGCAGTATTTTGGCAAACACCGAGTGGAAGGTGCCCATCCAGATGTTTTTGGCCTCGGTGCCTACCACGTGGGTAATGCGCTCGCGCATTTCCTTGGCGGCCTTATTGGTAAATGTTAAAACCAGTATATTGAAAGAATCGACACCACTGCGTACCAGATGCGCCACGCGATAGGTAATTACCCGTGTTTTGCCCGATCCGGCACCGGCAATGATCATTACCGGGCCCTTTAATTGTAGTACAGCTCCTCTTTGTTCGGGGTTTAATCCCTGTAAGTAATCCAAATCTGTTTCCTCTTTTCTTGAAACAGCGAAATTAAATTTTTAAGCCGAAAGCTGAAAGTATAAAGGCGAAAGGTTTTACACAGTTTGCCGGATATTCACAACCTTAAAACTAAAAGAGACAGATAATCATCTGTCTCTACTTGTTTCCTCCATCAGCACAAAATACATGATCCAGGCAAAAGGGAATAGCCAGATCAGATCGTTCCAAACGTTCACCCACAAAAAACTAACCGGCAACTGGCCAATGTAAATATAATACACCGAACCAAACGGCCCCAGGAATTTACCAATGAAACCCACCAGTATCAGCGGCCAATAACGCTGCGGGTTGCGCGAGGCAAACCAGTAAGCAATGCCGTAAACACCTACCAGCATCCCAATGCATCTTAATATGATGAGCAGGAAGCTGGTAGGCGGGTTTCCAAACAATAATACTTGCGGATAAAGTGAAATAACAGCGCCCCAAAACAGGTTGTAAATTGCTGCAAGCAGCATGATAAACCTGGCCCATTTTAATTTAGCTGTTATATTCATTCAATGGCTATTTCGCGTTTTTTACATACTTATCAAGCCATGTATTTTGCTCCCATAGTTTGTGTAAAAGGTTTTCCTTACCACGATAGCCATGGGCCTCAAAAGGCAGATATACAAACCTTACCGTACCACCCAAACCTTTAATAGCTGCAAACAAACGCTCGCTGTTAATAGGGAAGGTACCGGGGTTATCGTCGGCCTCGCCATGGATGAGCAGGATAGGGGTTTTAATTTTATCGGCAAAGCTAAACGGACTCATATCGTAATATAGTTTCGGGTCATCCCAATAGGTACGCTCCTCGTTTTGGAAACCAAAAGGGGTAAGGGTACGGTTGTACGCGCCGCTTTCGGCCAGGCCAGCTTTAAATAATTTGGTGTGGGCCAGTAAGTTAGCCGTCATAAACGCGCCGTAGCTATGCCCGCCAACAGCCACACGGTTTTTATCGCCTACGCCCATTTCGGCTAATTTGTTGATGGCGGCCTCGGCATTTAATTCCAATTGCTCTACAAAGCTGTCGTTAGGTTTTTTGCCTGCTTTGGCTACAATAGGCATTTCGGCATTGTTTAAAATAGCATAGCCCTGTGTTACAAAAAATATGGGGCTGCCACCGCCAATTAATGTAAAGCGGTCTTTAGAACCGCGGATCTGTGCCGCGTCATCGGCCGAATTGTATTCGGCAGGGTAGGCCCATATCAACACTGGCAAGGGGCCGTCTTTTTCCTTATTATAACCTTTGGGCAGGTACAGGTCGCCGGTCAGGTCAATGCCATCGGCACGTTTATATTTGATCTTTTCCTTAGTAACCCCTTCCAGTTGCGGGTAAGGATTGGTAAAGTTAGTGATCTGGCGGTCGGCTATACGCAGCACCAGGTTTTTTATATAATAGTTAGGAACCTCGGTTTGCGATTCGCGACGGGTTAACAATACCAGTTTATCAGGATCAAGCACATCAACCACCATTTCGTAATGCCCTTCGGTGCAGCGCCAGATGATCTCGTTCTTTTTGGTGCCCAGGTCAAACTTAGCCAGGAAAGGCAGATCGCCGTTTTTTGAGGCGCCGGTAACATTGTTCATCAAAATTTTGGTGCCGTTATCGGTAGTATGGATCACATCGCGGCCATATTTGTTTTTAGTTAATACCGGTGTGCCGGGATTGTTATAAGCGTCGGTCTGGCTGCGCTCGTACAAAGTTTCCAGCTTGCCGGTGGTTGGGTTAAAGGTAGATACCCTGTTCACCTGTTTAGATCGCATCCCCTCGTTAACTAAAGCCAACGATGCGTTGCCCCAGGTAATACCACGGTAACGGTATTGTGTTTTAAACAATTCCTTAGGCTCGCCTTTAAATGGCGAATTAAGCTCATATACGGCATCATGAAAATCAACCTTCTTTTTGATCAGGCCGCTGTCCAGCGGTTGTGCCCAGGTAATGGTAGCCGGTTCATCATCGCGCCAGTCAAAACTACGCGGCACATTTTGGGTGTTATCGCTGCCCGATGGCCTGCCCTCGGTTGATGGCAATATGGCTAATGTTTTAACCACTTTACCGGTCAGGTCGGCAATGTATACGGTTGACGGAAAGCCGCCGCTGGTTACTAAATAAGAGTATGGTTTTTGAATAGTGCGTACCATCATAAACTGCTTATCGGGCGATAAGGTAGTCCCGATATAAATGGCCGGTTTGCCGATAGCTGTTTCCACACCATTTTTGTTATGCACCAATTGCGCTGTACCGTAAAACTCAAACAATTGCTCGTCATAGGGCGATTTGATCAAATCCTCGTAAGTAGCGCTTGGGGCGGCTTTACCTAAATTTTGCTGCACAGTTGGGCCTTTGGGTGTTAATGGCTGGGCCGGTGCCATGGCTACGGGCTTGCTGGCCACTTTATAAAGCATGGTGTTATTATCCGTCCAAACCACGCCATTGCCAAGCACTACGTTTAAGGCGCGCTTATTTACCTTCATGGCTTTTTGCGTAAGCACATTGATCACATACAGATCAACCGATTTACGGGTGGTTTGGGTGAAAGCAATTTTATGCTCGTCGGGGCTCCAGGTAACACCATTGGCATACAGCGGCGATGGCAAACCTGTTATAGTATAGCTTTTACCTGTTTTTATATTCTTCAGCGTGAAGTTATTAATGAAGCTTTGCCTGCTTAACGAAAAGTTATTCGGGTCGATACGTAAGCCGGCAATCCGCAATTCGGGCCGGGCCAGTTCCTCAACCGATGGGTAGGGGTTACGTTCGCTCAGCAGCATCCATTCGGCTTTCGAGTCGATACTTACGGCGGGCGTTGGCTTGGCCAGCAGCAGGTCGGCCATAACTTTTGGCGGCATTTGGTAACTAACGGCATCCTGGGCCTTTGTTGCGGCCGCGCTTAGCAGCAGTAACAGGTAAATCGCGATTTTTTTCATTTGATTTGAAATATTGGTTTTTGGGTTTTTTTGGAGGGTGGTGGTTTTTCTATCTCGTTCTCTTCAAACGATTCTAAATCATTCCAGCTTGTTTTTTTATAATAATGCAGCATGATCCACAAAATCCCTGCTACAGGTACAATAGCTATCCATACCACCATTTCCCATTTAACCACTAAATAGTGGCCCCAGCCCAACACACCTACCAGGGCCAGCGTAACCAGGTTGGATATAGCCCTGCCGCCCTGTTTGGCCAATACCGGTTTAGAGAAGGGTAATCCCCTCACGGTAAATAAGGCTATCAGGATACCATAAATTGTGCTGATTAAAAAAGCCAGGATAATATCGTTAATCACCTGAGGGCCCCATACAAACACCATTGCCGCACCTAAAATCAGCACAAACGGCAAAAAGTAAAGGGTAACAATAGCCTTGTACATGCCCGATAATATTTTACCCGGCTGGCCAATAGGCAAGGCGTAATAAACCCAGGCCGATTTATACTTTTCGGATTGTGTAATGTAGGTTAGCATGGACGACAATACGATAGTGCTCAGATAGATAAGCAAAACATAGGCCGATCCATCCTGGATCTTCGATATTTTTTGCCCCATGCTAAGGCCCTTGCCGCTCAGCGTAAAATACAGGAACATAATCGGCACAAAACCAAATGATGGGTAGGCCTTCATCTTAAATTCGCGGGTACGGGCGGCCAGTTTCCAGGTAATGCGGAAGCCGGCATTTTCAACAGGATCGGGGCTGATAAAGTTGGCAACCTTGTCCCTGAAGTCTTGTTTGTATACTTTTTTTACAGCCGCGCTGTTGGTGGTATCTGTGCCATCGGATGTGGCCAGTACCGCCAGCCTTTTGTTAAAGCCGGGCGCCAATACCTTAACTACCAGCCATAAACCAATTACCGGGGTTACCAGGCCTGCTAATGCCAGTAAAGCCGTAACAACCGTTATTTGCGACGGGTGGACCACAACGGCATTAAGCGCGGATATCCAAACCGGTGGTAAAATATAGGCCCACCAATGGTTAAGCAGTGTGATATTCCTCAACACCGCGAAATCTACCAGCCGTGGTAATAAATAGTAAACAGCAAATATCAGGGTAGAAAAAATGATCTGGAAGTAACTGATCAGATCCTTAAAACGCTGGGGGTTAACCGAGCGCATCATAGCCAGGTAAATCAGGTTGACAAACAAGATGCTTAAAAAAGTAGCTTCCAGTATCTCTACCAGAATAACAATGGGCGATATCACACTTTTATCAACAAACCCTACCATAATGATGCCCGGCAAGCCCTGGAATAAGGCCAGCCTTAATACGTAAATGGTAATGTGTAATATGCGCGACACGGCAATTGTCCTGTCGTCCACGGGCCTTGGCAGCAGGATAAACTGGTCGCGGGTGTCTATCAGTACCGTAGTAAAATCAGATACCAGCGTAAAGCACATCAGCACCATAAAAATGGTGAAGTAAAAAGTGTGCCCGGCCAGTGGCATATTGGTGAAAAACAATAGCAGGCCAATAAAAAAGCCCATTAATACGGTAAAAAAAGTAACCATCCACGGGTTGGTGACCGATGAGGTATTACTGCGTTTTTTGGCAAAAAGGGTACGCGGGCGGCGGTTATCCATCAGCAGTTTAACGCGCAAAATGGTGTGTAGCTGATCGGTATTTACCCCGGCTTTTTGCAGCAAAGGATCAAATGAGCCCACTAAGCGTAAAAATATCTTATCCATCGCCCTTAATCAAAAGAGTTAATAATAGCATCAGCTTCCGTGCCCGATCCCTCGCGGCCGGTTAGCTTGGCGAAGATCTGCTCCAGGGTGTCGGCATGGTTTTGCTTCAGCGATTCGAAAGTACCATCGGCAATAATTTCGCCTTTATTAATGAGCAGGATACGGTCTGATACCTTCTCTACCACATCCATCATGTGCGAGCAGTAGAAGATCGTTTTGCCTTCTTCCTTTAACCGTACGATCAATTCTTTGATCATAATCACCGCGTTGGCATCCAAACCCGAAAGTGGTTCGTCCAGCACAATGATCTTAGGGTTGTGGATAATGCCCGATATCAGCAGCACTTTTTGTTTCATACCCTTGCTAAAGGTATCCATGCGGTTATCCATATTTTCGCCCAGGCCAAAAGCCGTCAGCAGTTTTTTGGCGCGATCGTACAACACCTTTTCTTCCATGTTATATAGCTTGCCAATAAAATCAAGATATTCCATAGGGGTTAGTACATCGTATATCTCGGCGTTTTCGGGCACGTAGCCTATCATTTTTTTTATCTCCTGCGGATTTTGGGTCATGTTAATGCCGTCAACAATCACTTCGCCGTTAAAATCGGGGATCAGTCCGGTCAGTACTTTTACCGTGGTAGATTTGCCTGCGCCGTTAGGGCCTATATAGCCAATTACCTGGCCGGGAAATATATCAAGTGTAAGGTGTTTGATAGCCAGCTTTGAACCATACGATTTAGATAGGTTCCTGATCTGGATTAGGGGCTTATCATTCATAAGTGGGGTAGTTATTTGGAGGGTTAAGTTACAAAAAAATGCATGATGGCATTGATATGGGCCATATTTTACACCAATGATCATGTAACTTTTTAGATGCATAAAGTGTTAAATTATTACAAAAGCGGCATCAGAAAAGGGTGTAAAGCTTTTTGTCAGCGAAAAATCATAATTTTATGTATATACAATTAAACCTTAGGGCATCAGTTGCAGTCTGATTGTACATACACCTATTAAATAACTGAATCATATTATGAAAACTCCGTTAAAATACTTCTGCTTATTGGTATTGATGCTGTGCGGTATTGCCGTGCTATCATCATTCCTGGCTGTTCGTAAAGCCGGTAAGGCGCGTTTGGTATTCCCTTACAAACAATATGGATTAACAGAGCGACAGGCCGCGGCGCATTTATTAAGTCGCTTTAGTTACGGGCCAACGCCCGGTCAAATTGACGCGGTGGTAAAAATGGGGCTCGAAAAATGGTTCGAGCAACAATTGGATGGTAACCTTCCGGATGATTCGGTGAACACATTATTAAATCAATATGATGCTTTAAAACTAAGCAATACTGAAATAGCGGCTATATATCCACGTGGCGGCGCTGCCCTGCGTATGGCCGTAAGAGACGGCGTTATTAACAAAGATTCGGCAAGGGTTGACAGGAAAGAATACCGCGACGAACTGGCCGCTTATATGCAAAAGAAAGGTTTAAAACCGACGCAGGAATTATTCCGCCAGTTATATAACCAAAAGGTGCTGCGCGCAGCTTATAGCAATAACCAGTTACGTGAGGTACTGACCGATTTTTGGTTTAACCACTTTAATGTATCCACTACCAAAAACGATTGTGCCGAGTTTATCCCGGCATACGAGCGTGATGTGATCCGCCCGAATGTAACCGGTAAGTTTGGCGATCTGCTGCTGGCCACCGCCAAATCGCCGGCTATGCTGTATTACCTCGATAATTTTTCAAGCTCGGGCGCTAATGCCAACCAGAATACCCCACAGGCCCAGCGCCGTATTGATATGCTGCAAAAACAGGCCGCCGATAACCCGCAAATGGCCGAGGCCATGAAAAAATTGCAAAAGGCACGTAAGGCGCAGGGACTGAACGAAAACTATGCGCGCGAGGTAATGGAGCTGCACACCCTTGGTGTGGATGGCGGCTATACCCAGCAGGATGTTACACAAGCAGCCCGGGTGTTAACCGGCTGGACCGTTTACCCCATGGGAGAATATGGCGGCGGCGGGGCCGGCATGATGCAGCAATTAGTACGTATGGGTGGCGAAGAAAAAATGAAAGAACGTGGCTTTATTCACGACGGCGATTTCCTGTTTGCAGCCAGCAGGCACGATACCGGTAATAAGGTTGTATTAGGCCAGCACTTTGGTAACGAAGGTTACCAGGAAGGAGTGGATTTATTAAATATGCTGGCACACCATGCGTCAACAGCCAAATTTATTACTAAAAAACTGGCTGTGCGTTTTGTGAGCGATGCCCCGCCGCAAAGCTTGCTGGACAAAATGGCAAAAACATTTAAAGATAAAGACGGCGATATCCGCGAGGTAATGATAACCATGGCATCGGCGCCTGAGTTTTGGAATACTTCATCGGTACGCGAAAAAACAAAATCACCGTTCGAGTTGGTGATCAGTTCAATACGCAGCTTAAACGGACAAATCTATCAGCCTTTTCAGTTATATAGCTGGGCCAATAAAATGGGCCAAAAAATGTATGCCTACCAGGCGCCAACCGGTTTCCCGGATAAAGGCCAGTACTGGATCAATACCGGCGCCCTGCTTAACCGCATGAACTTTGGTTTGGCGCTGGCATCGCAAAGGATCCCGGGTGTAAGGATTGATCTGGCCGCGCTGAATAATCATCACGAGCCCGAAAGCCCCGAGGCCGCGCTGCGCACTTACAGTAAGCTGATTATGCCCGAGCGTAATACCGAAGCTACCATTAAGCAGTTAACCCCCATGCTGAATGATCCGACCTTATCGCAAAAGATAAATGACGCGGCCGAAAAAGCTGCTCCCAAGCAGGATATGAGTGCCGGCAGTCCGGATATGATGATGGCAGCCGATACACAACAAGGCAAGGCTGGCAAAAAGAACTTTGGTAAAAAGAACGGATACCAGGCCCAGCAAACTGCACAGGGCAATAACACCATGTTAGCGCAGGTGGTTGGTATTATTGTTGGTTCGCCCGAGTTTCAAAGAAGATAATCACCCTATTAAAATAAAATAAGATCATGGTATCAAGAAGAGGTTTTATCAAATCAGGAGGGCTGGCCTTGTTGGGCGTAGGCCTGATGGGGGGCATACCGGCCTTTTTAGCCGAAGCAGCCGCCAGCAATAAGCTAATTGGCAGAAAGAAAAAGATCATGGTGTGCATTTTCCAGCGCGGGGCCATGGATGGATTAATGGCTGTAACGCCATTTACTGACGAAAACCTGAAAGCCGCCAGGCCAACCTTGTTTTTATCGGCAGCCAAAGCCGGTCCGCAAAAATCATTAATTGATTTGGATGGCCGTTTTGGTTTACACCCGTCTATGAGTGCTTTTGAGCCTTTATTCAGGGAGAAACGTTTAGGCATAGTGCACGGTATCGGTTCGCCAAACAATACCCGCTCGCATTTTGACGCGCAGGACTATATGGAAGCCGGTACACCCTTTAATAAAGGTACTGCCAGCGGCTGGTTGAACAGGGCGGTAGGCCTGTTGGGCCACGATGCCGCTACACCATTCCGTGCGGTTAGCTTAACCTCGTCGCTGCCACGGTCGTTCTATGGCGATAACCCGTCGGTAGCCATCAGCAACCTGCAGGATTTTGCCATACAAATGCGCGGTAACCAGAGCGGGGCTAACATGGCCGCTAAAAGTTTTGAAGACCTTTACGGACAAGCCACATCAAGCCTGTTAAAAGAAACCGGCAAGGAAAGCTTTGATGCGGTTAAAATGCTGCAAAAAAATGATGTGAAGAATTATACGCCATCTCCAAAAGCTGTTTATCCAAACACTGCTTTAGGAAACTCGCTGAAACAAATAGCGCAATTGATTAAAATGGATGTAGGGCTGGAAGTGGCCTTTACCGAATCGGGTGGCTGGGATACCCACTTTAACCAGGGCAGCGATAACGGCATATTTGCCCGTAATGTAAACGACCTGAGTAATTGCATTGTTGCTTTTTGGAATGATATTGAAGCCTACCAGGATGATGTTACCTTAATGACCATGACCGAATTTGGCCGCACCGTTCACCAGAACGGAACCGGCGGTACCGACCACGGCCGCGCATCATGTAACTTCATTTTAGGTAATGATGTTAACGGCGGTATAGTGCATGGCGATATCAAACCACTATCGGTTAATAACCTGGAAGATGGCCGCGATTTAGCGGTGACTACCGACTTCCGCAGCGTGTTTAGTGAAGTAGCCGACAAGCATTTAAGGATCAACAATGATCGGGTTTTATTCCCCGATTGGGACGGCAAAAAAATAGGCGTAATGAGAACCTAAATCTACTTATAAAAGTAAGCAGCCCCCGGGATTCCCGGGGGCTGCTTTTGTTTTATAAAGTCATGCCGAACTTGTTTCGATACCCCATTTGCATAGTTACCTGTATGATGGATGCTGAAACAAGTTACCCACGTATTAATAATTTGTCATTCTGAACGTAGTGAAGAATCTAACGTAAGCAGAGCGGTAATGCATTGGTGGTAGATTCTTCGTTTCACTCAGACTGACAAATTGTTTTTTTAGGATAAGATATTAAACGTCCAAAGCAGGCGCATCGGTTAAGCTGAATATTCCTTTAGTAATAGCCGGTACCGGTTCAATATGCCCGATTTTGATATAAAACCAACAAAACGGTTTTCATGAACCACAGGCAGGTTCCAGGTAGCGGTTTCGTCAAACTTTTTAATTATGGTGGGTATATCATCGTTAATATCGATGAGTTTGGGCGGGGCCACCATAACATTTTTAACCTCAAGTGTTTCATATAATTCCCGGTTAAACATAACCGGCCTGATATCTTCCAGCCGGATAATCCCTTCCAGGTACATTTCGTTGTTAATTACAGCTATAAAATTTCGTTTGCCAACCCGCACTAAATCTATCAGCTCGTTAAACGACGCGTTGATGCCGATCACTTGTACATCTTTATCAATCAGATCGGTTGTTTCCAACCTGGATAATAAGTTGCGGTCGTGCTCGCGGGTAAATATTTCACCATCTTCAACCAGATTTTTCAGGTCTAATGATATGGGCGAAAACTTTTTAGCGATCAGGTATGCCATAACCGATACGATCATTAATGGGATAAACAGATCGTACCCCGAACTGGATTCGGCAATTAAAAATATAGCAGTTAACGGGGCATACATTACGCCCGCCATTACGCCGCCCATTCCAACCAATACCATATTGGTTGTGGGCACATGCGGGATACCTAATTGTGTGCAAACCACGGCTATAAAATAGCCTAAAGCACCACCCGCAAATAACGAAGGGGCAAAGTTACCTCCCGTACCGCCGCTGCAAAGGGTTATAGATGTGGCAAATACTTTCAGCAGGCAAATCAGGCCAAGAAATAACAGGATGAACCAGGAATGATAGTCAAAGTATTTAAGAAAACTGATCTGGATAATATCTTTAATATGCCCGTTTGCCAGATCTTTAATGGTTTGATAACCTTCGCCAAAAAGCGGTGGGAACAATACGCAAAGCAGGGAAAGCATTATACCGCCGATTATCGCCTTTTGAAAACGCGTAACCCTTAAAATCTTAAAGCGATGCTCTATCCAGTGCGATATCAATACATAATAACGGGCGTACAAGCCGGCTGCAATACCAAGCAGAATATAGTAAGGGATGTTTTTATAATTAAACGCGTGGCGCGATTGGAATTGAAACAGCACCTCCTCGTTTAAAACGATGCGCGAAACCAGGCTGCCGCATACGGCTGCCACCACCAAAGGAATAAAATCGGTGAAAACTACACCGGTCAGCAAAATTTCAAAGGCAAACATCATACCTGCTATAGGGGCGTTAAATGCCGAAGCGATACCTGCCGTGGCACCTGCTGCTAATAACAGGGTTCGGTCTTTATAATCTAACTGATAAGTTTTAGCAAAGTTAGCGCCAATAGCTGATCCGGTTACCGCGATTGGGCTTTCTAAACCGGCTGAACCACCGAAACCGACTGTTATTGCGCTTTGCACAATTTGTGAATACATTTTCACCGGCGCCACCATACTGGAGTTTTGGGCGATATCATACAGTATACCCGGAATGCCTTTGCGGTCGTTCCCCTTTTTAAATAATAGTATGGCCAGCACTGTAGCTAAAGTTATACCTAAAAGCGGGAATACGATATAAAAGATCACCTGCTGCTCGAACCTGAATTTGGCTGTGATAAGATAATGAATATAATGCACCAGCAGTTTTAGGATCACCCCGGCAAAGCCCGACGTAATGCCCACTAATATACCCGATAAGATGAGGAATTGTGTGCGGTTAAGATAGTTACGCAGCCAAAACAGCACAATTTGGTAGCTGTTTACTTTGCGTATACTATTAGTTTTAAAATCCCTTTTGAATTTAAAGAAATTATGGAACCGCTTTATTTTTCTATAGTCTCTCAATACCGCTTGCAGTTTTCGCTAAAATTAAAAAAAATAACGAGATAGAATGTAATAGTTAAAGTTTTGCGATCCCGTTAAGCGACGGTTTAGAACATCAGCTCGAAATTTCTATCTAACTGGCAGGGTATAACAATACGGGCCGATACCGGTTCGTTATTTAAGGTTGCGGGTATAAATGTTTTATCTTCTTCGCTCAGCAGGTCTATGTTTACGCTTAAATCGTTATTGTAATTGTAGTTTCGCACATGTATGGTATAAGCAGCCAGGTGCCCGCCCGGGCTTATCAGTAATTCAATAGTTATGTTTGCACGGTCTAAATCTTCATAATCCGCATCGGCCGGTTTTTTAAATACCTTCATATAATTGATATAACCAAAAAAACGGCCGCCAATTTTAACCGGCTTGGTAAGCACATCGGTACTGATTACTTTTTTATCAAAAAGATATTTAAACCGCGATCCGCTATCGTCAGGGGCTTCATAGGTAAGTAGGTTTTGGTCGTAGTTATAATTCTGGAGAAGATTGCCGGCGTAATCAAAAAAATGCCATACACCTACTCTTTTATTATGAGCGTAAAGGCCACTGGCCAAAGCTATTTTTTTATCGTGCCGTGCCTGGTATAAGCCATGTTTAATGTTAGGGTCGCTTTGCAATACATGATAAACTTCGGTGATCTTTTTTATTAATTTTTGCGACCGCTCTATGGTTTCCTGTGCAAAAGATCCCGTACATAGCAACAAAAGGCAGATGGTGATAAAATTAAGTTTCACAGGATATACAGATTTTAGGCAATATAGCAGGTTGGACTCAAATTTTTAAGGTCGGTTTAATAATCCTGCTAAAATAAAATGTTATGTTGCATGGATGAAATACCCGTTTTGTTGTTTAAACTTGTAGACTATTAATACTGTTGATCATGCCTCCCTTAACTGACCGCCCTCAACTTTATAAACCTGTTCAATTTTCACGGACGGTGATTACCGAGTTGATGATCCCATCGTACGCTAACTTCGGCGGTAAAATACATGGCGGTATATTACTATCATTAATGGATAAGGTAGCTTATGTGTGCGCGGCAAAGCATGCCGGCAACTACTGTGTAACCGCGTCTATTGATACCGTTAACTTTTTGGCCCCGGTAGAAGTAGGGGAATTGGTTTCTTTAATGGCATCCATTAACTATGTAGGCAAAACATCGCTGGTAGTGGGTATCAGGGTAATATCCGAAAACGTAAAGACCAATGTGGTTAAACACACTAATACCAGTTATTTTACCATGGTTGCTAAAAATGAGCACAACGAACCTGTAGAGGTGCCGGGCTTAATTTTGGAAAACCAGGAACAGGTGCGCAGGTTTGAAGAAGCGCGGCGCCGCAAACTGGAAAAACAAAATTATGCCGCCAATACCCTGAAAGTTAAGGCCGATTTGGATTTGGATCAATGTAAACAGAACCTTACAGACGAACGTTGCGTAATAGACTTTGAGAAACATCAGTAAAAACTATCATTAATGAGAATTTGGTTAGGGACAATTTTACTGATGTTATTTTGTGAGGCAACTTATCCGGCCGCAAAAACAGATAGCATTCCGGATAAAGCCACTATTCATAAAATAGACGCGCTTATTAAACAAGCCCGCCTGCTTACGCTAAAAAACCCGGATTCGGCACGTGATATAGCCGAACAAACATTAGTCCTATCAAAAAAGATCAATTATAAACGCGGTATTGGCCAAAGCTTTAATGCCATTGGCGTTACTTATTGGGTGCAGTCGTGCCTGTCGGTCAGCCAGTTTTATCTGGTGCTGGCCGTGCCGTATTTAAAAGGCGACAGTAGCGCACTGAGCGATTGCTATAGAAATATAGCACGCAATTATGTTGATTTAAAAGATTATAAACTGGGTTTGCATTACTTTAAATCAAGTATAAAATTAGCCGGCAAAAATATTCCGCGTAAGGCCGAGATATTTACCGAATTAACCTCGTTGTTTAATGCTACCAACGATTACGAAAACGGGCTGATGCACATTAAATTTGCGTTTAAATATAGCCGGATGGCCAATAACCCTGGTTTAATAGGTATATTGTATAACCGGCTGGGCCAAATATATATCAGTACAAACAAGTTAGACTTAGCCGAACGCGCATTAGACACCTGTTACCAGGTAAGCCTGAAAATTAAGAACAAGCGACTGCGTACCGTATTGTTAATAGACCGATCAAGATTAGCTATATTAAAAAAAGACCTGGTAAAAGCAGCCGCTTATGCAAACGATGGTTATTTACTGGCCGATACCATTGGTTCATCCGAATTAAAGTTGCGGGCATTAAACGTATTAACCGATATTTATCAAAGGCAGGGCAATTTAAAACAAGCTTTGGTATCACAGTCTAAAGCCATCAAACTTCACGAAAGCATCAGTGATTTTCATGATTCAAAAACGCTGCAACTGATACAGGACTATGCCGATCTGAATACTAAGCTTAACCGTATTGAACAGATCAACAATAATAACAGCGCTAACGAAGTGCTGATAAAAACCCAAAACCGGACTATTATTTTACTGGTAGTTTCGTTAATTACGGCTGTTACGTTTTTAATTGTGATATACGTTTATTACAAGGAAAAAAACAAGATGAATAATAAGCTGCAGGCACAGCACCAGGTATTACTTGATCAGAAAAAACTAATAGAGATACAGCGCACCAACCTGGAAGAAGTGAACAAGCTAAAGGATAAATTGCTGGCTATTATAGGGCACGATCTGCGTACACCGATAGCCAGCCTGATTAGCATTGCCGACCTGTTTGCTGTAGATTATATTACCCCCGAGGAAGTAACCAAACTGATGCATGATTTAACGCCGGTTATTAAAGGGGCCGAATTAACCTTAACCAACCTGACGGATTTTGCTGATAGCCAGATGCACGGTCAAAACGTAAGGGCATCAAATGTTGATGTGTGTTTAATTGCCGATGAGATGAAGGAAACATTTGCACACCAGCTGCAACAGAAAAATATCTCGTTAATTAATAATTGCTTATCGCAGGCAGATGTTTGGGCCGATGCCAATCACATAAAAGTAATTATGCGTAACCTGATCAGCAATGCCATTAAATTTACAAATAATGATGGCCGGATTACCCTGACATCAGTTATTAAAGATAGCCAAATGCAGGTTTGCGTTGAAGACAACGGCGTAGGGATGACACCCGAACAAACCGAGCGGTTGTTTGATCATAAGCTTCACTTTTCGCAAACCGGAACCTCGGGCGAGAAGGGTACAGGCCTGGGCCTGCTGCTTTGTAAAGAATTAATTGAGCTGAATAAAGGCACTTTATGGGTTGATACCGCGGCCGGCGAGGGCTGCAAATTCTTCTTTACACTTCCTCTATTTGTCCCGGGCCACTAAACAAATCTGTTTAGTTGACATTTTATTTTTCAGAAAAGTGTACACCCAAAGCTAATAATAGGTACCTTGTACTAATTTACAATCCCCCAACATTGATTACAAACCCTAATTCAACGTATTAATGACATTTTTAGATGTAGTGCTGAAGGAGCCTTCTTATGGATGGAAGGATAATACCGGTAATTTAGTTAAACCCACCCCGAAACAAATTATTTCCGAATTTTTCTCAAGGCTTAATGTTTTTCGTGATAAAAAAAACTGGCTGTCTTTTATGAGCTGGACCATGGTGCTGATACTCGCGCCATGCCTGTTCCTGTTCATATTCAATTTTTTTAGTATCAAATTGTTTATAGCGGCTTTTGTATATAGCATGGTTATATTAGGTACGCATGGTACCATTTGGCACCACCGTTATTGCACGCACCGGGCATATAAATTCCGTAATAACTTCTGGCGGTTTTTTACACAAAACTTAACTATTAAGATCATCCCCGAAGAAATTTATGTGATATCGCACCATGTGCACCATGCCAAGTCAGATCAGGCGGGCGATCCTTATAACGCTTCGGCAGGCTTTCTTTATTGCTTCCTGGCCGATGTAAACCACCAGCCTATAGCGCGCAATATGGACGCTAAAGATTATGGCCGTTGTGTAAAACTAATGAAGCATACCGGTGTAAACGTAAACACCTATGCGCAATACCAGAAATATGGTACCCTGGCTAACCCATTGCGTACGTTAATGTCGGTATTGTTAAGCTGGTCTTTCTGGTATTTAGCGTTCTATTTAATTGGCGGCCATGCTTTGGCCTGTACTTTGTTTGGCGCCGCCGGCGTTTGGGCTGTTGGCGTGCGTACCTTTAATTACGAAGGCCATGGCAAAGGCGACGACAAAAGGCGCGAAGGGGTTGATTATAACCGCGACGATATGTCGGTAAACCAAATTTGGCCGGGCATTGTAGCCGGCGAATGGCACAATAATCACCACTTGTATCCTAAAAGCGCGCGTTCCGGCTTTAAACCGCACCAGGTTGACCTGGCCTGGTATTACATTAAAACCATGAATTTTTTAGGCGCCGTAAGCGAGTATCACGATTGTAAAAAACGTTTCTACGCCGAACATTTCCGGGTTGCCGTTGCGCCTGTTGCTGCTGTTGTGCCGGTATTGGTTAAAGAACCGGTAACAGCTTAAGATATTTTAATATAAAACAGGAAAAGGCGCTCTATCGGGCGCCTTTTCCTGTTTTATATTAAGTCATGCCGAACTTGTTTCGGCACCCCATGCGGTAGGTAGTAAACTGTAAAACCGCCTTGCAAATGAAGTGCTGAAACAAGTTCAGCATGACTATAATTATTAAATTCCCTCAAAAAACTCTTCCAGCGCACCAAAATAGGCTTCATCCCAGCCGCTGCTGATATCGGCAAAAGCTTCATCGGGGATATTGGTATGCCTTAGCTCGGCAGATGTGCCATGTTTATCGGGATGCAGTTTAATGGTAACGATGGATGGCTCGTCCTGCCCGTCAAAATACCATTGCTGTACTAACCTGGTATCGGGTATAAATTCTATATTCTTACCGGATATGCTGCCATCCCACATGGAAAATTCAGTCCCCGGTTCGGTCGACATTACGGCCGGCTCGCCTGTCCATAACTCAATCGTAAAAGGATTGGTCAGCGCGGTATAGATCTCCTCGGGCGTTGCAGGTAGCAGGTAGTATTTTTTGTAATCTTTCACAGCGGTAAAGTAACGGAAAAAAATCCACCTCCTCTAAATCTCTCCCGAAAGGAGGACCTGGAGGAGGTGCAGATTTAAAATCCTCTCCTTCGGAGGGAGGATTATAGGTGGTTATTTAGCTACCGGCCCAATGGGTAATACCGTGCGGCCATAAACTTCATTTAATACGTTGGCAATACCGGTATAAATAGCCGATGCACCGCAAATGATACCTTCGTAACCTGCAATATGCTCCAGTTCTTCGCTGCCGGTAATTTTAACGATGGTTAATAAGGCAAACAACAGCGTTAACGATGCAAATACAAATTGCAGCGCGCGGTTAAGTTTTAGGGTGCCAAAGAAAAGCAGGAAGGTAAACACTCCCCAAACACCTAAATAAGCGGCCATGGCATTTGCCGGCGTTGCAGCAACCCAACCCAGTTTAGGCATCACAATAAGGCCAACTAACGATAGCCAAAAGAAACCGTAAGAGGTAAAAGCGGTAAGCCCGAATGTGTTATTTTTTTTAGCCTCGATAACGCCGGCAATTACCTGGGCCAGGCCACCATAAAAAATGCCCATGCCTAATATCATGGAATTCATTTCGAACATGCCTGCATTATGCAGGTTGAGTAAAACGGTGGTCATGCCGAAAGCGCACAGTCCTAATGGTGCCGGATTTGCAATGCCGTCCGATACGGGTACAGGTGTTGTAGGGATCATAATTTATTTTAGGTTTTTAAGTGGATTGAAGAGGCAATCTAATTTATTTACTAATAATTATCAAGTATTTTTACAAACAGGCAGCGGTGTTTGCCGTTAATGATAGCATATGCAAAAAGTAGTGTTGATACGTCATGGCGAAAGTGTTTGGAACCAGGAGAACCGCTTTACCGGCTGGACCGACGTTGACCTGAGTGAAGAGGGTTACCTGCAGGCAAAAAAGGCGGGGGAAGTGCTTAAAAAGTATGATTATAATTTTGATGCCGGCTTTACTTCCGTATTGAAAAGATCTATCAAAACCCTGCATTTTATATTGGAAGAGCTGGATCACCTGTGGATCCCCGTACAAAAATCGTGGCGGTTGAATGAGCGCTTTTACGGTGCCTTGCAGGGAAAAAACAAGGATGAAGCGGTTGCCCAATACGGATTTGACCAGGTACAAAAGTGGCGGCGCGACCCGAATGAACACCCACCGGCGATTACGAAAGAGGACGACCGTTATCCGGGCCACGACCTGCGTTATAAGGACCTGACCGACCGCGAAATCCCCCTGACCGAAAACCTGAGCGAAACGATGGACAGGGTATTGCCTTTCTGGAATGAGATCATCGTGCCGGTTATCCGTCAAAATCAAAAAGTAATTATCTGCGCGCACGGTAACAGCCTTCGGGCATTGATCAAATACATGGATAATTTATCCGACGAGGATGTTACCCAACTGGAAATACCTACCGCTGTACCATGGGTGTATGAACTGGACGATGGATTAAACACCATTAAACATTATTACCTGGAATGAAGAACCTTCTTGAATTCCAGTAATTTCCTTCCCGATTTATTGTTAACTCAACGGTACAAAGTACGGCTATCGGTTTGGGGCTTTAGGGTTGTATGTCTAATTGCAATGCCCTGACCTTTAGCTATTGCCCCGCAACACAATAAATCTTAAATTCGCCCACTATTTAATTATCATGTCTCAAGAAACTGAACACGTAAAATGCCTGATCATCGGGTCGGGTCCTGCCGGTTATACGGCTGCTATATATGCTTCGCGCGCTGATCTGAAGCCTGTACTTTATACCGGTATATTAGCCGGCGGCCAGCTTACCCAAACCACCGAGGTAGAAAATTATCCCGGTTACCCGGATGGCATACAAGGCCCCGAAATGATGGAAAACTTTCGCCGTCAGGCCGAGCGTTTGGGTACTGATATCCGTTTTGGGTATATTACTTCAGTTGATTTCAGCAGCCTGCCGCATAAAGTGGTGGTTGATGAAACCAAAACCATCCTGGCCGATACTGTGATCATATCTACCGGCGCATCAGCTAAATGGCTGGGGCTGGAATCTGAACAGAAATATAACGGCTTCGGTGTTTCTGCCTGCGCCGTGTGCGATGGTTTCTTTTTCCGCGGACAGGATGTAGCCATTGTAGGGGCAGGGGATACCGCTGCCGAGGAAGCTACCTATTTAGCCAAGCTTTGTAAAAAAGTGTATATGCTGGTTAGGCGCGACGAATTCCGCGCATCAAAAGCCATGATGCACCGCGTATTGAATACCCACAATATCGAGATACTATACAACACCGAAACCAAAGAAATCATAGGCGATGGCTTGAATGTTACCGGGGTAAAGGTGCATAATAACAAAACCAATGAAGAAAAAACAGTTGATGTAAGCGGCTTTTTTGTGGCCATTGGTCACCATCCTAATACCGACATTTTTAAAGGCTGGCTGGATATGGACGAAACCGGTTATATCAAAACCAAACCCGGCACTACCTACACCAATATTGAAGGCGTATTTTGCTGTGGCGATGCCCAGGACCACGTTTACCGCCAGGCAGTTACCGCCGCCGGTACCGGCTGTATGGCCGCCATTGATGCCGAACGTTACCTGGCCGCTAAAGAACACGAGTAATAGCATAATTTAGTCCGAAAGTCAGAAAAGACCGGAAGTCCGGAAGATATAGAACAGCGCACCATTTTGGTGCGCTGTTTTTTGTTTTCAGCACATGTTCTAAAGGGTTTGTCACGCACCGTGCGTAGGCCTCCCAATGATACTTCAAACAAGCTTAAGTTTCCCCTCTTTCCGCCGCAGGCGAAGAGAGGGTGCCCCAGCGAAGCGATGGGCGGGTGAGTAAACTCGCCGGCTTTGCATTACCGCTCTGCATACGCCGTGACTCACCCGACGAGGCTTCGCCCGTCTGCCCTCTCTTCGCCTGCGGCGGAAAGAGGGCAGGAATAATATGAAGTGATGCCAATTTTATGTTATTGATTTTTTACATACCATAAATCGTATAAATTTTAAAAATCTGCTAACTTCACCATTTCAGTTTTAATACTATTGATATTTCTATGTATAAAAAGTACGCGCTGTTTACGCTGGTATGCCTGTTCAGTTTAAGTATGGTTAAAGCCCAATCGCCCGGTACTAACCTGGGGATCATCCCGGCCCCTGTATCCGTTAAAAAAATTCCCGGCGAATTTGTGCTGAGTCAGGAAACCATCCTGTTTGCCGATAGCACAGATAATAAAGCCGTTCAGTTTTTAGTCAGTTACCTGCAAAATAAATACGCGTTGCGGAATCAGTTAAAGCCCAATACCGGGAATAATGGCAACAATACCATTATACTTACTGCCGCTGGTACCGATAACCTGCCTGCCGAAGGCTATCGTTTAAATATTACGCCGCAACAGATCACTATTGCCGGTAAGGGTTCGGGTTTATTTTATGGGATACAAACCCTGATTCAGCTTCTGCCGTTAGCGCATGGCGCTACCGTAAAATTGCCTTGCGTACAAATTGAAGATTATCCGCGCTTTGGCTACCGTGGCATGCATTTGGATGTTTGCCGTCACTTTTTTGGGGTAGAGTTTGTGAAGAAATATATCGATCTGCTGGCAGCTTACAAACTAAATACCTTCCACTGGCATTTAACTGATGATCAGGGCTGGCGTATCGAGATCAAAAAATATCCGCGACTGACTCAAATTGGCAGTCAGCGCGCGCAAACCCTGCTTGGGCGTTATGTTGACCGTAACCAGCAGTTTGATGGCATCCCGCATGGCGGCTATTATACACAGGAAGAAATTAAAGATGTTGTGAAATATGCCGAAGCGCGTTATGTCAACATCGTCCCCGAAATTGAAATGCCCGGCCACGCGCTGGCAGCTATTGCTGCTTACCCCGAGTTAAGCTGCGATCCATCAAAAACCTATAAGGTGGGCGAGAAGTGGGGCGTGATCTACGATGTTTTTTGTCCAACGGAATACACCTTCAATTTTATGCAGGATGTACTGACCGAGGTGATCGACCTTTTCCCAAGCAAGTATATCCACATCGGTGGCGACGAGGTTCCTAAAGAACAATGGAAGAAGTCGGAGTTTTGCCAAAAACTGATCAAACGGTTGAAACTAAAAGATGAGCATGGCCTGCAAAGCTACTTTATCCAACGAATGGAAAAATTTGTGAACGCGAAGGGCCGCAGCATCATCGGCTGGGACGAGATCCTGGAGGGCGGCTTAGCGCCAAACGCAACAGTAATGAGCTGGCGGGGCGAGGCGGGCGGTATTGCTGCAGCCAAACAAGGCCACGATGTAATTATGACCCCGGGCAGCGGTGGCCTGTATTTTGACCATCAGCAGGGCGTTGTCAGCCGCGAACCTTTAAGCATTGGCGGCAACTCTACCTATCAAAAAGTTTATAGCTACAACCCCATACCTGCGGCTTTAAATGCCGATCAGCAGAAGTATGTTTTAGGTGTGCAGGCCAATTTATGGACGGAGTATATCGCCACCGAAGAAAAGGTAGAATACATGTTACTACCGCGGTTATTCGCCTTATCAGAAACGGCATGGACGCCGCTGGCCAATAAAAATATCGCTGATTTTGAAGCGCGCCTTCCCCGACACCTGGCCTGGCTGGATAAAAATGGGTTTAATTACCGCCTGCCCAAAGCAATTGGCGCTATTGATACCATCAGTATAGGTACACAGTTAAATGTCGACCTGAAGCCGCCGGTAGATGGCGCTAAAATATACTATACCATTGATGGGTTTAAGCCGGGCGAAACAACCTTGCTTTACGAGCACCCCTTTACACTTAATATACCCGACGGTCAGTATCGCGAACTGAAGACTATTGTTATTACGCCAGCCGGCCACCGCGGTTTAATATCGCATGCTATGGTTACCAACAGGCCGCCACTGGCACCGGTTGCTTTTGATGGCATTACCCCAGGCGTAAAATATAAGGTAGTTGAAGGCGCTTTTACCGATGCCAGTCAGTTAGATGCGGCGCCTGTAATTGATTCGGGCGTAACGAAGACCTTCAGCACAACGTCTTTTAGAAAGAATAAACCTTTTGGGGTAATATTTAGCGGCTATATCCGTATTGATACTGATGGAAAATATGTGTTTGCCACACGGCAGGAAGATGGCGCCAATATACAGATTGACGATCAGACTGTTGTGCTGAACGATGCCAAACACGGATTATACCATGATGGAGGAGAGGTTTTGCTGCAAAAAGGATATCATAAATTTACACTGAGGTATTTTGACAACGGCACATCAAACACCAATACCCTGCATGTTTATATGGTAATACCGGGCAGGCCCAAAGGCGAACTCTCGGCCGAATCGATCTATAACTAAAATGATGATGAGTAAAATATTACAAGTACGCAATTTTTTACTGGCAGGCATGGGCATGGCGCTATGTGCCTGTACACAGGAGCAGCCTAAAAAGAATTTTTCGGATACTAAGCCGGCAGCGCCGGCAGTGATGCAGCCATTCAGATATCATAAAATGATAGAAGTATCGCCGGGGCAGGATTTTGATATTATGAGCTGGGGCAGGGGCAGCACCAGTCAGGGGGCGTTACTGATCTTACGGTCGGATACCATAAACAAACGTTTTACCACTACCACCGGAGATTTGGAGGGCGCTATTACCGGCGTATTTAACTCGGATATGGATATCGACGGTAACCCCGAACTGTTGATACAAGCCAAAGCAAAGGATACGATTGATTATACTACCATTTACGCTTACGAGTTTAACGAAAAGGCTAATAAGCTGGATTTCCCCAAGCTAACCAGCACACAAAAGAAAGGGTATCGTGGCGATGATAACTTTTATATGAAAGACGGCAAGCTGATCCGCGAGTTCCCGATATTCGATGGCAATTCATCTACAGCTAAACCAACCGGGCAGAAACGCATATTGCAGTATAACCTGCGAAGTAATAGCTTAACCGTAAAAGACCTGAGCGCCGATACGCTGAAAACAAAAGATGTTAAAGAACCGGTTGCCGATAAACCTGCTGAAAAGAAAGCGGAAGTGAAAAAAAGCACGGTGTCTGAAAAAAAATCGACCAAAAAGAAAAAAGAAACACCTAAGAAAAAGAAGAGAAGGCATAGGGGGTAGATTGATTTGGCTTTGCTGTTTTGCTCCCGCGAGTTTAGCGTAGCATAACTCGCGGTAAAAAAATCATGTCATTGCGAGCGATAGCGTGGCAATCTCGTCGCAAGCAGGGCGAACTACGAGATTGCTGCGTCGCCCCACTTCAAAGGTTTGGCCGCTCCTCGCAATGACATGATTTTGTATCCCGCAAGGTCTCTCGGAAAAGACCCTGAGTACGCTTGAAAAGTATACGCATTGTTGCTCTGCATAATAGCTTAGGGTCCTCTCCGAGTTTAAGTTAACCCACAAAATTTGCTATAAATACTGTTAGCAAGTCCGCATAGCGGACGCAATATCTTGTAGCAACGGGTTTTAACCCGTTGATTAATGTATAAAACCAACAGGAGTTCCATGGGAACGGCAAATATTCTGTCGAATATAGAAACGATAATGATATGGCCCGAACCTACGGCTCTCCTATAAACTATTCCATTAATCAACGGATTGAAATCAGTTGCTAAAATATGAACCGGGGCGATGCCCCTTTAGCTTAAATAATAGGTTTTGGTTTTATGGGTTAACTTAAATCTCCGAGAGACCCTGCGGGGACTCGTTTGAAACAGAAAAGCCCGCTAATGCGGGCCTCTCCATTATCCTAAAATTCCGAATTCGAAATTCCGAAATCCGAAATCAAAAAGCTATCCCAACAGGGTAGCCTTAGTTGCATCCAGTATTTTAAACGATGCGGCTGAATCGGCAGCTTCGGCGTAAACGCGTAATACGGGCTCGGTACCCGATGGGCGGATCATTACCCAGGTGCCATCTTCAAAAAAGAATTTAAAGCCGTCAAGGTCTTCCTTGCGCACAACCTTATAATCGCCAAATGAAGGGTATTTGTCTGCTTTGCTGTTAGCTATGATGCTTTGTTTTAACTCTTCGGTTACATGCAAGTCATAACGCTCTACCGCGAATGAACCTACCACATCATAAATTTCCTGCACCAGGTCGCTTAACGAGCGGCCTGTTTTGGCCATAAACTCCCAAATGATCAGGCCGATCCAAACACCGTCGCGCTCAGGGATGTGGCCTGCGGCAGCAATACCGCCCGATTCCTCGCCGCCCACCAAAAATGGTTTGCCCGAGTTAACGATCAGGTCGCAAATGTATTTAAAGCCAATTTTGGTAACGGTATTGTTCAATCCGTAAGCATCGCACAGCTTTTGGATTTTGCTGGTACAGCTAAAGGTAGAGTATACCTCGCCGTTTTGTTTTTTAACTTTGTACATGTAATGGATCAGCAGCAGCAGGATATGGTGCGAGTCCACAAACTTGCCATCCTGGTCGTATAAGCCAATACGGTCAGCGTCACCATCGGTAACCAGTCCGCAGGCTATCTCGCCGTCCGAGAGCTTAATAATGTCCTCAAACTCGGTCAGGTTACGCTGGATAGGCTCAGGCGCTTGTCCGTCAAAGCCCGGGTTATGCTCGCAATGCAAAAAGGTAATATCAGGGAACAGGCGGCGCATTACATTTTGGCCGGCGCCATACATGGCATCGTAAGCCCAGCTCATACCGCAGGTGCGTATGGCATTCAGGTCAAAGCTATTCTCTACATGGGCCACATACATATCTTCCAGGTTGGTAAATTCAACCAGGCCGTCCTTTTGGTATTCAGCAACCGATTTCAATTGCACGTCTAAAGTATCCGGTATGGTCGACTCTACTTTTTCAATATCATCAGGTGTAGCCGGGCCGCCGTATGATGCTTTGATCTTGTAGCCGTTATAAGCAGGCGGATTATGGCTTGCAGTAATAATAATACCTGCCGATGCCTTGTGGCGTACTGTTCCCAGCGATATCATAGGGGTAGATACAAAGGTATTTTCGGCACGAAAAACTTTTACACCCTGCGAAGCAAGCACGGCCGTTGTAACATCGGCAAATAGCGGGCCTGCAAAGCGCGGGTCGCAACCAACCACGGCAGATGGGTTGGTAAACTCTTTTTTTAACCATAAAGCGGTAGCATAAGCCACACGCTTAACATTCTCAACCGTAAAGTCGTCTGCAATAATGGCTCTCCAGCCATCTGTGCCAAATTTAATTTTGATCATTTATAGAGCGATATGTGTTTAAAATCCTATTTTTAGCCCCTTGAAAAAGCTTACTACAAGGATAAAAATATTTTCAATAACACCACTAATAAATAATAGTTTAAATTACATTAATCAGCCCTTTTAATCTTCCCCGGCAGTGGGGCAGGAGACTTATATACCATGTTCAATTCAGATACGATCAGCCGCTTTCAGCAATTAGAAACTCCTTTTTATTATTACAACCTGGCTTTGCTTAAACAAACGCTGGAGGCTTGCCGCACGGCATCGTCAAAATATAACTTCCATGTGCATTATGCCATGAAAGCCAATTTTAACCCGAAGGTGCTGGAAGCTGTACAATCATTTGGTTTTGGAGCCGATAGTGTAAGTGGTAACGAGGTTAAAGCTGCAATAGAGAACGGCTTTGATAAAAACCAGGTAGTTTTTGCTGGAGTAGGCAAATCTGATAAAGAGATCAATTACGCGCTGGACGCGGATATATTTTGCTTTAATGTGGAATCGGTTCAGGAGTTGACCATTATTAATGATCTGGCGAAAGCCAAAGGTAAAACCGCCCGGGTAGCCATCCGTATTAATCCGAATGTTGACGCTAAAACCCATCATTTTATTACTACCGGTCTGGAAGAAAATAAATTTGGTGTGGATACCTGGCAATTACCTAACGTGGTTGATGCCTTGCATGCCTGTACCAATTTAGAGTTTATGGGGATCCATTTCCACATCGGATCGCAAATTACCGATATGGAGGTATTTAAAAACCTTTGTTTGAAAGTGAATGTGCTTGACGAATGGTTTGAGGAACGTGGCTTTAAAATTAAAATACTGAACGTAGGCGGCGGGCTTGGTGTTGACTACTACCAGCCTGATACCAATAATACCCCCGATTTTGAAGCGTACTTTAAAATATTTGCCGATAACCTGACCGTAAAACCCGGGCAAGAGGTGCACTTTGAACTGGGGCGCGCGTTGGTAGCGCAATGCGCATCGTTGATATCGCGGGTATTGTATGTGAAAAATGGATTGAAAAAGAATTTCCTGATCCTGGATGCGGGAATGACCGAGCTGATACGCCCGATGCTTTACCAGGCTTATCACCAGATTGATAATTTGAGTAAAGGAGTCGGAAAGTCGGAAAGTCCGGAAGTCGGAAAGTCAGAAGAAGAACTAATCTCTGATCACCAATCTCTAATCACTAAGTACGATGTAGTTGGCCCCATCTGCGAAAGCACCGATTGTTTCCGTAAGGATGTGTTACTGCCCGAATCCTTCCGCGGAGATTTGGTTGCTGTACGCACTGCCGGCGCTTATGGCGAGGTAATGGTATCTAATTATAACCTGAGGGATAGGGTACAAAGTGTTTATTCGGAAGAATAAAAATAGCTGAGCAATAAAAAAGCCTCCCGATAAATATCAGGAGGCTTTTTTATTAGATACCGTGAAAATTACATTTTCTTGGTAGAGTCTTTAATAGCAGCTGAATCTTTCTTAGCTGAATCAACGGTTGCAGAAGAATCTTTCTTAGCTGAATCAACAGTTGCAGCTGAATCTTTCTTAGCTGAATCTGTAGCAGAACCAGAACCTGAACCAGAACAAGCAGCAACAGTTAAAGTAATTGCTAAAGCTAAAAAGCCAAATTTGAATGCATTTTTCATGTTAAAATCTTTTTTTAAGTGTATTAGTTTCGCTTGTTAATACCGGGAATTAAAAAAGGTAACCCATGTTTTTAAAAAAAAAGATATAAAACAAAAAAACTCCCGGCATACACCGGGAGCTTTTTTGTTTGCTAAGCAAAAATTACATTTTTTTAGTTGAGTCTTTTTTAGCAGAGTCAACTTTAGCTGAATCAACTTTAGCAGTTGTATCAGCAGCTTTAGCAGCAGAATCAGCTTTAGCAGCAGAGTCAGCTTTAGCAGCTGAATCAGCAGCAGAACCTGAACCAGAACCTTTACAAGCAGCAACAGTTAAAGTGATAGCTAAAGCTAAAAAGCCAAATTTGAATGCGTTTTTCATTGTTAATTTTTTAAAAGTGATTATAAATTTAGTGTTAATACCTACAAATATAAAAAGGTAACCCGTATATTTTAAAAAAAATAACGAATTACATCAATAATCTTAAAAATATTACAATTATGGTTTTTTAACTACCGTTTTTTTAACAACAGTTTTCCTGGTAACGGTTTTTGATAGGGTATCTACCTTAACTTTGGGGGTATCGGTAGCTAATTTGGTGCTATCTGTTTCAGCGCTATCGGTTTTAATGAGGGTATCGGTGCTTGTGCTGGTTGATGTTGAAGAATCGACCTTACTGGAATCGGCCGAACCGCCTGTTCCGCCAGCGTTGCACGCCGTTATAGCTATGGCGATGGTTAATGCAAGGCCAAATGTTTTGAATGCGTTTTTCATATATATTGCTGATTGATGATATAACAGGTGATATAACCACTCTGCCCATATTATGTTTTAAGGATATGATCAGCTATTTTTAAAATCTTTATTACCCTGTGTGCCAGCAATGAAGGCCGGTAATAGTAATATTATAGGTGATTTATTTTTTTTTATGGATTATGGGTTACAATTTCGCACAAATAGTATTAAGGAGTGAGTAAAGAGATGAACAACAGTGTGCCAACCGATAGCGAAGTAATATTGGGCATACTTAATAATTCGGAAACGGTATTAAAAAGATTATATCTCGCTTACTTTCCTATGGTGTTGCAACTGGTTATTAACAATAGCGGCACCCAGGACGATGCCAAGGATATTTATCAGGAAGCTATCATAGTTCTTTATAATAAAGTTAAAGGCGGCAATTTTGAGCTGAGCAGCAAGCTGAAAACCTTTATCTACTCGGTATGCAGGCGCTTATGGCTTAAACGCTTAAGCCAGATGAACCGCTACGGAGGCGATATCAGGGATTTTCAGGAGCATTTACCCGTTGAGGAAGATGTTGACCTGCATAGCGACCGCGACATACAGTTTGCGAAAATGGAAGGCGCCCTGCAATTACTGGGCGAGCCTTGTAAAACCATTATCGAGGACTTTTATATCAATAACAGATCTATGCAGGAGATCTGCGAGAAATTTGGTTATACCAATGCGGATAATGCCAAAACTCAGAAATACAAATGCCTGCAAAGGCTGAAGAAATTGTTTTTTCAGCAGAAATAAAAGGAAGAAATGAGCAATTACCAGTTAACAGAAGCAATTGAGCGCTATTTAAAAGGCGAAATGAGCACCGAAGAGCGTGCCCATTTTGAACAACTGCGCAAGGATAATGCTGATATTGACAGCAAAATAGCCGAGCACCTGCATTTTACCGGGCTGTTAAACCAATACCGCGAGCGTTTGGAGTTAGAGGATAAGCTAAACGCGATACACCATGAGATAGATGTACATGCTTTGGTAGAAGAGATGACCGTGCACCCATCTAAAATTGTGCAGATGTGGCGTAACCATCACTCTAAAATATCGGTGGCGGCATCGGTAGCTATTTTTGCTGTGTTGACTACGATGTTTTTTGCTGGTTATTTTTCTAACAGAAACCAGCCCCAATATAAGGAACTAAGCAAAAAGATCGATAACATTAAACAGTCAACCGATCAGCTTAACCGTAAAACAAATGCAATTGCAAAGCAGATAAGTACAAAAAATCATTTACTTAGTCCGGGTAACTATCGCGGCAGTGGTTTCGCGCTGTCAAGCAATGGTTATATCGTTACTAATTACCATGTGGTTAGCGGTAAATTTGATTCATTATATGTACAAAATGCCAATGGCGACTCATACAGGGCTAAGCTGGTATATACAGCGCCTCAATATGATATCGCTATCCTGAAAATTACTGATGACTCGTTTGAGAGCTTACCGGCGCTTCCTTATAATTTTAAACGGGGCAAAAGCGATATAGGCGAAGAAGTTTTTGCCATAGGATATTCAGAAGGCGACTCTCCGGTATTTGACAGGGGATACGTAAGTTCGGCCAATGGTTATAAAAGCGATTCAAGCGAATATCGTGTATCCATACCCGTAAACCCCGGCAACAGCGGCGGCCCCCTGGTTAACAGTAAAGGCAGTATTATTGGTATCGTATCTGGCAAACAAACCGAAACAGAAGGCGCATCGTACGCTAAAAAATCAGGATATTTATATAAGGCTATACAAAATGTACCGCAAGACTCGTTAAGTGGTAAGTTAAACCTGGGCAACAAAAATACGTTAGCAGGCCTGAGCCGGATTCAGCAGATTAAAAGACTGCAGAACTATGTATTTATGGTGAAAGTATATTGATTACCGTAACAACACATCAGGATCCAGAGAGAGACGTAAAATTGCGTCTCTTTTTTTATGTTTGATCATTAAATCAGCGAAATGTTAAAATACCTTTTGATATTGTTTTGTGTTATTGTGTGTCAGGGAAGCAAAGCGCAGTCTGCCCCGGATATCGCCCGCGAAGAATTTATAGAAAGCATGGCCAATTTTGCAAAAACACAAACCTTTGTACAAAAGATCCCCGAGTTTAAAGGCGGCGCCGGCGCCCTGTACGATTATTTGCAAAGCCATATCATTTACCCGCCAGATGCAAAAAAAGAGGGCCTTTCCGCGCAGGTATTTGTTAGTTTTTTGATAGACTGGAAAACAGGCTTGCCTAAAGATGTAAAGATTGTGCAAAGCAGCAACAAGCTATTTGAGCCCGAAGCGCTGCGCCTGATTAAAACTATGCCCGCCTGGGCGCCAGCCAAACAAGATGGCAAGAATATAAGTATGATATTAACTATTCCTGTATATTTTCATTTGGATTAGTTTGGAAAGTGGGGTGGCAATTTAACCACAAAGGTCACAGAGGGAGAATCCACAAAGGCCACAAAGCCTTATTTATGATAATGAGCTTCAGCTTTTTCTTGGTGCTCTTTGAGAAAAATCTTCGTGATCTTTGTGGTTAAATCTACGTTAAGTTACCTATCCACCTCGCCCAAAACAAAATCAATTGAACCTACAATAGCTATCAGATCGGCTATCATTACATTTTTTGCCATGGCTGGTAGTACAGAAAGGTTACTGAAGCTTGGCCCGCGTGATTTTACGCGGAAGGGTACTTCGCTGCGTCCGTCGGCAATAAAATAAAAACCCAGTTCGCCTTTACTGCTTTCGGCCCGCATATAATAGTCCTGCGCTTTTGGAATGATCTTTTTAGGCATTTTGGCACGCGGATCAAAGTCGGCAGTGCGCTTTAGTTCTCTTTGCAGGCGGTCAAGGCATTGCTCCATAATCTTAAGCGATTGCTCAATTTCATCAACACGCACTTTATACCTGTCCCAGCAATCGCCAACAGTGCCCACCAGGCCAGTGCCAACCGGAATGTCAAATTCCAGTTCGGGATATACCGAATAACCATCAATACGCCGCAGGTCCCATTTAAGGCCCGATCCGCGCAGCATAGGGCCGCTGCAACCATAGTTAATGGCCACATCAAGCGGTAATACGCCTACGTTAGCTGTACGGTTAATAAATACCTGATTATCGGTCAGCAGGCCGTTAAGCTCAACCATTTTAGGTTTAAAATAATCAACAAACTCCCGGCAGCGTTCTTCGAAGCCAACCGGCAGATCGTAAAACAAACCGCCCACCCAAATATAATTATACAACATACGCGATCCTGATGCCCATTCCAGCATCCCCATAATATGTTCCCGATCACGAAAACACCACAGAAAGGGAGTAAAGGCGCCAATATCAATACCATAAGTACCAATGGCTATCAGGTGCGATGCAATGCGGTTCATCTCGCAAACCAATACGCGGATATACTCTACCCGTTTGGGGATGTCTTTATCAATACCCAGCATCCGTTCTACACCCATTACCCAGGCATGGCTGTTATTCATGCTGGCCAGGTAATCCATACGATCGGTAAAAGGTATAGTTTGCTGATAGGTAAGCGATTCGGCGTGTTTCTCGAAACAGCGGTGCAGATAACCGATATGAGGGATCACCTCTTTAACTATCTCGCCATCAGTGATCAGCTCCAGCCGCAAAACACCATGGGTAGATGGGTGCTGCGGGCCCATATTCAGCACCATATCCTCGGTAGCCGCGTGGGCTATCTTTTGGTTATAGCGATCTAAAGCTTCGTTATATATTGGTAATATGGTGTTCGACATAGCAATGGTAGCTGTTGCTTAGTTTCAATTAATCTATCTTGATTCCTTTATAATATTCAGCCGTTTGATAGTCTTTACGCAAAGGGTAACCTTCCCAATCATCAGGCAACAGCAACTTTCGCATATCGGGGTGGCCTTCAAAGTAAATCCCTATCAATTCGTAAGCTTCGCGCTCGTGCCAGTCGGCCGATCGGTATACCGAAACAATACTTGGGAAATGAGGCAGGGCATCGCCTGTGCGATCATGCTCTTTACTAACCTTAAGCACCAATTGTGTTTGATAGGGGATAGAAGCTAAATGATACACCACACCAAAGCGACCGGCTTCCAGGCCATAATCTACGCCACTTAAACAACTCAGGAAATCAAAATAGGTTGCCGGGTTATCCCTTAGCTCGAGGCAAACTTTGGCAATATCATCCGGATTAATCAGCAAAGCAGGTTGCAGGCCGGTTAGTTCTTCGCCGGCAATTACCTGGTCGCCAAATTTATTGGTCAGTAATTGTTTTATTTCAGCAAGCATCATGGTGCAAGGCGAACTATTTTCCAGTTTTTGTTATCGATTTTTTTATAAACAATCCGGTCGTGCAGGCGGCTGCTGCGTCCCTGCCAAAATTCTACCAAACGTGGTTTAATGATGTAGCCACCCCAATACGATGGTTTGGGCACTTCTTTATCGGCAAATTCAATTTCCAATTCGGCCATTTTAGCTTCCAGATCTTTACGGCCAACAATTTCCTGGCTTTGCGCCGACGCTACCGCACCCAGTTGACTGGCTTTGGGGCGGCTATGGAAATAAGCTTCGCTTTGTTCGCGGTCAAGTTTCTCTATAATACCTTCAATACGTACCTGGCGCTCTAACTCCGGCCAAAAAAATACGGCCGATACCAAAGGGTTCTTCGCCATTTCCTTTCCCTTACGGCTCAGGTAATTGGTATAAAACATAAAGCCCTCTTTGTTAAAGCCCTTCAGTAACACAATACGTGCCGATGGATGTCCGTTGGTAGTAGCAGTTGCCAGGGTCATGGCGTTGGGTTCGTTCACATTGGCGGTGATGGCATCGTTAAACCACTTGTCAAACTGGTTAATGGGGTCCTGCTTTACTTCCTTTTCTGTAAGTGTGGCAGCGCTATAGTCGTTCCTTAAATTCTGTAATTCCTCGTTGTTCATTGCTGCAAACTTACAAATTAATTATACCGTATATATGATATAGGTCATTTTGACCAAACTAATCATTATTTTAGTGTTTTTAATTTCTATAATATGCTAAGTTCTATTCCCGCAGCTGTTGGACGGTTACTGATCTCGGAACCATTTATGATGGATCCTAATTTTAAGCGCTCGGTTATTTTACTGACCGAATACCACGAGGAAGGCGCCGTTGGCTTTGTGTTGAACCACCAAAGCGAGAATTTGCTGGGCGACCTGTTGCCTGATGTTTCCTATTCGGAGATACCGGTTTATAACGGAGGACCGGTGGCGGCCGATACCCTGCACTTTATCCACCGCTGTCCCGAAAAAATTGAAGGCGGGCTGGAGATATGGAACGGAATTTACTGGGGAGGCGATTTTGACAACGTTAAAACACTCATTAATAATTACCAGCTGAATACCGACGAGATCAAGTTCTTTACCGGCTACTCGGGCTGGACGGCTGGCCAGTTGGATAATGAATTGCAGGAAGATACCTGGATTGTAGCTAATAAATTTACTACTGATACGGTTTTTGCCGATGCCGAACATAACTTATGGAAGCAGGTAGTGATTAGCCTGGGACAACGTTACGCGCATATCGCCAATTTCCCGGAGAACCCGACTTTGAATTGAGTCTTAAGTCAGAAGTCCTAGGTCTGAAGTCGAAAGTCGAAAGTCTTAAATTGGAGATGCAGACTTAAGACTTAGAACTTCAGACTTAGAACTTCAGACTAACGACTTACCCCGCTAACCCTTCATCGCGCATTTCCTTTGCCGATGCTTCTACTTTTTGTTTGAGCTGATCTTTAAATTCAATTAAAGCGCTGGTGATCACGATATCCGAGGTGGCTAAGATCTGGGCCGCCAATATCCCCGCATTTTTAGCGGCATTAAGCGCCACGGTTGCCACCGGAATACCATTTGGCATTTGCAGTATAGATAAAACCGAATCCCATCCGTCGATAGAGTTGCTTGATTTTACAGGCACCCCAATTACAGGCAAGTGCGTTAACGACGCTACCATTCCCGGTAAATGCGCGGCGCCACCAGCACCGGCTATAATAACCTTCAGGCCACGATCGGCAGCGGCACGGGCGTAACTGAACATCAGATCGGGCGTGCGGTGCGCCGATACCACGGTGATTTCGTATTCAACGCCCAGTTCCTTTAAAACATCGGCGGCATCCTGCATTACCGGCAGGTCTGATTTGCTGCCCATAATGATGCCTACTTTTGGTTGGTTCATAGTTGATGGTTCATAGTCCATAGTGAAAATATCTAATTGTATATACTATGTCATTGCGAGGTACGAAGCAATCGCACACCCAAAGAGCGGTCATGCATAGTTCGCGATTGCTTCGTACCTCGCAATGACAAGTCGGTTATGCAATCACTTTCAAAGTCTCCTGCACAAATCTTGCTTTCTCAATCGCTTTTTCCCTGTTCGCATCCACAATAGTTACATGCCCCATTTTGCGGAACGGCTTGGTAATAGCCTTTCCATACAGGTGGATATAAACCCCCGGCTGGTTCAATACTTTCTCAATCCCCTGGTATACAGCCGGGCCTTCATAACCCGCTTCGCCTAAAACGTTTACCATAATAGCGTTGTTCAGGCAGTCGGTATTGCCTAATGGCTGGTTAAATATAGCGCGCAGGTGCTGTTCAAATTGCGATACGGTATTACCTTCAATAGTTTGATGCCCGCTGTTGTGAGGGCGCGGGGCTAACTCATTTACCAGCACTCGGCCATGTTTGTCCAAAAACATCTCAACGGCCAGCAGGCCAACTACCTTCAGGCTTTCGGCAATGCGTTTGGCAATATTTTCGGCTTCCTGGTGTATCTCAAACGGAAGGGTAGAGGGCGCGATCAGGAATTCCACCAAATTAGCTTCGGGGTTAAATTCCATCTCAACCATGGGGAAGCATTTTACCTCGCCATCGGCATTACGGGCAACTATTACGGCTATTTCCTTTTCAAAATCAATCCAGCGTTCTACCAAACTGGGTTCGGTAAATGCTTTAGCCAGGTACGTCGCGTCAATTACTTTGTAAACGCCTTTACCATCGTAACCGTCGCGGCGCAGTTTTTGAATATACGGAAAGGGGATATGGCTTTGCTTTAATTGCTCCAGCGAGTTAACGATCTGGAAATCGGCCGTAGGGATATCATTCTCCTTAAAAAACTGTTTCTGCAGGCCCTTATCCTGTATCAGGCGGATAATACGCGGTTGCGGATAAACTACCACACCTTCTTTTTCCAGCCGCTCTAAGGCGTCTACGTTAACCTTCTCGATCTCGATAGTCAGCAAATCAACTGTTTTACCGAAGTTGTAAACCGTCTCGTAATCGCCTAATGACCCGGTAGTAAACTCGTCGCACAGTTTACGGCATGGCGCTTCCGGATCCGGATCTAATACTTTAACCGTTACGTTATAATTTATAGCCTGCTGAATAAGCATACGGCCAAGCTGGCCGCCGCCTAAAATGCCAAGTTTAAGGTCTCCGTAAAATGCTTTCATTGTTGATGATGCAAGTTTAGCCCAAATCTTTTAAAAAGCCTAAAAGTATTATTTGCTAATTCAAAAAAGGTATATTCTTAGTGTGATGTGTACACATATGGTTAAAAGCCGCGTTATATGATAATTATTTGACTTTTATCAGGCTCAAAATCCTTAAAACAAGCCTGAAAATTGTATGTTTGCATAGTATTATCAGAAATAAAGCATACTGAATGAAAACTAAAATAGCGGTAGCTAAGGGCGACGGTATCGGCCCGGAAATTATGGACGCCGTGCTCCGGATATTTAAGGCCAACGATGTTAAATTAACCTATGAGTTTGTTGAAATGGGCAAGTCCTATTTCGATGCCGGCCATTCAACAGGGATGACCGACCAGGCCAAGGAAACTATCGAAACCTTAGGCCTGCTGTTTAAAGGCCCCATGGAAACCCCAAAAGGCAAAGGTGTAAAAAGTATTAACGTAACTGCCCGCAAAGTTTGGAATACCTATGCTAACCAGCGCGATTTCCGTACGCTGAACGGTGTTAATACTGTTTTCTCTAAAGCTGGGATCCCGATCAACTTAACTATCATCCGCGAAAATATTGAAGATACTTACGGGGGTATTGAACACCTGCTGACTTATGATGTTGCCGTTGGCCGCCGGATCATCACACGCCCGGGATCGGCCCAGGTGATCCGTTATGCTTTTGAGATGGCTAAGCGTAAAGGTTATACCAAGCTGGCCTGCGCGCACAAAGCCAATATCATGAAACTGACCGATGGCATGTTTCTGGAAGTTTTCCAGGATATAGCTAAGGAATATCCTGAAATAGAGGCCACCGATATTATTGTGGACGACCTGTGCATGAAGCTGGTATCGCGCCCGGAAATGTTCCAGGCTATTGTACTGACCAATCTGCAGGGCGATATCGTATCCGACCTTTGCGCCGGTTTGGTAGGCGGATTAGGCTTCGCGCCATCAGCCAACATTGGCGATAATATTTCCATTTTTGAAGCTGTACACGGTACTGCGCCCGATATTGCAGGCAGGGGTATCGCTAACCCTACGGCACTTTTGCTATCGGGTATTTCTATGCTGCGTTATTTGGGTTACGCGTCAAACGCGGCGGCTATTGAAAATGCTTTGCTTTATACATTAGAGCAGGGCGTACATACCGGCGATTTCGGCGATAAGTCTGTCCCGGCATCAAACACGAATGAATTTGCCGATGCCATTATCGCTAACCTGGGTAAAGTGCCTGCCGATGGCGGTGTGTTTGAAGATACCAGTTTTGAAGTAAGCGAAGATATTCACGAGCACCTGATCAAAAATAAACTGACTGCTACCAAAGGGATTGTGGAAGAGATGATAGGGGTAGACGTTTTTGTTGAATCGAACGTGCAGCCGGATGAACTGGCCGAAGTAGCTAAAAAGAGCTTAAGGTTTAATGATAACTTCGATCTGGTGATGATATCCAACCGCGGTACACAGGTATGGCCAACCGGCTCTATCTATACCGAACTGGTGAACGAATACCGCATCCGTTTTGAGAAAAAAGCCGGCCGCCAGATCAAACAAAAAGAGATATTGCACATAGCCGCCGACCTATCCGAAGAGGTAAAGGTTTGCTCGGTTGAATTCCTGATGAACTTTGGGGGTAAAATAGGGTATACGCTGGCGCAGGGGCAGTAAGTCTTGGTGATTAGAGATTGGTTAATTAGAGATTAGTTTTCTTTAATATTTGAACTAATCTCTAATCACTGATTAACTAATCTCTATAATACCTATCCGCTATAAACACTATCGGGAAGCCGAAGGCCACAATTAACGCGGCCATATTTTTGAGCACACCGGTCAGTTTCATAGGCCTCACGGGGATATGGCTTAAATAGGGCACCACAATAAAATTCATAATAGCGAATATCAGGAGGCCGAATACAAAGGCCAGTATAATTTTATTGCGCAGCAAGCCAATAAAAAATGGATAAGTTCTAAAAAGTATCGCTGTAAATATTAACGCGATGAAGTAATGGAACAGCACACCGTAAACAATCATTTCGGTTCCGCCCGTAAAAGCAGCCCGCCCAAAAAATCCGCTTGAAATATATTTAAATATCGCAGCGACCGGAACCTGCGGGTTAAGGACAATGGCCGATAACGCATCCAATGTGCCGCAAAGCAGCCAGGTTAATAATATATATTTGATAATACCTTGATTTCTGATTCGGACCGTCATAATAGTTTGGGTTAAAGCTTTTTAAAGATAATTAAAAACCTTAAAAATCATAATCATGACTAAAAATCGATAGGGAAATATGTGAAAATCACCCTATAAGGGGGATGAGAGTAGCGTTTAAGCAAGAGGTTCCGAATCACAAAATGACATCGCCCCCTTTTTACTAATCCACAAAATTTCCTTAAATTGCTCTTAGAATATGTGTGCCCAAACAATTATACAGATACCTAAACTTTTTTCTGAAAAGGGAAAAATTATCATTTCGATGATCATGCTTTTATCATAACCGATGATGCTTTTAAAAATGCGAAAACAGAAATCCCTAAAGAAAAGATCATTTCTCTGCGATTTGGCATTAAATGGATAAAAGGTCTTTATTTTCCAATAGGGAAACACTTCAAAATTGAACTAAAATTAGATAATGGGGCTGTTATACCCCTTAGTTTTTCAAGTTATTACGGAATTAAAAAGGAATTGTATGCTAATAAATACCATGAATTGATTAATGCCGTTTGGGAAAACTTGTTTCACCCTGATATGGTTGATATATCAGATCGCTTCAGCAACGGTGAAACCTTATATATCAGTGGTGTAGAATTTAACAAAGATGGCCTAAGGTGGGACGAAAAAGAATTCCTTTCATGGGATAAAATACAATTAAAAGAGTATATAACTTATTTTGTGATAAGGCATGTAGATAACGCCAAATTGAATAAAAGCCTTTACTTTTTAACTGATTGGGATTCCTTCCTGCTGCAACAGATGCTAAACTATATAATTCAACAAAGAGCCAAGTATGCAGATCAGAAATATGAAATTAATCCGAATTAACCTACCAACCGCTCGCCCTCAATCTTCTTCTGTAATTCCAAAATAGCGCCTATTAAAGCCTCGGGGCGCGGGGGGCAACCCTGCACATAAACATCAACGGGGATCACCCGGTCAACGCCTTTTACCACATGGTAACCGTGCTGCCAGTAAGGCCCGCCGCAGTTGGAGCAGGAGCCCATGCTGATCACGTATTTAGGCTCGGGCATTTGCTCGTACAGACGTTTAATGCGTTCGGCCATTTTAAAGGTAACGGTACCTGCAATAATAATCACATCTGCCTGGCGCGCGGACGGGCGTGGGAACACACCAAAACGATCCAGATCGTAGGTAGACGCCATCGATCCCATCATTTCTATCGCGCAGCAGGCAATACCAAAACTTAAGGGCCATAATGATGATAACCTCGACCAGTTCATCAGGTCGTTCAATTTGGTGACCATTATACCACCGCTTTCGTTCATGCTTTCAGGATTCATTTTCCGGCTTTTTAAAAGTTGGTTTAAACATGGGCTTGCGTATAGGCGGCGGGGTGGTTGCAGTTGCAATTGGTTCAGTGGCACTTGTAGCAGCAGTCAACGAACTGGCAGCTTCTTTCTGTGTTAACGCCGAAAACTCTTTCACCGTATAATTACCCTGTTCGGCATTCAGTTTATCATATAAAGATGATGGGATGATTACACCGGTATGCGGTATTTCGGGGTTGGGTTTTATCCAGTTCAGGTCGCCTTTGCGCCAAACGTATACTAAACCCAGTATCAGGATACCCATAAAAATGAACATCTCTATCAGTGTGAGCTTACCCCAGCGGGCATCGGCAGCTATCAGTTCATGACTGCCAAATATGGTAGCCCAGGGGATAATAAATACCATCTCCACATCAAACAGCAAGAATATCAGCGCTATAACATAAAACCGCGGGTTAAAAGGAATCCAGGCGCTGCCGGTAGGTTCCTCGCCGCACTCGTACGATGTTAGCTTCTCTGGGTTAGGATTATTTGGCGCCACCAGCTTACCTGCAAACAGGGTTACGGCCACCAAAACAAATCCGGTAATTATAAAGACCAATATCTTTCCAAATTCTGATATTTGCGAAACTTCGCTCATGACAGCAAATTTAATAAATCCATCCCACTTTGATGCCATAATAATTGGCGGCGGCGCCTGCGGGTTAATGTGCGCCGTACAAGCCGGCTTTTTAGGCAAGCGCGTGCTGGTAATGGAAAAGAACGATAAGGTAGGCGCCAAGATCCTGATTAGCGGCGGCGGGCGTTGTAATTATACCAACCTGTATAGCTCGCCGCAGCAATTTATTTCAGCGAACGGGCATTTTTGTAAATCAGCCTTTGCGCAGTGGACGGTAGAGGATACCATCAGCTTTTTTGAAACCTACGGTATCACCGGCAAGGAGAAAACCTTAGGCCAGCTCTTCCCCGAAAGCGATAAGGCGCGCGACGTGGTAAACGTATTTACCAATTTGTGTGATGATATGGGGCAGGAGATCTGGTGCGATACCGAAGTGAAGCATATTGAAGCCACCGATGGAGGGTTTACTATCAGCTACGAAAGGAATGGTAAACCAGCCGAAATAAAAGCGCCACGGGTAGTTATAGCCAGCGGCGGCCTGCCTATTGCCAAAATGGGCGCAACCGATTTTGGCCTGCGTGTGGCCCGCCAATTTAATATGGAGATTGTACCAACAGCACCGGCATTGGTGCCCTTAACCATTACAGGCAAAGATCAGCCCTGGTACGAGCAATTATCCGGCAATAGTATTTTTTGCAGGGTGTGGAACGACAGGGCAAGCTTTGAGGAAAATATCCTGTTTACCCATTGGGGATTAAGCGGACCGGCTATCCTGCAAATATCATCGTACTGGCGGCCGGGCGAAAGTATGATGATGGACTTGCTGCCTCATCAAAATATTGTTGAACTGATTGAGCAAGAGCGTAAACTAAATGGAAAAAAACCTTTGCTGGCCTTAATTTCTAATTTATTCACCCGCAAATTTGCGGATGCAATCAGCGCTCATTTACCTGCCGATAAAAACCTGGCATCGCTGAACAAAGCGGAACTGGAAAGTATCAGCAACCTGATCCACCAGTTTAAAGTAAAGCCTGCGGGTGATAAGGGCTATGATAAAGCCGAGGTAATGCGGGGCGGGGTTTCAACAGATGAGTTATCATCGCGTACGCTGGAATCTAAAAAAATTCCCGGCTTGTTTTTTGGCGGGGAGTGTGTGGATGTTACTGGCTGGCTTGGGGGCTATAATTTTCAGTGGGCCTGGGCAAGTGGCTTTGTTATTGCTCAAAACTTATAGTTTAATGTAATAATATTGTCAATTAAGAAAATACCCGCCATAGGTATTGCAAATTATTAAAGGGATATTATCTTTGTAACGCTTTTGTTGCATGACAAAGAAATTCCCCTTTTTAACCAACTATAGATTGGTGTGCGTGCTATGGATTGCAGTGGCTGCTTTCTGCGCGTATTACAAGTATGAACCCAACAGGTATAACAATTACCTGATATTTAAGCAGGTGTATTATCATACCCAGGCTCAAACCAATCTATATCGACTTTATCCGGCCGAATATTATGATTCCAATCATTACGGGCCGGTATTTAGTATGGTTGTTGCCCCATTTGCTTTAATGACCGATGGCTGGGGACTTTTATTTTGGAGCCTGATAAATGCGGTGTTATTACTTTGGGCGGTGCACTTGCTGCCGTTATCTAATAAAATAAAAATGCTCATCCTGCTGTTTTGCAGTATAGAGTTTGCCAATTCGGTACATAATATCCAGTTCAATCCCATTATTACTGCTTTTATTATTTTCAGCTTTGTATTGGTTAACAAGGGTAAGGATGGCTGGGCAACGCTGTTTATTGTTTTAGGGGCTATGATAAAATTATATCCCATCATTGGTTTGGCGTTCTTTATGTTCTCTAAAAATAAAGGCAGGTTTATTGCTACCTCTGTCATGTGGTTCGCGCTGTTCTTTGTGCTGCCTATGGCCATATCCAGTCCCCATTTCATTGTGCAATCTTATAACGACTGGTACCACTCGCTGGTAGAAAAAAATAGTCAGAATATTGGTTTTGGTGCCTCGCAGGATATCTCCTTTATGGGTGTTTGCCGCCGTATTGCCGGTAACCCATATTTACCTAACCTGCCGTTTTTAATGTTCGGCGCACTGGTATTCGGGTTGCCTTTATTGCGGTTTAATCAGTTTGAATCTGCAAACTTTCGCTTACGTGTGTTAGCATCAGCCCTGCTTACGGTAGTGCTTTTCAGTACAGGGTCCGAACATCCAACCTACATTATTGCTGTGGCCGGGGCTATGCTATGGATATTTTTGCAGGATAAGCCATTTACCCGGCGTAATATTATACTGCTGGTTTTATTGTTGGTAATAACCGGGCTGGGTTTAACTGATGCTTTCCCTAAATATATCCGCGAAGAGATCATCAGCGACTATTACATGAAGGCCTGGCCATGCATAGCCGTGTGGTTTATGATTGCTTACGAGTTGATATTTACAAACTTAGCGGTAAAAGAAACTAACAAGCCCGAAGGAAATAATTATTACAATTTGCTTGATCAGCCGCAGGATAATAACCTGGCTACCGCTTAATGCCGTTAAGGATGCCGTGCTGCTTTTAATTGCTTAAAGTAAGTGATGAGGCCGTTAATATTGCCTACGGTGAACTTTCCGCTGCGGATAGCTTCCAGCGCTTTTTCCTCGTCGCCCATAATATCGCTCATGGCATCATTAAAGTTTTCGGGGGTAAGCTGGTTCATTTCGGCAGTATTGACGCCGTAGTAATAAGTAACTTTCGCGTTTTTGCCCTGGTTGCCGCCGCCGCCAATGGAGGTGCCGATGCCGCCGCCAAAACCGCCATATCCACCTGCGCCCGCACCAATGGATATACCGGGGTGGAAACTAAAGCCACTGCCGCCACCGCCCGTACCGCCGCCATTAATAACGTACAGTTTCACTTCTTCATTTAAAACTACTTTCACAAAATCAAGTTCCTGGGCGGTCCAGGTAGTGTTATGGGGGGCATGGGCCACTACAAAGCTATCCTGCCCAACAACAAAGCATTTAATATCGCTGGCGCTTAGCCGGGTTTCGGTTCCTTTGGGGTTATCCTTATAAACAATAAAGCCTTCATCTTTAATGGGGGCCTTGCCCGATGGGTTGATGCGGATAAATCCATCTACTTTTTGATCGCGCCTGTCGATAAAAAAGCCGGGCTGGAATTTTTGTGATTTTGCTGATACGAAAGTCAGCATTAAAAATAAAATGATTAAAATTGGACGTACCATAGTTAACACAAATAACGTACTTTTTTAATATTTATGACAACTGTTGATTTACGTAGCGATACCGTTACTAAACCTACGCCCGGCATGTTCGAGGCCATGATGAATGCCAAAGTAGGCGATGATGTTTTTGGTGAGGATGAAACCGTGAATGCCCTGGAAGCCAAAGCAGCCGCGATGTTTGACATGGAAGCCGGTATTTTCTGTCCTTCGGGTACTATGACCAACCAGATAGCCATTAAGTGCTTTACCCAGCCGCTGGATGAATTGATAGCCGACCAAACGGCGCACGTTTACCGTTACGAGGGTGGGGGCATTGCCTTTAATTCGGGGGTATCTACCCGTTTGCTGGATGGTGACCGTGGCCGCATTACCGCCGAAATGATAGCGCCCGAGATTAATGCCGAGAACATCCATTTCCCGCATACCAGTTTAGTAGTATTGGAAAACACGGTGAACAAGGGTGGCGGCAGTTGCTATACATTAAATGATATTGCTCCCATTGCCAATCTGTGTAAACAAAAAGGCCTGAAGCTGCACCTGGATGGCGCCCGTATATTTAATGCTTTAGCCAACACCGGCGATAAGGCGGCGGATTACGGTAAATACTTTGATGGGATCTCTGTCTGTTTATCAAAAGGTTTAGGCGCTCCGGTAGGGTCGGTACTTTTAGCCGATACTGCTACCATTAAATATGCACGCCGTATCCGCAAAGTATTAGGCGGCGGCATGCGCCAGGCCGGGTTTTTAGCTGCCGCGGGAATTTACGCGCTGGATAACCATGTGGAGCGTTTAAAGACAGACCATACCCACGCACGGATCTTAGCCGAAGAATTGGCCAAATGCAGCTGGGTAACCAATGTACTACCTGCCGATACCAATATTGTATTGTTTGATACTAAAGAACCCGCCGATAGTATCATAAAAAAATTGGGTGATAAAGGCATCATGTGCCTGCCAACAGGCCCTAACCGTATCCGCTTTGTATTGCACCTGGATATCCATCCAGCACAGGTAGAATATACAGCAGGGGTTTTAAAAAGCCTGTCTTAAAGGTTAAATAGAAGACATAGCACCATTCCAGTAGGGAGGGAAGGTGCTATGTCAATATGCTCAGTTATAGCATTAACGGTCAGACATTGCCTTATTCAGCGCTATCACCGCGCTTTTAAAATGCTCACGTGCTACCAGGAACTGGATATTTACCTTACGCAGGGCAAAACCGGCGCTTTGGATATTGATACCTGCCTCGGTTAACGCTGCTGCGGCGCGGGCCAGCAAGCCCGGCTGATCCATATTGGTGCCCAGCATGCAAACCATGGCGGTTTTTTCTACCGTTACTTTCTCAAAACTGTCCTCCAGTTCGTTGATCAGTTTTTTATCAAAATCGCGCTCCCAGATAACAATAGAGATACTATTGGCGCTGGTGGCTTTAAAAATATAACTTACGCTATGATCAAAAAAGATCTGCATGATCTTTAAATCCGAACCTACGTTGCTTACCATCAGCGGGTCGTATACATCAATCAGCACCAGTTTATCGGTACCGGTAATTACTTCCACACGCTTGGTTTCGCAAATAAAATCCTTGGTGATCAGGGTACCCGCATGTGCCGGCTCAAACGTGTTTTTAATCCGCAGGTTAATGCCGTTTATCTCTAAAGGTTTTGATGCCTTGGGATGGATAGCTTCCATACCTACATCAGCTAACTGATCGGCAATATCATAATTGGTATTACCTACCGGGTGGCAATTCTCCAAACCCACAATGCCGGGGTCGGCAGTAGAGAGGTGGTATTCTTTATGGATAATCGCTTCGGCAGGTTTCAGTTCCTCGGCAATTTTGCTGAAGGTAACCTCGCTGTAGCCCCGGTCAAATTCGCGCATAATGCCTTCGGTACCCTTTACGTAGCCCGTTACTATGCAAATGGTTTTTTCAAACTCAATGCCTTTAAAAGCATGCTTAATCCGCTGATCGATGGTGTAGGAGCGATGGTCGTGCAGGCCGCTCAAATCAACCAACGTGGCGTTAATACCCATATTTTGCAAAATATTGGTAAAATTAAAAGCCGAGTGGCTTTCGCCGATAGAAGCCAGGATCTCGCGGGCAGCCTGTAAAATGCCATCCTTACTTACATAACCTGATGCCAGTATATTCGACAGGTTTTCCAGATACTTTTGTGCGCCGTGGATATGCTCTTCAATAAACGCATCGGCCACAGCCAAGTCCAAACCCAGCGGAACATATTGTTTATTGATCTCTTTTAGCTTTACTACAAGGTCTTTTAAAGGTTTGTGGAAATCCTGGTATTGGGCCAGTTTGTGATACACGCCAGGTTCGCCGGTCTTTTTATTTTCCAGCAACAAATTGGTAACGCCCGAAAATGCCGAAACCACAAAAATGCGGTTATATAGTTCGTCGCCGGTACGGTTATAAAGGATAATGTTATTGATAACGTCTTTCAGGGCACTCATAGATGTGCCGCCTATTTTCTCTACTGTAAACACTTTATTTCAATTATTGAATTATCGAAGGATTGAATTATTGATTTTATTTAGGACTGTTTATAAAGTATTCCCGCCTTTTCGGCCGATGTTTTAATGCCCTTGATCATGGCCGAACTAAAACCGTTATGCTCCATCTCGTTCAGGCCGGCAATGGTACAGCCTTTCGGCGATGTAACCTTGTCAATTTCCTGCTCGGGGTGCGATGATAGCTGTAACAGCAGATCGGCCGCGCCCTTGGCTGTTTGGGCTGCCATTTTTAAAGCATCGTGCGCGTGGAAGCCAATTTCGGTACCCCCCTGCGATGCCGCGCGGATAGAGCGCAAAAAGAATGCGATACCACAGGCACATAAAGCCGTAGCCGATGTCATCAGCTCTTCGTTAATGCGGATGCTTACCCCAACGGTATCAAAAAGCGAGGTAACCAGGCTGATATTAGCATCCGTTGCGGTATCGGTAGCAATACAAGTCATGCTTTGGCCAATAGCTATAGCCGTATTGGGCATTGCGCGCACTACCTGCACATCTAAAGCCAGATACTTGCGGATATCCTGGCAGCTTACGCCCGATACTACCGAGATCAGCAAATGTTTAGCCGGATCGATAGCTGGTTTAATCTCGTCCAGCAGTTTATTTAACTGCTGTGGCAAAATGGCTAATACAATAATAGTAGCGCCGCTTACGGCTTCGGCATTGTTGCCGGTGGTTTGGTAGCCGATATCCTTTAAAGGGGATAGGGCGGCCACATTACGGCGTGTTAATGTAATTTGTGCCGGTTGGTAAATACCGGCCTTCACTAATCCTTTAGCTAAGGATAAGCCGATATTACCGCTGCCTAAAACGGCTATGTTTGATGTGCTCATGGTTTATTTTAATAATCGTGTACCAAAGGTATTATCACTATTCAGTTTGCCCAAATCATCGGCATGACCAATGATGACGGCCTGTACCCCAAAATCTATCGCCTTAAAGGCATTATCCAACTTGGGCAGCATCCCGCTGTGGATGATCCCGGCGGCTTTTAATTCGTCGTAACGCTCGGGATTGATCTCTCTGATCAATGAATCCTCATCGTCAATATCTTTCAAGACACCTTTTTTCTCAAAGCAGTAGATCAGCGTAGTGGTATATAAAGCCGATAAACCAACCGCCAGAGCCGAAGCTATGGTATCGGCATTGGTATTCAGCATTTGTCCCTCGCCATCGTGCGTCAACGCGCTGAAAACAGGGGTGAAGCCGGCTTCCAGTAAACGACTGATGCCTTGTGCATCTACCGAATCATCATCCAGATCGCCTACAAAGCCATAATCTATGGTTTTAACCGGGCGTATTTTAGCCTTAATAAAATTGCCGTCGGCACCGGTTAATCCTATCGCGTTACTGCCATAGCGCTGTAGCTGGGCCACTATGTTTTTATTGATTAAGCCGCCGTAAACCATGGTAACCACGCGTAGCGTTTCAATATCGGTAACCCGTCGGCCATCCACCAGTTTGGCTTCAATACCCAGGCTTTCAGATAGCTGCGTAGCCACCTTGCCGCCACCGTGCACCAGTATTTTATAGCCCTTCAACGCGGTGAAGTCCTTTAAAAACTTGTGCAGGCTTTCGGAATTATCGATAACATTCCCGCCAATTTTAATGATGTATAGCGATTGCATGATTTTAATTGCTGCGAAAATAGAGAAAACGAAGCAAAAACGGGGATATCAAATTAAAATTCTACTGATTTAGTAGAGAATAGGATGGCGACGGGGAGAATTTAACCACAGAGTTCACAGAGGGAAACCACAAAGTTCACAGAGTTTTATTTAATATTTTACCATGGATGTGCTATAGAACTATGCCTCTGTGACCTCTGTGAGAATCTCCGTGATCGCTGTGGTTGAAATTATTTCATTGATTATCAGTTAATTAAATTAAGTAACTGATAAAAACGTTATATAACGTAAAATATAGTTGTAAAACTGAAAAATAAGTTATAGGTTTGATTTATGGAAGAGTTAACCAAAACCGAAGAGCGCGTAATGCACATTTTATGGCAGCTGAAAAAATGCTTTGTTAAGGATATTATTGACGCATTGCCCGACGATCCCAAGCCACCATACAATACCATATCATCAGTAGTGCGCCTGCTGGAGAAGAAGGGTTATGTCAACTACAAAGCCTATGGTAAAACTTACGAGTATTTCCCGGCCATCAGTAAAAGCGAGTACCGTAAGGCCTCGTTCAAAAAAATCTTCTCCGGTTATTTTGATAACTCGGCCGAAAGCCTTTTTAGCTTTATGGTGAAAGAGCAGCAACTGAGTGAAGACGACCTGAACAAGATCAAAGATATCATCAACAAAAACAAAGCAAAATGACCAGTATTATTTACCTGCTACAGGTAACAGCTTGTACGGCTGTTTTTTACCTGTTTTACTACCTGTTTTTAAACCGGCTTACTTTTTTTGTAACCAACAGGTGGTACTTGCTAATCACGGTGATATTAAGTTTTGTAATACCGCTAATAAAAATACCGGTTAGCCAACCGCACGTATATACCGGTGTGGTAGAGCAGGTAGTATATGTATATGCGCCTAAAGTGCAAGTTGCCCCGCGGGTAACCCACGCCACAATTATAGCCCCCGAACCTATCCATTGGGGCACGATATTAAAGTTTACCTACCTGGCAGCAGTTTTGGCATTAAGCGGTCATTTAATGATAACCCTGATAGCTTTCTTTAAAAGGTTGAAAGGTAAACGAATTACCAAAGTAGGCAACGTGAATATCCTGAGCGGGAATAAAAAGATAGCCAATGGTTCATTCCTCAATTATATCTTCCTGAACGAGGACGAACTAAGCGCTGATGAAATGCAGCAGATCATCGCGCACGAGATGCTGCACGTAAAGTTGTATCATTCGGTAGATCGTATCATTGTTAAAATAGCGCAGATCATCCTGTGGTTTAATCCATTCATTTACCTGTATGCACGATCGGTAGAAGAGAACCACGAGTTTGAAGTTGACCGGGCCATAGCCCGCGATACAGATAAACATAACTATGCCAATCTCTTGCTCCACCTTTCGGTAGCCGGGCAGGGCATGTTATACCACAACTTTAGCAAAGTGCCGCTTAAGAAGCGCATCACCATGTTATTTAACCAACCCTCCACAAATATGAAAAAGATAGTTTACGTACTGGTAGTGCCCGTGGTACTGATCAGTTGCCTGGCCTTTGCCCGGCTAAAAAGTAATGACAATAAATACAGCGTTATTGAAGGGATTGATAAAGCCGGTAAAAACACGGCGGTGCTGATTGACGGTAAGTTTTATGCTAAAGATGTGCTGTATAAAATAAGTAAATCGTGTATTAAAACCACTTATATCACCTATCCTGGTGAGAGCGTGGATGTGAAAGGTAAATTGTATTACGATGGTGTAGTTGTTATTGATACAAAAAATGGCAACATCACTTATATGGATGATTTGGAAAAAGAAAACCTGGCTGTGGAACGATCGGCGCCTCAGCACCAGCTTTACACCCGTATTACCCAAAAAAATGCTGACGGCAGTGTTTATGATAAAGTGATTATTGCATTGGAAAGCGGTGCGAAGGCTTCCTCTAAAATTTCGCATAATGGTAAAGTTGCCTTTTTAGTAGATGGTAAGCTTTATAACGAGGATGAGTTTAGCAAAATAGCACCCACTGCTGTAACTGCTAAATCATCATCATTGGGTGTAGGGGCTACCAACGCCCAATATTTTTCTGTGCTGCGTAAAATGGGTTATCAGCAAAATCTGGATGGTTACGAGGCGGCATTTAACTTTGAAAATTTGCAGCAAAAATTAAAGGATGCGATAGGAGTAGCAACTACTGCGCAACCACGGTTCTTTAAAAGGACACATTTTCAACATGCAGACGGCACCAATTATGATAAAATAACATTCACGTTATCAAACGGTTCTTCAGCCTCCGCTAACTTAGGTACCACAGATACCGCAGGTGTATTTATTGATGGCGAATTTTATGATGAGGCCGCTATTATTAAGCTTAATCCTGATAGAACCTCGAAACTGGTATTTGATAATAATCGCGCAAATTTTAATCGCAATAAACTTCCAAAGAATGGAAATTATGCCGTGCCATTTATGTTTAAAACAAATGTTACTAACAGTACACTTATTGATACTACAATTAAACCCAAATATCGCCAGAAAGGCACCCCAAAACAAATAGAACAACGCGAAAAAAACCGCCAGACATTTGATGAATACCGCCAAACAGATGATTATAAAACAAAGCAAAAACAAATGGCGGATATTTCGGGCGGTAAAACAGTTACGGTGAAGATAAAGGATAAAATAGATGGTAAAAATATGGGCTGGAGTACGGGCTTCCTGATCAGTTATAATGGTAATGATTATGTTTTAGCAACATCGTACGGTCAGTTAAAACAATTAAACAGCCTGTTAAAGGTGGGCGATGAGATACAAATGAAAATATTTAGCGGCGCGTTTGGGAAAGATCACCTCATCAATATTTCCCCGGCCTTTATTACGAAAAATAACGTAAAAATATTCCAATTGGCCGAGGCTGATAAAATACCAGACTATCCATTTTTATACGAAGCTAATAAAGTACGCTTTGCTGATGGACAGATAAGCAACATTGTGAAATATCCTAACGGCAAATGGAAAACAGCTTTGTTTGAAACTGTTAACGGCTACAAATTTAACCTGAGCTTTAAACCTGACGCGCCGGCGATGGGCAATATATCACAGGGCGACCATGTGCGCCTGCGCTTTGTACACGAAGTAAAAAGAGGCAATAAAGAATACATGGTAAAAGATTGGGTAGCTATCAGTACTGATATTAAAGATTATGGTATTAAAAACCCCGAGCAGTTTAATAAATTTTATGAAGAGGTAAAGCAAGCGGCTGTCGTTCCGAATAAGGTGGATAAACCTACTCTTAAATTATTTACAGCCGATTCGGGACATTTTGATACTAAAAATAAAGTAAATCACTTTTATGGCAGGGTAGATTTAACCTACGGTGATGTGCGCTTAAATGCTGCGCACATTATTGTAGATGAGAAGAACCGTAAGATAATTGCCAGCGGACGGGTTGATCCTAAAACTAAAATTTATCAGGGTGCGGCCATTGCTAAGAATGAAAAAGAACACACAACATTAACCGCGGATTCGATCACCTTGTTTATGGATACTAACAAACTTACCGCGTTCAATAACGGATCGGTGCAATATATTAAAGAAAATAATTAACCTTTATCTCGCCAAAAACGCATTAATCACCGAAAACTCACGTGTAGGTTCTTCCACCTGCGGGTTATGGCCCGATCGTTCAAACATCACAAACTCGGCTTGCGGGCAGTACTGTTTAAATTTAACCATCATCCAGGGTACGGCCACACGGTCGTACCGCCCTGCCAAAATAAGTACCGGCATTTTCAGGTCTTTCAACTGTTTACGGTAATCGAAGGAGCCGATATCACTGCCCACAATAAAATCGCCGTCCTTGCCTACCATTTGGTAGTAGAGTTTGGTATTGTTCGGATTAGGATAATCGTTATTGCCCCGCCCTTCAAATTTGGAAGGGTTATAAGCATAAAGGAAGCCGTAAGGCACGCGTCCATAGATTTCCTGGTGTTTGGCATCGCTGGAAACCGCGCCTTTCTCCCTGATCTTCATCAGTTCGTTCCAAACATCGGGGTAGTTGGTTTTAATCTCGTGGTTAGAGTTATCATCATTCTCCTGCCACATCAAAAAGCTATGGAAGGTATTGGCCAGTATTAAATGGCTCAAATGTTCGGGGTATTTAATGGCGTAACCCTGGGCTACCACGCCACCGTACGAGTGCCCCAGTACCGAGATCTTATCCAGCTTTAAAGCTTTACGCAAGCCTTCAATGTCTTCAATATCGCGGTTAAGCGTGTATTCGGCAACATTTAGCGCAGTATCTGATTTGCCGCGGCCAAAAGCATCAAAATAGATCAGCTGGTGATGGTTTTGCGCCAGCGGGTCGAAACTGCGCAAACCAAGGTGCGTACCACCCGGCCCGCCGGGAATAAAAATGATCGGGTCGCCTTCGCCAACGGTTACTACCCAAAGTTTGGCGCCGTTCACGCGTACGTATTTGCCATCGGTTTTACTGTCTACCGGTCTAATCTGCCCGCAAGCGGCAATAGTTAAAAAAAGGAGGAGCATCAGGGGGTATCGTACTTTCATCTCAATGTAAATCAATTAGCTAAATTAATAAACCGGCGCTTAATCTACCTAAATTTGCTATTATTGAAAACATAAGCAAACGATATTACCTTATTATTACAATTAATTACCAGCGGTTATTACCGTTAATATATCTATGGATCTGATAAATACTACCGCAGGGACCCCACGCATTGTTATTATTGGCAGCGGCTTCGGCGGCATACAAGTAGCTAAAAACTTAAAAAAAGCACCGGTTGAGGTTATCCTGCTGGATAAGCACAACTACCATACTTTTCAGCCCCTATTATACCAGGTAGCCATGGGCGCGCTCGAGGGCGATTCGATAGCTTTCCCTATCCGTCGTATCTTTGCCGGGCAAAGGAATTTTACATTCCTGATGGCCGATGTAAAAAAGATCAATCCGGAAACTAATATCCTGAATACCAATATCGGCGATATTAAGTACGATTACCTGGTAGTAGCTACCGGGGCAAATACCAACTTTTTTGGCAGCGAAGAATTAGAGCGCAATGCCATGCCCATGAAGAACCTGCCCGAAGCGCTTAACCTGCGTTCGCTGATACTGCAAAACCTGGAAAAGGCATTGATAACCAAAGACCCTGAAGAAAAGCAGGCATTGCTAACCTTTGTGGTGGTAGGCGGCGGACCAACAGGTGTAGAGCTTTCGGGCGCATTGGCCGAAATGCGGATGCACATTTTATGTAAGGATTACCCCGGTTTGTGCCTGGAAGATATGAAAGTTTACCTGGCCGAGGGTAAAGCGGAACTACTGGCGGCTATGAGTGAAGGTGCATCGTGCAAGGCAAAACAGTTTTTAACCGACAGGGGCGTAACGGTGATCAACAGCGTGCATGTTGATCATTACGATGGGCTTGTTTTAACCATTGATAACGGCACCGTGATAAAAACGCGTAATGTATTTTGGGCGGCAGGCGTACGGGGCGAAATGCCCGAAGGCCTTGCCGATGCGCCGCTTACCCGTGGTACCCGTATAAAAACCGACGATATCAGCAGGGTAGAAGGTTACCAAAACATATTTGCTATCGGCGATGTGGCCGCTATGATAACCGATAAACTGCCCGAAGGCCTGCCCGGCGTTGCCCCCGTAGCCATGCAGCAAGGCAAACACCTGGCTAAAAACTTAATTAATATTATTAATGGCCGGCCGGCCCTGCCTTTTAAATATTTTGATAAAGGCACCATGGCCACGGTGGGCCGTAACAGGGCTGTGGCCGATATTGGGCATTTGCACTTCCAGGGATTTTTTGCCTGGTTGCTGTGGATGTTTGTCCACCTGCTTTCGCTGGCAGGTTTTAGTAATAAGCTGATCGTTTTTTTTAGCTGGGCCATTAATTATTTTAATAAGGATAGCGATAACCGTTTGATTGTTCGCGGCTTTAATACTGAAAAGATGCAGGTAGACGAAGCGTCTAAATAAATGATGTTTTGATGACCAACCGTTGTAAGGATATCTTCGTAAATTAGACTAACAAAGCAAAAAACTAATGAAAAAAATCAGTTTATATTTAATGGCCATCCTGTTTTTAGGCTGTGCCGAAGCGCAAAATAAAAAAGGCGATCATGATATCGTTTCTTTACCAAAACTTGCCCCCGGCGAGGCGGTGGCCACCTTTGGCGGCGGCTGTTTCTGGGCCAGCAGTGAAGCTTTCTCCGAATTAAAAGGCGTAAATAAAGTGATAGCCGGTTATGCCGGTGGCAACACTAAAAATCCAACTTACCAGGAAGTATGCACCCGCACTACCAACCATGCCGAGTGCGCCCAGGTTTATTACGATCCTAAAGTGATCAGTTATGAAACATTGGTAAAGGCGTTTTTCAGCGCGCATGACCCGACCACGTTAAACAAGCAGGGCCCTGACGAAGGTACCGACTACCGTTCGATAGCGTTTTACCGCACCCCGGAAGAAAAGAAAGCTTTAGAAGCCGGTGTAAAGGAAGTAAATGCCTCCAAGCATTTTGCTAACCCGGTAGTAACTCAAATAGTCCCATTCACCGTATTTTATGCCGGCGAAAAGTACCACCAGGGGTATTATAAGGAACATATTGATGATAACCCTTACGTTGCCGAAGTATCGCAGGCCAAAGTGATCAAAATGCGTAAAGCGATGAAGGCTTATCTAAAGCCGGAGTTTGCCAAGTAAGAAATCTCTCCTAAATCTTCTCCGAAGGAGAGGACTTGAAGAATGCATGACACCATAACGTTTTATGGTGTCATTTTTTTTAGAACCCTCTCCTTTGGAGAGGGCAGGGTGAGGTCACAACCTGTTAAACCACCCTTTACGCCAAAATACAAACATCTGTATAAAAGCAATCACAAACATCAGGATCAGAGCGTAAACATAGCCGTGGTTCCAGTACAATTCGGGCATGTTATCGGGGATCACCTTCCCATCGGTACCCTGACGCGAGAAATTCATACCGTAGATCCCGGCAATAAAAGTCAACGGAATAAATACTACTGAGATAATGGTCAGCACCTTCATAATCTCGTTCATGCGATTGCTTACCATGGACAGGTACAGATCGATAATACTGGATGTGATCTCCTTATAACTCTCAATCAGGTCCATGATCTGGATACAGTGGTCGTAGGCATCGCGCAAAAAGGTTTTTACCTCGGCGGTAATCAGCGGACTATCCGTACGGATCATATCGTTCACCTTATCACGCTCGGGCCAGCTGGCGCGGCGCATCCCTATCAGCGATCGTTTCAGGTGTTGGGCATTGTACATAATGCTTTTATCGGGTTTAACGTAAACCTGATCTTCCACACCATCCAATGCATCGCCAATAATGGCCAGTATTACAAAATACTGGTCTATAATGGTATCGGTCAGCGCGTAGCACATATAACCCGGCCCGGCCGTGCGGATAGCGCCTTTGCCCACCTTTAACCTGTTTTTCACGGCATCAAAACGGTCTTCGTGATCTTCCTCAAAGCTGATGATCAGATCCTTTTTTACAATGGCCGAAAACTGGGTGTTCAGCAGTTCGTTATGCTCATCCAAATGGGTTATCCGGCTTACTGCAAAAACATAATGCTCGTATTCCTCAAACTTAGGCCGTTGGGTGCCGCTGGTAATATCCTCCAAAACCAGGGCGTTAATGTGCAAATGCTCGCCAATGGCCTCAATCAGCTTCATATCGCCCAGCCCGTTTATCTGGATCCAGTGGGTATGGTTATCACACTTTTTAAACTGATCGAGTATAACCGCTATATTGGTGCCTTTTGATGTTACCAGTTCCTTTTCGTTATACGAATAGATGTTGATATGTGGTTTCAGCGCATCCTCGGCAATATGGATCATGCCGGGGCTGTCGCCCACGTTACCCAATCTTTTTTTGTTGGAGCGGAATTTAATGCGGGGTTTGATTTTTAAATCCATTACAGGTAATTTATGGTTTGCGGCCCCTGGTTAAACAGCAGGTCAACAATGCTCAGGTTCTTTAAAAAGCCCTGCCGCTCTTCAAAAACCTGGAAATAGGGTTTTTGTTCAAAACCGGGCTCTTTTTTAGCATTGAAACTTAAACGGTAATCGGCACGGTCGGGGTAAGCCGGCTGATATTCATCTGTAAAAGTAATTTCGGCTTTTATTTTGGCCATGCTTAATAACATACGCAATAGCTGTTCATTATAATCAAACAGGTATTCAAACCTGTCTTCGTAAAAGCGGGCAAAATCATCTTCGTAATATTCAAAATATGCCGAACGGCGGTAGCAGGATTGCAAACTCATCCAGTGCAGGCGCTGCCAGCGAAAATCGTAACTGATCTTCACGTCGCGCATTTTGGTATGCACTTTAGATCCTTTTATTACCGGCACAACCAGCGTAAGCAACCCATCGGGCGAGTAAATGTTGGCCCGGTTACAGTACGTTTGCTTAATCAGGTGTTCATCCCGCTCTATCAGTATATTTTGCTTATGCTGATTTAAGCGCGCGAAGTATTCAACAGGCGGGAGATAAAACATTGGAAAAACAGCGCCTTTATCCATCATAAATTTTTATGTTTGCAATCAAAAATCCGCCGAAAATAATGATAATAAAAGGGCTTTCAAGAATAGGAGTATTCTTTTTGTACCTGATCTCTTTATTGCCCTTTTGGATCCTCTACACAATTTCGGATGTGGTGTACATTGTACTTTACTATCTGGTAGGTTATCGTAAAGATGTTGTGCGCGAAAATCTGGCCAATTCTTTCCCCGAAAAAACGGATGCCGAACGCTTATCTATCGAAAAAAAATACTACCGTTACCTGGGCGACCTGATTGTAGAAACCATTAAAGCACTCAGTATAACCGAAAAGGAAGTAATGCGCCGCATGGTGCCCATGGATAAACATACCAACCAACTGGTAACCGATATTTTTGCACAGGGGAAAAGTATTTTAGGGGTGGCCGGCCATTACTGTAACTGGGAATTTGCCGCCTTAAGCTGCAGTATGATGACCGACCAGGAAAGAATAGTGGTTTATAAGCCGCTGGCTAATGAGGTGTTTGATGAGCTTTTTAACAAATCGCGCTCAAAATTTGGGGCCGAAACCGTTGCTATGAAGGATATTTTACGCAAGCTGGTACGGATCCGCAACAAACGCAGCTTTACGGTATTATTATCCGACCAAACCCCGGTGCAGGAAACCGTACAATATTTCACTAATTTTTTAAACCAGCCAACGGCTGTGTTTTTGGGTGTGGAGAAACTGGCGAAGGCCTTAGATTCGGTTGTTGTATTTTGTGATTTGCGTTGTGTTAAAAGAGGGCATTATAGTTATAACTTTATCCCGCTGGCAATCGACCCTAAAAATACGGCCGATTATGAAATTACTAATTTGCATGTGGCCCACCTGGAAAAAGAAATAAGAAGGGCGCCTGAATATTGGTTATGGAGCCACAGAAGATGGAAATTTAAGCCGAGAAACGTATAGCATGAATAATACCCCTAAGGTAGCAGTAGTTATTTTAAACTGGAATGGCTTAAAACATCTCAGCCAGTTTTTGCCGTCGGTTATGGCATCCCAGTGGGATAACCTGGAGATTGTTGTAGGCGATAATGCCTCCAGCGATGGTTCGGTGCGTTTTTTGCAAAGCACGTTCCCAACCGTCAGGATCATTCAGAACGATAGTAATTATGGCTTTACAGGCGGGTATAACCGCGTATTGCGCCAGGTTGAAGCTGATTACTATATCCTGCTAAACTCGGATATTGAAGTTACCCCCAACTGGATAAGGCCGGTTATTGAACTAATGGAGGCCGATGAGCAGGTTGCCGCGGCTGCACCTAAAATAAAAGCATATCATAATCCCACTCATTTTGAACACGCCGGGGCTGCAGGCGGCTTTATTGACAGTTATGGCTACCCTTTTTGCCGCGGACGGATATTTTACGAGGTAGAGGAGGACAGGGGCCAGTACAATCAATCAGGCGAAGTGTTTTGGGCTACGGGCGCCGCGCTGTTTATTAAAAAGGAATGCTGGGACTTAACCGGTGGTTTTGATGAACGCTTTTTTGCCCACATGGAAGAGATAGACCTTTGCTGGCGCTTAAAAAACCTGGATTATAAAATTATGTACTGTGCCGAATCGGAAGTATTCCATGTTGGCGGCGGTACGCTGGATAAGGAGAACCCTTTTAAAACTTATCTCAATTTCCGCAACAACCTGTTGCTGCTGAAAAAGAACCTGTCGTTTGGGCGGGCGGTGTTTACTATCAGTCTGCGGTTTTGCCTTGACCTGCTGGCTATTGTCCGCTTTATGAACGAGGGGAAACGTAAGGACGCCTGGGCGGTTAGCCGCGCGCATCAAAACTTTATACGCCAGTTGTTTAAATCAAATAAACAGGGTATTAAAGTAGCCAAGGCACATCACTCTACCCTGAAGTGCATGTATAAATACAATATTGTATGGGAGTTCTTTATCAAAAAGAAAAAAGCTTTTAGTGATTTGGGGGCAGAGGATTTTTATAATTGATGATTTAACCACAGAAGGCACAGAGATTTATTGTGGATTAAAAAATGCTCTGTGCCCCTCCGTGCAAACCTCTGCGGTTAAATTCCTGTTAGTCTGGTTTTTTCTTTTTGCTGCTCTTTTTACGCGCCAGTAAAGCTTGTTGCAGCAGGTACTCTATCTGGCCGTTAGTGCTCCTGAATTCATCGTTTGCCCAGGCTTCAATCTCTTTCAGCATATCGGCATTTATCCTTAGTACAAATGGTTTTTTTTCGGCCATAGTTTTTTAATGGGCTGCTGCTGCCTGTCGCTGGCGCAATAATGCCAAATAAATGCCCGATAATATTAATAAAGGCATATCGGGTATGGTTTTTAGCATGTTTTGCTGAAACGTGATTATAAATGGTGTTGAAAATTTCCAGATTTTAGGCTCAATATTAATCAGGTCGCCATACTGATCATGGATTATGGTATACTTTCTTGAAAATATTTTTTTAGCGGTAAAAATAGTTTGGAAGCCATTGTTCATAGCGATGTTTATTTTACCCGACCATGTTTCGGGCTTTATCTCCCCAATCATTTTTCCGTCAGATTGATGGATATAAACGGTGCCGCTAAACGTACCTTTGGGTATGATAGTCCAGGTGGTGCCTGCAATTTCCAGCGTGGCTCTACGCCTTGACCAATTGGTATAGCTTAATTTTCCGTATACAAACTGCCCGTCGGTTAACTCGTAATATGGGCTAAACCAGCCAATTTTTGTTACGGTTAACTCATCAGTACGTAATGAGTTAAAATCTCTGTAGTAATTATCCATTGCTATTAATGATATAAAGTGCCTGTATTAATCACCGGTGATACCGCGCGTTCGCCGCATAAAACCACCAATAGGTTGCTTACCATACTGGCTTTGCGTTCTTCGTCCAGCTCAACAATATTTTTTTCGGACAGCCTGTCCAGCGCCATTTCCACAATGCTAACCGCGCCTTCAACAATTAGCTTACGGGCAGCTATAATAGCCGATGCCTGTTGCCTCTGCAGCATGGCGTTTGCAATTTCGGGGGCATAGGCCAGGTGCGAGATCCGGGCTTCCAGCACTTCAATGCCGGCGCGCTCCAGCCGGTCGGTTAGTTCCTGCTCCAGCATAATGCTCACCTGCTCGGCGCCATCGCGCAAAGTTACTGTCGCCTGTTCATCCTCAAAGTTATCATACGGGAATGAATTGGCTAAGTGGCGCACCGCGGCCTCGCTTTGTATATTTACATACTGCGCATAATTATCTACCGCAAACACAGCTTTAGCCGTATCCTTTACCTGCCATACTATTACCGCGGCAATTTCTATAGGGTTACCCACCTTATCATTAACTTTTAACTGCTGGCCGTTTAAGTTAAACGCCCTTAACGACAGTTTCCTTTTAAACGCGAATGGGTTTACCCAATAAAAGCCCGACTGCTTTACCGAGCCAATATAGTTGCCAAACAGCGTTAATACCTTCGATTCGTTAGGGTTAACTACAATAAAACCGGGTAACATAAAAAAGGTAATGACGCCGATTACAGCAGTTACAACCGGCAATCCGGCTACAGCTACCACAATGGCAACAATTAACATTACAAGTACAACGATCAGCATAAAAAAGCCTGATAAAGGACTGGTTGATTTTTCGGATTCCATGATTTTTGTGATTTAAAATGATATCATAAAGATATCAAATATAAAATGAGAAATGCAAGAATAAACTGATAATAAATAAAATGCTATTTTTGCTGGGTATAAAACTAAATGGCAACACTATCAGCATCGCGCCAAAGGGCATTGTTTCGCAAATACGCCCGGAATATCAAATATTTTATGATGCTGGTCAGCATTTGCCTGATTGTTTATACGCTCCCAAGGCAGGCCAAATTCAGATACGAGTACGAGAAGGGCCGTATCTGGAACCAGAAAGACCTGATATCACCCTATAATTTTGCCATATTAAAAACAAGCCAGGAACTGGCTACTGATCAGGAAGCCGCGCTGCGCAGCATAACGCCTATTTACCAGCTATTGCCGGATGTGGCCGATCAGCAACTCAATGGTTTTAAAAACGACTTTGAAATTAAATGGCATAATGCCGGCATCAACGAAAAGCAAAAGGAAAAATACCTGCAAACAGGCTATAACCTGCTAAAAACGATATACGATCGCGGCCTTTTAACCCTGGTATCCAAATACCAGCGCGGTAACGAAAACTACGCGATTACCATATTAAATAAAAATATTGCAGCCGATAAAAATACTATGGAGCTTTTTACCCGCGAGCGGGCGATTGCTTATTGCATCACCCAGTTGAACGGGCTGAAAGATATTGATAAAACCTTTTTATTAAATATTATTCAAAACCGGCTGCAAAACAACTTAAGCTACGATGATAAACTAACAGCCAAGCAGGAGCGGGAAGTGCTGGACGGTTTATCGCTTACCCGGGGCATGGTGCAAAAAGGCGAGGTAATTGTGGCTAAGGGATCGGTTATTAATGATGAGATCTATCAAAAGCTGCGATCGTATAAAAGTGCATTTGAAGATAACGCCCGTGTTAATGGCGATCCTAACCTGGTGCTGTTGGGGCAGTTTTTACTGGTATCTATAGCGGTTGGTTTGCTGATGATATTTTTATACCTGTTCAGGAAAGATATTTATCGGGATAACCGGCTGGTGAGTTTGATATTGCTGGTGGTAACAGGCATGCTGGCCACTTTATCATGGGCTATACGCATACAGGAGTTTAATGTTTACTACATTCCTTACTGTATTGTACCTATTATTATCCGTATCCTTTTTGATACTCGCTTAGCCTTAAATATCCATTTGTTGGTGGTACTGATAGCTGGCTTTTTTGTGCCGAATAGCTTTGAATTTGCCTATTTTGAGATTACCGCCGGGATGGTTTCTATCTATAGTATTAAAAACCTGGTACGGCGCGATCAGTTTTTGGTATCGGCCCTGATCATTACCTTTACCTATTTTGTTTCGTTTTTAGGCATCTCCTTTATCCGTGAAGGGACATTGATTAATTTGGAATGGATGAGCTTTTTCCCCTTTGTGGTAAGCGTGGGGCTTACTTTACTGGCTTATCCTTTAATCTACATATTTGAGCAGATGTTCCAGATCACCTCAGATATTACGCTGATTGAACTGACCAATACCAACGCGCCTTTATTGCGCCAACTGGCATTTAATGCACCCGGCACATTCCAGCACTCGTTACAAGTAGCTAATTTAGCCGAGAACGCTATTTACACCATTGGCGGCAATTCATTACTGGTAAGGGCAGGGGCTTTATATCATGATATTGGTAAGATAGAGAACCCGCTTTATTTTATCGAGAACCAAAGTTCGGGCTTTAATCCGCACGATAAGCTTTCGTACGAGGATAGCGCGCAAATTATTATCCGCCATGTGAGCAACGGGGTAGAGATGGCCCGTAAAGAAAACCTGCCCGAAATTGTGATCGATTTTATCCGCACGCATCATGGCAATACCCGGGTAGATTATTTTTACCAGTCGTTCCTGAAAAATTTCCCGGAAAAACTGATAGACGAAAATATTTTCCGCTATCCGGGGCCTATACCATTCTCTAAAGAAACCGGTGTACTGATGCTAGCCGATTCGGTAGAAGCGGCATCACGCTCGCTGCGTGAACCCGACGCGCAAAGTATAAACGACCTGGTTGACCGTATAGTAAGCTATAAACTGAACCAGGGACAGCTAAACGACAGCGATATTACCTTGAAAGACCTGGAAACGATAAAAGTTATTTTCAAAAAAATGCTGATGAGTATTTACCACGTCCGGATCGATCTGCTGAACATTAAATAATGGTTGATTAAGTTATCAAGCTGATTAAGAGAGTGGTTCAGACTTCCTGCTCACTCAATTCATCTAAACAGCCACGGGTTCAATAAACCTGATGAACCCAATCAACAAATTACCAAAATTAGAATTCTAAATTTTTTTTTGACGGGTAACTTGAATTGCTATATTTGCAGTCCCGAAAAAAGGGGAGCAATTTGTTGACCGGCCTGCAAAGGCCACGAAATGGTGAGGTGCCTGAGAGGCCGAAAGGATCAGTTTGCTAAACTGACGTACGGGAAACTGTACCGAGGGTTCGAATCCCTCCCTCACCGCTGATTAGATTAGCAAAACACATTAAAAGCCTGTGAATCATTTGATTTACAGGCTTTTTCGTTTTAGGGCAAATCCTTTGCTTTTAACGCCTGTCTCCGGCAATCTCCAAAACCAGGCTTATGAGGCTCACCGGGTGATGACCGAAAACGGTGAGATAGTAGTAAGCACAGAGACAGTTTATATAAACACCCTTGTACCCGAGTAATTTTCCCTGAAATCTTTCGGCGTTGTGTTTTTCCGACGCTTAAAAAGTCGGTTGAAGTTAGACATGTTATTAAACCCACACTTAAAGGCAATTTCGGCAACGGTGTCGGTAGAGTTGATAAGCATACGGCTGGCATGCCCGATGCGGATATCGTTTAAGCTGTCTACAAATGTTTTTCCTGTTTTTTTCTTAATAAACCGGCTAAACGATACTTCGGGCATGTTAATGTGCTGAGCTACCTCGGCCAGGGAAACCATTTTGCTGTAGTTTTCGTTGAGATATTCAAATACCTTTTGTATACGCCGGCTGTTGTAATTAATCGCATCAGCGTTGTTTTCCGCGTCGGACAGTGTAACCGTATTGCGCGAGGTGGAAAGGTCGTGCAAAATAGAGATTAGTTCCAGTACAGAATCAAACCCTGTTTTTTTAGTTAAGGCAATTATCCGGGGGGCCATGGTTTCAATGGTTTCTTTAGAAAATAATATCCCCAGTTGCGATCGGTCTAACATAGCCCGTATAAAGCTCAGCTGATTTTTTTTGAGTAACGATTCGCTGAAAAAATCATTATGGAACTGTATGGTAACTTCCTTAATCAAGTCGCTTTTACACTCATGATTAAACCAACCGTGGCTTAAATTAGGGCCAACAAATACCAGTTCAAGTTCGGTTATCTTATCAATATGATTGCCAATTATGCGTTTGGCCCCCTCTGCGTTGATGATCAGGTTTAGCTCATACTCATCGTGATAATGTAAAGGGAAATCAAATTGTTTTTTTTGCCTCGAAAAAAGTGTAAAGCAATCGCTTTGGGTAAGAGGGGTAATTTCCCTGATGATATTAGTTTTCATAATAATTGGTTGTCTGACCAGACATTCTCAATTTTAAATATATCACCTAATAAGTATAATATAAAACAAATACCCCATTTTGTAATAAATACATTATATTTTGCTATAAAAGTATTAACCAGCCCCCGGTAATGCCGTTACTTTTGAATTCATAAACCAATAATAAATTATTCAGTACTAAATTATTTAATACGATTATATGGTTTCTGTACAGCCTGTTACAGCTATACGGGAGACAGATAAAATATGATGTTATTTTATTAACCTGTGCCGTCTGCAACGCTGTGGTGTGCAAATGAGTACAGCAGTATATGCAATTATTCACCTTTAAATTAACACTATGAAAAAACTATTACCAAGCTTTGTAAGCCCGGTTTTGCTTGTGGCAATGCTATTGGTTTTTTTTACCGGCGCACAAGCGCAAACGCTGCTTTCGCAAGGTAAAACGGTAACCGTTTCTTCTACCGAAAGCGCTTCGTACCCCGCATCTAATGCGGTTGACGGTAGTTTGACCACTAAATGGTCATCCTCATCGGCAAGTTATAACGAGTGGCTGTATGTAGATCTTAGTGCCCAAAAAGATATCGATTACGTGCAGATCTATTTTGCCGACGGGCGCTACGCGCTCACATTTGATATTCAGGGGACAAATACACCTACGGTAGCGGGTTCGTGGGTTACCATGCGTACCATCCCGCCAACTAATGCACTATCGTCGTTAACCATAGGCGGGTTACATGGGCAATACCAGTATGTGCGTTTTAATGGGCGCGGCAGGGCCAACACCCTGGGCTATCGCATAGCTGAGTTTAAGGTTTATGGCTATGATCCGTCGACCTCAACTCAACTGAGCGATATCAGTACCGTAAGAAACCGGCTGGCTGCCGAATCTCCCGCACCGGCCGGCGATTTAACCGTGTTGATCACTTCCATGCAATCTAATGGTAAATGGCCCGACAAGGCGGCCCCCGGCCAGCCAGCCATACCCGGGCAGATGGATTATACAGGTAACAACTGGACATCGCATTCCCTGCGTTTGAACTGGCTTGCCTGCGCTTACCGCGATCCTACTAATGTATTGTATAATGATTCGCGGATACCGGGAAAATTTCAACTGGGTATGCGTTATTTTATTAACCAGCATTTTACCTCTACCAACTGGTACGATACCGTTATACGTTCGCCGCAAAACCTTATTAATGGGCTGATGCTGATGAGGGGCGCGATACTCAGCGATTCGCTTTTTGCGTATGCCTATTTTGTTAAGGATGATACAGGTGATGCGGGTAACCAGGGTGCTAATAAGTCATGGGTTGCTTCTATTACTATAAGAAAAGGTTTGGCGTTGGATCGTTATGCTGTGGCCAACACGGGCTTTCAAAGTATGGGCGCCGCGCTGGACCTGGCCAGCTGGTCGATGGCCGAAGGGCCAAGGGCCGACAATAGTTTTCATCAGCATCGTCATCAAATTAATATTGGAGGCTACGGTATAGATTTTATGACCTACGAATCAAGATATATGCACGATGCGGATAACACCACATTTAGTTCTCAATTCACTACTACACGGCGTACCAACCTGCAAAACATAATGCTGAATGGCCTGCAGTTTTTTGGCTACCGGGGAGTGCTGGATTTTGGCATTATGGGGAGGGCGGTTACCGGGGCAGGGATGACGGCCAATATTGATAGCAGTATCCTGGAGACCCAAAAATTGAATGATCCGGGCAATGCTACCGCTTACCAAAACTGGGAAACAAGCCTGAGCGGCGGTGCATTTCCTGTAACAGGCGCCAGGCATTTCTGGATGTCGAACATGCTGGTAAGCCATGGCCCCAATTTCTATATGTCGGTTAAAATTATGTCTGCACGCAATAAGGGTACCGAAGCGTTGAACAGCCAAAATTTAAAGGGCTACAATCTTCCCTGGGGCGCCACAAACATTATGACCTCCGGGAACGAGTATTTTGATATTTTCCCAACCTGGAACTGGTCGCGCATACCTGGCACCACTGCCGAAATGAGCGAAGCGCAGGCATCAACCTCGTTCGGCCTTGATAGCGGTTATGTGACAACCACAAATACCTTTGGCGGTACCCTTGCTGTTAACGAGGCCGGAGCGATAGCCTTCAAACTGGATAACAAAAGAGGTGTTACCGCGCGCAAAGCATATTTTTTTATGGAAAATATGATGATTTGCCTGGGCAACAGTATTACTGCCAGTAAAACTAACGAGATAGTAACCACCGTAAATCAAACCAAGACCAACGGCACCATTACGGCATTTTATAACGGTTCTGCTCAAACTTTCACAAGCGATTCTATTAGCAATAGCACTTTGCAGTGGGTGCATCACGATAACGTAGGCTACCTGTTCCCAGCGGGCGGTGTATTGTCGCTTACTAATAAAACACAAACAGGTACGTGGAAAAGTATCGATAACTCAGGGTCGACAACGGTGCAAAGCAATCAGGTATTTAATTTGTATGTACGGCATAGTCCAACGCCTTTAAATGGCACCTATTATTATATAGTGGCACCCAATAAACTGGCTACGGATATGACAGCACTTGCCGCAAACCACGGGTTTGTGGTAGATCAAAATACCGTTAATCTGCAGGCTATCCGGCACGTGGGAACAAACCAGTACGCGGTTATTTTTTACGCCGCCGGGCAGATCACCACTCCCGACGGTTTGCTGATTAAATCAGATAAACCCGCCGTTGTGCAGATCAAGAAATATTCAACAACCTACCGGGTATCTGTATGCGACCCGGAATATACCGGATCGCCAATTAAAATAACATTAAACCAAAACCTGACAGGTCCCGGCGCTGTATATGCATCCGGCCAAACGGTGATTACCGTAGACACTTATTCGGCAGATGAAAGAGGAAAAACAAGGACCAATTTCTTCTCCATTAATAGTGGTTTAATGGCAAGTGGAAATCCAAACAATCTGATCGAGCCATTGGATAACGACACCAAAATATCCGGAGCTATTTCTATTTATCCTAATCCGGCAACCTCGGTAATTTATGTAAAAGGTTTACGCGAAGCAGCGGACATTGAAGTCTATAACCTGTCAGGGCGTAAGTTTCCAACTGTGCATGGGACCGAGGTTGATATCAGTGCTTTAACGCCTGGCGTTACTTATTTTTTAAGGATACATGTTAATGGCACTGTTATTATCAAACAGTTTATCAAGCAATAAATGGTAGCGTGGGGTCGGTTAATTTTGTAATAATTGTACTCTATTATGTTATAAAAGTATTAACCAATTACCTAAAACCGAAGGTATTTTTGAACATGCGTATATATAAAAACGGCCAATTATATTTACATCACAGGTTTTTGCACACTGCATGTATTTTTTGTTAATGCCAATGTGCTGCATTTGTTTTTTTTAACACCTGTGATTATTTAAAATTAGCTGTTAACCTATAATGAAATTAAAACTAATCGACCTGCTTATCATACTTTCCTACCTGGTTATTACTATTGGGATAGGCCTCTGGTATCGTAAAAAAGCGCGGCAAAACAAAGAGAGCTATATGATGGGCGGCAAATCGTTGCCCTGGTATAAACTGGGTTTAAGCGATGCATCGGATATGTTCGATATCAGCGGCACCATGTGGATGGTAAGCCTGTGTTTTGTATATGGTATGAAAAGTATTTGGATACCCTGGCTATGGCCTGTGTTTAACCAGGTATTTTTAATGATGTACCTATCCAAGTGGTTGCGCCGCTCAAACGCCAATACAGGTGCCGAATGGTTATCAACCCGCTTTGGGGTTAAAGGGCAGGGCGTAGGCGCATCGCACAAAATAGTAATTGCCTTCGCGCTTATCTGCTGTCTGGGTTTTTTGGCTTATGGCTTTATTGGCTTAGGTAAATTCATAGAGATCTTTATCCCCTGGGATGTGGTTAAAGCTTATGTGCCATTTAACGTACCGCCACAATATGTAGCTCATTTTTACGGGATAGTGTTTACGCTGTTTGCGATGTTCTACTCCATTTTAGGGGGGATGCACAGTATCGTTTTGGGTGATATGATCAAGTATGCGATTATGACTGTGGCCTGCATAATTATTGCCGTTATAGCATACACACATCTCAATGGCCAAAAGCTAAATGTGCCGCAAGGATGGGCTAATCCCTTCTTTGGCTATCGCTTAAACCTGGACTGGAGTAAGATTATTGCCGATGTAAATCTGAAAATAAAGGACGACGGTTACTCCCTGTTCGGGCTGTTTTTTATGATGATGCTGTTTAAAGGTGTATTTGCATCGCTGGCGGGGCCGGCGCCTAATTATGATATGCAGAAGATTCTGTCAACCCGATCGCCCAAAGAAGCCAGTAAAATGAGTGGTTTTGTATCCATTATTTTGTTGCCTATCCGGTATTCGTTAATTATTGGCTTAACGGTATTGGGCCTGCTATACTATCACCAAATGAACTTGAAAACACCTGAAGGGATCATTGATTTTGAGCGGATACTGCCAGTTACTATTAATAACTTTTTGCCTGCCGGTTTAGTAGGGCTGGTGCTTACGGGTTTGCTTGGCGCCTTTATGGGTACTTTTAGTGGTACGCTTAACGCTGCACAGGCCTACATTGTAAACGATATTTATTTAAAATATATCCGTCCGGATGCACCTACCAGGCAAATCATCTCCATGAATTACCTGGTGGGTATTGTGGTGGTTTTGATAGGGATTGTGCTGGGTTTTTATGCTAAAGATGTAAACAGTATTTTGCAATGGATCGTATCGGCTTTATACGGCGGTTACTTTGCTGCTAATGTTTTAAAATGGCATTGGTGGCGTTTTAACGCTAATGGCTTTTTTTGGGGTATGCTTGCCGGTATTATTGCCGCGCTGGTTTTTACCCGTTTTTTCAATGGTGTCGAATTCCTGTATTACTTCCCGGTATTGTTCGCCATATCATTGGCCGGTTGTGTATTTGGCACCTATGCCGCGCCTGCTACAGATATGCAGGTGCTCAAAAGTTTTTACCGCAATGTACGCCCATGGGGCTTTTGGCAGCCGGTACATAACCAGGTGCTGATGGACGATCCCGGCTTTAAAGCTAATAAGGATTTTGGGAAGGATATGCTTAATGTGGCATTGGGTATCATTGCCCAGTTATGCTTAACCATATTGCCCATGTATTTGATATTAAGTATGAAACTACCATTGCTGGTAACCGTATTGATATTAGGTGTAATAGCCTTTATCCTGAAAAGAACCTGGTGGAATAAGCTGGAAGACTAATAAATATTAATAACTATATATAAATGCCAGAGATGGAGATGAATTTTGAAGAAAGACTAAATAAGTTGCGTGCCGACCATGCCGCTATCCTTCACAAAAAAAATGAAGCGGAAGAATTGGGTAATGGTGTTTTTAACAGGTTTAAGCTACCTGTATTAACCGCTGCGCATGTGCCTTTAAGCTGGCGATATGATCTGAATCCGCAAACCAATCCCTATTTAATGGAGCGGGTAGGGATAAATGCGGTATTTAATGCAGGAGCTATCAAATGGAACAATAAATACTTATTGGTTTGCCGGGTAGAAGGTAACGACCGGAAATCGTTTTTTGCGGTAGCCGAGAGTGATAACGGTGTAGATAATTTTAAATTTTGGGAGTACCCGATAGTAATGCCCGAAACCAGTACCCCCGACACCAATATTTATGATATGCGCCTAACGATGCATCAGGACGGCTGGATATATGGATTGTTTTGTACCGAGCGAAGGGACCCGTCGGCGCCCGAAGCTGATCAGTCGGCCGCTATAGCACAATGCGGTATTGCCCGCACCAGAGATTTTATTGCCTGGGAACGTTTGGCCGATTTGCAAACGCCATCGCCACAGCAGCGCAATGTAGTGTTGCACCCCGAATTTGTTGACGGTAAATACGCCTTTTACACCCGCCCTCAGGATACCTTTATCCAGGCTGGTAAAGGTGGCGGCATTGGTTACGGGCTTTCTGCATCTATAGAGAATGCCGTGATTGAGAGGGAAACTATTTTAGACAAAAAAGTATATCATACCGTTTATGAAGCCAAGAACGGGCAAGGTCCCGCGCCTATAAAAACCACACATGGCTGGCTGCATCTGGCCCACGGTGTGCGTAATACCGCCGCTGGTTTACGGTATGTGCTGTATATGTTTATGACTGATCTTAACGATCTGACTAAAGTAATATACAAGCCCGCCGGTTATTTATTGGCGCCCGAAGGCGAAGAGCGTGTTGGCGATGTATCTAACGTAGTGTTTTGCAACGGCTGGATACTGGATGATGATGGAAAAGTATTTATTTACTATGCTTCTTCCGATTCGCGGATGCATGTAGCTACCAGTACAATTGAGTGCTTACTGGATTATGTATTGCACACAACGGCAGATGGTTTAACATCGGCCAGTACGGTTAAAACCATCATGAATGTTATTGAGCAAAATAAACTGGTTAAAACCCTTGCCTGATTGATGACCGATACCGATCGTTATTATAACCAATTACAAAGTATACTAAGCTATTGGTCTACAGTAGTTTATGATAAAAAACGCGACCGTTTTTATGGCCGGGTAGATGAAAATAATGTACCCGACGAAACTGCGCCGTTGGGTTCGGTGATGTATGCACGCACATTATGGGCTTTTTCTGCCGGTTACCAGGCAACCAACAATCCCGGCCATTTATTAATGGCCGGGAAAGCTTATCGCTGTTTAACAACAGTTTTTTGGGATAAAACCTATGGCGGTATATATTGGCTGGTAGATATCAGCGGGCAGCCACTTGCTGATAAAAAACAGATCTACGCGCTGGCATTTGCGATATATGGTTTAACGGAATATTATAAGATTAACCCCGATGACAGTATTATAGACCAGGCAAAGGAATTGTATTGGTTGATAGAACGCTACAGTTACGACCCGGTAAACGATGGTTATTTTGAGGCCTTCAACAGGGACTGGTCAACCGCTGATGACTTGCGTTTGAGTGACAAAGATAGCAATGAGCAAAAAACCATGAATACGCATCTGCATATTATGGAAGCTTATGTAAACCTTTACCGTGTTTGGCCCGACGCTGCCCTTGCCCGCAGGATTTTAAAATTGGTCAATCTGTTTCACGATCGTATTGTTGACGCGAAAACCAAACACCTAGTGCTGTTTTTTAATGATGTTTGGGATAAACGATCAGATATGATATCCTATGGGCATGATATCGAAGCATCGTGGTTATTGTGCGAGGCTGCAGAAATATTGGGCGATGAGACCTTGATAGCGCGAACTAAGCAATTGGCCATAGCTATGGTTGATGCCATTTTGCCAGGTTTTGATAACGGATTAAATTACGAAGTTGACGGCGGGCATTTAATAGCCGAAAAACATTGGTGGGTACAAGCCGAAGCAACTGTTGGTTTGCTAAATGCGTGGCAAATAAGCGGTAAAGATTTTTACCTGGACATTTTTAAACATAACTACGAATATATTGAACGGTATATTATTGATCATGTAAATGGCGAGTGGTATTGGGGGATAGAGGGCCAGCATACGATTATGCAGGGGCAGGATAAAGCCGGTATATGGAAATGCCCATATCATAATAGCAGATGCCTGCTTGAAATTAGGAGAAGGCTTTATGATAAAGACTTATCGAAGCCCTAAAAAAACAGGAAACTGCTTAAGCTCCATTTTTTGTTTAGTTAGTATTATAAAATGCTAAAAAAACATTGAACGATTTTTCCACTGGCACTTAGCTTTGATATAACCAATTAAGAAGCAATAACCAAACTATATTGATCTGCAACATACCAGTGCTGTAAGATTGAAGCCGTAATTAAACCAAACTTGAAAACACTTTATACATATTATTTAAAATTTATTTACCACCTGGTTGTGCCTGTTTGTTTGATATTGGTGCAAAGTGCAAATGCGCAGCCAACGCAGGCGGTTATGCAAGCCAATGTGGATACGCTAACCAATCGTTTAATACAACTGGCCTTGAACGAGACAGCGCCTGGTAAAGTGGATAGCCTGGCAAAAAATATACAGGCTGATGGTAGCTGGAATGATATTAACTATAAAGATGGGGTACACGTGCAGTGGACATGGCACAGCCAGCGCTTAAAACAAATGGCTATTGCGTTTAATAACCCGCACCACAAACGCTATCACGATGCTAACTTGCTAAAGGCAATAGTAAAAGGGTTCGATTTCATCTATAATAAAAAATATCCTTCATGGAACTGGTATGATACCGATATCGCTGCCCCATCTAACTATATGGTAGCGCTCATTTTATTGAAAAACAAAATACCTGACGATCAATTATTAAAATATGCCACTTATTTAAAAGATGCTACTGATAATAAGGCCCATCAGGGGCAAAACCGGATCTCCGTATCAACCATTACGGTTTACAAAGGCTGTATCGAAAACAATTACGCCTTAATTGCTGGTGGTTTTACCTCCATAGCATCTACACTGGTTGTTGAAAGTAAACAGGGGGCCGAAGGTATTAAGGTGGATGATAGCTTTCATCAGCATCGCCCGCAGCTATATTCGGGGGGCTATGGTATGGCTTTCGTGAAATCCATCGCCCGGTTAATGGCTCTTACTACTAACACCACTTTTGCCGCTGTTTTCAGCCCCGAAAAACGAAGATTATTTTCAGGCCTGATGCTAAATGGACACCAGTTATTTGGCTATCGCAATACTATTGATTTTGGTACCATCGGCAGGGGAATCTCCCGCCCAAATTCGATGAATAATGTTGATAATGAAACATTAAGCACCATGATGGCGGTTGACCCCGCACATGCTGCCGATTATAAAGCCTGGCGTGATCATCTTAATAGCGGGCCTTATCCATCCAAATACCAGGGCAATAAATATTTCTGGAAATCGGACATTATGACCCACCACGGGGCCGATTATTATTTGTCGGCCAAAGTAATCTCCACCCGTACTGCCGGCACCGAAATGCTTAATGGCGAAAATGCTAAGGGTTTTAACCTGCCATTAGGTGCTACCAATATCGCTACAACAGGTAAGGAATATTATAACATATTCCCCGTGTGGGACTGGACAAAGGTGCCCGGCACAACGTCTGTAAATAATGAGTCGTCTACATTATTATCGTGGTATCAGTACGGTTCAAATATTTTTTCAGGAGGGGTAAGTAATGGTAAAAATGGATTGATCGCGTATGAGCATAGTTACAACGGTGTACAAGCAAAAAAAGCTTACTTTTTTATGGATAATGCTATGCTTTGTTTAGGTGCCGGAATTAACGCCCTGGGGGTACAAAGTGTACAAACCACCATTAACCAATGCTTTTTAAATGGCGATGTAACCGTAAATGCTGGCAGCATCATCAATAAACTAACCGGAGATAGCCAGGCCTTTGCAGATTTAAAATGGATATACCATGATGGGGTAGGTTATATATTCCCAGGCAAAGCAAATATTACGGTGCGTAAAGCAGTACAACAGGGCACGTGGAAAAGCTTAAATGTAACAGGCAGCGATACGGTTGTTAAATTGCCGGTATTTAGCGCATGGTTAAACCATGGCACCGGGCCCACAAATCAGCAATATGCCTATATCGTTATGCCTGCTAAATCGCTTGAAACTTTTAAAGCTGAAGCAGCTATACAAAAATTTGTTATCAACCAAAACACCCCTGATGTGCAGGCTGTAAGCTATAAAAATTACTATGGAATTGTTTTTTACGAACCCGGCACAGTTACCCTGACTGATGGTTTAAGTATCACTTGCTATAGCAAAGCGACAGTAATGATCGAACGAAAACTGCAGGGCTACGCCATTTCTGTAGCCGACCCTATTCACCGCCAGGAAAAAATTAAGCTGGTGATCAATAAAAAAGTTACGGGTAAGTATACGCAGCCTTTAGGTAAAGGCACGGCAATAAACTTCACACTTCCAACGGGAGATTATATGGGAAGCACGCTTACTCAAAATGTCCAATTTTTAAAAAGTAAATGATGATGATAGAAAAATTCGCTATCGTAAAATGCTGCTATATCATTGCTCCATCAGGTTACGATGAAAAAGGCCATCAGCGCCCGCTAAATACTGGAAAGGAGGGATGTTTATCGTTTTAAAATTACGCACAACATTCCATCAAGATATCTGCCTGGTTGCCTTGCGCAAGCACCAAACATAATTCTATCCTAAAACCAATTATAAATTAAACATATGTATAAAAACTTAAATTTTTTTATCTGCGGCGCACGGCGCTGTATATATAAAACAACATTTGCTTTAGCGCTCATTGTGCTGTCAGTCAGTTTGTTGCCGGTTCAGCAAGCAAAAGCGGCAATAGCTAAAAAGATAGCCGCTATAGTTGATATTGATATTACCGGTAAAGTGCTTGATGATAAAGGACAAACAATCCCTGGTGCTACAATTACCGAAAAGGGTACAAAAAATAGCGTTGCTGCCGATGTTAACGGTAATTTTAAACTGCGCGTAAAAAGCAGTAGCGCAATACTTGTAGTATCGTCGGTAGGCTATGCTACGCAGGAAATAGCTGTAGGTAGCCAAACCATTATTACTATAACCCTAAAAGATAACACCACTAACTTAAATGATGTGATTGTGGTTGGCTACGGCGCTCAAAAACGTATTGACGTAACAGGCGCGGTTTCGCACATTGGTGAGAAAACTTTGCGCGAAGTGCCCGTAACTAACGCCCAGCAATTATTACAGGGCCGCGTTGCCGGTTTGGTGGTACAGCAAGGTTCAAACAAACCGGGTGCCGAACCATCTGTTTTGTTACGGGGGCATCGGTCTATCACAGCGGGTAACAACCCTTTATACGTGATTGATGGTATCCCAACTACCGATGGTTTTAATGATATTAATCCAAACGACATCGTATCTGTGGATGTGCTGAAAGATGCGTCATCTACCGCTATTTACGGTTCAAGGGGCGCTAATGGTGTTATTATCATTACTACAGCCCGTGGTAAAGAGCGTAAGGACGGACAGCCGGATGTACATTATGATAGTTATTTTGGTATCACAAAAATTAACAGGTATATCCATAACTTAACAGGGCCACAATATGTTGAATTTAAACGCGACTCGTACCGTTCATTACCGGCGCCAAATACTTACAACGACGCCGATCCCGCAGGCTCGGACGCCAAAATTTTTACACCTTATGAGATTGCCGCGATAGCAGCCGGCCAGTTTACCGATTGGCAACGCAATGTTACCCGTCGCGGTACACAGCAAAACCATGATGTTAGTATTTTGGGTGCATCAAAAACCACAAAATATAATATCTCTTTGGGCTATTACCAGGATAAAGGCTATATCCTTACACAGGACTATACGCGTTATAACCTGCGCGTAAATTTAGATCAGGATATTGGTACCCGTGTTAAGCTGGGTGTATCCATGTTAGGTTCGTACGCCGAAAGAAATAATGCGGGCTTAAACCCAATTGCTGCGGCGGTGGTGCAAATCCCTATTGGTACCCCTTACGAGGCTAACGGCACCTTAGCCAAATTCCCTACCGGCGACCCGCTGATGTACAATCCATTGTTTGATTTTGTTGATAACAACTCCATACAACTGGAAAAAAGGACCCGGGTATTAACCAGCTTTTACGCGCAGGCCGAAATTTTAGAAGGCCTTAAGTTACGTGTAAACTTCGGTCCCGATTTAAGTAATAGTCGTACCGGGGTTTTTAAATCGCAAAATAGCAGTACCAACCAGGGAACTACGTTGCCAACCGCCGGTACATCAAACGATTATACATTCTCGTACACGTTAGAGAATATATTGAGTTACGATAAAACCGTTGGCAAGCATAAAATTGGCTTTACAGGCTTGTACAGTATACAACAGCGTGTAAACGAAAACGGGTCTACAAATGTTAAAGATTTGCCTGTTGCCACTACCACTTATACCAATTTAGGTTCGGGTACTTTATTAAGTGCCACAAGTAATTATTCCCGGTATGATATCTTATCCTACATGGGGCGTATCAATTATAATTACGATAGCCGTTTTCTGCTAACCGTAACTGCCCGCGCCGATGGTTCATCAGTGTTTTCGCCGGGTAATAAATGGGGTTTCTTTCCATCAGCAGCATTTGGTTATAACCTTATAAACGAGGAGTTTATTAAAAAAATCAACTTAATTACCAATTTAAAATTAAGGGTCAGCTATGGCCGCACCGGTAATACCGCTGTAGATCCATACGGAACCCTGGCCGTACTTGGCCGTACTTATTATGATTTTAATGATGTTGCCGCATTAGGTTATTATCCTAACAGTATCCCCAACCCTAATTTGAAATGGGAGACCACCGAGGCTTATAACATCGGTTTAGATTTCGGTATATTACAAGATCGCATCACAGGTTCAATTGAAGCCTACCGTAGCAATACGTTCGATTTGTTGCTGGGCTTCGCGTTGCCGCAATCAACCGGTTTTGGCCAGGTAATATCAAATGTGGGTAATACCCGTAACCGTGGTATCGAATTAAGTTTATCAACCCGTAACATTGTTTCGCAAAATAAGGGTTTTGAATGGAGTACAGACTTAACCGGCGCGTTTAATAAAGAAGAGATTGTTTCGCTTACCGCTGGTAAGGTAGATGATATAGGTTCGGGCCGATTTATAGGTGCGCCGGTGAATGTTAACTATGATTATACCAAAATCGGTATATGGCAGTTAGGCGAAACCCAGGCAGCGCAATATGGCTCATCCATAGGCCAAATAAAAGTTGCCGATCTTAACGGTAATGGCAAGATCGATCCGGACGACAGATCTATACTGGGTTCACCAACGCCAAAATATACTTTCGGTATCAATAATAGGTTTTCTTATAAAAACTTCGATTTAGGCATTTTCATGCAAGGCATGACCGGTAACCAGATTACCAGCGTTTTCCACACCGCACCTGGTCAAAACTCTATAGCATTTGGAGGCAGGTATAACGTGGTGTCAAGCGATTACTGGACACCAACCAATCCAACCAATGCCTATCCGAGGCCTATCAGTGGTACATCTGGTAATCCCGGTGTAGTATTTGGCAGTACACTCAAGTATTTCAACGGTTCATATCTGCGTATCCGTAACGTCGATTTTGGGTACACCCTGCCAACCGCATGGGTTAAAAAAATTGGCGGCAAATCAATCAGGATCTATGCCGATGTGACCAATCCTTATATCTTCTCATCTTATGTGCATAAATATTATGGCACCGATCCCGAGATTACCGATTCGCCATCAACTATCAATTACCTGTTAGGCTTAAATGTTAGATTTTAAAATAAAACGATCATGAAAAAAATACTATACATAACTTTTGCAGGTGTAATTTTACTTACCACAGCCTGCAAAAAATTACTTGATGAAGATGTTCGCAGCCAGATATCAAATTTATATTTAAACACGCCTGCCGGTGTAGAAGATGGCGTTAAGGGTTGTTATGCCACCTTAAGGCTTTATTACGGCTCGCAAAGCGGAGGATGGATGACTGTTTTCGGTACTGATGAGTATCAAAATGGGAATGCCGATGCCTCTTATGCCAACTATACCGCTAACCTAAATGCGGCTAACGGTACAACCGGTGGTATCTGGAACTCGTTATACTCAGGCATTAACAACTGCAACACCATGATAGAAACCATCCCTAATGTTGCAGGTATGGCACAAACCTTAAAAAATACCCGATTGGCCGAGGTTAGGTTTTTAAGAGCGCATTATTATTTTTTATTAGTACAGCAATTTGGCGCGTTAGATTTGAGGCTTACGTCTACCGTATCAGCTTCAAGAGTTGCTAAACGTGCGCCAATTGGTGACGTATATAAAGCTATAATTGAAGATCTTACTTTTGCCGTCGCGAATTTAACTCCCACCACCAGCGATTATGGCCGGGTTACCATTCCTGCCGCAAAGCATATGCTGGCTAAGGTATATTTAACCCGGGCAGGCGGCACCGCGGCGGTAGCTACCGATTATGACAATGCCGCCGCCATTGCTAAAGATGTTATTGCCACCAGCGGTTATAAACTGGTTGCCGATTTCTCTGAACTATGGGCACAACCCAGCAAGCCTAATACCGAAACTATGCTGGCTTGCCAATTTAGTAACAACACGGTATCAGAGCCCGTAACCGCACCTCCATCCGGAACTAATATTAGCGCGTGGAATGCCGCAAACTTCGATTTTTGCATGTCGTACGAATCGCAGCCCGGCATGACCAGGGATTTGGCGAACGGTCGCCCTTTCGCGCATTTCAGGCCTACAACCTATATGCTAAGCCTGTATAATAAAACCGCAGACAGCCGTTTTGCTAAAACATTTAAAACAGTATGGTTTTGTAATAAGCCTAATGATGCCACTACACCTACTTACACCATAAATGGTAAAAAAGTTGTGCTTGCACGTGGTGATACGGCCTTAGTTACACTCGATCGCGAGATTACAGCGGCCGAGCGTGATAAAATTAAGTATACAGTAATAACCCCAAGCGCCTATTCAACAGCTATATGGCCTATGAACCAAAAATTCCAGGATTCACTACGGGCTACTGTAAATGATAGCCGTGGGGTAAAAGATTTTCCGATATATCGTTTAGGTGAAACCTATTTAATAGCGGCAGAAGCCCTGACCATGACAGGTAAGCAAGCCGAAGCGGCTACTTTTATTAATGCCTTAAGGGCCCGTTCTATTATCCAGGGCTCAACGCCAGCTATCACCGCTGCCAATACCGCGGCTATGCAGGTTACCGCAGCCGATATGACCCTTGATTTTATCCTGGATGAGCGCGCCAGGGAACTATCAGGAGAGTACCATCGATGGAATGATCTGGTACGTACAGGTAAACTGTTAGAGCGGGTTAAAAAGTACAACCCGGTTGCGGCGGTACTCATTCAGCCTTACCATGTGCTGCGCCCCATCCCTCAAACACAAATTGACCGTACTGACGGTACTTCCACATCGTTTCCGCAAAACCCGGGATATTAATTTTACTGAAAAGCATCCGGTATAAAACCGGGTGCTTTTTGTTTGCGTTACAGCTGTAGTAACGTTTGATGGATTCAAAAAAAGATAAAGTGCAACGGATGTTGATATATTACAAAATGATAATAAAAAAAACGCTGCTGTTTGGGTTAATTACGATTATGATAAGCCAGGCTTCGGCACAGCAAAAGGCGATGCTAAAGCCTGATGCTATACGCCGGGTGATGGACAAGGTGGCCTTATGGCAGATTGAAGAATTTGCGCAGGGGCGCATCAAAAGTCAGGAAATAGGGTGGGAGAATGCCGCGCTTTATACAGGGATCATCGCCCTGAAAAAAATAAACAATGCCCCTGCTTACGATCGGTTTTTATATAACATAGGCGAAAAACACAACTGGGATGTAGGCCCGTACCGCTTGTTTGCCGATGATTATTGTGTAGCCCAAATGTATACTTCCATGTATCTGGAGCACCGCGAACCTAAAATGATAGCCAAATGGATTAAATTGGCCGATACGATAGTGCACCGCCAGTTTAACGACTCGCTGGATATATCGGCCGAGAAAACCCATAAGGAATGGGCCTGGTGCGACGCCCTGTATATGGGGCCGGCCGGTTTGGCTTTACTATCAAAGGCTACCCATAACCCGCAGTATTTAAAAAAGGCCGATACACTTTGGTGGAAAACATCAGCCTACTTATATGATAAGCAGGAGCATCTGTACTATCGCGATAACCGGTTTTTTACACAACTCGAAAAAAACGGGCAAAAAATATTTTGGTCGCGCGGTAATGGTTGGGTAATCGCCGGGCTGGCCCATATGCTGGAACTTATGCCCAAAAACTTTAAAAATCGGAGGCTGTATCAGCAACAGTTTAAAGAAATTGCCGCCAGGGTGGCTATGCTGCAACAACCCGATGGTAGCTGGCACGCCTCGCTGCTTGATCCGGTAACTTTTAATCAGAAAGAAACCAGCGGCACCGCTTTTTATTGCTATGCTTTTGCCTGGGGCATTAACCATGGCCTGTTACCCAAAAAGCAATACTTGCCCAAAGTAATTAAAGCCTGGCAGGCCCTGGTAAGTTCAGTGCATCCTGATGGCAAATTAGGTTATGTGCAAAACGTGGGCAGCGGGCCAATAGCCGCCAATTACGATAGCACAAATACTTATGGCGTGGGTGCTTTTTTATTGGCCGGTACCGAACTCCATCAACTTTATAATAAGGCCACAAAAAATAAATGAGGCGGGTGATATTAACAAAATTAATATTGGGCGTAACTGCACTACTGGTAGGTTTAAGCAGGCCTGATGCTATGGCGCAAACCTATAATATAAAAGATTTTGGCGCTGTTGCCGATGGTAAAACCATCAATACCAAAGCTATACAAGCCGCAATTGATAAATGCGCCCAAACCGGCGGACAGGTAATTATACCCGAGGGGACTTTTGTATCGGGCACCCTACAGCTAAAAAGTAAAGTGCATATGCTGATCAAAGAAGGCGGTGTTTTAAAGGGAAGCCCATATTTTAAGGATTATCCTGATAACCCGGTGCAATACCAAAACTCGTTTACTTACAGTGTTGACGGAAAGCCGCATGCCAACAAAGCTTTTTTATTTGCAGAAGGGGTAGATGATATTTCAATTACGGGCAAAGGTACTATTAATGGCAGCGGCGACAGCCCGGAATTTAATTTGGGCAATGATGATACACCGGCAAGCCGCCTAAGGCCTTGCATGCTGCTGATGGTTAACAGCAAGCACATCAGTGTACAAAATCTTACCTTAACTAATTCGGCTTATTGGCTTCAAAACTATTTAGGCTGCGAATACTTGACGCTAAAAGACTTAACCATCTACAATCAATCAAACTATAATCAGGATGCTATGGATATCGATGCCAGGCATGTATTGATAACCGGTTGTAAAATTGATGCCGATGATGATGGCATATGCCTGAAAAGTCACAGTAAGAATTTTGTGGTGGAGGATGTTACCGTGCGCAACTGTACCATTGCCAGCAACTGCAACGCCATTAAGTTTGGAACCGCATCAAAAGGCGGGTTTAAAAATATCAATATCAGCAATTGCACCATTCAAAAAGCATCGGCTGATCATATCCGCCAATGGCAAAAAAGTTTACAATTTATAGGGCAGCCTGTTACCGTAATTTCGGGTATCGCTATCGAATCGGTTGATGGCGGGGTGATAGACCGGGTTAATATCTCGGATATTAAAATGCGCGATGTCCAAACCCCCATTTTTATTGTTTTAGGTAATCGCGGCAATAAACAGGCCGGCGATAAAAGCTTTTACAGCACAGGCACCGGTAAAGTGAATATACAAAATGCAGGTAGCATCCGGAATATCACAATTAAAAATATTGATGCTATTAGCTATAGCAAAATGAGCAGTTCTATCACTGCCTTTCCCGGCGTGTATGTGGAGAATATCAGTTTGACCAATGTTAATTTAAACAACATGGGCACCGGTACTTTAACGGAGGCAAATACACCATTAATTGAAAATCCCGCTGCCTACCCCGAAAACCGGATGTATGGACAGGTATACCCATCGAGTGGTTTTTTTATCAGGCATGTAAGAAACATTAGTTTAAATAAAGTAAAATTCACGCTTAGAAATGCTGATTACCGGCCATGCGTTATATTAGATGACGTTTTAAAAGCAGATATTAAACAGGTTAATTTACCCGTAACCACAGGTAAAATGGCGGCTATTAAAATAATTAACAGCAAAAGTATTGCTATTAATAATGCCAAAATCAATTCAATTAAAACGCCTTTGGTACAGTTAAGCGGTACTGCAATTAGTCAGCTTAAGGTAACGGGTTTTAAAAAGTATAAAGGCTGGTTGATTGAATAATATCAACAAGTAGTCATATAAGTAACAGACATCCATTAAATCCAGCTTTATCATGTGTAATACAACGCCTGTTAAATCAATTCAAAATATATTATTTATACTGATGATGCTTGTTGGTATATCTCCGGTTGGCGCGCAAACAAACCGCGGCAAAATAGTATATCCGTCTACCGTTTTAAATGCCGATTGGATCAGCTGTCCCGGTGTTAATTTAAAGGAGTATGGTGTTTATCACCTGCGCAAAACATTTCAATTGATAAGCAAGCCGCAGCAATTTGTGGTGCATGTATCCGGCGATCAGCGGTACCGTTTATTTGTAAACGGCGCCCCGGTATGTTTTGGCCCGGCCCGTGGCGATCTGCGCAATTGGAATTATGAAACTATTGATATAGCGCCATGGCTTAGGGCGGGTAAAAATGTATTGGCAGCCCAGTTGTGGCATATGGGTAATGGGGCACCGGCCGCGCAGGTATCGTTTCAGACGGGGTTTGTTTTACAGGGAAATGGCGACAATGAAAAGCTGGTAAATACCGATAACACCTGGCGGATTATTAAAAATGAAGGATATTTTGCCGAACCGTTCCCTTCTTCACGACTGGCATCGTACATTGTGGGGAGTTGCGATAGCGTAGTGTTTAAAAATTATCCTTTAAACTGGCAAAAGCCTGATTATGACGATAAAAACTGGCTAACCCCGGTAAGCGAAGCCAAAGCCCGCTACTATACCGAAAAACGCATATTAAAACCCCGCAGCATCCCCATGATGGAAGAAACGCCCGAACCGATAACCGGGATTGTGCGGGTGTTAGGTATAGATTCCACGGCAATTATTAAGACGTTTAATAACAACGGTGTTATCAGTATCCCGGCTCATACAACAGCCACAATTTTGTTCGACAGGAAGACGCTTACTACAGCTTATCCCGAAATTACCTTTAGCCAGGGCAATAATAGTAAAGTAAAAATAACCTATGCCGAATCCTTATTTGACAGTAAAAACCTGAAGGGCAACCGCAACGCCATTGCCGGTAAAAGCATCAAAGGCTATTATGATGTTTTTATGCCCGATGGTGGCGATGACAGGTTATTCAGACCACTGTGGATACGTACGTTCAGATATGTTCAATTTGATATTACAACCGGTACCCAGCCGCTGGTGCTTAACAAACTGCAATCGGTATTTACGGCTTATCCGTTTAAAGAGAACGCCGTGTTTACATCTAACGATAAAAGCCTGACCGACATTTGGACGGTAGGCTGGCGTACCGCGCGCCTTTGCGCTAACGAAACCTATATGGATTGCCCATATTATGAGCAGCTGCAATACGTTGGCGATACGCGGATACAGGCGCTGATCTCCCTTTATGTATCGGGCGATGACCGGTTGATCAGGAACGCGATCGAGCAATTCCATCAATCGCAAGTGCCCGATGGTTTAACATTGGACGCCTACCCGGCAGGCGGCGGCAAATTCATTCCCCCGTTTTCGCTATTCTGGATCTCTATGCTTTATGATTATTCCCGTTATCGCGATGATCGGCAATTTGTAGATAGATACCTGGTGCCTATGGAAAATATTTTGCAATGGTTTCAATACAGGTTAGATGCGCAAACGGGCATGTTAGGCAAGCTGCCTTATTGGAATTTTGTAGACTGGTCTTTTACCTTTAAAGGAATCCCGCCCGGCGGTTTGGATGGTAACTCGGCCATACTATCACTGCAATACGTTTATACTTTACAGCAGGCGTCGCAATTGTTTATCCAGGCTAAACAGCCACAAAAGGCAGCCTATTATCAATCATTAGCGCGAAGAATAAAGCAGGCGGTATACAAAAACTGCTATGATGCAGGAAGGGGGCTACTGGCCGACTCGCCCGAGAAAAAATCGTTTAGTCAGCATGCCAACATCTGGACGATACTGACCGACTGTATCCCGGTGAAGGACCAACCCGCAACCATGCAGCGGATAATTAATGATCAATCGCTGATAGGTACTTCACTTTATTACAGGTTTTACTATACCCGCGCCATGAAAAAAGCAGGTTTAGGTAATTTATACCTTAATAGCCTGCAGCCCTGGAAAGATATGCTGGCCCAGGGGTTCAGCACCTTCCCCGAAACCCTGGAACCAAATGTACGTTCGGATTGCCATGCCTGGAGTTCCAGCCCGTGTTATGATTTCCTGTCGACGATATGCGGTATTGATACAGATGGCCCGGGCTTTAACAAAGTGTTGATTGAGCCTAATCCCGGTACCTTAACTGATGTGTCGGGTATAATGCCGCATCCTAAAGGGCAAATCAAAGTAAACTATAAAAAAATATCCGGCGGTAGATACACCGCAAAAATTGACCTGCCACCTCATTTAACAGGCAGGTTTATATCAAAAGGCAAAATTGTAAACTTAAAAAGCGGTAGCCAAACCTTTATTTTTAACAGGTAGGTTATCACCACGATGTTCATCCATCGGGTTAAAATCCAGCCGGCTAAGCCTTCCAAAATCCATTAAAAACTGGGGTTTAAACAGATCTAAGCATCCTGTCTTTTGGAGCGTGTTCGTTATGTCCGTCTTTGCTGATTAGTATTTGTCTTTGCAAGTCCTGTGATATCGGCATCGCCTTAATGAGTATCAAATTCTAACTTTTAGCTATGCATTTTGCCTGCTTTGTATCATAAAATGATAACAAAACATTAATACCTATGGCGCAGAGCTGCATAAATTTGATAAACCAATTATAGAATAATCCATGACGTCTGAAGCCAGATCTATTCATTAGTGCATCACTTTTGCAAAAGTGATTGAATACTGGTGTAAGGGCCGCGAGCTGATAAAATTGGTGCCCATAAATGTATTTGTTAACTACTAAACCAATTATTTTGAAGAATTTTTTTACTAACAACATTTGCCATTTTTATAAGTACGTTACAGTAGGGATACTGGGATGTGTTTTGGTTACCAACAGCTCTGCTTTTAATATGCCGCTGACGAATCCAACGGAAAAATCAAACACCAGGCATCAAACAGGGCTTACGACGGCTAAGGTAACTGCAACAATTACCGGTAAAGTTACCGACAACCGTAATCAACCCATACCTGGGGTAACGGTTAGGGCAAAGGGTTTAAGCGCCGTTACAGTGACAGATAAGAATGGTAATTATACCATCGCCGTGCCCGATGAACAAGTTGTTTTATCATTTAGTTTTATAGGTTTTGTAACTCAGGAAGTTGAAGTTAGTAAAAATGGAACTGTAAATGTTGTTTTGCTGGAAGAAAGCACCGGTTTAAACGAGGTAGTAGTATTGGGCTATGGTACCCAAAAAAGAAGGGATATTACCGGTTCGGTTGCGTCGGTCAACGTCCAGGATTTACAGAAGGCACCTGTGCGCTCATTTGAAGAGGCGCTGGCGGGGCGTGTTGCCGGTGTAGCCGTTTCGGCCAACGATGGGCAGCCTGGCGCTGCACTCAGTATTATCATCAGGGGTAATAATTCGTTAACTCAAAATAATTCCCCGCTTTATGTAATTGATGATTTTCCAATAGAAAACCCAGATAATAATGTGATCAACCCGGCCGATATCGAATCGATGGAGATATTAAAGGATGCGTCCGCTACGGCTATATATGGCGCGCGCGGTGCTAATGGGGTTATTATCATCAAAACAAAGCGCGGTAAAAATGGAGAACCCGCCATAACCATAGACAGTTACGCGGGCTACAATCAGGTTTTAAAGAAGCAGGAATTGTTGAGCCCGTATGAGTTTGTTAAGCTTACTCAACAGTATTACCCTACCGACAGTACTTATTTAAGAAATACCACATTAGATGCTTATAAAGATGTTAAGCCTATCGACTGGCAGGGCATGCTGGAAAAAAAAGGTGTTTTTCAAAATTATAACCTGGCTATAAGGGGTGGGAGTAAGACCGGTAATTACTCGGTATCCTTTGGGTCCTTAGCTCAGCAGGGGGTAATCATTAGTTCTGGTTTTAACCGCTATAGCGGCCGCGTGGTGCTCGATCAGCAAATAAAAAATAACCTGAAACTTGGCTTAAACGTTAATTACGCTGCTACAAAGTCGTACGGTACTATTGTATCACAATATGGCGGATCGTCGCCTTTATTTTCCCTGTTAGGGAGTGTGTGGGCCTATCGCCCGATAGCCGGTAATGTTACCGACCCTAACGCCGAACAAAACACCGACGAATTAATTAATGAAGATCTTGATCCGGGTGTTAACCCAACAGGCGACTTTAGGTTTAACCCCATCAATAACGCTAAAAATATCCTTAATAATCGTTTTGCCAATACTACTATAGCCAATGGCTATGCGCAGTACACCATATTAAAAGGGCTGGTTTTAAAAGTAACCGGTGGTGTTAACAATGCGCTAAATGAAACCAATGTTTTTTATAACAGTAATACATTTTATGGTAACCGTAAAACTACACAAGGCACAAACGGCCCCAATGGTAGTTTAGTGAACGCTAAAACACTGAATTATGTAAATGAGAATACACTGGTTTACGATGGCGTTTTGCGTAAAGATCATCACCTTAATCTTTTAGCTGGTTATACCTTGCAGGGTACAAAGTTTAGTTCAAACGGCTATTCGGCAATTGGTGTCCCTAATGAGAGTTTTGGCATTAGCGGTCTTGATGAAGGTACAGCAGGTGTCCTTAACTCTTCCTCCAGCGAAAACAGGCTTGAATCATTCTTAGGACGCTTAAATTATAATTATAAGTCAACCTATTACGTAACAGCCAGCTTTCGTGCAGATGGGAGTTCGAAATTTGCGCCCGAAAATCATTGGAGTTATTTCCCATCGGGGGCATTTGCCTGGCGGATAAGCAACGAACAGTTTATGAAGCCTTTACTATCTGTATTAAGCGACGCAAAAATACGGGCAAGCTATGGCAAGACGGGTAATAACCGGGTTTCAGACTATGCTTATTTATCTACAATTACCTTGCCCTTACGTAACAGTTATCCTTTTGCCGGTGTTATTAATCAGGGTGCTATACTGGCCGCCCTGGGTAATCGGAATTTAAAATGGGAAACTACCGGAACAACAGATATCGGGGCTGATCTGGAATTTTTAAGGGGAAGAATATCGTTTAGTGCAGACTATTACAAAAAGATAACCTCTAACTTGTTATTGAATGCGTCGCTACCCGGTTCTACAGGTTTTACGGCGGCATATGCCAACATCGGGAAGGTACAGAATACCGGGTTGGAATTTACTTTGAACACGGAAAACATCCGGTCAAAAAACTTTGCGTGGAGCAGTAATTTCAATATCTCTTTTAACCGTAATAAAGTTTTAGCCCTGGTAGACGGGCAAGAAAGTTTGCTCACCGTTATCAACTGGTCTTCTAACGGTTACGGAACAGCCCCGTCTTATATTGCCAAGATAAACCAACCTATTGCCCAGTTTTACGGCTATATTTTTGATGGGGTATACCAGTTAAGTGATTTTAACAAAAACTCGTCAGGCGCCTATGTTTTAAAGGATAATATCCCTAACAATGGCGCGGTACGTACAACAATTCAACCGGGGCAGATTAAGTTTAAAGATGTTAACGGCGATGGCGTAGTAGATGCTAAGGACCAAACCGTTATCGGCAATCCAAACCCGCTGCATACCGGTGGTTTTTCAAATACGTTTAAATATAAAGATTTCGACCTTAATGTTTTGCTGCAATGGTCATACGGAAATCAGGTTCAAAACGCAAACCGGTACGCATTTGAGGGAGGGATACAACTATATAGAAATCAGTTCGCGTCATTCGCTAACCGCTGGTCGTTGGATAATCAGGATTCCAATATTCCCAATAATAGCGGACCGTCGGTTTACTCCACCCGCGTAATAGAAGATGGCTCCTATATGAGGTTAAAAACCGTACAAATAGGCTACACATTTTCTAACAGCTTAGCCCGTAAACTGAAGATCAAAAGCTTTAGGTTATACGCATCCGGGCAAAATATTGCAACCTTAACAGGTTACACAGGGCCGGATCCGGAGGTGTCAACCTTTAACAGCGCCTTAACGCCGGGCTTCGATTATTCCGCCTATCCTAAGGCACGTACACTAACCTTTGGCTTAAATATCGTTCTCTAAATCATCTCAATAGCAATGAAAAAAAACTTTTACAAATTATTAGTCGCCCTATTACTGCTAATGGGAGTAACCTCATGCAGGAAGTACTTAGATACAGCGCCTACAGATTTTTTAACACCCGACCAGTATTATGCTACAGAAGCTCAGTTAAACTCTGGCGTAGCGGGCATATACGATGCTTTACAGGTTCAGGGCCTTTATCAAAACTATTATTGGGCAAATTTGAGTAGTGGAAACGACATCGAATACTGGCGGTCGCCAACAGTTGGCTCCTCTAACCCCTTGCTGTTTTCTGAAACCAGCTCCGATCCGTTTGTTACAGCGGCTTGGAATGCATTGTACGTTGGTATTAATAGGGCAAACTCTTTCCTTAACGCGGTAGATAATTCGCCTGTGGCGCCTGCACTGCGTGCGTCATATAAAGCACAGGCTCAGTTTTTAAGGGGGTATTTCTATTTTCTGCTGGTATCTAACTGGGGAGAAGTACCACTGCGCCTAACGCCGACAGGGAGTGTCAATGATGCAAGTTGCCCCCGATCGTCCATTAAGGATATATATGCTCAGATACTGAATGACATGACAGCTGCTGAAGCAACCTTGCCGACTATAACCAAACTGGGGCCGTCGGGCAGCGGGCATATTTCAAAAACCGCCTGCGAAGGTATTTTAGCACGGGTATGTCTTACCATGGCCGGCGAGCCGCTTAAAGATGTTTCAAAGTATGCAGATGCTAAAGCCTGGGCTTTAAAGGTGATGAACTCGGGCGAACATAGTTTAAATCCGGACTATCGTCAGATTTTTATTAACCAGTGTGCCGATCTTTACGATACTAAGGAATCTATGTGGGAAATAGAGTTCACTATTATAATCGGTTATAGTGAGTGGGGGACTAATGGTACTACCAACAGCCTTAAATTTAGTAATCTGGATTGGGGGTATGGGTCTGGTGGATTTTCGGTAAGCAAAAAGGGGTATGATTTGGCCAATGCCACACCGAATGATTTAAGGAGGGATTGGAACATGGCACCTTACAACCTTGGCGGCGCTACTACCGGGGTAACAGGTGTTACTAAAACAGCCCTTTCAACCTCTAACCAAAATATCTGGAACCGCTGGGGCGGAAAATGGCGCAGAGAATTTGAAACCGTTACGCCAAAAGCTCAGGGGGCCAGCGGTATCAATTTCCCTGTTTTGCGTTATGCAGATGTATTACTTATGTATGCTGAGGCTGAAAACGAGCTGAACGGCCCTACCGCCAGCGCTTACGATGCTATTAATAAAGTGCGTGAGCGTGCCCAGGGTACCGGAAGCCGCATAGGTACCTATACGGTAACCAATGGCGGCACAGGCTATACATCGGCACCTGTTGTTACCATCGGCGAACCAAATTTAGGCAATGGCGCTACTGCTACGGCAACAGTTTCCGGCGGTAAGGTAACTGCTGTAACTATGTCGGCCATTGGGGGCAACGGCGCTTTTTATACATCTGCGCCAACAATAACATTTACCGGTGGCGGCGGTACAGGTGCCACGGCAACCGCATCCTTAGTGCCTATCGTTCCATCCAGCGCAGATCTTGCCCCCGGTAAGTCAAAAGATGATTTTCGTTTGGCTATACAGAATGAACGTGCGGTAGAATTATGCCAGGAAGCGCTCAGGAAGCACGATCTGCTCAGGTGGGGGATACTTATTCCTACAATGAAAAATTTTTCGTCCTATGTACGTGCCGATACCGGTAGTCCAAGTTTTCAATTTGCAGCTAATCCAGGAGACAATATTACTGATCGAAACCTGCTATTACCAATTCCATTAACTGAATTAATATTAAATAAAGGCCTTAACGGAGTAAATAACCCCGGATTTTAATCAGTAAAAATTTATGAAAAAACTAATAATTATATTTCTCCTGTCGGGTACTTTATGTTCTTGCGTAAAAAAGAGCGTAGAGACCCCTGTTTTTGATGTCAGCACCAGTTCCTTAACATATAAAGCAGGTGACGTGGTTAAGTTCAACTTTACCGGAAAACCAGATATCCTGTCATTTTACTCCGGAGAGCCGGGCTTCAGGTATAAATATATCAATCGTGTTAATGTAAGCGGTAAGCCCAATTTGCAGTTTACTTCATTTGCGCAAACGGTAGGTGCCCAAACAAACACTTTAAAGATCTTAGCTTCGGTAGATTTTAGTGGAGCATACGATTCTCTAAACATCAGAAAAGCTACCTGGATCAATTTAACATCACGGGTAATCCTTTCAACCGGAACCGACAATACCGCATCCGGACTGATCGATATCAGCGATATAAATACGGATGGAAAGCCGGTTTACTTTGCATTTACCAAGCACGATGATAACGATCCGGTCAAAAAGCCATGGTCATGGATCATCAGGACATTTAATATCAACCTCGTTGCTGCAGATGACGGATTATCCTATCCTATAACTACCATTGCTACTGCCGGCTGGAAGCCAGTTGATTTGCTAAATCCAACGTACAAGTGGGTGGTAACTACTTCAAGCTTAACTGCAGCAGGAGGGGCGGTAAACACACCGGAAAACGAAGAATGGGTGATCACAAACCCACTCAATATTTATACAGTTAAACCGGACGTAGGTGTATCTATTAAAACAATTGATGCCAATATTGATAGCTATTCCTACACATTTAAAACCCCGGGTACTTACACGGTGACGTTTGTAGCACAAAATGTAAATGCCAACGACCAAAAAAAGGTAATTAAAGAGCTGACCATTGTGGTTCAATAAAAAAATGCGATATAGCCGGGCAAATTATAAATTGCGCATAGTTTGATATTTTAAGCATCAATTTATAACATAAATATGTTAAAGAAAACAACAGTGCTTATTGGCCTTATCTTATGCTCATTATATCTGTTAGCCGAAAATGGATACGGGTTAAGATATGCACCGGTTAATGATACCGTTTTAAAACAGCAGTACACTGTTGGCCTAAAAGGAGTGGTATCTTCCCTGGCAAAGCCTGTAAAAGTGATTAAGCTATCTGATGGACATTATTTGATCGATTTTGGGAAAGCTGCTTTCGGTACTTTATCACTGGTTTCTAAATCATCACAACAGGATTCCCTTACGATAGGTTTAGGGGAAAAATTAAAGGCCGATCAAACGATCGACAGAAAGCCGGGGGGAACTGTTCAATATCAAAAAGTAGTACTACAACAGGTATATAAAAATAAAAGATATGTATTAAAACTGGCCGCAAATAAACGGAATACTAACCCGCCTGCAATTGCCCTGCCCGATTCATTTGGTGTAGTGATGCCCTTTCGTTATTGCGAAATTGAAAATCTGAAAATACCCATCCAGGATATGGTTATCAGGCAAAAAGTATACAACTATCGTTTTAATGATAAAGCCAGTGAATTTACAAGTTCGGACACGATATTGAATCAGATTTGGGCAATGTGTAAGCAAACTGTTAAGGCCACTAGCTTTTGCGGGCTTTATATTGATGGCGACCGGGAAAGGACACCTTATGAAGCTGATGCTTACATCAATCAATTGAGCCACTATGCTGTGGATAACGAATACTCACTTGCCCGAAACACCAATGCCTATTTTATTGATCACCCTACCTGGCCAACAGAATGGATATTGCATACGGTTTTACTGTTTTATAACGACTATATGTACACAGGGGATAAAGAACCACTGGTAAAATATTACGACGCGTTGAAAAATAAAACTTTAATACAATTAGAAAGAGCGGACGGGTTAATAAGCACTAAAACGGCGCCGCAAACCGATCAATTTTTGAATAATATTGGTTTTAAAAACAACGATGTAAAGATACGCGACATTGTGGATTGGCCCGCTGCCGAACGCGACGGTTACGAGATGGTTAATGTAAATACGGTGGTGAACGCCTTTCACTTCATCAATTTACGGTTAATGGCCGATATAGCCGGCGCTTTAGGAAAAAAAGACGACGTCGCATTTTTTTCGGGCAAGGCTATACAGGTTAAAAATGCTATCAACCAAAAATTATTTGATAAAAACAAGGGTGTGTATGTTGATGGGGAGGGATCTAACCATTCATCGTTACATGCTAATATATTCCCTTTGGCATTTGGCTTAGTGCCGGATGAGCATGTTAAAACGGTAACGGCATTAATCAAATCGCGCGGGATGGCCTGCAGTGTTTACGGAGCGCAATATTTACTGGAAGCATTATACCGGCAAGGGGAAGCAGCGGCGGGTTTTAAATTAATGACTGCTACCAACGATCGAAGCTGGTGGAATATGATAAAAGCAGGTTCCACCATGGCGCTTGAGGCCTGGGATATAAAATATAAACCTAATTTAGACTGGAACCATGCCTGGGGCACAGCACCGGCCAATATTATTACCCGCTATGCCTGGGGGATAAGGCCGGCTAAGCCAGGTTTCGCGATAGTTGATATCAAACCTCAATTAGAGCCGCTTACCGCCAGTAAAATAAAAGTCCCCACCATAAGGGGAAGTATCAACGCCGAATACAAACAAATAAACAACCGATATAAACTGTTCATCATTCAACTGCCTGAAAAAATGAGGGGGAATTTCATATGGTCCAAAACATCCCATACGCAAGTTTTTTTAAACCATCATGCGTATCGGTCAGGAACGGGATTGGTGCCATTAAAGGTAGGAATCAACACGATAGAAATTAAGGATGAATAAAACCCTATGTTACCATCTCATCCGCAACGCTAAACTAAACAAACTTGTTCCAAATATGATGTCATACTTTAAACCAATGCTACTGATCTATTTGTTGATGCTTTGCCGGATAGCGGCGCTGGCTCAGCAACCCGTTATCCCTCTGTATGCCGAAAACAAGGTGCCTTTTGCCAAACCCGGTGGGGATATCCCGCGGTTGACCGTTTACGCACCCGAAAAGCCGAAAAAAAATGGTATCGCCGTTGTGGTTTGCTCGGGTGGATCGTATGGCGGCCGGGCAAATAATGTAGAAGGTATACCGGCCTGTAAAAAACTAATGGCCGCCGGTATTACAGCGTTTCTGCTGGATTACCGCATACCTAAAGCCGAAAAGATGGATCGCAAAGAAGTAGTCCCTTTGACGGACGGGCAACGGGCGATACAGTATGTAAGAGAACACGCTAAGGAATATAAGGTGGATACCAATAAGGTTGGCATTATGGGCTTTTCGGCGGGAGGGCACCTGGTATCTACCCTGGGTACACACTTTACAACAACTGAACTTGCTAACCCTGCACATACCAACTTACGGCCCGATTTTATGGTATTGATCTACCCCGTAATTAGCTTCGCGGATTCGCTTACTCACAAACAATCCCGCCAAAATTTGATCGGGCCAGACCTTTCGCCTGAAAGGATCCGGTATTATTCTAATGAATTGCAGGTAACCGACAATACCCCGCCAACCTACATTACCCACGGAATTGACGATAAGGTAGTTAATGTGGCTAACAGCCTTTATTTTGAAGCAGCCCTTAAGCAACACCATGTACCGGTACAGATGTTCCTGTATGAAAGAGGCGCGCATGGCTATGGCGTGAATAACAAACTTGCCGAAGTGCAATGGATAGATGATTGTATAGATTGGATCCAAACCTCGGCGCTGGTAAAAAAGAAATAGCGGAAATGTTCCTAAATGCCGGTATGTGATTTTTGTTTGCTGTAATGAAGCGTAGATCATTTTTAAAAAATACTGCGGTTGCCGGTCTGGTCACCTGGATCAGGCCATCGGAGATACTGACCGTGTTTAAACCAAATGCGCCTGTAAATACAGATCTGTCATTTACCAACCCCACACCTGAATATGCCCCCTATACCTGGTGGCATTGGATGAATGGAAATATTACCAAAGAGGGTATAACGCTTGATCTGGAAGCGATGAGCCGGTTAGGACTTGGCGGGTTTCAGATGTTCGAGGCAGGAACAGGGATACCAAAAGGTAGTGTGACTTACCTAAGTGATAAATGGCTGGCAATGGTTGAACATACCATAACCGAGTGCAAAAGGCTCGGATTGGAATTTGCCATGCATAATTGCCCGGGCTGGTCTTCCAGCGGCGGCCCCTGGATAACGCCGCAATTTGCCATGCAGCAATTAACATGGAGCGAAACAACGGTAAGCGGAGGGAAGCAGTTTACAGGCGCTTTGCCCCAGCCAGCCAAAAGGCTCAATTACTATCAGGATGCAGCCGTTGTTGCATTTCCGGCGGTATCCGGAGAAAAGAAAGCATGGGCAGCCCTCCTCAAAGAAATAAGGATTAATAATCAACCCATTGACCCTGGTTTAATAAGCCCAAACGGTCAATTTAAAGAACCATTAACATTAGGCCAGGCCAACTCCGATAGCTTTCTCGATCTGATATTTTCAAATCCTTACCCGTTAAAATCCTTAACGATGCTTGCTTCGGGTAACAGCAAACCGACACTTCAATATGCAGGGGATGGGGGTAATTTCATTCCTATCAAAGAACTGTATGGCGAAAGTTTTGCAATTTCTAATTCCAGCTTTCCCGATTACGTATCTGCAAACTTCGCTGAAACGACATCATCTCATTATCGGTTAACCTTTAGCGGTATGCTGAAGCTCTCCATGTTATCGCTTTCAGGAGCGTATAGACTTGATAACTGGCTTTCAAAAGCTAATTTTCCGGGCGCTAAAAGGACTCAACAAACTGTTTTAACGCAATTTACCGGCGCGGACATGATAAACCTATCCTCGGTGGTTGATCTGACTGCTCAACTGGCGCCGGATGGCAAACTTAGTTGGGATATCCCGCCCGGCGAATGGACTGTATTAAGAATTGGGCATACTGCGGTAGGAAGACTAAATCATTCGGCGCCATCAACGGGAACAGGTTTGGATTGCGACAAATTCAGTAAAACCGCGTTTGATTTTCATTGGCAACATGTATTCAAAAATATCCTGCCATTATTAAAATCTCGTAATGGTGGTAAAGTAGGTTTACTGATAGATAGCTACGAAATGGGCTTGCAAAACTGGACTGCCGGGTTTCCTGCTGAATTTGAAAAGCGGCAAGAATACAGTTTGATAGCCTATTTGCCTGCGTTAACAGGCCGGCTTATTGGTGATGCGGATATGACTGACCGTTTCCTGCGGGACTTCCGTAGAACACAGGCTGATCTGATGGCCGGGAATTACTATGGCCGCTTTGCCGGGCTTTGCAAGGAAAATGGCATGATATCGTATACCGAGCCCTACGAAGGCGGCAATTTTGAAGAAATGCAAATAGGCGGGACGGTGGATATCTGCATGGGCGAATTTTGGGCGGGGCATACCATCCTTTGGAATAACAGCGTATTGGACCGAACCATTAAATTGGCTGCCTCTATAGCGCACGCTAAGGGGCAGTCCATAGTCGGGGCAGAATCGTACACGGCGGAACCAGGATCGGGTAAATGGCAACAGTACCCATTCGCCATGAAAGGCCTTGGCGATTTGATGTTTACAAGGGGCTTAACGCGGATGATCTTCCACCGTTACGCGCATCAGCCCCATCCTACAGCCGTGCCCGGCATGACCATGGGCCCCTGGGGGATCCACTTCGACCGCACAAACACCTGGTTTTCAAAATCGCGGGAATGGATAAAATATTTGACCAGGTGCCAGTTTATGCTCAGGAAAGGGACTTTTGTTGCCGATATTGCTTACTTTACCAGTGAGGAAGTGCCGGGCCGTACTATTAATCCTGAAGCCACGCAGTACCGCCCACCTGCCGGTTACGACTACGACCTGATTAACAGTGATTGTCTGATCCGGGAATGCAGTATTAAAAACGGAAGATTAGAAAATCAACACGGAGTGCGGTACAAGGTGCTCATTTTTCCAGGCATAAAAATCATTTCGCTTCCGGTTTTACAAAAATTACAGCAATTGGTTGATGATGGCCTCATCCTTATAGGTACCCGGCCATCCCAAACTCCCGGTGTTAAAGATCGTTTAGCTGATCAGGAATTTAATGATCTGGTTAATAAACTATGGGGCAATAAAGGTAAGGTTGGCCGGGGGCAGATATTTCAGCGTACCGATATCGAAAATATTCTTCCTGAAATTGGGCTGGAACCAGACTTTACATATACCGCATCTTCTTCCGATCCCGCGATCAATTTTATTCATCGCCGGGAAAACGATCAGGATATCTACTTTATCGCCAACAGAAGGCGCAGGAAAGAGCAAGTGGTTTGCAGCTTCCGGATAACTGGTAAAACCCCCGAATTATGGGATGCTGTGACGGGTACAACCACGTCGGCCATTTTTTTTACTGCGCAAAAGGGTAGGGTATCCTTACCCTTGCTGCTGGAGCCGTCGGGTTCGGTTTTTGTGGTGTTTAAACCGGCAAAAAGAAGGCTTGGCTATCAAAGCCTTTATCGGGATGGTATTCCAGTGATCACAACAGAAGAAACGCCCCGAAAAGCGAGAGGCCTGCATGCTAATATTAGTGGCGACTTTACCGTAAACTGTTGGATAAAACCCGAAACAGACATTGCCCTGGCAGAGGAGGAATTTTTTGGTGACCGCAGGACGGATCATTATGCTGTTTATCCTGTTCCCGGTGAAAAGTACTACGGCAGTGGGCATGCAGGCAGCGGTTTTACAGTAGGCAGAAATGGTCTCACACTTTTCGAAAGGGCGGATGGATTTATTCGGGCAGTCCTTTTTGTTCCTGTACCAATTTCAGGCTGGTCAAAACTGACGGTTATATACAAAAAAAATGTTCCCTCGGTATATATAAACAATAGTCTGATCAAAACAGGAAAGTCCTTTGGAAATATCGTCCATCCATCAATTGGAGAAGCCTATCAGGATGACCAGGCGAGTTACTATAATGGCGAAATATTTGGATTGGAGTTGATTAGCAATGCGATGACGGACATTGAATTAGCCGGCACGGGCCTCATTTTACCACCGCCTGATATTGACAGAGCAGCAAGTGTGTTAAATGGGAGCGGGCAACTCTGCATTTGGAAAAATGGGACATATACGCTAAAAGACGGAATGGGAAATATGAAACAATTCCAGGTAGATCTTCTTCCAAATACCAAACAGATCAATACACCCTGGATGGTAAGGTTTCCCGAGGGCAGTGGTGCGCCGGAACAAATTCGTATGGATGGACTGCTTCCCCTGCAACTGCATGAACAGGAAGGCGTGCGGTACTTTTCCGGAACAGCGGATTACATGACGGAGTTTGAATTTAACGTTCCAGCCTTTGCCCACCAGGTCAAACTTGATTTGGGGCGAGTTGAGGTACTTGCGGAAGTTAGCTTAAATGGTGTGATATTTCCGATCCTTTGGTCTCAACCGTATAACTTAGATATCACATCTGCCGTTCATCAGGGTATTAACAAACTACATATCAAGGTCACCAATCTTTGGCCAAACCGCCTGATCGGCGACGAAAACTTACCCGAAGAAAATGAATATCTAACCTCCGCCGCTGCTGGGAAGTTTGCGCTTGCTGGTTCGGGTGGAATTAAGAAATTGCCTGACTGGTATACGAATGGCCAGCCTAAGCCGCCCGGGGGAAGGTATACGTTTAGTACCTGGAAACACTATCATAAAGACTCGCCTTTGTTAGCCTCCGGCCTGCTTGGCCCTGTAACGCTTTCCATCGGGATAGTAAAAGATCTGGCTATTGGTAAATAATGAAAATCACACCTCAAAGGCAATGAAAGAATAAATTTGATGAGCTTTCTTAATCAAGTATGCTATCCAGCCTAAGTTTGTGGATTTGCCAACGTGCTAAAGACCTGTTCCAGTGGAATAACGATGACCTATCAGTGTATTATGCAGGCATAACCACACTCGTGGAAAGGATTGGCATGAAGTAATACATTATTATTTTTATTTGGATTTATTCTAAATAAGACTTTTCTTTGCGGTGAACAAACAATACCTGCCTATGTAACAGCTTCCCTTCATAAAAAAAGCCGGTGATCCGTCGCCAAACATCACACCGGCCAATGTTAACAGATCCTTCAACCCATTAATCACTTAAACAAAGATGTATTCTTTATTATGCAGTAAAAAATTTTACGCAACTTTTCTTTCCTTATGCTGTTCGGCGCTTGTATTCGCCCAGACCGGTACTATCAAAGGGACCGTTAAAACCTCGGACGGACAGCCCGCCGAATTCGTGACCATCGGCCTGAAAGGTACCAGCAAAGGTACAACCGTTAATCAAAAAGGTAATTATCAACTTAATCGTATCAGCCCCGGCAGCTACACGCTGACAGCAAGCTTTATTGGACTGGTTTCCCAAAGCAAGGATATTAGCGTAGCTGTCGGTCAAACCACGGAGGTGAACTTTATCCTGACAGAAAACAATGAACAATTGCTGGAAGTAGTAATAAAAGGCGCTAAGACGAATAAGTTCGCCAATAAAAAAAGCGACCTGGTGGCGCGCATGCCGCTGGCTAACCTGGAGAACCCGCAGGTTTACAGCGTGGTCACTAAAGAATTGCTGCAGGAACAGGTGGCCACCAACATTAGCCAGGCCACCAGCAATATCACCGGCGCCGCGCCTAATACTTATCCGGCGGGTGGCTTTGCCATCACTTCACGCGGCTTCATTACCAGCGTGAATGCCCGTAACGGTATGGAAACGGTAGCCAGCCGTTCCGGCTTAGATATTGGTAATATCGAGCGTATTGAAGTACTGAAAGGCCCTTCAGGTACCTTATTTGGGGCCAATATTTCTTCGTTTGGCGGGGTTGTCAATGTGGTAACCAAAAAGCCTTATGATACCTTCGGCGGTTCGGCATCTTATACTTTAGGCAGCTACGGCCTGAACCGGATCAGCGCGGATGTGAATGCACCGTTAAATCCCGAAAAAACAGCATTGATGCGGATCAATACCGCCGTGAACCGCCAGAATAGCTTTTTGACCAACGGTCATAACAACACCGTACTGATTGCGCCGAGCCTGTCTTACCAGGTGAATGATCGGCTGAAACTAAGTGCCGATGTCGAGTACTTCAATACCGACCAAACCCGCATCATGTATACCCGCGTTACGCCTGCGTCAGGCATTACATCACCTGATCAAATTCCTTTGGCTTATAATAAATCTTTATACCTGGATGACGCCAACGCGCTGACCAGTTCCAATAAAATATTTTTGGAAGGCAAGTATAAGATCTCAAATAACTGGACCGCGACCACTTTATTCTCTTTCGTGAGCGAGAATGTGAAACAGAGCTACCAGTATTACCCAACCTGGATTTCGCCGACGAAAGTGGCCCGTAACGTGCTGTTATATGGCCCGATGTATAATAATTATACCAATTTACAGGAGAATATCAACGGTGAATTTAAGACCGGCGTTATCAAACATAAAGTATTGGTGGGCCTGAGCTATCGTTATTATAATGGTAATTTTTATTATACTACCACGCCGGCTAACCGGTTCATCGACACGGTGGATGTGAGCAAAATCCCTAACCCGCTGGCCGTAGGCAAAGCCAAAGTAGATGACTATTTTGTTAAGTACGGCGCATTAACCCCATTTGGCGTTTCCGACCAGTTCACGACCAGCGCCTACGCGACGGATGTAATTAGCTTTAATGACCGCCTTTTCGCCATGCTGAGCCTGCGTTTTGACCATTATAATTATAAAGGTTATACCAGTCCCAGTGTTTCAAATCCTTATACGCAAAACTCCGTAGCGCCTAAACTGGGCCTGGTTTATCAGGTTGTTAAAGATCAGGTATCGGTGTTTGGTAATTACATGAGCGGTTTCCAGAATGTGGCACCGGCCCAGCAGCCTGATGGTACGCTGTTGGTGGTGAAACCGATTTTCGCCAATCAGTCTGAAGGCGGTATCAAGACCGAAGCCTTTGACAAAAAAGTGAACCTGAC